>CAZTFL010000001.1:0-153075 GCA_964612895.1 Candidatus Woesearchaeota archaeon
TGAATGAGACCTTAGAATTGAATGAGACCTTAGAATTGAATGAGACTTTAGAATTAAACGAAACCTTAGAATTGAATGAGACCTTAGAATTGAACGAGACCTTAGAATTAAACGAGACTTTAGAATTGAATGAGACCTTAGAATTAAACGAGACATTAGGATTAAATGAAACCTTAGAATTGAACGAGACCTTAGAATTGAATGAGACCTTAGAATTGAATGAGACCTTAGAATTGAATGAGACTTTAGAATTGAATGAGACCTTAGAATTAAATGAAAGTATCAATCTAACATTAAATATAGAGAATCAAACATCTAATTTTACTGTTTATAGAGAACAAATTGTTATAGGTAGGCCAGTAAAATGGATTGTTGTTGCGAATAATAGTGAGAATAGCACAGAAGAGGTTTTAATTCCAAAAGATGCTCAAAATATAAGCGTGATAAAAGGAAGTTATGAAGTTGAAAAAGCTTTAGAAAATATAAATAAAATTTCGGATGTTTTTGAGAATAATTCTGCGATGCAAACAATTTTTACTGGAAATGTTATTGGAAATTCGGATGGTAATTTTTTAACAAGAGTTCAAGATTTTTTTAAAAACATTTTTGGAATTACTGGAAATGTTGTTAATGAAAAACAATTAGAAAAAGAATCTAAGATAAAGAAAAATAATGATTCTACAATTGTAAATATTAGTTCTGAAGTTAAAAAAGAAGACATTGTTGCTGTTAGTTATTATACGGAAGCTCCAAAAGTAAAAAAAACAAAAACGGATTCTAGTGAAATTATTGTAATTAGTGCAGATGATTCACTTAATTATACTAATGTTTTGGCTTATACAGAATTGGATAGTTCTTTAGAAATAAGAATGCAAGATGTTGATAGATTAAAACTTGTTTGGCATAAAAATAAAGATATTTTGCCTATTGTTAATATTTCTAATATAAAAAATATTTCTAGTTTATCTGAAGATATGTCAGATATTTCTAATGTTACATTAGTTGATGAAGATGTTGAAGATTATAATAGAGAATATGAAAAGGAAGACCCTGTTTATACAGGTGGAATTATTATGGAAGATATTATAATGCCTGAAAATTATAAAAATAATAAGAGAGCCGATGATTTTAGAGAGAAAAATGTTGAATCTGGTTTAAATGTTGGAATTCTTACTGGTTTTGTTATTAATGTTTTAGAAAATAATAATCAATCATTAGAAATTAATAATTCAATTTTAGTTGATGAAAATTCTACGATGAATATAGAAAATGATACTTTGGATTTTAATAATTTAACTTCGGATGTAAACGAAACTTTAGGGGGGAATGAAACCTTAGAATTAAACGAGAGTATAGAATTAATTGATTCTTTAAATGAAAGCATTAATCAATCATTAGATTATGAGAATCAGACTTCGGGAATAAATGAAACCTTAGAATTAAACGAGAGTATAGAATTAATCGATTCTTTAAATGAAAGTATTAATCAAACATTAGATTATGAGAATCAGACATCTGAAGATATTAACGACACTTCTGATTTAACCTCAAATCAATTTTTAGAATTAAGACGTTTAGGCTGTTTAGGAGATGCTGCTGTTAATGCTGATGGTGTTTGTGCTCCAATAAATAGTGAGCGTTTTTTTACTAATAAAAATGAAATTAATATTGATTCTGAAGATGCCTTATATTCTGATTTTATTGCTTATGACGAAGATGAAGATGGTTATATTGATTATATAGAATGGACGGTTCCTCACTTGTCAAATCAGAGTTATACTCTTTATATAGAAATAGAAAATGCTGAACATCTTGGAATTGATAGGAGCGATTTTGTTTCAAATGTCTATGAGGATGTTTTTAATTTAGATGGAATTACTTATGAAGTTCCTTTGGGAGATTTTTTGAGGATTGAATTTAAAGAAGGATTGAATTATAGAAGAGATATTAGTATTTATGCTCATTCAACAAATGGAGGCCGTGTAGAAGTTTATGAAAAAGATGGAAATGTATTATTAGCTACATTTGAGAATATATCAGATTTTATAAAAAATCAAATTTATTTAACTAATTTAAGTCAAGATGAGACTTATACTCAGAAAGTTTTTGACTTAAGAAGTGTTGGTGGTTCGGTTATCTATGATTGGGTTATTGATCCTAGTTGGGGAGGAAGTGGAACAAGTGGAGATCCATATACTATATCTACTTGTGCTGCATTAAAACAAGTTGGTGAAACTGGAACATATATGTCTTCTTATTTTAAATTAATTAATGATATTGATTGTAATAATCAATGGATTTATGCTATTGGTAGAAATTATAACTCTTATCAAGAATGTACAGGTTCCGGTGAAGATGAATCTTGTACTACTTATTATAATGCCTACAACTTTAGTGGTAATTTTAATGGAGATTATTTCGAAGTTTATAATGTACTTATAAATAGTAGTAGTGGCTTAGGAGATTATCTTGGTTTTTTTGGAATAACAAATGGAGCTACTATAAAAAATTTAAAATTGATTAATATTGATGTAAATAGTGGGTTTTCTTATGTAGGTGGATTAATTGGTCATATGCTTGGGGGTAGTGTTACTAACTGTTCTGTTAGTGGAGAAGTTAGTGGGTTTTCTTATGTAGGTGGATTAATTGGTCGTATTACGAATGGAAATGTATATACATCTTCAGCAAATAGTGATTATAATTCTAATTGGGAAGTATATGCTAGTAATCCATATTCTGGTGGATTTACTGGAGATATATATTCTTCTGGGGTATATGATTCTTATGTCATTACTGACTTAGATGGAAGACCTAATAGTGGTGGATTAACGGGTGGATTGCATTCTGGGGGAGTTTATAGAACTTATTCCGCAGGGGATGTAAATGGAGCTAATGGTGATTGGGTTGGTGGATTAATTGGTGAAAGTTGGACAGGTAGTGGAACAATAGCAAATTCCTTTTCTGCAGCTTCTGTTTATACATCAAATAATAAAGTTGGTGCTATTTTAGGATGGGATTATAGTCATGAGAATCCAATAACTAATGGTTATTATAGAAATGATGAATCTCCTTGTTACAAATATCCGTGTGGTTTTTTGAACTCGGGTGTTTGTGTTGGTGCAAGTGGATGTTCAGCAGTTGCATTATCTAATTTTAATACTTATAGTAATGCTCCTATTAGTGGATGGACTTTTAGTCCTACTTATTGGAGTAGTGCTTTAAATGGAACATCTACTCCTACTTTATCTTGGGAAGAGAAATGTAATGAGAATTCTGATTGTAATCCTGCAGGAAAATATGCTGAGGACGAGAGGAATGATGCTTGTTCTGGTTCAAGTGATTGTACTGGAACTTGTACTACTTTTACGAATTATGGAGGTAGATGTGTTTATACGAGAAATAATGGTTATTTTGATTGTGATTTAAGTTCGTCTTGTACTAGTGGAAATTGTTATCAAATAAGTTCTTCTACTGCAACTTCAAGCGCTTGTGATACGAGTCAAGGAGCTATATGTAATGGTGTTGATAGTTCAGATATGTGTGTTCCTACAGGTGCTTGTGTTTATGATTCTAATTATGATGGAACTTTAACTTCAAATGAATATGTGTCTTCTGGAAGTACATCTATTAATGTAGATAATGATGGGGATTACGATTATTGTGCAAATGGTATATGGTATGATTGTTATAAGGATGCGCAGTGTGGAAGTACTGATACATGTTATAATGGGAATTGTGTTCTGAAAGCAGATTTAAGTTTTATTAGTCCAAGTGATGATTACTTCACAACTGCTGATAATTTTTTTGTTACAGGTTATATTAATTCTAGTATTTTGAAAAATGTTTCAGTTAGTAAAAATGGAGATAAATATTATCCACTTAAAGAGGAAGGTTTGATTTTAGATGCTACATTTGATACATCAGAAAATTATGGAAATGGTGTAAATTATGGTTCTACTTGGACTAGTAATGGAAAAATAGGCGGAGCGAGAAATTTTGGTGTTTCTTCAAATGTTGAATATATTAATACAAGTAATGTAAAAAATGCAAATACTTATTTAACTATGTCTGCGTGGATATATCCTAGATCTTATCCTAGTGAGAGGTCTACAATTATTCAAGGTATTTTACCAAATTCTTTTTATTTGAGTCTTGAAAATGGTGGATCACTACAAACTTTTTGGTATGGAAGGACTTCTTCTGGTTATCATTCTTCAGGAGCTGGAACAATTCCACTTAATAGTTGGTCTCATGTTGTTGCAGTTTGGTCAGATAATAGTGTAAAACTATATGTTAATGGAATTTTAAAGAATTCTGTTTCTATTTCAAATGAGATAGGAGTTCAACCCTCTTTTATTGTGATAGGTGCAGAGAGTTTAGCTCGTCAGTTCAATGGTTTTATTGATGAAGCTAAAATATACAATTCGGCTTTAAGCACAGAAGAAGTTAGAAGTTTATATTTATATGGTAGAAGAGATTTAATGAATGATGGTTTATATTCTAGTAATACAATTTTTGAGTTAAATTTTGATAATAGTAGTGATTTAGGTGGTGGTAGTGCTTATGGAAGTTATTCTTATACTTCTGCTGGAAAATATGATGGTGGTGGTAGTTTTTCTGGCGCTGGGGGTATTAGTTATTCTGGTATTGGAACTGTTAACCAATATACTATAACTTATTGGGCGAATAGAAATGCTGAGAGTAAAATGCCGATAGGTTCTGGTGTCAATACTTTATTTTATTGGTATGGTGATAATAGCTGGAAGTATACTCATGGGGGGGTTAGTGGAGAGTATTATTATCCTAAATCTGTAAGTATTCCAATAGGTGCATGGGGATTTTATGCTGTTAGTTATGATGGTAATAAGGTTTCTATTTATAGGAATGGTGTTTATGAAGGAAGTCAAGCGACAACTGGTAGTGCAACTTTTTCCACATTTTCGATAGGATATGGATATTCTACATCTAGTTATTTTTTTAATGGAAAATTAGATGACGTTAGATTTTTTAATAAAGCATTAAGTGGAGAAGAGATAAATAATATTTATAATACTGGTTATATGGCTCCAGAGAATACAGGGATTAATCCTTTTATCCTTAATTTAAACAATTATGATAGAGGGGAAAATTTCGAATATGGGATGTCTATTTGTGATATAACTAACAATTGTGGGAGCAAGTCTCAAAGTTTTTATGCAAATTGTATTAATGATTTTGATTGTGATTCTGGGGAAATGTGTAGTCAAGGGAATATAGAACAAATAGATTATTTACAAGGAAATATTTTAGATTTATCTTTTAATGGTAGTAGTGATTTTGATGGTGGAGTGAATTATGGTTCTACTTATACAACTGGAAAGATTAGTGGTGCGAGAAGTTTTGATGGAACGAATGATTATATAGATACATATATATCTCAGTCGTCTTTTGGTAATGATTTTACTATTTCTGCATGGGTTTATCCAGAAAGTGCTTCAAATTATAGAGGAATTGGAGGTGCTCATTATGATAATGGTACAAAATATGGAATAACTTTTGGTCAATATGCAGATGGTAGTTGGGCTTGTGGTTATGGTGCTGGTACTAATTGGGAGGGAACAACATTTACTTTAACATTGAATCAATGGAATTTAGTTAGTTGTTCTTTTTCATCAAATAATTTTATTAAAACGTATGTAAATGGAAATTATGTTAGTAGTGATTCTTTGGTAGGTACTTTTTATCCCTACTCAAAATTTTGGATAGGAAAATCGTATGATAATTCAGATAGATATTTTGATGGTAAAATAGATGAGTTTAAAATTTTTAGTAGAATATTAAATGATTCAGAGATTCAAGAATTGTATAGTTATAATGGAGTAAGTAATTTAGATTTATCTTTTGATGATAGCGATGATTTAGGTGGTGGAATAAATTATGGTTCTACTTATACCTCTGGAAAATTTAATGGAGGAAGATATTTTGATGGGGTTAAAGATTATATTAATTTAGGTTCAGATAATTTATTTGCTCCAAGTAATGCAGTTACTATTTCAGCTTGGGTAAAAACGTCTGATATAGATACGGTAAGATTTATTGGAGGAAGAGGAAATACTGGGACATATGGTTATTGGTTAGGAGTGGAATCTAATAAATTTAAATTTCAAGTAGGTAATGGGACAGCTACAAAACAGTTATCTGGTTTAACAATAACAGACACTGATATTTGGCATTATGTAGTTGGAACTTATGATGGTAGTGTTCAAAAAATATATGTTGATGGACAACTGGAAAATACAGATAGTACTGTTAAAGGAAATATAGTTTATGGAACAGTTACAGATTTTATAATAGGTAGTGCTATGAATGATTTAGGTAATGATAGATATTGGAATGGTAAAATAGATGAGTTAAAAGTTTATAATCGTTCATTATCTCTAGAGGAAATTCAAGAGATATACAATAATAATGTAGGTTATTGTATTTCTGATGTTAATTCTCCAAATTTGACAATACTTTCTCCTGCAAATAATGAAATTTTGTCTAGTACAAATATTTTATTTAATTTTTCTATTATAGAGGATAAAAATGAGGGTTTAAATTTATCTATATTTAATCATGATCAAGCTACTGATTTTCAAAAAGATTATAGTACATTTATAGAAAAAGAAAAAGTAAATTCTTTTGGAACTTTTACAGAAGGATATAGAAGCTTTGATGGAGGTGATTACGTAGTAGTTGGTGGTACTAATGCAGCTCTTGATTTTACAGCTGGAGAAAAATTTTCTTATGGTGCTTGGTTTAATTCAAATTCTTTGAGTGAATGGCAAGGGATAATATCTAAAATGCCTAGTTGGGGAAATGGTTATAATTTGCAGGTTGGTATTTCTCAAAATATAGCTTGCGCATCTGGTTCTGAATACGTGAAAGCAAGTTGGGCTCCGCAGATAAATACTTGGTATCATGCTGTGTGTGTTTATGATGGAGCTATTATGACACTTTATGTTAATGGAATAAAAGAAGCATCTGGAGCTCGTACTATTGCTACGGGAAATACAGATTTAGAAATAGGCGTTTTTTATACTGGTCCAAATTTATTGTTTAATGGTAAAATAGATGATGTGCGAGTATATAGCAAGTCTTTAACTTCAGAGGAAGTTAATCTGTTGTATACAGATAATTATAAAAAACATGAATTTGATAATAATTTAGTTTTACATCTTAATTTTAATAGTGAAACGGATTTATCTGGTGGAACAAATTATGGTTCTACTTGGGTTAATGGATTTAGTGCGGGAGATGAATTTGGTGAGAGTGTAGATATTTATGGTGATTATGCTGTCGTTGGATTTTTTAAGGGTGATAATCCTGCTATTTCTCATGGTGGCGCTTATGTATTTGAAAGGGATTCCTATGGTAATTGGAAAAAAGTTCAAGAATTAAAACATGCTGATGTTCCTACTTCTTGGAATATAAATTTTGGATATGCAGTTAGTATATATGGAAATTATATTGCAGTAGGTGCCATAGGAGATGATGATATAACAGGTGGAAGTGGGGCAGTATATATTTATGAGAGAGATACAAATGGTATTTGGAAAGAAATACAAAAAATAAAATCAAATCCAGCTGGAAATCTTTTTGGGTTTGGTCATGATATAGATTTAAGTGATAAATATTTAGTTGTTGGTAATTCATTATCAGATGGTGCTTATATATTTGAAAAGACTAATAGTGGATATTGGTCTCAAGTAACACCGAGATTGAATGATGAAGAAGCATCTTATTTTGGTTATACTGTTGCAATCTCTGGTGATTATGTTGGTATTAGTGCTTATAGATCCGATTTAGCTTTTAGTGATGGTGGCGCCGTTTATGTTTATGAGCGAAATACTAGCAGTGATTGGAATCAGGTTGCAATTTTAACTCCTTCTGATATAGCGGTTGATGATAGATTTGGGTATGATATTGCTATGGATGGAAATTATTTGATTGCTAGTTCAATTAGAGATGATGATTTTGGGAGTAGTAGTGGTTCTGTTTATGTATTTGAACGTAATAGTAGTGGTTCATGGAATCAAATTCAAAAGTTATTACCAAATTCTGCTATTGCTGAAGATTATTTTGGCAGTAGTATAAATATAGATGGAAATTATATTGTTATTGGAAGTGAAGATGGGACTGATAATAAAGGTTCTATTTATGTTTTTAAAAAAGTGAATGGTGTTTGGGAAGAATTTCAAAAAGTAATAGCCAGTGATAATGCTGCTGGAGATCAATTTGGAAGTAATAAATATGGACAGGTTGCAGTATCAGGAAATTCAATTATTGTAGGTTCTGTTAATGATGATGATTTAGGTAGCAATAGTGGTTCAGCTTATATTTTTGAGCAGGTTAATTCTCAATCGTCATCTTATTTCTCATTTAATGAAACTTTGGATTATGGTTGTTATGATGGATATTATACATCTTATGATAGTGCTGGGAATACTAATACTATTAATTCTAATTTTATAATTAAAGAATGTTCTACACATGCGGAATGTTCTGGGACGGGTAATGATTTCTGTCAATATTATAATGCTGGTGATGAAAATGCAGTTTGTTATGACGCTATTGGTGACGGTGGAGTTCAAGAAGGAAATATTCAATTAGTAAAGCAATGGTTTTGTGCTCCTGCGAAATATTTAGATAGAGGAACTGAAGCGATTTCTACAGATTTAGGAGATTTGAACTATTATTATTCTAGAACTCAGACTTATTCTTCAGATTCTAATTGGTGGCAGTTTGCAGGGGACGGAATGGTTACTGCTAAAACTGGTTATACTACTTCAGATAGTGATTTATGTTTTATTTATAATTATGATCCTTGTAGTTTATCTGCTAATAGTGATATTGTTTTAAAAAATGCTGATGGAACAAGATACGATTTAGGAGATATTAAAAATGGTTTATCAATTAGTTCTGGTTGTTCAACAAATTGGATTTGGTGGGATTTAGGTTCTTATTTGGGTTCAACAAATGGATTAATGTCAATTGCATTATTTTCAGGAGATTCAGATTTTATGAGAGAGTGGCAATTTGGTTGGAAGAAAAATTCTCAAGGGAGTTATAATGATTCTACTAATAATTATTGGTGTTGTGACGATTCTACTGATTGTGTATTTGAAGCTCCAACTCAAGGAAATAGAGTTTCAGGAGATCCAGATAATAGTACTGCTTCTGGATGTTATAATATTGCTTCAACATTAAATACAGGTGGTGGAGATGGTGCAGATTTAGAGTATTGTGGATTCGGCACATATGTAGAGACACAGAAATTGACAGTCACTGATGGTGCTTCAAATGATAATTTTGGATATAAAGTAAGTATAGATGGTATTTATGCTATTGTTAGTTCTCCTTATGATGATGATTTAGGTAGTGCTAGTGGTAGTGCTTATGTATTTGAGAATATCAATGGTGTATGGACTCAAGTTCAGAAATTGACAGCCACTGATGGTGATTCAAATGATAATTTTGGTTATAGTGTATCCATAGATGGTATTTATGCTATTGTTGGTTCTCCTTATGATGATGATAAAGGAATTGATAGTGGTAGTGCTTATGTCTTCCAAAATATCAATGGTGTGTGGACTCAGGTTCAGAAATTGACAGCCACTGATGGTGCTTCAAATGATAATTTTGGATATAAAGTAAGTATAGATGGTATTTATGCTATTGTTAGTTCTCCAAATGATGATGATTTAGGTAGTGCTAGTGGTAGTGCTTATGTCTTTGAACGTATAAATGGTGTATGGACTGAGGTTAAGAAATTGACAGCTAGTGATGGAGTTGCTAACGATGGTTTTGGTTCTGCAGTGGTGGAAATAATGGGTAATTATATTATGGTATCTTCTTTAGGGAATATGAATTATAGTGTTTATGTCTTTGAACGTATAAATGGTGTATGGACTCAGGTCCAGAAATTGACAGTTGGTGGTTGTGTGAACCAATGTCTTTTTGGAAATAGCATAAATATTGATGGTGATTATGCCATAATAGGCTCTTCTGGTGCTGATAATTGGAGAGGGGCTGCTTATGTCTTCCAAAATATCAATGGTGTGTGGACTGAGGTTAAGAAATTGACAGCTAGTGATTGTGTTTTAGATGGTAGGTTTGGTAGTGATGTTTCTATATATGACAATTATGTTGTAGTAGGTTCTTTTGGAGATGATTCTAATAGTGGTTCTGCTTATGTCTTCCAAAATATCAATGGTGTATGGACTCAGGTTCAGAAATTAACCGCCAGTGATGGTGCTGCTAGTGATTTTTTTGGTCGTAGTGTATCAATGAGTGGAGATTATGCTATAGTTGGAGCTAATCGTGATGATGATAAAGGAATTGATAGTGGTAGTGCTTATATTTTTAAAACAGATATAGGTTGGTTAACTGCAGATTCTTCTTCAGTAGCTTGTGCTGCGGTTGGAGGATTTTGGAATATTGGTGGAAATATTGCTGCAACTACTTGTTGTATGGATGACTCTGGTGAAAGTAAAAGAACAAGAATGGCTGGGACGGGAATGGATAATGGATTTGTTTCAAGTTCATCTGATGATGCTTGTTGTTCAACATCGAATGCGTGTGTGAATAATAGTATATGTTATGTTAGTGGATATTCTTCTTTAAATGTAGATGGTGATAATGATTTAGATTATTGTAATGCAGGAACTTGGGTTGATTGTTCAACAAATAGTCAATGTAATGAAACGGCTGGTTATAGGTGTTCTTCAGGAAATTGTGTTAATAGTTGTACAAAAAATGCTGATTGTACATCTTCTCAGTTTTGTAGTTCTTCGGGATTATGTTTATCAAAATTAGCTAATGCTGCAATATGTGTCGGGGCTACAAAAATATCAAATGTAACTGAACAAGATGGCGCCTGTTCTTCAGGAAGATGCGATAATGATGGAAATGATATTTTTGGATTATTTGATGATGGTCATTGTTATTCTATATCAAGTACTTATTTTGATAGTATAGATAGTAATTGTGAAAATGATACAGGGGTTGGAAGTCCTCAGTGTGATGAAAGAGCTTCTAACTCTTGTTATAATATAGATTCCGAAACAAATTCTTGGAATCAAAGTGATGTTGCCGATGAAAAGTGCTCTACAACTTGTGGATATTCTGCTTGTGATTCTACTTGTTGTTCAAATGCTGCTGCAATTGCAACTTTAGAGAATTCAGAAACTTGTACTGCCGCAAAATGTAGTGGAACTTGTTCGGGAAATAATTGTTTAATTAAAATAAATAATGGATATACCGATTGTGATGCTGATGCTGTTTGTGTTGGTGGAAAATGTTTCGAATCCGCAAATGGAGCTTCTTTATCTGCCTGTGATACTACTATAGGTGCCATTTGTGATACAAATGATGATTCGGATATGTGTGTTCCAACTGGAAATTGTGCTAAAGATAATGATTATAATGGCGAATTGTCTTATGGAGATGGATATGTTGCTAATCAGGATGTTTCATGGAATGTTGATAACGATTCAGATAATGATTATTGTGATAATGGAGTTTGGAAAGATTGTTTAACTGTGGCTCAATGTGTAGCAGGATATTCTTGTGTAGCTAATAATTGTGTTGATAATACTCCGCCGATTGTTGGAGCTCCTACAATGTATTCTGGTAATTATTCAACAACTTACTTTAAACAAAATGTTAGCATAAGATCTTCAGTAAGTGACTCCGGATCAGGATTAAATACTTCAAGTTGTCAAGTTAGCTGGAATAATGGAGGCGCTTGGGTTAGTGCTACATACTCGTCTGGTTATTGCCAAGCTACATACACTGGAACTTCTAACATCCAAGTATTGTTTAGAATAAATGATACAATGAATAATGTAGGAACATCAAGTGTTGCTAGTTTTACTTATGATGCAACAGCTCCAACTACTACAGCAACTGGAACTTCTCCACCAGGAAGTACTGCTTATACTTATGATACATGGTCAAAAGGTAATGTAGGAACAACGTTAGCTTGTAACGATGGTACTGGTTCAGGATGTAATATTACTAAATATTGTGTAGATACTGCTAATACTTGTACACCTACTACTACATATTCTGCAAGAGTTGATGTTTCAACAGAAGGAATAAGTTATATTAGATATTTCTCTGTTGATAAGTTATCAAATACAGAAGCTGTTAAATCTAATACAATCAAAATAGATAAAACAGCGCCGATCGTTGGAGTTCCTACAATGTATTCTGGTAATTATTCAACAACTTACTTTAAGCAAAATGTTAGCATAAGATCTTCAGTAAGTGACTCCGGATCAGGATTAAATACTTCAAGTTGTCAAGTTAGCTGGAATAATGGAGGCGCTTGGGTTAGTGCTACATACTCGTCTGGTTATTGCCAAGCTACATACACTGGAACTTCTAACATCCAAGTATTGTTTAGAATAAATGATACAATGAATAATGTAGGAACATCAAGTGTTGCTAGTTTTACTTATGATGCAACAGCTCCAACTACTACAGCAACTGGAACTTCTCCACCAGGAAGTACTGCTTATACTTATGATACATGGTCAAAAGGTAATGTAGGAACAACGTTAGCTTGTAACGATGGTACTGGTTCAGGATGTAATATTACTAAATATTGTGTAGATACTGCTAATACTTGTACACCTACTACTACATATTCTGCAAGAGTTGATGTTTCAACAGAAGGAATAAGTTATATTAGATATTTCTCTGTTGATAAGTTATCAAATACAGAAGCTGTTAAATCTAATACAATCAAAATAGATAAAACAGCGCCGATCGTTGGAGTTCCTACAATGTATTCTGGTAATTATTCAACAACTTACTTTAAGCAAAATGTTAGCATAAGATCTTCAGTAAGTGACTCCGGATCAGGATTAAATACTTCAAGTTGTCAAGTTAGCTGGAATAATGGAGGCGCTTGGGTTAGTGCTACATACTCGTCTGGTTATTGCCAAGCTACATACACTGGAACTTCTAACATCCAAGTATTGTTTAGAATAAATGATACAATGAATAATGTAGGAACATCAAGTGTTGCTAGTTTTACTTATGATGCAACAGCTCCAACTACTACAGCAACTGGAACTTCTCCACCAGGAGGAACCGCTTATACTTATAATACATGGTCGAAAAATAATGTAGGAACAACATTAGCTTGTAATGATGGTACTGGCTCAGGATGTAATATTATTAAATATTGTACAGATACTGCTAACACATGTACGCCTACTACTACATATTCTGCAAGAGTCGATGTGTCAACAGAAGGAACAAGTTATATTAGATATTTCTCTGATGATAAGTTATCAAATACAGAAGCTGTTAAATCTAATACAATCAAAATAGATAAGACAGCCCCAACTGTAAGTTACGTTGTTCCAACGCCAGCAAATCAATCTAGACAAGTTTCTAATTCGGTTATAATTAATACAACTGTTTCAGATCCAACTTCTGGAATTGATAAATGTATACTTGAATGGAATGGTGTAAATCAAACAATAAGTCCTTCTTCTGGAATATGTTCTTCAACTAAAACAACGACAGATGGTACTACATACACATTTAAAATGTATGTAAATGATAGTACGGGAAATGTAAATTCAGAAAATCAAAGAACATTTAGAGAAAATATAAAGCCTTCTATTTCAAGTGTGAATATTACTCCAGATTCATCATATACTACAAATAATTTAACTTGTACAGCTTCTGGATGGAGTGATGGTGATGGAGATTCTTCACAATATAGATTTACTTGGTATAATAATACCGTTTTATATTCTCAAGTTACTCAGGCTAGTAATGTAAATATAGTAAGTTCATCATTTACTAAAGAAGGGGACAATTGGACTTGTGTTGTAGAACCATACGATGGTTATGAATATGGAATTTCAAAAAATGATTCTGTAATAATATTAAATTCTATTCCGATGATAGAAGTTATAACTCCACCTTTAGGAAGTAATATAGAATATGAAAATTATATGGTTAATTGGACAGCTTCTGATCCTGATGGTGATACTTTATTAATTTCTTGTTATGCTGACAACGATTCTTCTGGACAAAACATTTTCTATAAATGTTTCGAAGGAACAACAAATGATGGAAGTCAATCTTGTGATATATCTATTTGGAATACTGGAAATTATTATATTTGGTGTAATACAACAGATGGAATTACTCCTTCTTACGACTATTCTCCAGGTTATATTAATATAAGTATTTTTCATGCTTATGATACAGAAATGAGTGTGGGGACTATAAACGATTATTATGGTAGAAATCAAATTGTTAAAGTTACAGATCCTCCGTTACCAAAAGGGGACTCAGGAATTCCGACAACTAAGTTTAGTAAAATAGATTCAGAAGAAAAAGGAATAAAAATAACTAGTGATGGAGATGTTTATAGTGGAGTAATTGAATCTAAAGTTATTTTAAATGTTATAAATCTAGATAATAAAGGAAAGAATATAGATATAGGATTTTTATTTCAGGAAAAAGGTGACGTTATAGATATTAAAGAAGTTTATTATGAAGATGATCCAAAAATAAAACAAATTTATTCAGAGAATATATCTTATTGTTCTTCTGGTTGGGTATGGAAAGAATCTGCTTCAAGCAAAAAAGCAATAGACAAAAAATTAAATGAAAATAAAACGAGTGATAGTACGACGAACATTATTTTTGGTTATGAAGACAATGTAAACCCTATCGAAAAAGGAATTTCTCTTAAGGAAGTATATGATAATCTTATAGGAGGCAATTCCTCTTCTGAATTTGAAGCAAAAGTTGATAGTAATAATGAAGAGTCACCAAAAGAATCAGAAGAGATGGGTAAGTTTGTTTGTGAAGCAACCAAAGAGAAGATACAATTTTGTGATTTATTAAATGATTCAAATAAGACATGTATAAATAATATTCTTAGTAAAGATGAAGTTTATTATGAAAGTGTTAGAAAAGTACGTTCTGTTAGTATGGAAATTGGAAATAATAATGTAAGCGAAAACTTTCAAGAAGTTTTAACTAAAAGAATTGAAAATATTGATAATCAATTAGAAGAAAATAATATTCAAATAAAAGATAATAAGATAGGAAAATCAAATACTAATGAAAATACTTTTATCCTTGATAAGAAAAAGATAAATGACTTAGAAATTGTTAAAAATAATACTCATGAAAAAATAAAAGCGAATTTTGTTGAGAGAAAGAAGAGTGATTCTTTATTTTTTGCTCCAAACGAAGAAAAAGTTTTCGAAGTAACATTGAAATTTCCAGAAGGAACATCTGGTGAGTTTATGGTAGAAGGTGAAAGTAGTTATGGAGATTATGGATTTTTAGACCCTTGGTGGGAGTCTGATTGGCATTACAAATATCCGGTAGACATTTTTGTAAAAGATTTTAATGTAGAAGATTATAAGATTGAACTTTTAGGAATTAATTTTACAAAAATGTTTAACGATATAGGTACGAGTGGAACAATGTGTGATAATTGTTTTAGAATAGTTGAATATAATAATGATACTGGAGAATTATTACATGAAGTTACATCCCGTTTCATTCATAGAGGAGTTGGTTATAATGCTGCTACTAATGCTTATGGTCGTGTAGATTTTGTTTTAAATGGAACAACAAATAAAGGAACCACTCGTCATTTTTACATATATTTTGATAAAACAGAAAATGGAGCGAAATCGGCTCCATCAAAAACGTATAATAATTCTCAAACATTCTTTTATCCAGAAACTGATGTTGATGCGGATGGAGATAGGGAAATAATTTTTGGAACACCAAGTGGTCATGTTATTGTCTATAGTGCATTATCAAATACGGAAGAATGGCGTTCTGCAGATTTAGGAAGTTATGTAACTGTTTATATTGGTGATAGTGATGGAGATTCTAATTTAGAGATAATAGCTTCTCCTTATAATGGTTATTTTAGTGTTTATGAATGGACAGGCTCTACATATTCACAAATTGGTAATACTTTTGATACAGATGATTCTCATGGATTTGCGGTTGCTGATGTAGATAGGGACGGAAAAGATGAGATAATTGTTCCTGGTTATGGTTCAGATAGGGTTACTGTTTGGGGATGGAGCGGTTCTGCTTATGTCTTAGAAGCAACTTTAGATGTTGTAGAATCTCCTGGTTCTGTTCAAAAAATTGATAATCAAGGAAGAGTTGGAGTTGCTGATGTTGATAATGATGGTAGTTTAGAAATTTTCACATATCCTCATTGTAGCGTTTCGGCTGGGAACCTTTGGAGTTATAATGGAAATGGATATGATCATGAGTATTTCTCGTCTGCAATAAGAGGAGGTCAGTCTAATTGGGCAACAATTGAAGACATTGATGATGACGGAGATTTAGAAATAGCTGGTAGTTTTAGATTTGGATTAACATCATTTTGGGATAATAAATATTCTTTTGGTTCAATTAGTTCATATCCGGGAGATAGAAGTTCTATTGGAGATGCTATAGATTGGGATAGAGATGGAAATAAAGAATTTAGTGTTGGATATAGTAGTGGAATTCCTCTTGTAAAAAATTTGTCTAATACTTATACTTCTACAAACGAATGGACTGGTAATGATATTGGGAGTTATAATATTTTACCTACATTTGGAGATGTAGATCATGATGGTATAATAGAATATGTTGTTGGAACAGATGCTGATTATATTGCATTATTTAATTATAGTTCTTCTGTCCCTGAGAGAACATATAATCCTGGTCTTGGAGATATTGGAACCTCTTCTTATATTCCTAATATATTAATTGCAGGAGAAAGTTTAGCTACCTCTTATGGTTTACATGCTCCTATAATTTCTTTTGGAGAGGTTCAAGATGCTCCACCTCAATCTAGAATTGATAATGAGGGAACAAGAAATATAAGCTCTTATCTTACAATGAAAATTCAGAAAAATACTGGTAGTTGGAGTGATGTAGCAACTGTTGTAAATAAACAATCATTAAATATAGGAATAGGTAGTTACGCTAAACTTGATAGTATTTGGCAAAGTGCTGGATATTGGAACACTTCTTCAAATACTGATGGTTCTTATCGTGTATTTGTTCAATTAACAGATTCAAGTGGAAATGTTTTGTATAACAATGATGATTCTAGTTCTATGAATACTTCTTATGAGTTTGAAATAGATGGGACAGCTCCCGTTGTTTCTTACGGAAATCCCTCGTCTAATAATTATTTATTTGCAATTCCATCAGGAATTGATAATTCAATGCAAATCACTTGGTATGTAACAACTAACGAACCTGCTATTTGTAAATATTCTAATGTTTCTGGAACTTCTTATGCTAATATGTTATTTTTCTCTAATACTTATGTTACAAATCATAGTCAAATGTTAAGAATTTATGATGATAGAACATATACCTATTACATTAAATGTCAAGATTCTGTTGGAAATGAAAACGCTCAATTTACTTTGAATTTTAGTGTTTATGGAAATTCTAGACCTTTCGCTTCTTCGATGTCACTTACTCCATTTTTATTTAACAATACAGATACTGTAACATTGAGTGGTTCTTGTTCTGATGCTGATGCTACAAGTAATCAATATATGAAAGATTGTCAGTTTAGAGGTACTCAAGAAGGTGTAACATATAATCCTAGTGATTGGGCAAGTTGTGTAGGTGGAAGTTGTACTTGTAGTTGTACAATAAATTCTGCTGGTGTTGGTTCTGCGGGTTGTCCTGATGTTAATAATGCTGGAGATTGGAATTATTATTTAGTTTGTCGTGATCAACAAGATGTTCTTTCTACTGAAAATCCAAATGATTATGGTGTTAAAGCAATTGTTACGAAAACAAATATAGGTCAGTCTAATACAATAACAGTCAATGAAGGGGAAAGTGGGTTTGATTTGGAATATGCTGATAGATATACCGTTAATAATAGTTTGGGAAATACATATCGTCAAGTAGGATGGTCTGATAGTGTTAGTTATAGTTTCTCTAATGGTGTTGATTATTGGAGTTTATATAACGGAACTTCTTGTTCTGGTACAAAAGAGAAAGATGAATATTATATTATGCTTTTAACAGATCCTGTTTATATGTATCATATTCCTATTTTTGGAGATGGAACATTAGGAGAACCTTCTTATTTAGGAGATAAACCAGAATACTATTCTCGTTCTTTAGCTATTGCTGATTTTGATGGAGATGGAGATTTTGATATAATAACTGGAGGTTATAACAATATTTGGTATTATAATAAAACGGGATATAGGACATTTTCTGAAACGAGAATAGGTACAGGGGTTTTAGGAGAAGGTAGTTATGTCATGGGAGTTGCTGCTGCTGATTTTGATAATGATGGAGATTATGATTTCGTTATATCTGGAAATACAAATGTGAAAAGATATTATTATAACAATGGCGCTGGTGTTTTTACTCAAGGTACTAGTCCTGCAAGTAAGCCAACAGGATCTTCAAGAGAGATGGATGCTGCTGACTTTAATAGTGACGGAAACATGGACTTTATTGTAGCTGGAGATACTGCTACTTACATTTGGTATGGAAATGGAAATGGAACATTCCAAACGCCAGTCATTTCGGATACTAATAGTTGGGATTCTTATAGTATGGCTGCAGCAGATTTTACAGGAGATGGAAAACCTGATTATATAAAATCTAATGGGGGAAGTGGAGCACATTATTTATTTAAAAATAATGGAGATGGAAGTTTCTCTAATTTAGGCGTTGTATTTACTACTGGAGATCAGGGAGGTGGTGCTAATTTTGATATTGATTTTGATGGAGACCAAGACTATATCGTTTCTTATGAAGATAGAGCGGATAGGAGTTTTAGTGTTTATTTAAACAATGGAACTGGTAGTTTTAGCGAGAGAAATGGAGAGCTTAAAGATAAATTTAGTGGTGCTTCGTATGCTATTGGAGCTCCAGAGTATGACGCAGATATAGATACGACAATTTCTATATTTGATACAATTAATTCTTCAATTGCTCAGTTTGAAATTTATGCTAATGCAAATAGTATTTCTTCTCAAACATTTTGTTATAGTTGGGAAAATGTCGTTTCGGCCTCTAGTTGTATTCCAGAGCAAGATACTAGTTATGTAAGTTATGCTGGTGGAAATATTTACGAGAAATGTACAGTGTCTGTTAATAATAGTGCTTCTTCTTCCGCAAGTGTTCTTCTAAATGGAGCTTGTGATGACGGTGCTTATTATGATGGATCTGGAGAGAGTGAAACTGGAGATTCTTATAGCGCAATTAGTTGTGATAATCAAATTTTGAATGTTCCAGCAAGTAGTGTATCAAATTATACTTTCAAGTGGAGTGAGAGTAATTCAATTTCTAAAACAGAAGGTTCTTGGGTAGAAAATGGTAGTTGTTCTGAATTTGTTTTAGATAGAAAATATTATTATAAACAAATAAATGTAACAAATAATGAACCAATAAATTTTAGCAATGTTAATTGGTCAGTTTCGGTTCCTGGAACTAATACTTCTGTTGTTACAAATGGAATTGTTAATGTTAATAGTAGAGCGACACAAACTGTTTATGCTCATGTTTACGAATCTTGTGATATAAAACCTACTGGTTTAATCGCTTTATATGATAGCAATAAACCTCTAAATAGCGAATATGGAAGAATTAATTTATCATGGAACGATGTTGCAACAGGTGAAGATGGTTTTAAGATAGAAAGAAGCACAGATAATTCTAGTTTTACACAGATAAATACGGTAGGAGAAAATGTACAAAATTATATAGATGACAATATTTATGATAACCAAATTTATTATTACAGAGTTAGATCTTATGTTGGTTCGATAAATTCTTTATATTCTAATGTAGCTTATAATACTACAAGAGATAGAACAGCTCCTGCGTCTGTCTTTACTTTACTTACTGCAAATTCATCAAATAATAAAGTTGAAATAGAGAGTCAAGAAGGAGATAGAGATTTAATTTTATATGCTCCATTTGAAGAGGGAAGCGGTAGTTTTGTTTCTGATTGGGGAAAATATGATTATAATGGAACTATAAGTGGAGCGAGTCGGACAACTGGAAAAGCTGGAAATGGAAATGCTTTAAATTTTACGACATATACTAATAGTGTTAATTTTTCAAGTCCTTCCGGATTCTCAAGTTTAACTAATGTTTCAATTTCATTTTGGAGAAAGGGAAATAGTGCTGGCTCTTGGCTTCCTTTCGTAGGACAAGATACTAATTATTATACAATGGCTACAGCTAGTGGAACTGGAAACTTTTATAATAATAATGTTGGGGGTGGAACAATAAGATATTATCAAGATGGAATACAAGTTACAGCGCCTACGTCAGATACTAATTGGCATTATTATACTGTTACGGGTATTAGTT
The DNA here is from genome assembly GCA_964612895.1 of Candidatus Woesearchaeota archaeon. Classification (GTDB taxonomy): domain Archaea; phylum Nanobdellota; class Nanobdellia; order Pacearchaeales; family GW2011-AR1; genus JAGVXH01. Next base: position 20,398 of record CAZTFL010000001.1, read on the forward strand.
TAGCTTCTTGGACTCAATTTAGATTAGGTGGATATTCGTCTTCTTGGCCTGTTAATGGTTTAATTGACGAACTTCGTGTATACAATCGTTCTCTTACACAACGAGAAATTATAAATGATATGCAATCTGGATTATTAAAACACGGATTTTTTAGAGCGACAACTGCTGGCGGAACTTATAGTCCTGTTAATGGAACGCTTGATGAATTTAGTGATGGTAGTACTTCTGGATGGTCTAATAATGGTGGAGCTTGGACCGAATCAGGTGGTGTTTATAATGGTCCTACATCCGGAGAATACGTTTCTTTAACTGGTAATTCGGGTTTTACAGATTATGTTGTCGAAACAGATTTTAAAATTGCTTCTGGCAATCATGCTAGTTTAATATTCAGAGGAAATTCTGCTGTGACTCAATTCTATCAGTATGAAATATATGGTGGAACGAGTGAATTAAATGGTGGTAATATAAATTTATATAAATATAATTCAGGATATGTACATTTAGCAGTTTCAAATATTCCGGATTTAGAATATAACAAATGGTATCATGCTAAGGCTGTTGTTGTAGGAAATTTATTTAAATTATATTTAAATGATGTTTTAGTTTTAGAAAAATCAGATTCTTCTTTTAGTTCTGGTAGAGGTGGTGTAGGAGTTCATTCAGCAAGTGTTGTATTTGATAATTATAAATTGACTCCATTTGTAAATTCTGATAAATATTCCGATATAAATGCTACGGATAAAACGAATCCTTCTTCTATTAGTGGATTAACTTCTTCAACTCATGAGGCAAATCGTGTTTCGAGTATTATGAATGCTAATTTTTCTTGGTCAGCATCTACAGATAACGGAAATCCTTATTATTATTTTACAAGAGGATGGGATGTTGATGGGAATCAAGGTAGTATAATAAATAATTCAGCATTTGAGACTACAGGAAGTTGGCTATCTTCTGGAAGTAGAACTAATACAATATCTGTTTCAGGAAATTATAGTTGGGTTATTGCAAATAGTTATAGTTACTGTAATAATTATGTTTATCAAGATATTGATGTAGAAAAAAACACTTTATATAGAATTGAGGGATGGGTAAAAACAAACGAAACAGTTCCTGGAGTTGATGGATTAACTGGTCGTGCAAGTATTTATGTTTCTGAAGGTGTTGCTCCTGGATGTTCTCAATGGAGCAGATCAGAAGTTAGTACTATGACAGGAGTAAATGATTGGACTTATAAGGCATTAATTTTTAATTCAAGTAATTGTTCTAAAGTTAGATTCGGAGCAGCAGTTTTCTTTTGCGGAAATTCTTCTACAGGAGTAAAATCGGGTCAGTCTTGGTTTGATGATATTTTTGTTCATAAAGTTTCCAATACTACTTTGTCTACGGGAATATCTGGTTATTCTTTATTATGTGATAGTTCTTCTTCGACTAGTCCAGATAGTGCTGTTGATACAACAAATAATAATTATACTTGTACTTTATCTAATGGAAATAATTACTTTCATGTTCGAACTATTGATGGTGCTGGAAATTCTGGAAGCGTATCTCACTTTGGTCCTATAATAATACAAGAAGTTACGGATCCGTCTGAAAAGAGATTTGAAATAAAGAGTCCTTCTGGAAGCGATTTGGCTTTTATAGATGATAAAGGAGATATGTATTTGAAAGGGACACATACTTCTGGTGTTTCAATATTAAATCCACCTCAAAATTCTTTTATAATTCAAAATAGTGCAGGAACTAATGTTGCATATTTTGATTCAACTGGAAAATTATATTTAAAAGGAAGTGTTGAAGTTGGAGTTGGAAGCCTGTCGGGAAGTGGAGAAAAGTTAGAAATTAGAAATTCTTCAGATGCTTTAGTTGCGTTTATAGATGAGAACGGGAATTTGAAATTAAAAGGTGGAATAGCAGAAAATTATTTTTAAAAATGAAAAATTAAAAAATAAAAATTAAAAATTTTTTTATAAAAAGTTTATTATTAAGAAAATTAACCAAGAAAGGATGGATATAGAACTTATAACTATACCAATTAATGACATTTTCTTTTCTTCTTTATTTTTTAGGCCAAAAATTCCAACTATCAATCCTGCTGTTCCGAAGATAACAGGAAAGAAAAATAATCCAATAACTCCTAAGATAACAGATGCAACACCATAATTCTTTTTGTTAATTTTAACTTTTTTAACATCTACTTTAGTTGCTTCGTTTTTTTTCTTAGGTACATTCTTGGTTATATTCTTTTTAGTATTAGAACTAGCCTCTTTTTTTGTAACCATGATTATGATGTATTCTATATTATATATAAATCTTTTGTAGGTTATAATTGATTATCAAAATATTTATAAAGGATTAAAACGCTTTTATTGTAACCGTTTGAACTACTTATGTAGGAGGCTCTTACTAGTTCTGTGGTTATACTAAAATGGCAGAAGAAAATTCAAATTTAAAAAAAGCTTTAAGTGAGTTACGTAGTTGTGACAAAAGAAAATTTGTTCAGACAGTTGAATTAATAGTTAATTTACAAAATTATGATGTTAGAAAGGAAGCTCTTAATATTTTCTTAGAAGTTCCTCATCCTTCAGAAAAAAAGATTTGTGCTTTTTTAACTAAACGAAGTAAATTAGTTGATAGTATAATTGAAGATGATTTTCAAAAGTATAAAGAAAAGAAAGATTTGAAAAATTTATCTAATAAATATGATTTTTTTATGGCTGTTGCTCCAATTATGAGTAAGATAGCAACGAAATTTGGTAGAGTTTTAGGACCTGTTGGGAAAATGCCATCTCCTCAAGGTGGAATAATTGTAAAAGAAGACGATGATTCTATAAAAACAATGATGGATAAATTGAGTAAATTAATCAGAGTTAGAAATAAAGAAGCTAGTATAAAATTAGCTATTTGTAAAGAAGATGCAAAAGATTCAGAAATTATAGAAAATATTGAATCTTTACTAAATCAATTAGAATCAAAATTACCAAGAGGAAAAGAAAATATAAAAAATGCTATGATAAAATTTACGATGACTAAATCAATTAAATTTTTAGATAATATTAAGAAATAATGGAAGAAAGAAAAACTCATATAAGTTCTAAGAAACAACAGCTTGTTAAAAATTTAGCTGATAAAATGAAAAAAAATACTGTTATGGTTGTATCTATAAAAGGTCTTCCATCTGCTCAATTTCAAGATATAAAAAAGAAAATAAGAAAAATAGCGTCGATTCAAGTTGCTAAAAAAAGTTTAGTTGACTTTGCATTAGATCATTGTGGAATAAAAGAATTACACAGTTTGGTTCCTTATGTTGATGAATCTACTGCTTTGTTATTCGCAGATATGGATGCTTTTGAAGTTTCAAAAATTTTATCTGAAAATAAAAGTCCTTCTAAAGCTAAAGCAGGAGATGTCGCAATTTTTGATATAGAAGTTAAAGCTGGTCCTACAGACTTAGTTCCTGGTCCGGATATTTCTGCATTATCATCGGTTGGTTTAATTCCAAAAGTTGAAGCGGGGAAAATTTCTGTAATGCAAAATAAAATTATTGTTAAACAGGGTGATAAAATTACTGATAAAGTTGCATCAATAATGGCTAAATTGAATATTATTCCTTTTGAAGTTGGAATAGAACCAGTTGCTGCGTATATGGATAAAATTGTTTATGCAAATATTAAGATAGATACAAAATCTATGATTGAGGAATTAGAATATTGTTATTCAAGAGCGTTGCCTTTTGCTGTTGAAATTAATTATGCTAATAATTTAACTATCGATTTTATTATTGCTAAAGCAGCATTACATGAGAAAGCATTAAGTAATATTTTACAAAACTCTTCTGTGGAAAGTAGTGAAATTAAAAATGAAGAGAGTGATGCTCGTGTAGAAGTTGAGCCTTCGGAGGGGGCCACTTCTTAATTAAATTTATAATTAAATAAATAAAATAGAAAAAATGGAATACATATATGCTGCACTTTTGTTGCATAAGTTAGGACAGGAAGTTAATGAAAGCAACTTGACAAAAGTTGTTTCTGCTACTGGAACATCTGTTGACGCATCCAAAGTTAAGGTGTTAATTGCATCTTTGAATGGCGTTAATATAGATGAAAAGTTAGCTAATGCTTCTATAGCATCTGCACCTGCAAATGTTGCTCCAACTGAAGCACCAAAGGAAGAAAAAAAGAAAGAAGAACCAAAAGCAGAAGCTGCTGAAGGTTTGGCTTCATTATTCGGATAAATTTAATTTTATTATTTATCTTTGAAGAGTGAGGTCAACTTAGTAGTGACTTTATTCAGATTTTTTAAGTATCTGATTTTTGACTTTGCTCTTTTAATTTTATCGAATATGGGGTCTTTTTTACATGGATGTTTAATTAATATATAACATTATGTTGTTTATCCATGTTATATTGTTTCTAATTGCCGTCATTCAATTGTTAATTATTGACATAATATATCTCTTCTGACTTGTAATTTTGAAATTTTTATTATATAGAATTCTTTGAGAAATCTTAAAAAGGTGTTATTGTATTTTTATATATGAAAGATTTTAATCATCCGTTGAAAATTGGTTTGGAAATTCATTGTTATTTAAATACTTTAGAAAAATTATTTTGTAAATGTTCGACAAATTCTTCTATTAAACAAAATTCTAATATATGCCCTATTTGTACCGGAACTCCTGGGGCGAAACCAATGCTTCCCAATCGTGAAGCTATAAAAAAAATGATTAAAATAGCACTTATTTTAGGTTGTAAAATAGAAACAGATAATGATTTGGTATTTCAAAGAAAACATTATAATTGGCCTGATTTGCCGAAAGGATTTCAAAGTACTATTTCTGGTTCTCATTGTAAATTTCCAGCATATGATGGTAAATTTAAAGATGTAGGAATATGGGAGTGTCATATAGAAGAAGATCCTGCTCAATGGAATCCTGAAAGTGGACATGTAAATTATAATAGAAGTGGTTTACCTTTGGTTGAAGTTGTTAGTGCTCCAGATTTTAAAGATGTTCAACAGGTTATTGAATGGTTAAAGAGTTTTATTTTATCATTGTCTTATATTAAAACAATCAAAAAGAATTTAGGAATAAAAGTAGATGTAAATGTTTCTACGTATGGTAAAAGAGTAGAAATAAAAAATATAAATTCTTTAGATAAAATACAGAAAGCTCTAAATTACGAAATAGCTCGTCAGATAGAGGCTTATCAAAAAGGTGAAGAATTGAATTTGGAGACAAGAAGATATGATGAGAATACTGAAAAAACAATTGTTATGAGAACAAAAGAGAATGCTGAAGATTATAGATTTTTAATAGATTCTGATTTGCCTTCTATAAAAATTGATAAAAAATGGGTAGAAGAAATTCAATTGAATCTTCCAGAAATGCCTGATGAAAAGCTAAAAAAATTATTAGATAAATATGATGTTTTACAAAAAGATGCTATTATTTTATCTAAAAATTTAGAACTTGTTGATTTTTTTGAAGAATTATCATTAGAAGGTATTGATGTTAAGAAAAATTTAAGTTGGGTTACAGTAGAATTATTGAGAATTTTAAATTATAATAAAATAAATTTAGAAGATTCTTCTATAGATATAAAACCGTCTCATTTTGCAGAATTGATTAAAGCTGTAAATAATTCACAAATTACAAAATTAAAAGCAAAAGAAATTCTTAATGATTTTATTCCTAAAAGTTTTTCTATTTCTAATCAATCAGAAGATATTTCTAAAATAAATGATGATATTATTATGAGCTTGGCAAAAAAAGTTATAGAATCTAATAGTAAGGCAGTTTTGGATTATAAAAATGGGAATTCTAATTCTTTAAATTTTTTAATTGGTCAACTAATGAAGTTGAGTAATAAGAGAGCAGATTTTAAAAAAGCTAGTGATTTTTTGACTAAAATATTAACTAGTGAATTTTAATAAAAAATATTTCAGAATTAGAGTGGATGGTTGTTATTAACACTTCAAATTGAATTGGAGTAAAAATAGCATTTAAATATATAAGAATTATAATTATTTTATGACAACAATATCTATTCCGTTGGATGATTCAAGATTAAAAGAAATAGCCGAGGTTATTACTAATAAAACGTGTATAACAATCTTAAATTATTTATCTGATAACGAAAAAACTACAAGTGAAATTTCTTCTGAATTAAAACTTCAAATAAATACTGTGGATTATAATATAAAAAAATTATTAAAAACTGGATTAATCGAGAAGAAATCATATTGGTGGAGTGTTAAGGGAAAAAAAATGCCATCTTATACAGTTTCAAATAAACAAATAATTATTTTACCAAATAAAAAAATGAGTAATTTAAAATATTTATTTGCTTTTGGAATAACTGGAATTGCCTCAATTTTTATTAAATATTTTTCACAAAGACCAAAAATTGTTTATGATAGATTAAGTTCTGTTGCTGGAAATGGAGTAGAAATATTAGCTACAAAAACAATGGATAGTATTGTTCAGCAAACTAATATTTCTTCTATAACATATTTTCCCACATTTGGATTCGCTTTTTGGTTTTTGATAGGGGCCTGGAGTATGATATTATTATTTTTTATGTTTAATATAATAAATGAAAGGAGGAATATATATGAAAGAAAATAATAACATAAAATTAGTAATAGCTATTACTGTTAGTGTTTTAATTATATCTCTTGTTATAATTGCAAGTGTTTATAATTTTAAACCTAGAAGTACAATAGTTGTGGATGGTTCTGCGAATATTGAAGTAATGCCAGATTTGGTTAGTATTAATTTTGCTATTGAAAGCAGAGGAAAAACATCTTCTGAAGCAAAACAGGCAAATGATAATATAACTAATCAAGTAATAGATTCTTTAGTTTCTATAGGAATTGACAAAGAAGATATTCAAACACGAAATTTATATGTTAATGAAGAATATGATTGGTCTAGTAGTACTAGAAAATCTTTAGGATTTTTGGCTTCACACAACTTAGTTGTTGAGATATCTACAAATGATAGTGAGATGATTTCAAGAGTTGTTAATGCTGGAATAAATTCTGGTTCTTCTTTAAGTTATATAAGTTATTCTTTAAGTGAAGATCTTCAAAAAGAAATCAATTCTCAAGCAATAACTATGGCTACTCAAAATGCTCAAGATAAAGCGAAAGAAATGGCTCATGGTTTAGGATCTAAATTGGGAAGAATTATTCAAGTTTCTGAAAGTTATAATGGTGGAAGATCTTATCCTGTTATGACAATGTATAAAGAATCTTTAGATTTAGCATCTGGAAATATAGAACCAGAAGTGCAAAATTATGGAACAAGTGTTTCTATAATATTTGAAATTAAATAATTTTTTAGAGAGAGTTGAATTTTAAATATTTTCAATTCTCTTTATTTTTTTGTTAAAGAAAACTTTAAAATATTGATTTGTTATATTTCTTTATGGAGGATTATAAAAAACTTAAACTTAAAGCTGGTCTTGAAATTCATCAACAGTTAAATACGCATAAACTTTTTTGTAATTGTCCAAGTATTCTTAGAAATGATGATTTTTTATTCTCAGTAAAGAGAAAATTAAATCCAGTTATTGGAGAATCTGGAACAATAGATAGTGCGGTTTTGTATGAAAAAACTAAAAATAAAGAATTTGATTATCAGGTTTATGATACAAATTGTCTTGTTGAATTAGATGAAGAACCTCCTCACGATATTAATCAAGAAGCTTTAGAAATTGCATTACAAATTGCTCTTCTTATGAAATGTAAAATATTCTCAAATACACAAATTATGAGAAAAACAATAATTGATGGTTCAAATACTTCTGGGTTTCAAAGAACTACTTTAATTGCTTATGATGGACAGATAGAAACTTCTGAGGGTATTGTTAAAATAGATTCTATTGCATTAGAAGAAGATTCGGCTAGGCCAGTTGAAAGAAAAGAAAATTTAACAATATATAAATTAGATAGGTTAGGTATCCCACTTGTGGAAATAACAACTGCTCCAGATTTAAAATCTCCTGATCAGATAAAAGAGGCGGCATTAAAAATTGGACAAATTCTAAGAGCTTGTAATGTTAAAAGAGGAATTGGTACAATAAGACAAGATTTGAATATATCAATAGAAAAAGGGAATAGAATAGAAATAAAGGGATTTCAAGATCCAAAAATAATGATTAATACAATTGATTATGAGATTATGAGACAAAAAAATATTTTAGAAATTTCAAGAAAATTATCGGAGATAAAAATACATGATTACAAATATGTGACGAAAATTTTAGAGAATACTAATTGTAAATTTATTAATTCTGGAATAAAAAATAAAAAAGAAGTTATCGGATTCAGAATAGAAAAAGGGAATGGATTATTAGGTTTTGACGTTCAACCGAATAAAAGAATAGGAACCGAATTATCTGATTATGCGAAATCTTTTACAGGTATTGGTGGGATTATTCACTCTGATGAAAATTTGGAGAAATATAATTTTTCAAAAGAAGAAATTAATTCTATAATTGAAGAAATTAAATGTGATAGAGAAGATGCTTTTATATTAATTTTAGGAGAAAAAAATCAGATAGAAAATTCTTTTAATTTAATAAAACAAAGAATAGAACAGTTCTCTTTGGGTGTCCCAAGTGAAGTAAGACAATCAAATGTAGATGCAACGACTTCTTTCTTACGTCCAATGCCAGGAGCTGCTAGAATGTATCCAGAGACGGATTGTAAATTATTAAAAATAAATAAGAGATTAATAGATGATTTGAAGAATAATTTACCTAAATTGTCTTCAGAAAATAAAAGATATTTACAAGAATTTGGATTGAACGACGAATTAATAAAATTGTTACTTGTAGAAAAAAAAATAGAAGATTTTAAAGAATTATCTTTGGTTACTGATCATTATGATTTAATTGCAAAGTCATTAACACTTTTTCCTAGAGAAATATCCAAAAAAGAAAATATTACTAGAAAAACTGTTGATGAAAAATTAAATAATGATTTACTTTCATTAATCTTAGAACAAGTTCCGGATGTTATTTCTCCAAATGATGTAAAGACTATACTACATAAAATTGTACAAGGAAAATCTATAGAAGAGGCTACAAAAAAGACGGAAATACATTTAAGTGAAGAAATAAAAAAAATATTTGATACAAATCCCAATCTTTCAAAAAGTGCCTATATGGGATTAATTATGAATAAGTTCAAGGGATTATTAACAGGAAAAGAAGTTAGCGATGAACTAGACAAGATTATTAAAAAGTAATTATTTTATAAAATTTTTAAATAAGTATGCAAATATAATTCCTGCAGAAGCTCCAATGAACATGTTTATTAAAATATTTGAGGAACCAGCAGAACCTGAAAAAAAACCACCCAAAAATCCACAAACTCCAGAAAGTAATATATATTTTTTTTCAATAGATATATTTTTTTTCATATGAAATGAAGTATTTTAGATTATAAAAATTTATCCTTAAATTAATAAAGTTTAATTTCTCTAATATTTAATGGCCAAAGAAGACGAAAATAAGAAAAAAGATGAAGAATCAAAAGAAAATAAACAAGAATTAGAAGAAATATTAGATGAACAAGAATCCGTAAATAAACAAGAATTAGAACTAGATAAGAGAGAATCTTTTGATTTATCTGAAATTTTATTAAAAGAAATAATCGAAGATGAAATCGTTGATAAACTTGATGATTTAAAAAATGAAAAAACTTCTAAAAAAATGAATTCGATTTTTTATGAAGATGGAAAAGATAATAATTATTCTAATAATAATGAAAAAACTAATTATGATAATAGAAGTTTTTCTTTTAGAGATAAAAAAGATGTAAATATTAATGATACATTTACAATAGATGAAGAAAAGTTTGTAAATAATAAATTATTATATAATGAAAGTAATGAACAAGAAAATGACGAACAAGGAGTTTTTAAGAAATATAGATTTGATGATACTTTTTATAAAAGTAATTTTGTTTAATCTGAAATAATTTCAATACCTTTATTTCCTATTTCCATTCCAACAACTCTTCTTAGATGGTGAGTTCTTCTCATTTTTTCTATTCTTATTGCTCTATCAGCTGTTCCTGCTAATCCTGAGGAATAAAACGTTGTTACGGAATCTGCTAAAAATTTTACTATATCTGTTTTGGTCCATTCTCCTTCTCTATATGAAGAGCCAAATTCAGCTTCCATACTTTCATCTGCTAAAATAGTTGTGACTTTAAGTCTTTTCATCAAAGAAACTAATTCAAAGATTTTTTGTCTTATCTTTCCTTGTTCATTTATACTAATTGCTAATATAGAAATTGGGTCTATACATACTCTTCTTATATTATTTTGAGAAATAATTTTTGTTAATTCCATTTTTAGTTCATCTATTGTTGTTTCCGGAGAAAATTTAGCGAATTTTATTCTTCCATTTTCCGATAATTTATAAAAGTCCCATCCAAAAGATGATGCATCATTAATTGTTTCTAAAACGTCTGGTTCAAAAGAGCAATATAATCCATTTTCATCATATTTTGAAATTCCATTATATAAAAATTGTAAAAGAAAAGTTGTTTTTCCAGAACCTGGTCCGCCAATAATAACGTTAGATGAATTTCTTACAAATCCTCCTTGAGATATTCTATCAAAACCACTAATGCCAGTAGGACATCTATCAACCTCTAATTGATTCATATTTAATTAAGAATGGTATTATTTATAAATTATTTGTTCAATATATTTTTAAATTGATAAATGTTATATTTATTATGAAAAATAAAGTTTTAAATTCAATTATAAAAACAATTTCTGGTGGATTGTTAGGTTTTATTTTAGGGTATGTTTTAATATTATATATTCTTTTGATAGCATTCGGTTCAAAAATAGAAATTGCTGGTGTTGTATTTTTTTCTACTTTTTTTGGGATTTTTTTTGGTTTAATAATTGGGAACTTATATTCTTATTATCCTGAATATGTAAATAAATTTTCTATGATATTCTCCGGAGTTGGATTACTGATCGCATCTGTTGTTTCTATGTTCATTTACGATATAAGAGTTATTTTTATTATGGGATTTCCAATTTTATTTGCTTTGATTGGAGTATTAATTGATAAGAATAATAGATGTCCCAAAGATTTATAAAAGAAAAAAATATTTCATTTACATGGTTGCAAAGGTAATAGATGCTACAGAATTTAGAGTCGGTTCTTATGTTATTATAGAAGGTGAATCTTATCAAATAAAAAAAATGGATATTTCTAAAACAGGAAAACATGGTCATGCTAAAGTTAGATTTGAGGCTGTTAATGCTTTAACTGGGAAAAAAAAGGTTCAAGTTGTTCCTGGTCACGATAAATTTGAAGTTCCAATGATTACAAAAAGAAATGCTCAAGTTTTAAGTGTTCATGGAGATAGTGTTAGTATTATGGATAGTGAGAGTTTTGAAAATTTTGAAATAAAAATACCTGAAGAATTTGCAGAAGTTCAAATGGATGGTAAAGAAGTTGAATATTGGGATATAGAAGGCGAAAAAGTTATTAAAAAAGTTATTAATTAATTTTATTTAAAAAACTTTAAAAGGTATAATTAATTTTATTTCTTATGGATGTTAATGATATTGAAAATCAAATATTGAGATTTTGGAATGATAATAGTATTTTTGAGAAATCTTTAAAAAAAACGAAAAATTGTAAGCCATATATATTTTATGATGGTCCACCTTTTGCTACAGGAAATCCGCATTATGGTCATCTATTAGGTTCTATTGTTAAAGATTTGTTTGGACGTTTTTGGACAATGAAAGGACGATTTGTTAATCGTGTATGGGGTTGGGATTGTCATGGTTTACCGATTGAAAATATAGCTGAAAAAAGCTTAGGAATAAATTCGAAAGATGAAATAGAGAAAATGGGGATTAAAAAGTTTAATGATTTTTGTAGAAGTAAAGTTCTTGGATATACAGAAGAATGGGAGAAGGTGATAAATAGGATTGGTCGTTGGGTAGATATGAAAAATTGTTACAAAACAATGGATAATTCTTATATTGAGAGTATTTGGTGGGCATTTAAAACATTATGGGAAAAGAAGTATATTTATGAAGGCGAAAAGATACTAATGTATTGTCCAAGATGTTCTACTCCTTTATCAAAATCTGAAATTGCTATGGATAATTCATATAAGATTGTTAAAGATTCTACTGTTGTTGTCAAATTTAAATTAGAAGAACAATTAGATGGTGTAGATGTTTGTGCTATAGCTTGGACTACAACTCCATGGACTTTACCGTCTAATTTAGCACTTACTGTTAATTCTGATTTGATTTATTCTTATATAAAAGATAAATCGGATGGAACCGTATATCTACTTTCTAAATCTTTAATTAAGGATTTTTGGAAAAATGAATCAGACTATGATATATTAAAAGACGTTAAAGGAAAGGAATTGGAAGGTAAAAAATACTATCCATTATTTGATTATTTTAAGAATACTCCAAATGCTTTTAAATTTTTGTTAGGAGATTTCGTTAGTGATTCTGATGGAACAGGAATTGTTCATACTGCACCAAATTTTGGAGAAGACGATTATTCTGTTTGTTTTAAATATAAAATTCCTACTATTAATTCTGTTGATGAAAAGGGAAATTTTACTAATTCTGTAAAAGATTTTTCCGGAGAATATGTTCACGATTCTAATTTAAAGATTATAGATTTTTTAAAATCAAAAGGGCTTGTTGTTCTTGTAAAAAAGGTTGAACATGAATATCCTTTTTGTTATAGGTGTGATACAAAATTGATATACAAATCTTTACCTGCATGGTTTGTAGATATTCAAAAAATAAAACCTAAATTATTAGAGTTAAATAATAAATTAAATTGGCATCCAGATTTTTTAAAAGAAGGGAGAGTTCGTTATAATTTAGAAACAGCTCCGGATTGGAATATTACTAGAAATCGTTATTGGGCTTCAGCAATTCCTATTTGGAAAAATAATGATGGCGATAATATAGTTGTTGGTAGTATTGAGGAATTAAAAAAGTATGCGAAAAATTTACCAGAAAAAATTGATTTACATAAGGATTTTTTAGACAATATTATTTTAGAAAAAGATGGAAAAGAATACAAAAGAATTCCTGAAGTGATGGATTGTTGGTTTGAATCAGGTGCTATGCCGTTTGCCCAATTCCATTATCCATTTGAGAATAAAGAATATTTTGAAAAACATTTTCCTGCTCAATTTGTTGCTGAATATATAGGACAAACTAGAGCTTGGTTTTATTATATGAATGTTTTATCTGCAATCTTATTTGACAATATTCCAGTTGAGAACTATGTAACTACTGGAACTATCTTAGCTGAGGATGGTCAAAAAATGAGTAAGTCAAAAAATAATTATACAGATCCTTTAATTCTAATTCAGAAATATGGAGTTGATGCAATTAGGTTTTATCTTATGGGAAGTTCTGTTATGAATGCAGATAATATAAATTTCTCAGATAAGGGAGTTGATGAAATATATAAAAAATTAGTATTGATTATGTATAATATTAGTAAATTCTATGAAGATTATAAAACAAATGAAGAAATACATAATCTTGTTTCTATAAATGTAACAGATAAATGGATATTGTCTAGATTAAATGAAGTTGGTAAAAATGTTAGCAAATATTATGAGGAATATAATACCATAAAAGCTTGTTTTGAAATACGAGTTTTTGTTGAAGATTTATCTACTTGGTATATAAGATTAAATAGGGATAGATTTAATGATAAAGATTTAAGTGCTGTTAAAATTTTAAAATTTGTTTTAGATAGATTAAGTAAAATTTGTTCTCCTATAATTCCTTTTGTATCGGAAAAAATGTACCAATCTGTATATGGAACCGATGAATCTGTTCATTTATCTTCTTGGCCAGAATTTGAAAATTATTCATTAGAATTATTAGATGATATGAAAATAGTAAGAGATGTTGTTTCTTCAGGATTAAAATCAAGAGATCAAAAACAGATTGGTTTGAAATGGCCTTTATCTTGCGCTAAAGTTCGTTGTTCAAATAATATTTCTAATGAAATGATAGAGATTATAAAACAGGAATTGAATGTAAAAAAAGTTGAATTTAGTGTTGGTGATTTTTCAGTAGAGCTTGATTATAATATTACAAAAGAATTAGAGATAGAAGGTTTTGCTAGAGAAATTTCAAGAAAAATACAGGCCGGAAGAAAGACTTGTGGTTTAATAAAAACAGATAAAATTGATTTGTATATATCAAAAGATTTTGGGAAAAGTATTGAGAGCCTTTTTGATTTTATTATAGAAAGAGTTGGTGCAAAAAATATATCACTCGTCGATAACTTTAAAAATATGGATTTTGTCGAGGATGGAGAGATTAAAAATGAGAAATATAAATTTGGATTTAGGAGAATCTAATTGTCCTTTATAGAGGACGTATTTTTAGAGAAACATTTAAATACTTATTTAGATTTGCATAAACATGATAGTAAAAGAGGAATTTTTAAGCCGTTTAAGGAAAATTTTTGATTTAAATTTATACGAAGTAAAGGTGTGGACAGCTCTTTTGTCTAGGGGAACTTCTACTGCTGGAGAACTTTCTAGTATTAGTGATGTTCCAAGATCCAGGACTTATGATATATTAGAATCATTGGAAAAAAAAGGATTTGTTGTTATGAAGTTGGGTAAACCAATAAAGTTTGTTGCGTTAAAACCTGAAGAAGTAATTGAAAGAGTAAAGAAAAATTTAGTTGTTGAGGCTCATAGTAAATCTGAGAGATTAGAAAAATTAAAAGGTGATGATGTTTTAGAGGAATTAAATACTTTATTTACAGATGGTATTAAATATGTAGAACATGCTGATTTGTCTGGTTCTATAAAAGGAAGACAAAATATTTACAATAATCTTGATATGTTAATTAGAGATGCAGAGAAAAGCATAATTTTAGTTACTACCGCTGATGGTCTTAGTAGGAAACTTGAAATATTATTGCCTAGTCTTGAAAAGGCGAAGAAAAGAGGAGTTAATATAAGAATAGCTGCTCCAATAAATGATTCTAATAAAAAAGTAGTTACGGAGTTTAATAAAGTTGCTGAGGTTAGGGATGCTAATAATTTAAAAGCTCGTTTTATAGTTATTGATTCAGATCAATTAATGTTTATGCTTTTGAACGATAATGAGATTCATCCAAGTTATGATTTGGGTGTTTGGTTAAATACTGAGTTCTTTGCACAAGCTTTGGAGCAAATGTTTGATATCGCTTGGAAGGGAATGAAAAAGATTTGATTTTATAATTATTTTTAGAATTTTATTATTTGAGGTCTTTTATATTTTATCTCCGCTGAATCTTGAGTTTCCTGATGGTATATTTCCTCCCAATTCCATTGGTAATGTTGTAAATCCACTTCCATAAATTGAATGGTGAGTTGATGGGTTTATTGTTCCATATCCACCGAAATATCCTCCATAAGTATTTTGAACATTACTCCAATAATCTTGTAGTTTTGCTCCATATATTGAAGAACCCATTGCTGAAAGAGTTAATGGAAATGGAGATTTTTTAAAATGTTGTACGAATGCTCCGGCTTCTATTATTTTATTAATTTCTTGTAATTTTCCAGCTTTTTCTAATTCTTCAAGTATTTGTTTAAATGGAACGTTTCCCATTCCAGGAGCTAAGTGTGTATCTGCATAACCGAAATTATCTGTTAGATGTAAATGTTTAACATAAGGTGCTATAGTTTTAGTTTCTTTCTTAATATCTTCATCTGTTAATCCACTTTTCTTTAACATATTTATATGTCCAACATCCCAAGTTACTCCTATTTGTTTTGTTGCAATTTCTTCTGCTTTATTTTTAGATAGTGTTTTAGATTTTGTCATTCTTTCTACAAATAAATTTTTTGCTTTTTCTACAATTTCTTTTAAATCCTGAGCTCTTGTAAAAGCCATTCCCTGTGGCATATTTTCTATTGCTAATATAGGAGCATTATCCTTGAATTCTTTATATGATTTTTCAGCTAAATTAGCGAATGTTTCGGCAGCTTTATTCTTTGCAAATTCTTCCACATCTGTATAAATTTTTGGTCTTTCTGTTTTTGTTATTGCGTCTAATCTCTTTATAGATTCATCAAGTACTAATTGTTTTTTTATTGGTGCATACAAATCAATTACTTGTTTATCTCTTCCATTTATTTTTTCTGTAAATTCATTATTTAATTTATTTATTTTTTTAGAATGTTCTTTTGCTAATTCTTTTAAATTTACTCTTTGTTCTTCAGTTCCATATTCAAATGCTTTTTCAAATGCTGTATTGAAGCTTGTTTCTATATTACTAATAAAGGTGTCAGCTTGTTGTATTTTATTATAAGCTATTATTTCCTCATCATTAATTAAGGCGTTTTGTAATTGTTTTGTTTTTGGGTTATATGCTTTAATTCCTTCTTCATCAATTATTATTTTTTTGTCTGAATAATTTGCTAATGGTAATACATTGTCAGAAATTATTTCGCTTGCATGTTTATTGAAAGTTTGTAATTCTATAATTCTTTTATCCCAATCAGTAGCATTCGCTGAATTTATTTGTGAATCTAATTCCCAAAGATGTCCTCCTTTTTGTGGATTTTTTATATTTAATTCTTCAGGATTTGTAGGTGTAAACATTTTTTTTAATTTAATTGGGACAATTTGTCCAGTTTCTTGATTAATCATCATCGCTGTGTTCTTCTTTATTTCTCCATTTTCATCTCTTCTCCATTCTCCTCCTGGAACTCCTCCACTTGAATGAAAAACAATAGGTGTGTTTCCTTTTGGATTTAATTCATAAGCTTTCTTTATGTTATCATACATTCTTCTTTCATTATCTTGCATATTTTCTGGACTCCATCCTTCTTTTTCATTAAATCCAGCTGGATCAATTATTGGAGCATGCATACTTGCACTAACTCCAGAAATTTTCATAAGTTGACGCATTTCTTTAAAGTGTTCTTTCGGGATGGTTTCTCCTTGATCGGCATTTAGCATCTCAACCTCAAATGCGGTTATTCCTTGTTTTATTGCATTAACTGCTTCTCCTAATTGATTTGCTGTATTTACAGAACCCGGGAAACCTAGTCTACGTTGACTTTCTTTTTTGGGTTCAAATCCACCAATAGAATTATAAGGATTTGGATTTAAAGACGAACTTTCTCCATAATAAAATCCCTCATTTCCATAAACACTTCCCATAAAACACCTCTTAATTGTTAAATGAGATTATTATTTAAAGCTAACGTAATTTTGTCTACACCAAAGGATTTATTAAAAATAGATTTTAAGTTATGTTATGAAAAATAAAAAAGGTGTTGCGACTTGGTCTATATCTAAATTGTTATCAATAATTTTAGGTTTAGTTTTTCTTTCTCTTATTGTTTTTGGACTTACTCAGGGTTGGTTTAAACCAATTTTCGAAAGAGTAGAATCTAATATTGATTCGATTTTAATTACATTGAAATTTTTCAATAAAGAATCTACTCCTGAAAGTAAAACTTGCACAGAATTAAAAAAAGTAAAATATAGAACAGAAAACGATTCTGTTTATAAAAAGTGCATAGATGGTTGTTATGTTAATTTTACTGAATCAGTTTTTAATTTAGAGCGAAGTGCTGTTTCTGAAATTAAATATAATATTACTTCATTTTATTATAAGGAATCTGAATATTTAGAATGGGAGGAATTAAATGTTGAGAATATTAATAATATTGTTAATTATGAAAATTTAAATAAAATTAAAGAATTAAAATTTAAAATGTTTTTATTTGATTATAAACCAGAGGTTAAATGTATTACTGGAACAAATAATGCAGAAAGTGAAAATATTTTAGATAGTTTTTTATGTTCCTTAAATGATACATATGCGGCATTTTATAAAAGGAATTATATTCCAATATCTGTTCCTAAACAAGTGTACGATATTAAAGAAACTAAAAAATATTGGATTGATGAAGCTCCTTATGAATTAAAAGAAAATATTAGTAAATTATTCGATGAATATCTAAATAATATTAACCCAAACTTTATTTTAATTAAAAATAAAAATATTTCAAATTCTGATAATAGTTTAAATGAATCTTTAAGTTATATTATTACCTTGGATGGTAAATATGGAATTTTTTGTTATATAGGTCAAGATGAAAGTAATTCTTTAAAAAATAAAAAAATGGACAGATTATTTTTTGTTGAGAATAAAGGTGGAAATTGGACTGTAGATGACAAAATAGCAACAACAAATTATAATATAGAACTATTGAAAAAACAAAGAGATGTTTATTCATTTGTTAAAGGAATTTGTGAGTAAACTTTAAAAGTTCTGTTTGATTATTTTTCTTATGGTAGAGACAAAAGATTTTATTAGTTTCGTTCAGGAGGCTGGTCTAATTTGGGGACCGAGTCCAGAAATATATGGTGGTCTTGCTGGTTTTTACACTTATGGACCTTTGGGAAAACTTTTAAAAAATAAAGTAGAAAATTCTATAAGAAAAACATTTAATTCTGCTGGTTTTATGGAAGTAGAAGCTCCTACTGTTTTGCCTGATGATGTTTGGAGGGCTTCTGGACATTTAGGCACATTTTCAGATAGAATTATTAAATGTTCAAAATGCGATGCTGTATTTAGAGCTGATAAATTAATAGAAGAAAATTATGACGTTTCTGCTGATTCTTTTTTAGATAAACAATTGTTGGATTTTTTTAAAGAAAAAAATATTATTTGTCCAAGTTGTGGAGGAAAATTTATTGAAGAAATTAATAGACAAAGTTTAATGATGAAAACTGTTGTGGCGGGTAAGGATGCTTCATTAAGACCAGAAACAGCTACAACAACCTATCTTCCATTTAATAGATTTTATAATTATTTTAGAAGAAAAACACCTTTTTCAGTTTTTCAAATAGGAAAAGCTTATAGAAACGAAATTTCTCCAAGACAAAGTGTTTTACGTGGAAGAGAATTTACTCAAGCGGAAGGTCAAATTTTTGTGGACCCAAAAGATAAAAATAATTGGGAAGGATATTTTGAAATTAAGAATAATTTATTACCTTTTTGGGATTATAAAAGTCAATTAAAAGAATCAATTGTTGAATTTATTAAAATTGAAGATGCATTAAAGAAAGGTTTCATAAAAAGTCAAGCATATGGTTGGTGTATAAATTTGGCGTATAATCAGTTTTTGAATTTTGGGATTCCTAAAGAAAGAATTCGTTTAAGGCAACATCACCCAGATGAAAAAGCGTTTTATGCTGATGACGCTTGGGATATTGAAATAAGGTTAAATAATTATGGATGGATGGAAGTTTGTGGAGTTCATGATAGAACTGATTACGATTTAAATCAGCATTCAAAAGCTAGTGGTGTTTCACTTGAGGCAGTAAGAGAAAATGGAGAAAAATTTATTCCTCATATTCTAGAAATAGCATTTGGTAGCGATAGACCAACTTATGCTTTAATAGATTTATTCTATGAAAAAAAAGATGAATCAGAAGGAAAAACAAGATTTAACATTCCTTATTATATTGCCCCAATTGATTTTAGTATTTTTCCTTTAATGAAGAAAAAAGAGTTAGTTGATTTATCTAAAAAAATAAAGATAAATTTAGAAAAAGATTTTATTATAGATTATGATATAAATGGAAGTATTGGGAAAAGATATTTGCGTAGTGCAATGAAAGGAATTCCATTTGCGATTACTATTGATTATCAGAGTTTAGAAGATAATACTGTTACAATAAGAGATAGAGATAGTGAAAAACAAGTTCGTGTAAAAATAGAAAATATCAAAGAAGAATGTAATAAGAATTTATTTTAATATTTTTATTGTTAACAATCCTAATATAACAATTATTATGAATGCAAATGTTAATAATACATTAAATGGATTTCCTTGAGTTCCTAAATTAGAAGATGTTATAGGAGAAAAATAACTAGAATTGTCTTGAGTGTTTGTATAATAAATGAAAACAATTGATATAACTATGATAATCATTAAAGTACTTATCAAAATTATAGATTTATGATGTGAATTACTCATGATAAATTAAATCTTTTACTATTTTTAGATTTTACTATTTAGTTTTTTATCTCTTATCTTATTATTTTTGATCAATGAGGGGAGGAGGATTCGAACCCCCGTAGGAAGAACCAACAGATCTTGAGTCTGTCCCGTTTGACCGCTCCGGCATCCCCTCAGGATAATAGATAAATAAGAAAACATTATAAAAAGATATCGGATTTATTTGTTATAATAATCTTTAAATAGTTCTTTTTTATTTTCTAATTTTATGAATAGAACGATGATTCATGAATTGCCAACTAAAATTGGTCAGAAAGTTTGTATAAAAGGATGGGTTGATGTTATTCGTGAGCATGGAAAACTTGTTTTTATAGATTTAAGAGATTTTTCTGGTATTGTTCAGAGTGTTATTAGTAGTAATAATAAAAATTTTGAAAAAATAAAAAATGTATCTAAAGAATGTTGTTTAAGTTTATTTGGAGAAGTAAAAGCTAGACCTACAGAATTAGAGTTAAAAAATTTATCAGTTAGAGATATTGAAATTTCTATAGACGATATCGAAATTTTAAATAGTTGTCCACCTTTACCCTTTGATTTAAAGAATGATAACACTAATGAAGATATTCGTTTAAAATATAGATACTTAGATTTAAGACGTTTTGATCTACAAAAAAAATTAATTTTGCGTGGACAAATTATTCAAAAAATTAGAGAATATTTATATTCAAAAGGATTTACTGAATTTGAAACTCCTATACTTGCGAAATCTACTCCAGAAGGAGCTAGAGATTATATTGTTCCATCCAGAACTCAAGAAGGAACTTTTTTTGCATTACCTCAATCTCCTCAACTTTTCAAACAACTTTTAATGGTAGGAGGGTTAGAAAAATATTTTCAGATTGCGAGATGTTTCAGAGACGAGGATTTAAGAAGTGATAGACAACCAGAATTTACTCAATTAGATTGTGAAATGTCTTTTGTAGATGAAGAAGATATTTATGCGGTTGTTGAAGGTGTTTTAAAACATGTATTAAAGGAAGTTTTTAATGTTGATATACAAATTCCATTTAGAAGAATATCATACTCTGATTCTATATCTAGATATAATTCCGATAAACCTGATTTAAGACCAGAAACAGGAGAAAAATATGCATTTAGTTGGATAACTAACTTCCCATTATTTGAATATTCTGAAGAAGAAAAAAGGTATGTTGCAGCTCATCATCCATTTTGTATGCCAAAAAATTTGGAAGATTTAGAAAAAGATCCATTGAAAGTTTTAGGAAAAACATACGATTTGGTTTTAAATGGAGTTGAACTTTTAAGTGGAAGTGTTAGAATACATATCCCAGAAATTCAAAGAAAAGTTTTCGATTTATTGAATATTTCTAGAGAAGAGCAGGATGAAAAATTTGGATTTTTTTTAGAATCTTTTAAATATGGAGCTCCTCCTCATGGAGGATTTGCTATTGGTTTAGATAGATTGATTCAATTGTTTGTTGGCGCTAGTTCTATTAGAGAAGTTATCGCTTTTCCAAAAAATAAAGAAGCTAAAGATTTAATGCTTGAAGCGCCATCTCGAGTAGATGATAAACAATTAAGAGATGTTCATATTAAATTAGATATGAAAAAAGAATAAACTTTGAAATATATTTTAAGATATGCAAAAAGATATTTCTTATGTTATTATTAATCAAATAAAACATTTAGCCAAGTATAAGCAGGAAGAAATTATTGTTTTTTATTTATCTCAGGATTGAAATTTTTTGAAGATAAAGCAATATTAAATGAAGTTGATGGGTTAAAAGGATTAAAATTATTACGATTTAAACATAATCCTTATTATTTAAGTTTTATTTGGGATAATTATTCATTTCAAAAATATTTGATTAAAAAATAAAATTATCTATGATAATCTAAGAAAAATGAATAAATCAAACTTAGAAACTCTTAGTTTTGGAGAACATTTTTGCGAGGTTATATAACAAAATCCAGATTTACATTTATGGGATATTCCAGGGATTTATTTAAATTTTTAAAATAATATTGATAATAAATCCAGCTAATGGAGCTAAGAAAAAATTATCGTTTATTTTTGTATTAATTTGTTCTATTGTTATTGTAATTAAAGATGCAAATAGTGCTATTTTTGAATTTATGAATATTGTAGAAAATAAATATGCAAAGAGAACACCAAAAATTAATCCAATAAAACTTTTTTTGTTTTTATTCTTTTTTGCAATTTCTCCGATAAGAGAAGATGTTCCATCCCCAAAAGTAAAAATAGAAATAGCTGATAAAACTATTAGTTTTTCAAAGAATATATACGTAAAAGTACATCCAATTAAGAAAGTAATTAATCCAATATCATTTTCATTTCTTTGAACCTTTCTTACGATATAAGAATAAATAGGAATATTTTTGTTGGATTTATTAATTATATATAAAATTATAGATACTACAATTAAAGATAGAAAAATATATGTGTTAATTATGTCAAAATAAATTAATAATAATACTATTATTCCAGTAAAAATATGGAATATTTTTCTTATAATTTCAT
This sequence comes from Candidatus Woesearchaeota archaeon, assembly GCA_964612895.1. GTDB lineage: Archaea > Nanobdellota > Nanobdellia > Pacearchaeales > GW2011-AR1 > JAGVXH01. The sequence goes on from CAZTFL010000001.1 coordinate 43,001, forward strand.
TATGTAAATTTATTTTTTGCATATTCTTTGAATATTGTTTTTGTATAAAAGAGATTCTTTTTCTCCAATTGAGATGATTTGTTTTGATTTGTGAAAATCTAAAATAGTAAAATTTCTTAAATTAGGAGATATAAATATATCAGAATTTTGTTTAGCATATTTTATATAATTTTGATTGTTCTGCATTATTTGCATTGTTTTTATAATTATTTTGTGTAATCCTGGAAGTTCTGTTTTTGTACTATTAATTTTATTTGCACTGATTATCTCAGAATCTGTTTCTTCTAAATAATTTACATTAGATGTTATTATTATATCACATTTATCTTTAATTAAACTTATAGGAATGTTGTTTTTTACTCCACCATCTACGAGTGTATATTTGTCTATATTTATTGGTTGAACTAATCCTGGAATTGACATACTAGCTCTAATTGCTAAACTTAAATTTCCTTTATCAAATATTATTTCTTTTCCAGTATTCAAATCTATTGCATTTACAAGAAGAGGGATTTCTAAATTATTGAAATTTTTATTTCCCAAAAATTCTTCAAAGAAATTTAATAGTTTTTCTCCTTTTATTAATCCTTTTTTGGGTAATGTTAAGTCTAAAAATTTTAGTATATTAAATTCTTTTATTTTATTTTCAATTTCATTTGCGTTTAATCCAGAACAATATGCTGCTCCTATAACTGCTCCCATACTTGTCCCGGCGACAATATCAGGTTTTATTTTTAATTCATCTAATATTTTTAATAATCCTATATGTGCATATCCCTTAGCTCCTCCTCCACTTAAGACTAATCCGATTCTCATATTTTTTAAATGTAAATACTTATGAGTTTAGTTATTATTACGACCATTACAATTGTTAAGATTCCAGTTGTTATAATTCTCTTATTATTTATATTACTTAGTCCTGTTAATAATCCAATTTTTGTTATAATTCTTGATGTTAATCCAAAACTAAATTCAGAATTAATTTTCTTCATTTTACTATTATGTTTTTTGAGTTTATATTTCTTTTAGTTTTAACATAAAAACAATTATAAACTAACTTAACAAAATTCAAATATGGCTAAAAAATTCAAAGATAAATCAAGACAAAATAATGGAAATTCAGAAAACTCTGAAAATGGTTTCGTTAGAGTTATGCTTCCAAGACAAAATCAAATAGTTGGAATAATAACACAAAGACTTGGAAATTCAAGAATGTTTGTTTCTTGTATGGATGGAAAAACTAGAAATTGTAGAGTTCCAGGTGGAAAAAAGAGAGGATTATGGTTACGTGAAAATGATGTTGTTTTAATAAAACCTTGGGATTTTGATGATGATAAGGGGGATGTTGAATATAAGTATACTCCTAATGAATCTAGGAAATTAAGAGATTTAGGATATTTACAAACAAGTTCAGAAGAATTTTAATGACAAGAAAGATAAATATTAGAAATATGAGAAAGATAAAAAAAGCAGTTCCATTAATAGAATCAAAAATAAAGATTCATTTTTCTTTCGGAAAAGGATTTGTTCTTATTAATGGAAGTGTTGAAACTGAATTTATTTGTGAAGAAATTGTTAGAGCTATTGATTTTGGTTTTGAAGATGAAGATGCTATTTTATTAAAAGATACGAATTTCTTATTAAAATTCATAGATATAAAAGATAATACGAGTCGTAATAATTTAAGGGATGTTAGAGCTAGAATAATTGGTAGACAAGGAAAAGTAAAAAAAGCAATTGAAAATTTAACAGGAGCTTGTATTGTTATAAAAGAAAATACTATAGGAATTATTGTTGATGATATTCATCTTGATGTAACAACTCAGGCGATAAAAACATTAATTCATGGAACAAAGCACGGAACTGTTTTTTCTTATCTGGAAAGACAGAATAGAAATTATAAAAGACTGGATATTGAAGATTTGGGACTTAAAAATCCTAAAAAAGATTTAGAGCATAACCTTTAAATATCAAAAATAATATTAATCAATTAAAGCTTCCGTAGCTCAGCAGGTAGAGCGCACGGCTGTTAACCGTGATGTCGAAGGTCCGAGTCCTTCCGGAAGCGTTTTTTTATTAGTTAAGTTTATAATAAATTTTTGTATTTTGATAGTATGGAAAAAGAGTTTTTATTTAAAATACATAAATCATATAGATGGGTTGTGTCTATTTGTGATAAAAATTTATTTGGAAGAAAATTAGAAGATGAAGAAAAGCAATTGGATTTATCTGGAAAATTTTTTGATGGTGAAGAAGTAGGTATAGATGAACTTGCCGGACTTATTGAACAATGTATGTATGAAGATTCTACATTTTATATTGTTGGAGAAAAATCTATAGAATTTGTTAAAAAAATAAATTTAATTAATAGTGGTGGAATAAAATATATAGATAAAGTTCCTTTTGCTCTGATTTTATTATAAATCTCTTGGAGCTCTATATTCCCTCATAATTTGTGCTGATTGGCTTCTTAAATTCTTTTTTAATAAATTTATAGACATTCTAGGGTGTGGTTCTTTCGCGAAAATACTTGCGGCGTATGTTAATCCATTGTAATTTTCAGATAATTTTGGATTATCAATTTGATGTATATCTCCTATAATAAAATATTTTGAGCCTAATCCTCCCCTTTCTATTAATTGTTGAATTTCGTATGGAGTATAATTTTGAGCCTCATCAATCATTACTACACAATTTTCAAAAGTTCTTCCTCTTCCCCAAATTAAATTATCAATTTCTATAGCAGGATGTTTGAGTGGAAGGAAATATTTTGTTCCAAATTTAGCATTATCTGGTTTTGTAGTTTTTAATAGATCTGTAAATTTTATAGAATCAACACACTTAAAAGCATCTTCATAACTTCTCATAATAGGCCACATTTTTTCATCTTTGTCTCCTGGAATATAACCCATTTCTCTACTTTTTCCGCCAAGAATATCATTTGGTTTGAATAAAACAATTCTATCTTTTACTCCACCTTTTACAGTACGATGTTCTTCTTGTCCTAATATTAAATTAAATGCTCCAATAAGAGCGCATAATGTTTTTCCAGAACCTGAACCTCCAACTATGAAACTAACTTCTATATTTGGGTCTGAAGCATTCATTACTGCCAATTCTTGTTCAGTACCACGAGGATTAAAATTACCAGAGAATTTAATATATTTATTCCAAGCATAATTAAGATTATCAAGTTTCCTTAATTTAAAATTTTCATTATTTGAGAAGTATCTTGTTTCTTCTTTATTAGATTTTAAATCTTGATATAATTGGTAATAAAGTGAATTATTAATTTTTATAATTTGGTTATTAAATAAAATTTCTTTATCAAAATCAGCAATATCTTCTAGGCTCATAATAGTTTTTGGGCTTTTTCCTTTAACAAAATCAAGTTCTAATAAACCTTTTTCGAATATTTCAGATCCATAAGTTAAAAATCTAGCATTTTCATGTTTTATTCCTTTTCTTTTCAAATCTAATTCTGTTATAGGATCTTTAGTTAAATGTATATATTCAGTAGAATATATTTTATCTTCTAAAAATTCAATTGTAGAATTATTTTCTAGGATTATTTTATTTTCTTCAATTTTATTTATTAAAGCATTATTCTTTGTATAATTATTTAAATTTTTTAAAAAATCTTCAGCCGCTAATTTATCTGAAGAAGGTTTAGGAGACTTAGCTATTTCTACAATAGAATTATAATCAAAAGCAACACAGTTCCCAGGACTAGACGATAAAATCTTAATAGCATCTTCTCCAGACATCAATATAATATCATTTTCTATAAAATATTTATGTATTATTTCATCATCCATTTTTAGAATAAAAATCTTTTATTAATTTGATTTCACGACTTCTGATTTCTGATAATTTATCATGTTCAATATTATTATATATATTCAGAGAGAAAACATCCATTAATCCATCACTTAAAATATTATATAAAATTTTCCCCTTTTTTGTTGCTTCTGGATTGGATGAATGAATCATATCTCTTTTATATGGATTAAAAGTAGTTATTTTTAATTTTGAATAAAAATCAGATTCTTGTAATTCTAAATTTTCTTTACAAAAGTTATATATTTTACCATAAATTCGTTTTTCTTGAGCCGAAGAATTACAAAGATTAAGACTATTTTTTATTATTTTAATTAAACAATTCTTAGTCATATTATCAGAAGTGTTATGTTTTATTTAAATATATATATAAAATTAAATATATTTTAAAAATAAAAATCCCCCCACCCAGAATCGAACTGGGACATCGCGGGCTCTGCAATAACAAAGCCGTTTGATACGGACTAAAACGCTATCATTCTTATGTGCAAAAAGCACCATGTCAAGCGCACTTCTACAGCCACGTGTTCTACCTTTGAACTATGGGAGGATATTGAAAAAAGATTAATTCCTTTTATAAATCTTATTAATTAATTAGAAATAAAAAATAAAAAAAATAATTCTTTTAAAATGATTTTTTAGCTTCTCCACTAGAAACAGCTTTCATTGCATCATCTTTTGACATAATTTTACACATTCCACATCCACAAACAGAACATTTTCCCTTTGCCATATATCCACCTCTAGAAGTTTGTGTCATTAGAGTATCTGCCATCTTTTGTTGAGATTTACATTTCATACATCTTGCTTCCATTTTTTGCCTCCTTTATAGTTTATAATTTGTGAATTTGTATTTTTTCTCCACAAGCTAAACATTGCATATATATTTTTGAATTTTCTTCAATTATTTTCGTATCTGGTTTTTTACAATTTGGACATAAAACGAATTGAATTGCATATTTTTGAATTTTTTCGTTAATTTCTTTACTAGATAATTTTCTTGATAATATTAATCTCTCATTTGAGATTTCTACTTGGCTTGCAAGTTCTTTAGATAAAAATTTTAATACATGAGTAGTTTCTCTCCTAATATGTGAACAAATTGGAATGAAATTCGTTATAACAGTTTTGTTTTTTTCGTGGTGTCCATTAACTTTTGGGATTTCAAAACGTTCGTGGTTTTCTTCTATATTTGATTTAACATTCAAGTAAGCATTTTCTAAAAGTTCTTCATAGTTCATGGATTGAGTAATAAATTTGTCTTTTTAAGGGTTTAGTAGTATTTTGGATAATGAAAAAATTTATAAATGGTTTTTCTTTAATAATTTCATTATTTTATAAATTGATTCTATAAAATGGACAAAGAATTAGGAAAAAATGTTTTAAAGACTGGTACTAGCTTAGTTGGACTAGTTTGTAAGGATGGAGTTGTGATGGCTGGAGATAGAAAAGCTACTGCCGGAGGTAGTATTGTTGTTAGTAAAAATATTAGAAAAGTTGTTCCAATTAATGATTATTTAGTTATTTCTGGTACAGGTAGTGTTTCTGATGTTGAGATTGCAAAAAAAACAATAAAAGCAGAATTAAAACTTAAAGAATTAAGAGACAAAAGAAGACCGAGTGTCAAAGAAGCTGTTAATTTAGTTGCAATGATTTTATATCAAAATATTAGACAACCTTCTGTTATGCCTTTTATGGCTGGTTTAATGGTTGGTGGATTAGATGTAAATGGAGAGGCTAAATTATATTCTATTGAACCAGCTGGAAGTGTGATGGAAGTTGAGGATTTTGATGCTAATTTTTCTAGTGGAATGCCATATATATTAGGAATGTTAGAAAAAAATTATAAAAAAAATATGAGTATTAAAGATGGAATTGAATTGGCTAGTGATGCTATAAAATCAGCTATAGAAAGGGATACTGCTTCTGGTTACGGGATTGATGTAGTAACTTTAACAAAGGATGGAATTAATTATGTATCTAACCAAAAGGGTGAGTGGGTTTATACAGAGGAATAAATAATTTAGAAATAATTTTAATATGGCAGATATTTTGAAACTAATTGAAGAGGAATTACCTAAAGGGGTAGTTAAAACTATTATCTTTGAAGCGGCAAACATAGTTGTATATACGGGAGATGTCAGTTTCTTTAGGAAAGGTGAGGATAATATAAAAGAATTGGTTAATAAAATAAAAAAAAGAATAGAATTACGTGCAGATAAATCAATTCTTATGACAGTTGAAGAAACTGAAAAAAGAGTTAGAGAAATTATTCCACAAGAAGCTGATGTTGAAAGAGTTTTATTTGATCCGCAAAGAAGTGTTGCTGTTATAGAAACAAAGAGACCTGGACTTGCAATTGGAAAATCTGGAAGTATTCTTAAAGAAATAAGAGATATTACAATGTGGACTCCAATTGTTCAAAGAAGTGCGGCGATAAAATCAAAAATTACTGATAAAATAAGAGATGTTTTGTATATGGATAATAATTATAGGAAAAAATTTTTAAATTCTGTAGGTGAAAAAATTTATACTGATTGGAATCCAGATAAAATCGAGGAATGGATAAGAATAACAAGCCTCGGTGGAGCTCGTCAAGTTGGGAGAAGTTGTTTTTTACTTCAAACTCCAATTTCAAAAGTGTTAATAGATTGTGGTATAAATGTTTCTGCAAATGGTCGTGAACAATTTCCTTATTTGGATGCTCCAGAATTGGATTTATCAACATTAGATGCTGTTATACTTTCTCATGCACATTTAGATCATTCAGGATTAGTCCCATATTTATATAAAATGGGATATAGAGGGCCAACTTATATGACTGCTCCTACTAGAGATATTTCAGCTTTAATGGCTTTGGATTTTATTGGTGTTGCATATAAACAAGCTGTTACTCCATTATTTCGTTCTTCAGATGTTAGAGATATGGTAAAACATTCAATTGTTTTAGGTTATGGAGAAGTTACTGATATAACTGCAGATATAAGAATTACATTGTATAATGCTGGTCATACATTGGGAAGTTCTATGGTTCACTTTAATATAGGAAATGGATTACATAATTATCTTTATACATCAGATATTAAATTTGGGAAAACTAGATTATTGGATCCTGCTAATACTTATTTTCCAAGACTAGAAACTTTACAAATAGAATCTACTTATGGTGGAAAAGATGATAATTATTCTGCTAGAAAAGAATCTGAAGAAACAATGATTAATTTTGTTAATGAAGTTTTGTCTGCTGGTGGAAAAATTTTATTTCCAGAGTTAGGAACTGGACATGCTCAAGAGAAAATGATGGTTTTAGATTCTGCAATGAAAGAAGGAAAAATTCAAAACGTTCCGATATATATCGATGGTATGATTTGGGATATTAATGGTATTCATACTGCTTATCCTGACTATTTAAGTAATTCAATTAGAGCTAATATTTTTTCGGACAATAATCCATTCTTATCTGAGACTTTTAAGAGAGTTGGGTCTGGAGTAGAAAGAAAAAATGTGATAGAGGGTGGCCCTTGTATTGTTTTAGCAACATCTGGTATGCTTGTTGGCGGTGCATCCGTTGAATATTTTAAAGAATTTGCAGATGATTTTAGAAATGGTTTATGTTTAAGCTGTTATCAACCGCCTGGAGGACTTGGAAGACAGATAAAAGATGGAGTTCGTCATGTAGTGTTTCAATTTAATGATCATGAAGAGATTATAGATATTAAGATGAAATTTCTAAGTATTGATGGATTTTCAGGACATGCGTCTAGAAATGAATTAATGGCTTTTGTTGGGAATTTACAACCGAAACCCAAGAAAATTTTAATTAATCACGGAGAACAATCCAAGTGTTTAGATTTTGCTTCTAGTATACATCGTGGTCAAAAAATAGAAACTTCTGTCCCAAAAAATTTGGAAACTGTTAGATTAAGATAACCTTGTATATTTTTTGTTATGAGTGTTATAATATAGTAATCTTTATAAAATTTTTAATCGTTTGTGTATTTATGAGAACATATTTTTTATTGGCATTGATTATTTGTCTGATTAGCTTTGGATATGCTTTCCAAGTTGATGCTTATTTTGAAAACGATATCTTTGTAAAAGGTGTTGATAGTTCTATAGATTTTTATTTGGATTTTAAAAATGTTACACCTGGGTATTATAGTGTATATACTTTTGCAAATTTTCAAATTACTCCAGCGGAAATATTTTATTTAGAGAATGATACAAGAGTTAATTTCTCCATTTCACCTAAGGGGGAATTTGAAAATACTAAATATATATTTTCTTATACTATTAGTAAGATAGGCGGATCTTCTCCATTTTCGGTTGAGAAAAAGTTTAGTGTTAAATTTCTTGATTTTGAAGATATGGTAAAAATTGAAACTAATAATATTGATTTTGAAAATGGAGTCGTTAAAGTTTATGTTGAAAATTCAGAGGATTATGAATTTAAGAATATTAGTGCTAGTTTCTCTTCAATCTTGTTTAATTTTAATAAATCTTTTAATTTAGGCAGGAAGGAAACAAAAATTTTTGATGTTGTCGTGAATGAAAATTTATTAAAAACTACAAAAGCTGGAACGTATGTTTTAGATGGAATTTTTAATTTTATTGGTGGAAGTAAAAAACAAATATATGGGAAATTATATTTAGATGCAAAAACTGGAATAAAATCTGAAGATTCTACATCTGGTATACTTATTAGAAAAAATATTATAAAAAAAATTAATGAGGGAAATACAGTCGAATATGTAAATATAAAAGTGTCAAAAGATCCATTTTCTCGAATGTTTACAAATCTTAATATCGAGCCTACTACATTTTATCGTGAAGGATTTAGAATTTATTATTCTTGGGATCATAAATTATCTCCGAATGAATCTTTTGAAGTAATCGTTAAAACTAATTATTTTTATTTTATTTTAATTCTATGTATAATTGGAGCATTTGTTTATTTTATACTTATGTATCTAAAAATAAAAATTGATATAAAAAAGAAAATTGTACCTATAAAAACTAAAAACGGAGAGTTTGCTTTACGTGTTTCTTTGAATATTCGTGCAAAAGCAGATGTTAAAGATGTTATTTTATCAGATAGTGTTCCAAGTACTGTAAAACTTTATAATAAATTTTCTTCAATTCAGCCAGATGAAATAGATGTTTCAACTAGAAGAATGAAATGGAAAATAGGAGATTTAAAGAACGGAGAGGAACGTGCTTATAGTTATGTTGTTTATTCTAGAGTTGGTTATGTAGGTAGATTTTCTTTACCAAGGGCTTTTGTTAGATATAAAATTGATGATTTAGAAAAAAGAGAATATTCTAAAGAAGTGTTCTTTTTAGCTGAACAAGCAGATGTAGAAAAGAATACATTATAAATTCTTTTTTTGTAAAAAGGAGATGGTAGATGTTATTGTTAATGAAAGTTTTGATGAAGAATCTAACTTATTTAAGAGTGAAGAAAAAATAGAATTTAATAATCAGGATTTTTTTGAATTCAAAAAAGAGATTGTAAAAAGCAAAGATAGTAAGTGTATTGATAGTCTTTTATGCTATGAGTATATTAAAAAAAATTTGGCTTATGATTTACCTTATCAAAGAGAAGGAGCTATAAAATTAATGAAAGAAATGAATTCTACTGCATTACTTGCTGATGAAGTTGGATTAGGAAAAACAATTACTGCTTCTTTTGTGATTAAGGAAGGAATTCTTAGGGGTTTTATAAAAAAATGTTTAATCCTAACTCCACCTAGTCTTGTTAATCAGTGGGTTGAAGAATTAAATGAAAAGTTTGAACTTGATTTCCATGTCGTTGAAAATAATGATGAGTGGGAAAAATATTCTTACTGTATTGCTTCTATTGATAGGGTTAAAATATTTGATAAATCTAATATGGAATTTAGACATAAAAATGCTCATTCTGTTGAATGGGATTTGGTTATAGTTGATGAAGCTCATAAATTGAAAGAACGAAATACTGTTCGTTGGAAATTTGTAGATAGATTACAAAAAAAAAGATTTTTATTATTAACGGCGACTCCATTCCAGAATGATTTATTAGAGTTATACAATTTATTACATTTATTAAAAAGAGGACATTTAGGAACAATAAAAGAATTTAGAAATAAATTTTTATATAAAGGAAATAAAAGACATCCGTTAAATTATGATGAATTGAAAAGAAGATTAGATGAAGTTATGATTCGTAGACGTAGAGATGAAACTGGGATTGTTTATAAAAAAAGAATTCCAAAAGTTATCAGTGTTGATTTAAGTCCTGAAGAAAAAATAATTTATGAAAATACTGTTCATTTATTGAAGGAAAATTATTTTAGAGTTGATGGTAATGAAATAAATGGACATTTAGTAATTTATGCTTTGCTTCCAAAAGTTACAAGTTCTTCCAGGTCTGCAATTGAAAGTTTACAGGGAATTATTAGTAATGATAAATATCATAGTGGCACAAAAGAAATAGCTCAAGGTATATTAGATGATTATAAAAAAATAAAAAAAGATAGCAAAATGGATAAATTGTTAGAAATAATTAATGAAATAAAAACAAGAAGTGAAGATGAAAAGATATTAATTTATACTAGACATCCAACAACTTTAAGATATATTGTAGAAAAATTAGAACCGTATAATTTTAAAATAATTGAATTTTTGGGAGGTCTTAGTCGTGAGGAAAAATCTATTAGAATTAATGAATTTAAAAAAGGTGATACAGATATTTTAATTTCTACAGATACAGGTGCGGAAGGACTTAATTTTCAATTTTGTAGAAATTTAATAAATTATGATTTACCATGGAATCCAATGAGTGTTGAACAAAGAATTGGGCGTTTGGATAGAATAGGTCAAAAAAGAGATATGTACATTTATTCACTTGCAACAAAAGGAACAATGGAAGAGAATGTAGTTGATTTAATTATTAATAAAATGTGTTGTGTAGGATTAGTTATAGGAGAATTACCTATTATTCTTTTTAATCTAGGATTAGATGAAGAAACAAAAACAGGTCGTAATAAAATAGAAGAAAAATTAATGAATTCTTTTATTGATTCTAAAGGGAATTTGGATATTTTTAGTAAGAGCGTTGATGAAATTGAAAAGATTATATCTGATGGAATGAGAAATTATGAAGATAGTAAGAAATCAACTAGTGAATTATTAGACAAATAAGTTATATTTATAAATTTTAAAAAACAACTAAATATGTGAAAATAATAAAAGCTTCGGGTGATATAGAAAAATTTAGTTCTAAAAAAATATTTTATACTGTAAAAGAAGCTGGTGCTAGTGATAAATTAGCCAGAGAATCTGTTAAGTATATTAAATCAATATATCATGAAAGTATGACAACAGAAGAAATATTAAACAATCTATTAATTTTTCTTAAAAAAGAACCAGGTGTTTCACAAAGATATAATTTAAAAAAAGCTATTATGACTCTTGGGCCTTCTGGGTTTCCTTTTGAAATTTTTTTTGCTCGATTGTTAGAATATTATGATTATGAAACAGAAGTGGGTTTACATTTAAATGGGAAAAATATAATCCATGAAGTTGATATTGTTGCAAAGAAAAAATATAAATATATGATAGAATGCAAATATCATAATCAATCAGGTAAATCTACTAAATTACATCCGGCTATGTATACTTATGCGAGATTTCTAGATTTAAATAAATATAATTTTAATTATCCATGGTTAGTTACTAATACTAAATGTTCTATCGACGCTGTTAATTATGCTTTAGGTGTAAATTTAAAAATAACCAGTTGGAATTATCCGAAAGAAGAAAGTTTATTGAGATTGATTGAAAATAAAAAAATTTATCCAATAACAATTTCTAATATAATAAAAAGATATGAATTAGAGGTATTTTTTAAGTTAAATTTAATTTTAGCAAATGATTTATTAAATAAAGATGTGGATTGGTTAGTTATTAATACGAAAATTAATAAAAATAGAATATTGAAAATAATTGATGAAATAAAAATAATTTTAGGAAAATAATTTAATTAATCGTTTCTCTTTCCATATAATCTGCATTAAAGACAGGAGGTTCTAAAATTTTTTCTATTTTTAAATTAGTATTCTTAGATAAATTTCGAATAGTTTTTTTTGATATAATAAACCTTTTATTTTTTTCATCTAAAATAAATTTATTAGTGTTTTTAGATATTTTCCCCAAATCTTTTTTTATATTTTCAGAGTATATTACATAATAAATAATGTTTCCGTCACTTGTTCTTTTTCCATATTGTAAAATATTATGATTTTTTAATCTATTAATATATTGAAAACAATCCTTTGTCCTTGCTGTACATAAATGTATTTTTAATTTAGTTTTGTTAAGTTTTTTAATTAATTTTTTTCCCTGAGTTATTGAATTTCTAATTGTGTAAGTGTCTTCATTTAAGGTGTATTTTTTTGTTATTATATTAAAATTTGTTTCTGATATTTCAAATTCATTTAAATTTACAAATGATATTAACTCTTTTATTTCAAGAATATATTCATATATGTCTTTTGTTTTTTCAGGAATCATAGGAAGTTCTATTCCTATTCTACTTTTCCCACAAATTTTTGATGCTAATTTTATTTTGTCAATCTCTTTTTCTGATTGTGATATTAAAAAACTTGGATGGAACCTAAATTCATCTATAAATGGTTCTAATTGTTTTAATTTTTCTTTAGTAACTAATTTAGGAGGTAAATAAATATGAATATGAAAATCTTTTCCGAATTCTTTTTTTAACATTTTTGCATATTCTAATGTTTTTTTAAAATATACTAATGGATCTCCTCCAGTAATTCCTACTCCTTTTGAATTCGATTCATTTACTTCTTCAATTAAATCCGAATTCTTTTTTACAATTCTTTCATTAGCAAAACAATCATTTGATTTTTTTCTAAAATCGCTTAGAGAACAATACCAACATGCTCTTGAACACTTTCCTCCTATAAATAATACGGTTTTTTCTCCTCTAATACAATATTTGCATCCATTAGGTAATCCATTTATATTATAAGATTCAAATTTCGTTTTCTTCATAATGAGTATTCTTTTATATTGTTTAAAGATTTATTTATAGTATAATATTTTTACAAAATTAAGTAATTTAAATTCCCCAAGTTTCTAGGGCTTTTCTTTTTATTTCTGCTATTTCTTTTAAAACAGATTTCTCGTCTGAAGTTAGTAATTCTTTATATTCTTTAAATTTTCTATATTGTGATTCTCCCATGTTTGTGTACAAAGATTCTCCAACTTTCAATTGTCTTTCAAAATTAATTCCTGGCATTGAAATTGCAACTTCTTGTGACTTCTTCGCTTCAGAAACTGATTTTTTCTCAAATTGTATTTCTTTTACTGAACCGATTTTTTCGTCCGAAGAATTAATAAAATTTAAATTTTTTGTTAAAGTTCCTCCATCAACCGATATTCCAAATACTGCGGGATTTGAATTTCTAAAGACAAAATCTAATATTGTAAATTTACATATATTTGGTAATTCTTCTATTTTCTTTCTGTCAATTTCTCTTTGTTTTTCTTCCTTCCAAAATTCAAAATCTTCTATTAATTTATATATTACGGGATTTGTTATTATTTTTATATTTTTTAATTCATTTAAATCAGTAATATCTCCTATTTCTACATTGAATCCCAAAATAACTTTATCTAATTCATCTAATGAGTTCGCGAAATAAATATCTTTTTTTGTTATAGGTCCAATCGTGGCACTTATTATATGGATATTTTTCTGTCTTAATAATATAAGTAATGCTTCTAAGCTTCCTAATGAATCTGCTTTTACACAAATTCCATTTTTGTCAGTATTTATTGTTTGCGAAATTTCTTTAGCGAATTCTTTTTCTATTTTTTCATAATCGTTCTCAATTATTTGGAATGGCATTCCTGAGAATATTTCGTCTTTTTCATTAATTTGTAATTTTATTCCAGAAGCTGCTTTAACAGAGTCTACCGTTTTAAATCCACAATTTAATGGTAAAGCTTCTTGTATATTTCTTATTTTTGTTCGTATTGTTCCTTCAAATGATGCTATTGCAATTTCGTCTTTATTTGATAATTCTCCATCATATAATATACATTCTAAAAAATTTGCGGTTTTATCTTTTTTTACTTCTAAAACAACACCTTTTCCTTTTTTGGAAATTTCCATTTTGTCTGATAAAAATTTTTGGGATAATGCGATTATCATTGCTATTATTTCGAATATTCCTTCTCCAGTCCTTGCAGAACATGGTATTACGGCTACATTTTTAGTAAAATCTTGTATTTTGAAATATAATTCAGCATTTAATCCATAAGAATTTAATGAACCAACAATTGTATAATATTTTTCATCAAAATTTTCTTTTACATTTTGGGATTGATTATTTATTGATTCAAAAGAATGTAAAGATTCTGAAGTTTTCCATCCTGAAATATTATCTATTTTATTTAGTGCTATTATAAATGGGGTTTTATTTGTTTTTAATATTTGTAAGACTTCTGCTGTTTGTGGTTTTATTCCGTCGTTTATGTCTATTACTACTATTGCTATATCTGCTAGTGCTCCTCCACGTTTTCTTAAACTTGAAAAAGCTGCATGACCAGGGGTGTCAATAAAAAGTATTCCTGGAATTTCTAATGGAATATTAAATTTTTCGAGTATTTCTCCGCAATCTCTTTGTATACATTCTTTTGGTAGTGTTGTAAAGGAAATTTTTTGAGTAATTCCTCCAGCTTCACATCCTTGGATACAAGTTCCTCTAATTTTATCTAATAAGGAAGTTTTTCCATGATCTACATGTCCACAAACTGTTACTATTGGTTGACGTAATTTATTTTTCATGAACAATAATATTTTTTATTATTTTTAAGATTAATGTATTTGTAAATTATTTTTATTTTAGAAAGACTTATATATTATTGTATTTTCGTTCATGTATGGTTGTTAAAAAAAAGAGTGTTAGTAATATTAAGAAAAAAAATATAGATACAAAAAAGACAAAAAAATCTTTAATTTCTTCTGACGATTTTATTTTAGAAATTAAAAAAATGTATAAGGATGTAATAGAACCTGAGTATATTTTAGATAGCGATATTGGTTTAGATATAAGAGCTTATGAGACAGTGAGTATTAAACCGTTAGAACAAAAGATAATTAAGACTGGTTTAAAGATTAGAATTCCTGAAGGACATGTAGGTTTAATCAGAGATAGAGCTGGAATTGTTAGTAATATGAACGTTCATACTGCTGCTGGAACTTTTGATCCTGGTTATAGAGGAGAAATTTCGATTGTTCTTGTTAATTTAGGAGATTACGAAGTTGAAATAGAAAAAGAAATGAGAATTGCTCAAATTATAATTATTCCTGTAAGAAGGGTAAAAATTAAAGTTGTAGATTTTTTATCTGAGACTAATAGAGGAGAAAGGGGATTTGGTTCTACTGGAATAAAAGAAAAGATAAAAGCTTTTCAAGAAATAGAAAAGGAAATAAAAAAGAATAGTTCTTGATAAAATTTATAAAAGCAATTTGATTGTTTCTTTTATGGATGTTTTAGATGATGATTTTGAACGTTTAGTTATAGAACAATCAAAAAAAATACCTGTGTTGGTTGATTTTTGGGCCCCTTGGTGTGGTCCTTGTATTATATTAAAACCGGTTCTTGAAAAAATATCTTTAGATTTTAAAGATAAATTTGTTTTGGCTAAAATTAATGTGGATGAAAATGAAAAAATATCTAATAAATATTCTATTATGAGTATTCCATGTGTAAAATTATTCAAAAATGGAATTGTTGTAGATGAATTTGTTGGAGCTCAACCAGAAGAAATAATTATTAATTGGTTGAGAAAAAGAATTTAACGTCTCTTCTTTTCTTTTATAATATCTTTTATTTCTGTTTTGACATCCTCTTTATTACCTTTATCAAATGCGTCAGGAGAAGATGCCATTCCATGTGCTTTTTTGTATATATCATATACTGTATATAGTTTTGAACCCGCATCATTATTTGCTTCTAATCTTGCATGTTTTTCTATCCAACTGTCTGGTAATACATCTTCTGGTTTTTCTATTTTCTTTTTTTCTGTAGTTTTTGTTTTAGATTTTTTAGAATTACCAAAATTAAATATTGCAGAAAATGGATTTATATCATCTTCTCTTTTCTCTTCTGTTTTAACATCTTCTTTTTTTTCATCTTCTTTGTCGTATATAAATGTATCAATATCTTTTTTTAATTCTTTTAAAGATTCTTCAGCTATGTTTGAGTTAAATGTAAGTAATTCATCAACATCTTCTTTTTCGAGAGTTTTTTTTACTAATTCTAATTCTTCACTATTTAGTGCGTATGCGTCAAATGTAATTTCTAGTCTCCCTCCGAAAGATGGTGCAAAGTCTCCCTTTTGTGTTACTTTTTGTAATAATTGTGATCGTTGTTTAAAGTCTACAATTGCACAAGAAAAATAATCTCTTTCTAATTTGTAATCTTCAAATTTTTCTGGTAATTTTACTTTCTTTTTAGCTAATAGTGTTAGTTGAAACATTGTTGTTGCAAAAGCATTTACTAATGCCGAATTTCCCTCAAATCCTTTTTGTTGTAATTGTTTAGCTGCAGTTAGGTATGGTTTTACCCAAGAAGAATAAAGTTTTATAGTTTCTACTTGATTTTTTAAATAACTTTTTTCAATATTATATCTTTTTTGTAATTCTTTTTCAGAAAAATCTACCCAATCTATAAATTCTTTAATTCTTGGTCTTAATACTCTTCCAACTGATTCGTTTATATTGCTTTCTTTTTCCATTATTTCAATATCTTTTAAACTATCAGCGTACAGGAAAGCTTCTCTTAACGTTGTATATCCGAGTTCTGCAGACATTTGATGAATAGAACCTCTTCCTCTTTTAGGCAAATCTACGCTGTCTAACCAAACATTTTTTAGTGCCAGCATTGCGGCTTTTTTTAGTTCTGGATTGTTGGATTTTGAATCCTTATAATGTTGTAATCTTTCTTTGAATTCTCTTAAATCATAAATAAGATTTAGGCAAGATTTTATTACTTGATTTAATCCTCCTAAAATTTTCATTCCATCTTCTTGTATTCTAGTTAATCTTTGATTCATATCAGCAAAATGTCCACTTCCTGGAGAACTCATAAAGTTATCAACAATTTTTTCGATATCTTCTCCAAATAAATTCTTTAAAAAATCTAAAATCCAATAATAAATTGGTTCAAATTGATTTTGTTGAGAATCATATATTAGTTTATAAGAGATAACAGGAATGTTGTATTCATTTTTAACAACTTTTTTGATTACCTCTTTTATTTCAGTCATATTATTTATTGTTTTAATAATTATTTAAATCTTAACACAATAATTTAAATATTATAATAGGTTTGTTTTTTTATGAAATTTATTAAAAAGAGAGGAATGATTGATGTTTCCGAATTACAAAAACAAGGTAAAATTCGTGATGTTTCAAATGATATAGATATTCCTACAAATAAAGATGGTTTTGTGGAAGTTTCAAATTTTAATGTTAAAGAAAATATCGTTAAAAAAGAAAATATTGATAACAAATATGATTTGAGAATTCAGGAATTAGATAAGTTGATTTATAGATTAGAACAAAGAGTTGAGTTACTTGAGAAAAAATTAGGAATAAATAATGGAACTCTTCCATCAATAAATTGGTAATTAATTATAAAAATACATATTTCTTATTTATTTAATGATGTTTTCAGAAATTTTGGATAAGTATGATTTTGAAATAGATAGAATTATTCGTGAAATTAATAATAAAAAATGTAAAAATGTTTTATTACAGTTCCCAGATGGATTAAAACAATATGCATTAGATATAGTTGATTTATTATCAGAAAAAACAAATTGTGAATTTAGAATATGGCTTGGAAGTTGTTTTGGAGCTTGTGATATTCCTAATACAAATTGTGATTTAATAATACAATTTGGACATGCCCCTTGGGGTGTTAAGAAATTTAACGAAATCGAGAATTAGTAACCACATTATGAATGTCAGATATCTTGTTTCTTATGAACATTAAAATATTCGTAAAATTCTTCTGATAATGATAATTCTAGCGTATGTCCTCTTGGTTTTGTAACAATTAATCCTAAATCTTGAAATTTTTTAATGTGATCATAAGATTTGTTCCCTCTTATTTTTATTACTACAGATTGTTTTACTGGTTGTTTGTATGCTATTATTGCTAATGTTTCCTGTTCGGCTTTTGTAAATTCAGGAGTTCCGGTTGCAAGTTTATTTATTAAATAATTGTATTCGCTCGATACATCCATTTTCCAACAATCATTTTTTGAAATTATTTGGAGTGGCCTATTTTGATATTTTTTTATTAATTGATTTAATGAATTTTTTATAATAGATGGACTTAAATCTGTTAACATTACTAATTCCTCAATGTTTAAAAATCGTCCTGCAACAAATAAAGAAGCTTCAATTAAATTTTGAGACTTTTTTTCTTTTTCTTCAAAATCATTTTCTATTTCGTTCGCAGTTGATTGTGTTATAATAGTATTATTTTTGGATTGTGTTAAATCAATTTCTATAGAATTATTAATATCATCCTCCATTTAAACAGGAGAAATGTTACATATTTAAGATTTACTAGTCTTGATAAATTTTAAAAATCTTCTTTTTTCTAGAGTTTCACCATTTATTTTTCTTGCTATTTCAACATATTTTTTTGAAACTCTACTTCTTGGATGTGTATGAACAACCGCATCTCTTCTATTTAATGCTTCTTTTACGGATTTATCTTCTGGAATTACTCCAATTATTTGTGTTTCAAGCATTGATTTTATAGATGATATTGGCATTTCATATCTTGCGTTTCTATTCCTTGTTACAATAACTCCGTTAATTGCTTTTCCCATATCTTTTGCTACTTTTATTACTTTTAATGCATCAGTAACAGCAGGCATTTCTGGATTTGTTACAACAATCATTTCGTCAGCAGCATTCATTGTTGCAATTACTTCTTCACCGAACCCAGCGGCAGCATCAAAAATTACATAATCACATCTATTTCTTAATTCATTTGCTATTTGAGGTATTTTCTTTGTGTTAAATTTTGTTAATTCTTTTATTGATAATGAAGATGGAATTATTTTTGTTCCAGAAGAATGTTCATATATAGCATCTTCAATAGAGGCTTTTCCTTTTAGTACATGGTTTAATGTCACAGGGACTATTGGAGCTCCTAGATGAATTCCAACATTTGGAGTGTTTAAATTTGCATCTACTACTATAACTTCTTTGTTTAATTTATTTAATGATGCACCTAAATTTATTGCCGTCGTAGTCTTTCCCACTCCACCCTTTCCAGAAACAATAACTATTATCCTTGCCATAAGCCAAATTTAAAAAAGATTCTTATTTATAAACTTTATTAAAGTAATATAATTTTAAATAAAAAACCAAAATAAAGCGTTTTTCTATACGATGTTTATTCATTAGTAAAGTTTATAAATCAATAAATGTGTGTATTCTTACACATGAAAACTTTGGAGATAATATCCAAAGCTTCAATTTATAGTTTTGAAGCTAGAATGAGTGCCGAATTAATTTTTGGTATGATGTTGATTAGTTCTAGTTGCAATATGTCTTAATAGTCAAGGATAGACCTTTTTAATTTACATTTGTGAATTAAATACATTAAATACATATTATTTTTATGTAGCAATTTTTTGTGGTTTTAAACCTTTTAACCATGAGAAAACGAGCAAGATAAACTCGGTTAAATCCAGTTGATCCTGCTGGAGGATGCTGCTATTTGGTTTGGTTTTAGGCATGCAAGTCAATTCTTCGAATTATCGTAAGGATGGCGAACTGCTCAGTAACACGTAGTTAATCTGCCCTTAGGTGAGAAATAAGCACGGGAAACTGTGTCTAATATCTCATAGAAGTTTAGTGCTGGAATGCTTTTACTTTGAAACGTGAGGCCTAAGGATGAGACTGTGGCTGATTAGCTTGTTGGTGGGGTAACTGCCTACCAAGGCGATAATCAGTAGGGGCTCTTAGCGGAGTCGCCCCGAGAAGGAATCTGAGACACTATTCCTAGCTCTACGGAGTGCAGCAGCTGCGAATTTTTTACAATGTACGAAAGTATGATAAAGCGAACCAAAGTGCTTATCAATGATAAGCTTTTTTCCGGTTTAAAAATCCGGAAGAATAAGGACTGGGAAAGACCGGTGCCAGCCGCCGCGGTAATACCGGCAGTTCAAGTTGCATCCGATTTTATTGGGTCTAAAACATCCGTAGCTTGTTCATTAAGTCTTTTGTGAAATCCTATGTCTCAAGCATAGGGCTAGCGGGAGATACTGATGAGCTAGAGACCGGTAGGCGTAAGGAGTACAGTTGAGGTAGTGGTAGAATACGTTAATCTTAGCTGGACTAACAATTAGCGAAGGCACCTTACGAGGACGGATCTGACAGTGAGGGATGAAAGCTAGGGGCGCAAAACGGATTAGATACCCGTGTAGTCCTAGCAGTAAACACTGTTCACTAAACATCGGGCCCTCTTAGGGAGGATTCGGTGCTGAAGGGAAGCCGAAGAGTGAACTACCTGGGAAGTATAGTCGCAAGGTCGAAACTTAAAGGAATTGGCGGGGAGACATACAACGAGTGACGCGTGCGGTTCAATTAGATTCTACACCGTGAACCTCACCAGGAGCGACAGCAGGATGAAGGTCAGTCTGAAGGGCTTACCTGACACGCTGAGCGGAGATGCATGGCCAACGTCAGCCTGTGTTGTGAAATGACCTGTTAAATCAGGTAACAGGCGAGACCCGTGCTAATAATTACTACAGAAATGGGTACATTATTGGGACTGCCTTGGTAACAAGGAGGAAGGTGCGGGCTACGTTAGGTAGTATGTCCCTAATCCCCTGGGCTACACGCGCGCGGCAATGGTATGTTCAATGAGATGCGACTCCGAGAGGAGAAGCTAACCCCTTAAAACATATCTCAGTCCAGATCGAGGGTTGCAACCCACCCTCGTGACGTTGGAATTCGTAGTAATCGGATATTAGCATTGTCCGGTGAATAAGTCCCTGTCTCTTGCACACACCGCCCGTCATCGCAACCGAGTTATGGTGGGAAGAAGCTTATTTGAAGAAAATTCCTATTATGACAAGGTAGCGCAAGTCGTCACAAGGTATCTGTAGGGGAACCTGCAGATGGATCACCTCCTATTATTAATTAAGTATATTATTTTAGAACTAATCATAATCTAGTTTTCAAAGGGCCTGTAGTCTAATGGTAGAATACCTCGCTTGCACCGAGGAGACCCGTGTTCAACTCACGGCAGGTCCATTGAACCGAAAGGTTTGAATTCAATACGATGAACCTCTTAAAATTTTTTTAAGGGGGGAGTTTGAGACTTATAGTCAATGAGAACAGTATAAGAAATAAGGCGAAAAATAAGATAAGAAAGATTTAAGAATTTTGCAATAGCAAAATTTCCTACAAAGCTGTTAGACGGATAGCTTGGCTTAGATTTTGAAGAAGGACGTGGCAAGCTGCGATAAGCTTGGGGGAAGTGCATGCGACTTTTGATCCCGAGATTTCCGAATGTGAAACATATCTTTATGATATACCGTAAGGTAGAATGACGCCGGGAATTGAAACATCTTAGTACCGGCAGGAAAAGAAAACAAACTAGTGATTTCCTTATTAGCAGAGAGCGAAAAGGAATAAGGGCAAACCGAATCCCTGTTTGAAAAGACGTGGGAGATGTGGTGAAGTTAAGGGCTAAGTTAATGAGTTGAAATAATCTGGAAAGATGTACCTTAGAGGGTGATAGTCCCGTAAATTAAATTAATATGTCTGTCTTCGAAAGAGTAGAATACCTTGGATTAGGTGTTTGAATATGGCAGAATTAACTGCTAACCCTAAATAGTAATCTAAGTCCGATAGCGTACTAGTACCGCGAGGGAAAGCTGAAAAGTACTCTCACAAGAGGGTTAAAAGACTTGAAATCTAACAGTTACAAGATTGATACGGCATTAAGGTGTTGTATCGTGCGTTTTGAAGAACAAGCCAGGGAGTTAATTTTTGTGGCGAGGTTAAAAAAGGAAGCCGAAGCGAAAGCAAGTGTGAAAGCGCGATTAGTCACAAGAATTAGACCTGAAGCCAGATGATCTATTCCTGAACAGGATGAAGTTTTTTGAAAAAGAAATGGAGGTCCGAACCGTTGTTGTGTGCAAGCACTTGGATGATTTGGGAATAGGGGTGAAAAGCCACTCTAATCTGGCGATAGCTGGTTCCTGCTGAAATATGCCTTGGTATAGTTCGGTAGATTGCTTGTTTGTGGGGTAAAGTTACAGATAGAGTTTGCAGGGGCACAAGCTTACGGAACTCTTTCTAACTCAGAACCTGCAAACTGTTTACTACCGAAAGCAGCAGCCGTGTGTAAGATACGGCTACGAAACCCAAAGAAGGGAGCCCGAAGTTAAGGTCCCAAAATATTAGTTAAGTGTAACGAAGATAGTTTTTATTCTGAGACACTGGGGATGTAGGTCTAGAAGCCGCCATCATTTAAAGAAAGCGTAACAGCTCACCTATTGAGAATAGAAGCATCGAAAATGGACGGGGCTAAAACTAATTACCGATACTTTGGACGCACTCAGTTGAGTGTTGTAGTAAGCAGGTGTACTAATTGTGTAGAAGGTTTTACGTAAGTAAGGCTGGAACGATTAGTAATACTTATCCTGGTGTGAGTAGGATCAGATCTTTCTGAGAACCGGAAGATGTCGAATGGGTACGGTTTCCTCAGCACTATCAATTAACTGAGGGTTAGTCGGCGCCTAAGTCATACCTTAACTGAGTATGACGACGGATATCAGGTTAATATTCCTGAACTAATTATTTTTGTTATGTCATTAGGAACGCTTTCGGATAGGTGGAATGCCGAGAGGTATAGAGAATAAGAAATTTGTGGATGGTAATCAAGAGAAGCAAACTAATTATCTCGAATCTGCTGATTCCAAGAGTCAATGAAAATTCTATTGAATAGAAAGTAATTAGCCGTACCAAGAACTGACACTGGTACCCTAGCTTAGAAGGCTAAGACATGAAAGTTTAAACGAGTTAAGGGAATTCGGCATAAATAGTCCCGTATCTTCGGTATAAGGGATGTCTATTCTTTTCCATGATTCATTATGGGGGGGAGTAGATCACAGTAACAAGGATGGCACGACTGTTTACCAAAAACATAGCTAAGCGCAGCTCCGAAAGGATAAGTATGCTTGGTGAAGTCTGCCCAGTGGTGGTGTCTAAATGCGTTTTTCAAGACGTGGAAAGCCCATCAAACGGCGGGCCTAACTATGAGGCTCTTAAGGTAGCGTAATGCCTTGTCGTCTGAATGGCGACGTGCATGAACGGCTTAACGATGTTGTCACTGTCCCTAACTCGGTGCTTCCGAAATCTTTGACCGGTGAACAGACCGGTATCGCCAAGTGGGAAGCGAAGACCTTGTAGACCTTTACTACAACCTGCCGTTGTGAATTTATTATAAGTGCTTAGAGTAAGTGGGAGCGTCGAAGTATTAGTTTCGGCTGATATGGAGCAAAAGTGTAACACCACTCATTTTTAGTAAATCCACTAACCTTACTGGGACAGCGGTTGGCGGGTAGTTTGGCTGGGGCGGCACCCCACAGAAAATGTATCTGTGGGGCCCAAAGACAGACTCATCTAGGTCGGAAATCTAGAGTAGAGCGTAAAGGCAAAAGTTTGTCTGACTGTTTTTCGACAAGCAAGAAAAACAGGAGTGAAAGCTGGGCTTAACGAACTCACCATGACTTTTAATGGGTCAGGTGACTGTCAGAAAAGGTACCTCAAGGATAACAGGCTTGTCGCCCCCGATAGTTCACATTGACGGGGCGGTTTGGTACATCGCTGTCGGCTTTTCCTATCCTGGATGTGCATAAGCATCCAAGGGTGTCGGAGTTCACGCATTAAAAGGGATCGTTAGCTGGGTTAAGAACGTCGTGAGACAGTTTGTTTGATATCTACTTGGCGTGTTGTTATTTGAGTGGAAGGACCTTCTAGTACGAGAGGAACGAGGGTTCGATGCCTCTGGTCTACCAGTTGTTACGAGCAGGCTGGGCAGCTACGCATTAATCGATAAGTGCTGAAAGCATCTAAGCACGAAGCGATCCGCAAAACGAAATAACGTAGGCCGCGGAAGAAGACCGCGTTGATAGAGTTGATGTGTAAGTATTGAGCTTTTGCGATTTATTCAGCATGCAACTACTAATAGCTACAAATTAAATCTTTCTTCAAGTTTTTGAAGTTTTATTTCTTATACTGTTCTTTTTGTTATATTTATTATAGATAATTCTAAAAATGATTAGGATGTTAATTTATTATGGATAGTGAATTTAGAGAATGTTTGATTTTTGAAGCAAAATGTAGAATTAAACAATCTTTTTCTAAAGATAAAGTATTAATGTTTTTTACAAGGTTAATTGAGGATTTAAAAAAAAATCCGTCGTCAGACGTTTTTGGGAGAGTAATGGAAATTTATTATTTTTTTAGTCCATATAGAAAAGCAAATAAAAAAGAGATTTATGATTATTTTAAAAATTCAGATTTATCAAAGAATGAAGGATTGATTTTAGAAGATGAAGAAATAAATTATTTTAAAATTATATTTAATGAACTTGATTCAAACTTTAAATTTAATAATGGAAAAGTTATGAAGGGAAGATTGAAAGGTATACTTGATAAAGAAATAAAAAAATATATGCCAAATTGTTATTATTTAGTTGATTCTTACATAATTGGAAAATTAATATGTTCTATGGGGGGTATAGAAAATTTAATAAAAAAACCATCTTCTACTATTCAACTTATTGGAGCTGAAAAATCTTTATTTAGACATAAAAGAAATAATTCAGATTCTCCAAAATATGGATTATTATATTATACAAAAGAAATTCAAGAATCAAAAGATAAAGGTAAAAAAGCTAGACAATTAGCAAACAAATTATCAATATTTTTAAAGAAAGATTACTTTACAAACTTTTGCCCGATGATGAAACACCCTTGTTGCGATGTGCTGAGGGCATCTGATAATCAAATAATAGATGAAAAATCAAATGATAGAAATCACGCGTCTGAAATTAACTCCAATGTATGGGACGCAAAAAGAAGTAAGTGGAAAGCTGCATTGGATTTGTCTATGGATGTTGGGTTGAATGGAAATGAAAATATTTTATATTTAGGAGCTTCTTCAGGGACAACTGTAGGTCATTTATCTAACATTACTAATGGATACATTTTTGCTGTTGAAAAATCTTCTAATATGGCTATTCCTTTAGTTCGTTTAGCTGAAGAACGAGAAAATATAATTCCTTTATTTGTTGATGCTCATGATGTAAATTATTTAGAATCGAAAATTAAAGATCTAAAAATAAATATATTATTTCAGGATATTCCTTCATTGGATCAGGTTGATATAATAAAATCTGTTTCAAACATAGTTGATAACGAATGTAAAATATTTTTATCTCTTAAAACTTTTAGTATTTCAAAGAAAGATTTAGATATAAAAAACGAGATTAAAAAATTAGAAGAATTATTTGAGGTTGTAGATTCACAAACAATTGAAAAATATCATAAAGGGCATATGTTTTTTATACTAAAAAAGAAGTAAAAAGTCTTAAAAACTAAAAAAAACTTAATTTATTATCAGTGAGATAGCTAATTGCTGAATTTAGAACTTAAAATGTTCTGTCAATGTAAAATGATTGATTATTCAGTAAGGAAGGTCTGCACATCCTTTGCTAATTTATTAGTAAAGCTTTCAAAGAATTAGCCACGAAAGTGGTCGGCGGTGACGTCGGGCTCTGATATAGAAACGACACAGCTTTTATTTAGGTTGAGGTTGGGCTATGTGATATTTAGTTAGTAATAATTAATTTAATCATAGGTAAGCAACTGACGATGATAAGAGAATTGATGGAACGAACACCCTAATTGATGCAACCAGTTTACCTGGGCTTAGTCAGATATTAGCATAAACGGTCTGAATACAGCGTTTAACAGAATGTGGCCTATTTCTCACTGATTTTTATTTTTAGAATTATTATATGGGGCGAGAGGGAGTCGAACCCTCCACACCATGGTCTTCAGCCATGTGCTCTCCCGCTGAGCTACCGCCCCATTATTTTGAAAAAAACAAAATAAGTTTTTAAATCTTGTTAATTTAATTTTATTATGTTAGTTTTAGGAATTTTAGTATTTTTTATTTTTATTCCGATATTTTTTCTATCTATAAATAAAAGTTTTAAATCTAAATTCTCAGAAGTTAATTCTGTCGGATTTGATTTAATTTATGAATTTTTGATTGGATTAATTTATTTCTTAATTATTTTTATTGCAAGTTTTTTAAATTTTACAAATAATTTATTTTTATTATCACTAGGAATTTTGATATATATAATTGGGGTTTCTTTTACTTATGTTGGTTATTATAATTTTTTCAAATCGAAAAAGAGTTTAATTGATTATGGTTTATATAAATTTTCTAGAAATCCAACATATCTTTTTACTTTTTTGTCTATTTTAGGGATTGTAATTGTTTCTGATTCTTTAGAGTTGTTTTTATTATTAGTTATACAAATTGTTTTAACTCATAAAATAGTTTTAAATGAAGAAAAATTTCTAGAGAAAAAGTTTGGGAAAAGATATTTATTATATAAGAAAGAAGTTAGAAGATATTTTTAGTTAGATTAGATTTAAATATTTTAATTCAGTGTTTTTCTTATGAATAAGGTTGTTATAAAAAAAGGGATATCAAAAAATAATTTATTAAAATTGATTATTTTTTTGTTTGCAATATTTTCTTTTTTAGGAATTTCTTATGCTGTTTCTTTTTTAGGGGGAAGCTCTCAAATTTCTTCTTTAGAAAAGGGATTAGTTGCTCATTATCCTCTTGATAGTATTTCAGGCACAAAAGACATTACTCCAAATTCAAATCATGGGACGAATTATGGGGCTGTGTTGTCTACGGGAATAAAGGGGGAAAACGGAGGTTCTATGGAATTTGAAACTGGGGAAAGAATTTCTATAACAGGAGTTAACTTAACAAACGATTCTTCTTTTTGTGGATGGGGAAATTCAAATTCTTGGGCTTATAGTGTAATGTTTTTTTCTTGTAATTCAGCGACATATTCAGGTCCCGATTTATATTTTACTTCAAGTACAGTAACTTGGAATACTGGAGATGGTGGTTCAAATCCTTTTAAAAAAAGTGGTATAAATGTTGTACAACCATCTTTAAATGAATGGCATTATTATTGCGTTGTTAATAAACCAGAATTAACAAAAACATATTTATATTTAGATGGAGAATTTTATGGCGAGGCTGTTTTTAAAAATCCGATTCAAACAAATCGTGGGTTTACAATTGCAAATTATTATCCTGGAGCTACGGGTTATGCTTGGAGAGGAAAAGTCGCTGATTTTAGAATTTATAATAGACAATTATCAGAAAATGAAATAAAATTATTGTACGATAGTTATAAACCAAAAACGTCATCTGGAGATTTAAATAAAGGGTTAGTAGGTCATTGGAAATTAGATAGTGAGAATGGTGCTAAAGATTCAACACCAAATGGTAATGATGGAACTGCTAATGGTGGAATTACAGTGGGTGGAACTACTGATAGAAAAGGGAAGACAGGTGGTGCTACTGATTTTGATGGGGTTGATGATTATATAGAAACACAAGCAAATCCTATTATGGATTTAGGAACAACTCTATCTGTATCTTGTTGGTTTTATAGAGAAACAAGTGGTGATTATGAATCAATTTTTAATCATATGAAAAAGAGCTCTTTTTATGATGGATATTGGATTGGTTCTATGTCTGATGGTAAAATAATGGGATTTATTGGACCATATACAAATGAAATTAGGACAACGAATATAATAAGCAATAATGTTTGGCATCACGCTGTTCTTTGGTCTAATGGTACAGTTTTTAAAATATATATAGATGGTATTTTGGCATCAGCAGAAAAAACTGTTGGAGAAATTACTACAACAAATGTAACATCAAGAATAGGTCGGTCAGATAATCCTAGTCAGCTTTTTGAAGGCTCTATCTCCGATGTTCGTGTCTACAATCGTGCTTTATCCACTGATGAAATAAAACTTCTCTACGACCAATACAAACCAAAAGAAGCAAGTATAGGTTCTTTAAATAAAGGGTTAGTATTAGATATGCCATTAACAACAAAACATATGAAGTCAAACACAAAAGTGAGTGATTTAACACCTTATGGTAATGATGGAACTGTTAGTGGAGCAATCGTTGGTAGTCAATACACAAGTTTTGATGGTGTAGATGATAAAATAATTTTAAATAATGATATAAAAATAACTTCTATATCTATGTGGGCTAATTTTTGGAACGTAAATACTACATCCTACTTTATGGGTAATTTGGGAACAACTATGGGTGTAAGATATAATGGAACAAGTTTTTTAATTTTTAATAACGGCGATAATTGGAAAGCATTAAATTGGACTAAAGTAAACAAATTTGTTAATTTAATAATAGTTAGAATAAATAATACTTCTAATTATGATTGTTATATTGATGGTGTAAAAATAGGTTCAACATATGCAGGAGATGGTAATTTGGATGTTTTGATAAATCAAATAGGAATAAGAGGTGTTACAGATTTTCCATTTAATGGTTCAATTTCAAATGTTAAAATTTGGAACAGAGCGTTAAGTGAAGCAGAAGTTAAATTATTATACGAAAAAGGAAGAAGTTGATTTGGTATTAGTAATTATGCTATAGGTTGATAACCCACAACCAATTCTTTGTGATGATTGATATTATATTGTGACAGATTAAAATAGTGTTCACATGAACTATTAAATCCACGACAGTTTCCACAATATTCTTTAATACCTATAACGTGGACATTTTTCTCTAATCCATTTCTTTGTGCAACGTCCTGAATTCTACTATATATGCATTTACAGGTTTCTTTTATTTCTTCATCTATTGTTACCATTTCAGTTCTCTGTTCTAATCCATATTCCATAGTCATTACTACGAAATAATAAAACACTATTTAAATCTTTTTATTTGTAAATTGAGAGATTCGTTAATATTCCGTAATAAATTATAATGATCTTTTTTATCTAGTATTTAAAATTAAAATTATAACCATCACAAATATTGTACTGAATTTTTAATGACTTTCGATTGTCGATTTTTAATCAAATAATAGTAGCTTTTAAATAGTATATATTTTTTTATATTTTGATTAAGATGGTGAATATTTATAGTATTGGTGGTTATACGGAAGTTGGGAAAAATATGACTGCTATAGATTTAGGCGAGGATGTTTTTCTTATAGATAATGGTTTGTATCTTCCAGCAGTTGTTGGAATGCAAGAAGCAGATAAAAATATGAGTGAGAAGGGTTTAAACAAAATTGGTGCCTTAGCTGATGATAGTGTTATAAGAGGTATACGAGATAAAGTTAGAGCTCAATTTATAGGACATGGACATTTAGATCATGTTGGTGGTGTTCCATTTTCTTCTGATAAATATAATGCACCGATTTATGGAACCCCATTTACTATTGAAATTTTAAAAAGTTTATTAACTGACAATGAAATGGTTCTAAAAAATAAATTATTTGCTGTAAAGCCCAACACTGCTTTTTATGTTAAAGGAAAAAATAGAAGTTATCGTGTTGAGTTCATTAATGTTACTCATTCTATTTTACAGACGGTAATAATTGCTATTCATACTAACGAAGGGGCTATATTATATTGTAATGATTTTAAGTTGGATCCTACTCCTGTTTATAATATGAAAACAAATTTGAAAAGACTAAAGGAAATAGGAAAAGAAGGGGTTCTTTGTATGATTGTTGATTCTCTTTATGCTGATACAGAAAGAAAAACTCCTAGTGAAAAGATAGCTCGAGCTTTATTGGATGAAATAATGACTCCTGAACATGTTGGGAAAAATGGATTAGTTGTTACTTCTTTTTCTTCTCACATTGAGAGGTTAAAGAGTATTGTTGATTTTGGAACTCGTTTAAATAGAAAAATTTTATTTTTGGGAAGAAGTTTGGATAAGTATTGTAGGTCTGCTCAGAATGTTGGTTTAGCTGATTTTACAAAAGATATTCAAATTGTTCGTTATAGAAGACAGATGGAATCAGTATTAAAAAAAGTAACAAAAAATAGAAGTGATTATCTTTTAGTTTGTACTGGTCATCAAGGGGAACCTGGTGCTGTATTAGATAGAATAAGTAGAGCTGATTTGCCTTATAGGGTAGAACAAAACGATAGTATAATATTTTCTTCGAGTGTTATTCCTACAGATATTAATAAAGAACAATTTTCTAAAATGGAAAGTAGATTAAAAAAATATAGACCTAGAATTTATAGAGATGCTCATGTTTCTGGACATGCAAGTAGAGAAGACTTAAGAGATTTTTTAAAAATTTTATCTCCAAGACATGTTATTCCTTCACATGCAGATCCTTATAAGATAGATAGAATGATGGATTTATTAAAAGAAGAAGGATATAAGAAGGGAAAAGATGCTCATTGTGTAATTGATGGGGGAATTCTAAAAATATGAACATTTTTAATTTTTTTAAAAAAAAAGAAAATGAAAAAAATGAATTTGTTGAACCGATAGATGAAAATTTAACAGATGTCGTTAAAGACATAATAGCTGGATTAAAAAATGCTTTAATGAGAGGAGAAAATATTAATAATGCTATGCAGTCTATTGTTAATGCTGGTTATGATGTTAATAGTGTTATTTTAGCTTCTAATTATGTTAATAACATAACTTTTAATCAAAGAAATGTAAATAATTTATCATCTACTCCTGTTGAAATAAATAACACTAATAAAGTAAAATTTTTATCAAAAAAAGTTTTAGGTTTAAAAATGTCTTATTTTTTAATAATATTAAGTTTGTCAATAATTTTTCTAATTGGTGCTTTAATATTAGGTCTTAATTGGAGTAAAATTATTTAGTTTTTTTTATAAAAAGAATTGGGAATATTATATCACTAAGGCAACACGGAATTAATACTGAAATAAATGTTATAATAAAAGAAACTATCCATAAAGAAAGTGTGTTTATATTTGCAAAACTAATTATATAAAATAAACTTGCGAATACAGAAATAAGAACATGAAGAAGATGTGGAAATTTAGTTTTTTTGAATTTCGTTCCAGCTAAAATCCCAAAAAGTGCGGATAAAATTATTATTATTGGTTTTTCAATAATTGGAAAGTGAATATGAGGATTTAAATTTAAAATAAAAGAACCAAGATACGGAAAAATCACATCACTAAGTGTTCCAATAAGTATAGATCCAAAAACACCGACTAATAATCCCTTTATTATTGATTTATTATATTTATGAAATACTATTGTTGTAGCAAATGCTGAAAAAAATACATGTAAAATATGAGAAATTTCAAATATATTTTCAGAGTATTTATATTTTAAAAAATACGAAAATATAATCGTTATTATTACCGCAAATATCGTAGCAAATGCTGTAAATGGTATATGTTCTTTTAATTCATGAATTATTTTGTTCTTCACAAATTATTTTCGAAAAAGAGGATTTAAATATTTAACTCAAAAATAAAAAATAAATGTTGTTTTAGACGTTTTAATTTCTATGATTCATATAACAGTCTCTACAATAAACAGGTTTATCACCTGTTGGTTTGAATGGTACTTCACATTCTTTACCACAGTCTGCACATTTTGCTTTATGCATTTCTCTTGGTCTGTCATTAGAGCCGCCGAATCTACTAGTGTTATTTCGTCTTCCACCGAATCTGTTACCAGAATCTCTGCTATTAAAGCTTCTTCTACCATTAGATGGTCTGCTTTTCTTAAAACAATCAGGACATCTTACAGGTTTTCCTTCTGTTGGTTTGAATGGTACTTCACATTCTCTGCCACAATCAGAACAAACAGCTTTAAACATTTCTCTTGGTTCATCACTATAAGCCATACGTTTTTCCTCCAAAATTTAGTATAAAAGAATTCATGATTATTTACCTTTTCTAGTCCTTATTTTTCCTATATTTAGTAAAGAAAATGAGGGTTTATAATCCTTTTGATGGAAAAAGGATAAGTTTTTATGGTGTTTATATGAAGCTTTATAAAATATTAAAAGGTAAAGAAAGTATGAAAAATGAAAATAATGAAAAAGATATTGAAAAAATAAGAAAAATTTATACTAGTTTTAAGTATAATTTACCTGAATTAGATAAACTAGATGAAGATTTTGAGATTTTAAGACATTTAGATTCAGATTCTCTGTTTATTTTAAGGGATATAAGAAAAGCAATTTCTCAAAAAATATCTGCTTATTTACAATTATTAGAACTTTTTATTAATTTTTCTAATGCTCCTTTATTTTTAACACGTTTAATAAAAAGTCTTTCGGATAAAAAATCATCTGATTTAAAACTTATCTACTTTGAATTATCAAAAATAAATATTGATTCAATAAAATTAGATTTAATATATTCAGAAAATGAAACAGCAAATTTTATTATTGATTCTTATAAAAAATGGCAAGAAATCAAATTAAAGATATTTGAAATATTAAAAAGTGGTTCATTTGAAAGTATAGAAAGAGATATTTTAGATTCAAATTATTTTTCTTGATTTTCCTCCTTTTATTTTCCCCCAATTTTCTTCTAATTTTTTATAATTTAATTCTGATTTGTTTATTTTTGTTAGATGACATAAATCCTCGAATAATTTTTCTGGTAATAATCGTCTCTGAGTATAATAATTTTTTAGTGAATTAGTAGTGCAATCTATTCCAAATTGCAAAATAGAAAAAACACTTACTGCATTAAGTTTCTCTTTACATAATTCTAAAAATTTTCTTTGATTTGGTTCTATTAATTTTATTCTCATACTTTAAATAAGATATTAATATTTATAATAGTAACTGCGACACATAATACGCAAAACTTTAAAAAGCAACAAATTAATAGTATTTCATGAAAAGGCCTAAAAACACAAAAAGATATTGTCCTTATTGTAAAAAACAAACAGAACAAAAACTTAAAGAACCTAGTAAAAATAAAGCTGGTAGTTTGAAACGTGGTGGTAAAATAAGAATTAGGGCTAGAGGTCTTTGGAGAGGAATCGGGAATAAGGGAAGGTATTCTCGTATGAAAAATCAACAGAAAGGAAAAAGAAAAACAACAAAAAAAACGAATGTTATGTACACTTGTTCAGTTTGTGGTAAATCTAAATATCAAAAAAAAGGGAAGAGGACCAGTAAATTAACAATAGAATAAAATGGCAGAAAAGAAAAAATTTGTAGATATTGAAGTTCCGTTATTGAAAACATCAATAGAAGCATTGGGAACTAATTCTAGTTTAAATAATAAAACAATAAAATTAGATTTATCTAGAAAATTAAGAGGAAAGGGATTAAATGCAACTTTTCAAATTATGAAATTTAATGATAATTTAATTGCTGTTCCAAAAAGAATGGAATTATTGACTTCTTATGTTGTTAAGATAGTTAGAAAGAAAATTGATTATGTTGAAGATTCTTTTATTGTTGTAACTAAAGATGGGATAACTGTGAATATTAAACCATTATTGATAACTAGAAAGAAAGTTTCAAGAGCTGTTAGAAAAAGATTAAGAGAAATAGCTAAGGAAAATATAGTTGAATATGTTAAGAATAATGATTATTTGGATATAGTTGAATCTTTATTTAATTCAGAATTTCAAAAAAGTATACTTCCTAAATTAAAGAAGATTTATCCTTTAGCTTTTTGTGATTTAAGAGTTTGGGATGCTAAAAACATTTCAAAAGTAGATTTAGGAAAAATTGATATATCTGAAAATGAAGAATCTATGGATGATATAGTTGAAGAAAATACTACTGATGTGGTAATAAATGATGAGGAAGATGATTATGCCCAGCAAGAATAAGCCAAAAAGATTTGATAGAAATAGAAGCTGGAGAGTTGCTAGAAGAAAAAGAAAATTAAATGATTTACTTACAGGTCGTGGAAGAAATAGAAAGCCAAGACCAAAACATAAAATAAAGGAAGATTTTTAAAATGATGGAACAAACTTTTGTTTTAGTTAAACCTGATGGAGTTGCTAGAGGATTAACGGGAGAAATAATAAGAAGGATTGAGCAAAGAGGTCTTAAAATTGTAGCATTAAAAATGACTAGAATTCAAAAGGATTTTGCAAAACAACATTATACTGATGATATAGTTCAAAGAAAAGGAGAAAATGTTTATAATTGGTTAATAGATTATATAACAGAAGGTCCTGTTGTCGCTATGATTGTTCAAGGTGTTGATGCTATTGAAAATGTAAGGAAACTTGTTGGTTCTACAGAATCAAAAATAGCAATTCCTGGGACTATAAGGGGAGATTTCTCTCATATGAGTTATAAATATGCTGATGGGAAAGAAAAGGTTTTAAAAAATTTAGTTCATGCGTCTTCTGACGAAAATGATGCAAAAAGAGAATTATATTTATGGTTTTCTTTAGATCAAATATTTGATTATAGATTAAGTGGTGAAGAATATTTATATTAATTTGAGAAGATTTATATAATAGATTATATATTTTTTAGTATATGTAAAATGGGTGAAATTATTGCTTTTATATCAATTAAAGGAGGTGTTGGAAAGACCACTTTAGCACTTGAAACCGCGGTTAATCTTGTTAGAAAATATAATAAAAAAGTTCTATTGGTTGATGCGAATTTTTCGGCTCCAAATATAGGATTATACCTTAATGTTATAAGTGATTTTACTTTACATGATTGTTTAGAAGATGTTCCGTTACATAATTCTATTTATGAAGCATTCGGTGTTGATATAATTCCTGCATCTATTAATCATGAAAGAAATGTTGATGTTTCAAAATTAAAAAAAATACTGGAAAAATATAAGAATAGATACGATTTTATCATATTAGATTCTTCGCCTAATCAAGAAGAATTAAAATCTGTTATCAGAGCATCAGATAAAGTGTTTATTGTGACTTCTCCAGATAATGTTACTTTGAAAACTTCATTAAAGGCTGCTAATATGGCTAAGGAAGAAAAAACTCCGATCGAAGGAATTATTGTTAATAAAATTCGTTCTCCAAAACATGAATATAATTTATCAGAAATAGAAGATATTTATGAAATTCCAGTATTGGCAAAAATAAAAGATAGTAAAAAAATGGTAGTATCTTTACATAATAAAACTCCAATAAGTGTGGAATATCCTAATAATTGTGTTTCAAAAGAGATTTGTAGGTTTGCTTCTTGTTTATGTGGAGAATCTGAATTCCAAAATAAGATAAATCAAAAGATGTTAACTTTAATATCAAAAGAAAAAATTAATCGTGATGTTTATAGAAATAAATATTATGAAAGTCAGATAAAAAATATTCCAAAATCTAATTAGTTTTTTCTATGTTACTTGAAAAGTCTTTTTTAACTTTTAATATATGATCAACAAATCCTTCTATTTTTTGTTCGTGTGAAACTACTATTATTTGTTTAGCATTCATTTGTTCAAAAATATCTCTTATTTTATCGATTTGTTCTGATGCAAATCCGTCTGTGGGCTCATCTAATATAACAATATCTGTTGTTTTTATTTTTGATAATATAGAATTTAGTACTTGATTCAATGCTAATCTGTATGCTAATGCAATGGCTGTTCTTTCTCCTCCAGATAAAAATTCATAATCGATTTCATAATCTTGATTTATTATAATTGGTGTAAAATTTTCATCCAATCTAATGGATAGTGGTCCATCAACCAAAACATTAAACCAATTTGCTAATATATTGGAAAATTCTATACGTATTTTTCCTAAAACATTTTTTTCAGTTGTAATTATTAAAGACAAAAATTTATCTTCAATCCAATCTTGTAAATTTCGTAATATAATTATTTGTTCTTTAAATTTTTCTTTTGTTTCTATTTCTTTCGATAAGTCATTTAATTGTAATTTTAACAATTCTAATTCTTTATTTTTTTCTGCGAAGCGTATATCTACATATCTTTGTTTTTGAATTATTTCATTAATATTATTTTTTGTTTTATTATATTCATCGTTGATACTCTCAAATTTATTTATTTCAGTTTTTAAATCATTTATTGAATTTTCTAATTCTGAGATTTCATTAGAATATCTTTCTAATACAAATGTTTCACTTTTTATTTTAATTTCTATTTCTTTTTGATGCTCTGATTTAATTTTATTTTGTTCTAAGAAATTTCTATCTGTTTCATAATCTGATATTAATTCTTTTTCTCTTTTAATTTCTTTTATTAATTGATCTTTTATTAGTATTTTTTCTTCTAATTCTCTTTCTATTTCTTCTATTTCATATTTATTTTTTTTAACAATTTTTTCTTTATGATCTAAACTTACTATTTGGAAACATGTTGGACAATTATCTAAAGAAAGAATATGTTCTGTTATTTTTAATGGTTTTTCTTTCTGAATTTCTAAGGACATTACTTTTGAATTTATATCTAAGTATATTTTTGTTTTTTCTTCCAATATATTTTTATGTTTTGATATTAGTATATTTACAGAATTTAATCTTTCAATTGAAAAATCTATTTTTTCTGATATTTGTTTATTCATCATATTTATTTCTTTTTCTATTTTTGTATACATTATTTTTTTTTGTTGTAATGTTGCTTTTTTATATTCTGCTTGTGTTAAAATTTTTTGGTTTTCTGATATTTGTATTTGTAAATTATTAAGTTTATATTCTATATTTTCTATTTCAGATTTTATCTTATTCTTTTCAATTATTAAATTATTTGTTTCTTTTGATAATAATATTTTTGTTTCAGTTTTTTCTTTTAATTTTTCTTTTAGTAAATTCAATTCACCTATAAGAACTTCTTTTATTTTAATTGTTTCTTTTATTTTTTGTAAAAATATTTTAGAATTTTCTTGAATTTTTTTATATCTATCTATTCCAAATATATGCCTAAT
Source organism: Candidatus Woesearchaeota archaeon (assembly GCA_964612895.1). Lineage (GTDB taxonomy): Archaea > Nanobdellota > Nanobdellia > Pacearchaeales > GW2011-AR1 > JAGVXH01. The sequence goes on from CAZTFL010000001.1 coordinate 79,936, forward strand.
TGTATCAAGTCTTATCTCAGGTCTTTCTATGATAATGGATTTCATTTCTTCTTGAGGTGTATATATCGTATACTTGTATAATATATTTGCTTTTTTCGCGAATTCTTTTGGATAATTTAAAATTTCCATTACTTTATTTTTCATTTCTAACGTAGATAATTCATAAATTTGTCCGTCCATAGATAGTTGATTATATTCTTGAGTGATTGATCCAGATTTGCTTTTTTTTATTGTTCTTTCTAATGATATTGTTTGCCCATCTATTTCAAAAATTATTTTTGCATATGCTTCATTTTCTCCTTGTCTTAATAGTGATGTACCTTTTTGTCCTGGTTGTAATCCGAATAATGCAAATTGTATACCTAATAATACAGATGTCTTCCCGGAACCGATTTCTCCAGAAAGCAGAGTTGATCCTTGAGAAAAATCTATTGAAACGTTTTCATAACTTCTTATATTTTTTAAAATCAGTTTTTTTATTATCATATTAAATCTTTCAAATTAAGAGTGTTTTTTATTTCAGAAATTAATCTATCTTCAAATACTGCACTTTTTTCGTCTTCGTTTTTTTCATTAGAAAATATATTCATTATTTGTGGTATATATTTATTATATTCATTTTGGTTTTCCTTACCATATTCTTGTATTATACTTTGTTCTATTTTTTCAATATTATCAAAATTATCATTTATTAAGTTTATTTGAGTATCATTAGTTTTTAATTGAGAAGTATTCCTTAAATAAGAGTATGCACCCTTCTTTTTTATAAATTCTTCAATTTTATCGAATTGGACGTCTCCTGTCTTTCCTATATTTAATATTCCAAATAATTTTAATAAGACAATTTTATCTCTTAAATTATATTTATCTATTGAGGATATTATTTCTTCCGTTGCTGTTAATCCATTTTCTATCTCTATTTCTATATTAGCGATTTCTTTTATAGGCACTTTTATATTTCTTGTATTAATTTTATCACTTATTTCTGTTATTTGAAAGCTTCCACATTGAAGATCAGCTAATTCTTGAAAATTATTAGGGAATACAGGTCCTGGGTATACAAAATGTTGTCCACCCTCATGTATATGTTTGACTTGATGAATGTGTCCTAATGCATAATAATTTGCTAAAGGTAAAGTTCTTTTATCTATAGATTCCATATTAAACATTGCAACTTCATTTATTGTTGTATGTAACATAAAAATTGTAAATGGATGAACTGAATCAAAATATATTTTTTTCAAATCATTAATTTCCATTCCAGATTTTCTTCCAGGATATCCGTAAATTGCAATCTGATTATGCATATATGGTTTTAACATAATACTTCCATCTTCCTTAAATTCATAAATTCCAACATTTTTACAAAATCCAGCTTTTTCTAATACTTCTAAAAAAGTTTTTCCTGAAACCGAGAAATCATGAGATCCTGCTATAAGGTATACCGGAATTTTCCTATCAGCTATTTTCTTAAATTCTGCAAATGTATCCTTTAAAATTTCTATTGGTGGATATGCTGAATCAAATAAATCTCCAGATATTAAAATGAAATCAGGATTTTCTTCAAGAGCTAATTCTATCACTTTTTGAAAAGTTTTAAAGTTTAGATCTTGTAGTTCTTGTTGACGCCATCCTCCTAAATGACAGTCTGCTAAATGTATAAATTTTATCATAATCATAAATTATTTGAAATATATTTAAACATAGTTGTAGTGATAAGTATTGATTCATTGTTATGATATATTATATATTATATAGAGTATATTTTTTTAAAAAGATAGTTCTATGAAAAATTATATGATAATTGGATTAACTGGAACTTTAGCTTCTGGAAAAGGAGTTGTTAGTGATTATTTTAAATCAAAAGATTTTGTGTATATTTCTTTATCTGATGAATTAAGACAAGTTGCAAAAGAAAAAAAAATTGAGATTACTAGAGAAAATTTGCAAAATTTAGGAAATAAATTAAGAGAAGAATCTGGAGGAGGTGTTCTAGCAAAAATGGCGATTAATTTGATAAAATCTCAAAAATATAAAGATGTTATAATTGACGGAATAAGAAATCCTGCTGAATTTGAAGAATTTTCTAAAATGAAGAATTTTTTTTTAATTGCTGTTGATGCTCCTGTTAAAATTAGATTTGAAAGAATGGTTAAAAGAAATAGAGAAAGTGATCCAATGACTTTTGAAAAATTTATATTGGTAGATAAAAAAGATTTTGGAGTTGGCGAGAAAAATACTGGTCAAGGTGTTGGAAAGTGTATAAAAAAGGCAAAATTTCATTTAATTAATGATGGTTCTTTAGAAGATGTTAATAAAAAAATAGAAGAATTATATAATGATATAATATGTAAATTACCAAATATAAGTTGGGATGAATATTTTATGAGTATAGCAAATGTAGCTTCTTTGAAAAGTAAAGATCCATCCACAAAAGTTGGTGCATGTATTGTTGATTCAAGAAATAGAGTTGTTGGTTTAGGATTTAATGGATTTCCTAGATATTGTAATGATAATAATTTCCCATTAAAAAGAGAAGGAGATTTTCTAAATACAAAATATGCTTATGTAGTTCATGCCGAAGCTAATGCAATAATAAATTCTACAGTTGATACAATAAATTGTCGTATTTATGTAACATTATTTCCTTGTAATGAATGTGCTAAATTAATAATACAATCAGGAATAAAAGAGGTAATCTTTGCTTCTGATAAATATTCTTATACTGATCAGGTTAAAGCATCAAAAAAAATGTTTAAAGAAGCTAAGATTAATGTTAGACAATTTAAATTAGAGGATTAGTTGTTTTTATTTGTATATTTTAGAAGACGTATAAATTTAAATATAAAATTAGAATTTTTATGTTATGAAAAAAGTGATTAGTATTTTTATGCTATTATTATTAATTGGATTTGTAAATAGTTTTGAATTCTGTTCCGATGAAATAAATGGTCAAAAGGAATTAAGGATAATATCTTTGAGTGATATGTTAATAGAAAATAATAAAGAGTGGAATTGGGAAGTAAATCAACATATTGAAGTTGAAGTTCGTGTTTGGAATTTAAAATCATCTTCAGAAAAATATATACTCGAAATGGGATTTTTGAAAAATGGAGAACTCTCAAATATAACAGAAAATATAAATGATTTATCAAAAGAATTTATTTTAGGTGCTGATGAAAGAAGAAGTGTTTCATTTGAGTTTAAAATAGATAAAGATATTGAATTTGATGATTATCAATTAATTGTAAAATTTTATAAAAAGGGTTCAGAGGATTCTTTTTGCGTTCAAAATAATGAAATAGTTTTAAACTTAAATTATCCAAGTGTTTGTAATAAAGAGAATATAGAGGTTGAAGATTTGAATATTATTAGTATTTCTGATAAAAATTTAGCGAAGTTAGGAAGTTGGAACTGGAAACCTTATGATGAAATCGGAATAGATGTTAAAATAGAAAATAATAATTATAATGAAAACTTATTTGTAGAACTTGTTTTGTTGGATGAAAATAAAAAAGATATTAATTTTACTAAAGATTCTGTTATAAAGAAGATTACTCTTGAGAAGGGGAATTCAACTACTATTAATTTTAATTTTTTATTAAATAGTGATTTATCTTCGGGTAATTATGAATTATATTCTAAAGTTTATAATAATAATGATTGTCAAAGTTTAAAAGCTAAAACAAAAACTAGTCCTATTTATGTTAATGTTGAAAAAAATGAAAATGATGTTATTATAAAGAAAGTGTATGGAAATAGTAATTCTTTTTTTGGAAAAACAGAAAAATATATTTTAACTATTGTTAATTTAGGGGATTCTGAAAAAAAAGTTGGCGTTATCGCGTATAATTATTTTTTAAATCTAAGTAGTGTCATTGAGATAGAAAATATGTCTTCTGGAGAAATAAGAAATGTTAGTGTGGATATTCCGATTCCATTAAATCTCAATCTAAGCAGAGTGAAAATAGAATTTTCTACAAAGTTTGATTATGATGAAAAAAACAATATTTACAAAAAATATTCTTCAGAGGATGATGATATTTCTTATTTTTTAACTATAACTAATAGTAGTTTGATTAATTCGAATAATATAAGTAAAGATAAAAATATAACAAGGGAAGAAATTTCTATTCCTTTAGATATCGAAAAAGGATCAAATAATTTTACTAACGAATCTCAATATTATTTAGATAAAAATGAAAAAAGCTTAAAATATTTATGGATAATTGTTTGTATATTTGTTTTTTGTTTAATAATTTTTATTATTTTATTATTTTTTAGAAATAAAAATCAAAAAATAAAATATATTAATAAGCCAATTGTAGAACCAAAAATAGTTAGAAGATATACGGCATCTTTACATTGAGTTGTTAACTATATTTATTATATTTTTATTTTATTTAAACTTATCCCGAAATTAACTATAATTTTATAAACTTATGATTCTAAATTAAAATATGGAAAAGGATATAGGAAAAATTCAAAAAAATCAAGATACGGAAATAATTATAAGAATTGACGATTTCGGTGGGAAGAAAGGTCTAACAATTAGAGAGTTTGTAAAGAATCAAAAATATACTGGTTTTACAAAAGCTGGAACAAGAATTCCTGCAGATAAATTTTTAGATTTTAAACATATAATAAATTCTATAAGTGATGAAGATATTAAAGAATCTGTTTCTGAAAAGATTTTAAACGATTCTGATGATTCTGGGTTTAATGAAGACGGAACAATGTAATTATTTTTAAATAATAGTTAGGTTTTTAAAGGTTTTATAATGTATATTTACAATACTGGCCTCGTAGCTCAGTCTGGTAGAGCACTGGACTTTTAATCCAGGTGTCGCGGGTTCAAATCCCGTCGAGGCCATTTTTTAGCTATATTTGATTTTTTTGTTATTAAACAATTCTCCGAAAGGTTTTTAAAGGAAGTTTTTATAATTTTTCTAGGATAAATTCTCAAAGAATAAACAATGCACACTTTACAACCACAACATAAAAAACTTGATGAAAAAGAAGTTAGCGAAATTCTTGAAAAGTTTAATATTGGTTTAAGTCAATTTCCAAAAATTTCTTTAAAAGATGTGGCTTTATCAGATAAATTCTCAAAAGGTGATGTTGTTGAGATAAAAAGGGGGGATTCTATTTATTATAGAGTTGTAGTTTGATGGATAAAGAACATGTTTTGGTTAAAAATTATTTAAAAAATTATTCTTTAGTTGAATCTAATATAAGATCTTTTAATAATTTTATAGAAAGTAAAATGCAAGAAATTGTTAATGATCTTTCTGAAAATATTCCAGATGAAGATTTTGAAATTAAATTAGGGAAAATTAGTGTTGGGAAACCTGATATTATAGAATCAGATGGTTCTAAGAAATTTATCACACCTGCTGAAGCGAGGCTTAGAAATTTAACTTATTCTGCTCCAATAAAGTTGGAAATGACTATAAATTATGCAGGACAAGCCGAGAGTGCTACTGTTGATTTAGGGCGTATTCCTATTATGGTTAAAAGTAATGTTTGTAATTTACATGGGATGTCTGAAGAAGAGTTAATTAATAATTATGTTGATCCGAGGGATACTGGAGGATATTTTTTAATAAATGGAAATGAGAGGGTTATGATAATGGCTGAAGACTTAGCTAGTAATCAAACTTTTATAGAATTTCAGAAAACTAGACGGGTCTTAATGTTAAGATTGTTTTCACAGAGAGGAGCCTATAAAATTCCAGTTTCTTTAACTGAAAATAATGATGGGATATTAGAGTTGAATTTTTCAAGATTTAGAGATATTCCTGCAATGATTTTATTAAAAGCTCTTGGTTTAGTTTCTGATGCTGAAATTTCTAAATTGATTGGAAAGGAAACAGATAGTTTAGTTGTTAATATGTTTGAACACTCTTCTATTGCTAATCAAAATGATGCACTTATGTGGATAGCGGAGAAAAATGCATTACAAGGAACTACAAAGGAAATCTTAGCTAGAACTTTACAAAGAATAGATTCTTATTTTTTACCTCATATAGGACTAGATGAATCTTCAAGAATAGAAAAGGCTAGAAGTTTATGTAAATTTATTAAACAATATTATGTAGCAAAAGAAAGTCCAAAAGATTCTATAACTGATAAAGATCATTATGCTAATAAAAGAATAAGAATGTCTGGAGATTTATTGGCTGATTTGTTTAGGGTTAATATGAATATATTATTAAGAGAAGTTCAACATTCTTTACAAAAAACTGTTAAAAGAAGAAAATTTTATTCTATAAAAACACTTGCAAAGTCGACGTTATTCTCTCATAGAATAGAATCTGCTATCGCAACAGGTTCTTGGATTGGAGAAAGAACTGGAGTTACTCAAAATATGGATAAAAATAATTCCTTTGCTATGATGAGTCAATTACAAAGAGTTACTTCTACTTTAGCTGGAGAACAAGAAAATTTTGCAGCAAGAACTGTTCATCCAACACATTATGGAAGATTTTGTCCTATAGAAACACCTGAGGGAAGTGAAATTGGTCTTAGAAAGAATTTGGCTCTTTTAGCGAGAATTTCTAACGTCTCTAATTTGGATTATAATGAATTATTGGAAATTTTAAAAAAATGTAAATTATCTTTTGATTCCGGATTAATTGATGTTTTTTTTAATGGTCGTTTTATTGGTTTTGTCAATGATGTAGATTCTTTTGTTAAATCTGTTAGAAATGAACGTAGAAATGGAAATCTTCCTGTAGAAATGTCTATAAAATTTGATAAATCTTTAGATACAATTTCTTTGAATAGTGAACATGGAAGAGTTTTAAGGCCTTTAATTGTTGTTGAAAATGGTGTTCCAATGTTAAAGGATGAACATTTACAGATGGTAAAACAAGGAATTTTATCTTGGGATGATTTGTTTAAACAAGGAATATTAGAATATTTGGATGCAGGAGAGGAAGATAATTGTTTAATAGCTATTGATGAAAAAGATTTAACTCAAAATCACACACATCTTGAAATAGATAAGATTGATGTTTTGGGAATTAGTGTAGCCATGATTCCTTTTGCTAATCATAATCCTCCTGCTCGTTTAGTTAAGGGTGGTTCTAGAGCTTATAGACAGGGTTTAGGAATATATTCTGCAAATTATTTAATAAGAATGGATACAGATGTTTCTATACTGCATTACCCTCAAAGACCAATTGTTAGAAGTTTTGTATATGATACTTTAAATGTACATCCAGTTGGTCAAAATTTAGTTGTAGCAATTATGCCTTATGATGGTTATAATATAGAAGATTCTATAGTTTTAAATAAAGGTTCTGTCGACAGAGGTTTAGGTAGAAGTACAAGATTTAGACCTTATAGTTCTATTGAACTTCATTATGCAGGTGGATTGTCTGATGAGATAGGTATTCCTGAAAAAGATACTTCTGGTTATAGAATGGAAGAAAGTTATAAATATTTAGAAGATGATGGAGTCGTTTTCCCTGAAGCTGATTTACATGAAGGAGATATTGTTATTGGAAAAGTCTCTCCTCCAAAGTTCTTGAGTGAAGCTAGAGAAATTTCTTTACAAAATAAAAAGGAGAGTTCTACTGCTATAAGACAGGAAGAAAGTGGAGTTATAGATTCGGTTTTTGTTACTCAAGATAAAGAAGGTAATAAAGTTGTTCAAGTTAGAACTAGAGTTCTTAGAGTTCCTGAATTAGGGGATAAATTTTCTTGTCCTCATGGACAAAAGGGTGTTGTTGGAGCTATTGTTCCAGAACAAGATATTCCATTTACAAGTAAAGGTATAACTCCAGATATTATGTTTAATCCTCACGGAGTTCCATCTCGTATGACTATGGGATATGTTATGGATATTCTTTCTGGAAAAGTTGCTGCTTTATCTGGTAGAATAATAGATGCTTCTCCATTTACTGGAGAGAGCTTAGACAGTTTAGAAGGAAATTTAAAAAAATTAGGATTTAGAGAAAATGGTAAAGAAATATTTTATAACGGAATAACAGGAGAAAAAATGCCAGTTAAAATTTTTATTGGAAATATGTTTTATTTGAAATTAAAATATATGGTTGCGGATAGAGTTCATGCTAGAGCTTCTGGAAAAGTTGCGTTATTGACTAGACAACCGATTGAAGGTAGGTCTAGAGGTGGTGCATTAAGATTAGGAGAGATGGAGCAGCAAGCTTTAGTAGGACATGGTGCATCTTTGTTATTAAAGGAAAGATATGATTCAGATAAGGTTGTTGTTCATATTTGTTCAAAATGTGGTTCTTTAGTTATAGATGATCAAATACATAAGAAGAGAGTTTGTAGTTTATGTCATTCTAATCAAGTTGAACCAATTGAAATGTCTTATGCCTTTAAATTATTATTAGAAGAATTACAAGGATTACATTTATTAACTAAATTTGAACTAAAAAACAAATACGAATAATATGGAAATTATTAGGAAACAAATAAAAGCGATGAATTTTCACTTGCTTAGTCCGGAAGAAATAAAAAAGATTAGTGTTGCAAAAATTGTTACACCTGAATTATATGATGTTGATGGATATCCGGTTGATGGTGGCCTTATGGATTTAAGACTTGGAGCTGTTGATCCTGGAGTTAGATGTAGGACTTGTGGTGGTAGGTTAAAAGAGTGTTTAGGACATCCTGGTGTTATAGAATTAGCTAGACCAGTTATTCATATAAAATATATGACTATAATTGATTTGGTTTTAAGAAGTACTTGTGAAGCTTGTGGTAGAGTTCTAATAAAGGATGAAGATGATTTAAATAAAGAATTAAAAGAAAGATTAAAGAAAGCTAAAGATGGAAAAAAATGTCCTTATTGTGGTATCATTCAGGAAAGAGTTAAAATAGAGAAACCATCTTCATTTAAGGTTGGGAAAAGAAGATTATTTCCTTCTGAGATAAGAGAGCGTTTAGCAAAAGTTTCAGATGTAGATTTAAAAGTGTTAGGGATAAATCCAAAAACATTGAGACCAGAATGGGCTGTTCTAACTTCAATGTTAGTTCCTCCTGTTACTGTTAGACCTTCTATAACATTAGAATCTGGAGAAAGAAGTGAAGATGATTTGACTCATAAATTATCTGATATTATAAGAGCTAATCAAAGACTTTGGGAAAACTTGAATGCTGGTGCTCCAGAAGTTATTATTGAAGATTTGTGGGACTTATTACAATATCATATTACTACATTTTTCGATAATTCTATTGCAAGAGTTCCTCCTGCAAGACATAGAAGTGGACAACCTTTAAAGACGATAACAGAAAGAATAAAAGGTAAGGAAGGGAGGATTAGAAAAAATTTAGCAGGAAAAAGAGTTAATTTTTCTGCAAGAACTGTTATTTCTCCAGATCCTAGTTTGAATATTAATGAAATAGGTATACCTTTGGATGTTGCTAAAATAATTACTGTGCCCGAAAAGGTAACTTCTCTAAATATTAATAGATGTAAAAAATTAATAATGTCTACAGCGTATCCTGGAGCAAATTATGTTATTAGGCCTGATGGAAGAAGAAAAAGAATTACTGACGATTTAAGAGAAGGTATTTCTGAAGAGTTAGAACCTGGTTATATTGTTGAAAGACATTTAATCGATGGTGACATTGTTTTATTCAATAGACATCCATCTTTGCATAGAGCTAATTTGATGTCTCATTATGTTAAGGTATTGCCATTTAATACTTTTAGAATGCATCCAGCTTCTTGTAATCCGTATAATGCGGATTTTGATGGTGATGAAATGAATGTACACGGTCCTCAGACAGAAGAAGCTCTTGCTGAAGCAAAAATTTTATTGAATGTTAATGCTAATTTATTTTCACCAAAAAACAATATGAATTTAATGGGTTGTATTGATGATGCAGCTACTGGTAATTATTTAATAAATAAAAGAAAATTTGATAAAAAAGAAGCATCTCAATTATTATATTCTGTTGGCGTTGAAGATTTTTCTTTAAATAAGATGAATGACGGCTCTAGTGTTTTTGATGCAGTTTTGCCAAAACAGTATAGAGGAAAAGGGATGACTCCATTTGGTTTTAGAAAAGGGAGTGGTAAAGATTTAAAAGTTTTAGATAAAGAATTGGGCAGAGATGCTACTATGGATGTACTAAAAAAAGTTTTTTCTTTAGGTGTTACTTTTCTATCAAGAAATGGTTTTACTGTTTCAATTGAAGATATGAATGTAGGTCCTGAAGTTCAAAAAAAGACCAAAAAAATTTTAGCTGATGCTGAATTAAAAACTAAAGAAATTATTGAATCTTATTATAGTAAAGATTTGGAATTATTACCTGGAAAGACTTCTGAAGAAACAAGGGAAATTAAAATAATGCAAATATTAAATGAAGTTAGAACTTTAATCGGAGATATTGTAAAGGCTGATGTTAGTGAAAATAATAATGTTCATAACATGATAAGTGCTAAAGCTAGAGCGAGCATGCTTAATGTTACTCAGATGGCTTGTACTGTAGGCCAACAGGTATTAAATGGTCGTAGAATTGATTTTGGTTATACGGGTAGAACTTTACCTTTCTTTGAGAAGGGCGATTTATCTCCTAAGTCAAGAGGATTTATTGAGAGTTCTTTCATGGATGGAATGAGTCCTGTAGAACTATTCTTTGGTGCAATGACTGGTAGAGATGGTCTTATGGATACTTCTTTAAGAACACCTAAATCAGGTTATTTATATAGAAGATTAGCAAATGCTCTTCAAGATTTAATAGTTGCTTATGATGGTACTGTAAGAGATGCTTCTCAAAATATAGTTCAATTTATTTATGGAAATGATGGAATCGATATTTCTGGTGCTCATAAAAATGAAAAAGTTGCTCCTGGAGAGGCTATTGGTTTAGTTACTGCTCAAAGTTTCGGAGAATCTTCTACTCAAATGGTTTTAAACACATTCCATTCTGCTGGAGTTTCGGAGTTTCAAGTAACGACAGGTCTTCCTCGTTTGATAGAAATATTAGATGCTAGAAAGGTCCCAAAAACACCAGCTATGGAAATTTATTTAGATGATGCTCATAATAATGAGAAGGATTCCAAAATAATTGCAGAAAAAATAAAGGAAGTAAAATTAAAAGAAATAATGTCTTCAATATCTATTGATTTTGCAGAAAAAAGTATTAAGATAGAAATAAATTCTTCTTCATTAAAAAGTATACATATTGGTATAGATAGTGTTGTTGAGGTCTTAAATGATAAAGGATTTGATTGTAAAAAGACAAATGATGGTTTAGTTTTAGAAATGTCAAAAGATGATTTTAAATCAATTTATAGAACCAAGGAAAAAATAAAAGAAGTTATATTGTCTGGAGTTAAAAAAATATCACAAGTATTAGTTGTAAAAAAAGGTAAGGATTATGTTATACTAACAGCTGGTTCTAATCTCAAAGATGTTTTAAAGTTTAAAGGCGTTGATGAATCAAGAGTTATAACAAATGATTTACATGAAATAGCAAATATTCTTGGAATAGAAGCTGCTCGTCAGGCTATAATAAATGAAATTGAGAATGTTATTAATTCACAAGGTTTAGATGTTGATAAAAAACATGCTATGCTAGTAGCAGATACTATGACTGCTTCTGGAGTTGTTAAAGGTATTACTAGAATGGGAATTATTGGAGATAAGAGTTCTATTCTTGCAAGAGCTTCTTTTGAAACTCCTGTTAAGCATTTTGTTCAAGCAACTAGAAGTGGAAGAAGTGATAATGTAGCTTCAGTTATTGAAAATATAATATTAAATCAACCTGTTCCTGTAGGTACTGGATTGCCTGGACTTTTAGTTAAAGTTACTGGTCCACTTGCGGGAATTGATAATAAAAGAAAGTAAGCTTTAAATAAAGCTATTTGTGAGTATAAACATGAGCGTTAATGAAATAAAAGAAGAAATGAAAAATGGGAAGGTTTATTTTGGATTAAAACAAGCTTTAAAAAACAAAAAGAAATTAAAATCTGTTTTTGTCGTTAAAGATGTTCGTGAGGATATTTTAAATGTATTAAAAGAGAACGAAATAGAATATAAACCATTAAAAAATAAAAAAGAGATGTCTAAACTTTTGGATTTGAATTTTTCTTCAGAGGTTTTTTCTATCATTTAAAATGGCTAAAGTTATTGATATGCAACAGATGAGATATATTAATTTGTTCTCGAAGATTTCTGGTGTTGAACCGAAGAGTTCTTTTTTGTATAATGGACAATTAGTTTTTTTAGTTCCATTTAAATCTGTATCAAAAGCTATTGGAAAAGATGCTATTAATGCTAAAAAAATAGGGATTATCGTCGGTAAAAAAATAAAAATTATTGCGAATCCTGATAAGAAAGATGAAACTCAAATAATTAAATTTGTTATGAATTTAATTGAACCTATTGAAATCAATAAGGTAGAAATTAAAGATTCAGATATTTTAATTTCTGCAAGTAGAATGAGTAAGGCTAATTTGATAGGTAGAAATAGATTAAAGGAAAAACAATTGAATAAAATATTTAAGGATTTTCTAGATATGAATTTAAAATTCATGTAATAATGGAAATCTTTTTAAATGAAATTTATCAAATATTAATATCATGGGATTAACAAGTGCTAGAAAAATAAAAAGTAAGAGAAAAACATTTAGAGATAACTTTTTACCTCATAAGAAGAAGAGATTAGGTATAACCTTAAAATACGATCCTCTAGGAAGATCTAGTCAAGCTAAAGGGATTGTTACTAAAAAAGTTCAAAAAGAAGCGAAACAGCCAAATTCTGCGATGAGGAAATGTTGTAGAGTTCAGTTAATTCGTTCTGGAAAAGAAGTTACTGCTTTTATTCCTGGTAATTTAGCTCAAAAATTTGTTGATGAACATGATGAAGTTTTGATTGAAAGAATTGGTGGAAAGCAGGGAAGAACAAAAGGGGATTTATCGGGAGTTAGATTTCAAGTTATTAAAGTAAATGATCAATCTTTGGCTAGATTATGGCAAGGTAAGATTGAAAAAGGAAGAAGATAATGGTAGAGATGAAAGTTTTTGGTTTATTTGATTCTGAGAATGTAAAGGTTAATGATCCTTCTTTAAGAAGAGTTGTAAATGTTACTCCAAAATTATTATTAAAAAGCCATGGAAGAATAAAATGGGATCCTACGAGGTCTAAAGTGAATGTTGTTGAGAGATTAATTAATATATTACAAGTTCCTGGATCAAGGGGGAAAAAACATAGAATAATAACATCTTGGATTACAGGAAAATATAGTAAGTGTTCAAATTTAGTAATTGACGCTTTTAAAATAATTGAAGCTAAAACTGGACAAAACCCTTTGGCTGTTTTTGTTAGAGCTATAGAAAATGCTGCTCCTAGAGACGAAGTAACTGCTATAGAATATGGTGGCGCTAGGTATCCTCAAGCGGTAGATATTTCTCCACGAAGAAGATTAAATTTAGTTTTACGTTTTATAGCAAATGGTGCTTATGATAAATCTTTTAATAAGAAAGCTAGTATGACAGAATCTTTAGCAAAAGAAATTATGTTTGCTGCTGAGAATTCTAATGAATCGTATGCTATTAGTAAAAAGAATGAAATAGAAAAACAAGCTGATGCTGCAAGATAGTTATAATAAGCTTTAAAATATTAAGAGTATTTTTCTTTTGATGATTGATGTTTTGGATATAAAAAATAAAATAGTTGATTATATTAGAGAAAATGGAATAAGTATTCCTGTAAGGATTTCAAAGGCTGTTTCTTTGGAGCCAGTTTTTGTTGCGGCGATATTATCAGAAATGGTTTCTTCAAAAATGTTAAAGATTACAAATTTTAGATTGGGATCATCATTTTTTTATTATTTAGATGGACAAGAAAAACAAATAGAACAAATTGGAGAAAAATATTTTGGAGGAGTTGAAAAAGAAGCTTTTTTATTATTGAAAAAAAATAATATATTAAAAGATATTGAACAAAAACCAGCTATTAGAGTTGCTTTAAGAAATATAAAAGATTTTGCAGTTCCTTTTAATAAAGATAATGAATTGTTTTGGAAATATGTTTTTTTTGAAGAAAAAGAAGAATCTATTTTAGTTAATATAGAAGAAAATAAAAAAGAAGTTATAGAAAATTTAGAAGAAACACGAAATCTTGATAAAATGAATGATTTAGAAAATATTCGAGATAATAAATTAGATATATTTGAGAAGGATTCCTCCGAAGAAAATAATAGAAAAGAAGATATTAAATATTATAAAATTCCTTTTATTGAAGAAGTTAAATCATTTTTACAAAAAAAAGGTTTTGAATATTTTGATTTATTGGAAGATAATAGAAATGAAATTATTGGAATTATTTTGGCCGATACTAGTTTTGGTAAAAATAAATTTTTAGTGGTTGCTAAAAATAAAAAAATGTTAAATGATAATGATTTGATTTTTGCGAAAAATAAAGCAGATTCTTTAAAGATGCCGCTATTGATATTATCTAAAGATAAATTGAACAAAAAAGCTTCTGATTACCTTAACGAATTTTCTAATTTAATAAAATTTTATAAAATAGATTAATACCAAAATACTTATAAAGCATATTTTTATAAGAATACCATGGGAAGAATAAAATCGACGTTGATAAAAAGGACTGCTAGACAGTTTGTTGATACAAGTTTTGATTGTTTTTCTGGAGAATTTGATAAGAATAAAAAATCTTTAGGATCTACTTTACCAAGTAAAAGATTAAGAAATAAAGTTGCTGGATATGTTGGTAGAATAATTAAAATGAATAAAAAGATAATAGAAGAAAAAGATGGATAAAAAATTAGAAGATAATGTTATTTTAGTTGGAGGAAAACCTTTTATGAATTATGTTACAGGTGTTATAATGCAGTTTAGTAATGGTTCTAATGAAGTTACTGTAAAATCAAGAGGAAAATTTATATCAAAAGCAGTAGATGTTGCAGAAGTTGCAAAAAGAAAATTTTTGGCAGAACAGAGCGTTTTCGTTAAAGAAGTTAGAATAGATTCAGAAGAATTCGAACAAGAAGACGGAAAAAAGATTTGTGTTTCTTCTTTAGAGATTGTTCTTTGTAAAAAATAAAACCAAAACCCTTAAATATTAAAAAATATATTTCATAATATGGATGACATTCAACATCAACAAATGGGATATGATAGAGCGGCTACTATGTTTGCTCCTGATGGTCACATTTTACAAGTAGAGTATGCAGAGAAGACAATTAGACTTGGAAGTTCTTCTATTGGTTGGGTGTATAAAGATGGTGTTGTTATAGTATCGGATAGAAGACAAAACGATGTTTTAGTTATTAGTGATTCTGCAAATAAAATACAAGAAATTGATGAACACATTATGTGTGTTAGTGCAGGTATTGGAAGTGATGCTAGAGTTTTAGTTGATAAGGCAAGGGTTTCTGCACAAAAACATAGACTAACTTACGATTCTCCAATATCAGTAGAGTCAATTGTTAAAGAAATAGCTGATGTAAAACAACAATTTTCTCAATATGGTGGAGCTAGACCTTTTGGTGTTTCTATGATGTTCGCAGGCGGTTTAGACAATGATTTATTTTTATATACAACTGATGTTACTGGAAATTATTTAAGATACGTTGCTAATGCTATTGGTGAGAATGATGGAAAGTTAAAAGAAAAACTTAGGGAGAAATATGATAAAGAATTGAATTTGAGTGAATCTGTTAAAACTATTTTATCTATTTTTAAGGAAATTCAAGGCGAAAATTTTGATAAAAGTAGATTTGATATAGCTTGTATCGAAAAAGGAAAAATTTTTTATAAAAAGAGTTCTGATTTTAAGTAATATCAAAAACTTAATAAACTTTAATTAATATTCTTTATTATGGTTGATAGTGTTGCTAGAATAAAACGAGGTGGTAAACATTTTGAAATTTTGGTTGATTTAGATGAAACATTGAAATTTTTAAAAGGAAATGGAGATATTTTTTCTTGTGTTTTAACAGAAGATGTTTTTTATAATTTAAAGAGTGGGGAACATGCTTCGAAGGAAGATTTAAAAGAATTTTTTTTAACAACTGATTTTTATACTGTTGCAGAAAAAATAATTAAATCTGGAGAGGTTGTTAGACCATCTAATATGATTAAAGAAGAACAGAATCAAAAATATAAACAAGTTGTTGATTTTTTATCAAAAAATGCTACAAATCCAGAAGGGAAACCATATAGTCCAGATAAGATTATGAATGCTCTTAAGGAATCCCACATAAATATTAAAAATAAGTCAATAGAATCTCAGATAACTGAAGTTATAGATGAATTATGTAAAATTTTACCTATAAAAATTGAGAAAAAAAAGGTTCGTTTGAGAATTCCTGTTAGTTATACTGGTAAAGTTTATGGAAATTTGAAAAATTTTATTATAGATGAAAAATGGGAGAATAATGGAGATTTAACTTGTATTGTTGAAGTTCCGAGTGGGATGATAATAGATTTTTATGATTCAATTAATGATTCTACACATGGAAGCGTATTAAGTGAGGATATTAAATAATTTATAAATAATGTTTTCTTATTTTTTGTATGAGTTTAATATATGAACCTCAAGAAGATTCTTATCTTTTTGTTAATTTTTTAAATGATTATTTTAGTGGAAAAAATAATTATTCTAAGTCAGTTTTAGATATGGGATGTGGTAGTTGTATTTTATCTGATAAATTGAGAGATTTAGGATTTAGTAATATATTATGTGTAGATATAAATTCAGATTGTGTTAAATTGGCTCAAAAAAAAGGATTTGAAGCAGTACAAAGCAATTTATTTCAAAATATTAATAAAAAATTTGATTATATATTATTTAATCCTCCATATTTACCATTTGATGAAAGAGAAGATAAGGAGTCTCAATTAATAACTACTGGAGGTCTTTTAGGTGATGAATTAATTAGTATTTTTTTGAGAGAAGTAAAAAAATATTTAAAAGATAATGGAAGGGTGTTTTTGTTGGTATCAGATTTAACTCCTATGAAAGAAATAGAAAATTATAATTTTAAAATTGTTGCAGAAAAAAAAATATTTTTTGAGAAATTAATTATTTTAGAAATAAATTTCAATGATTAGATATTTAAAATATTAATAATGATTAATTAAATGTTAAAGAGGAATTTTTTATTGATTATTTCTATTTTAATAATATTATCTTTATCGATTTTGTTTTTTTTTGATATTCAAAATATTACATTAAATTTTGTATTAGAAAATAAAAGTTATATTGACGGGAGTGTTTTTTTTGATGATTTATATTTTAGAGATACAGAAGCTGGTAAAATAACAATTCCCAAGAGAGCGTTAAATGTATCAAAAATAGAATTTATACCTTCTTATCTAAATCAATATTATTCAATAGAGTTTAATTTGGGCGGAGAGGATTTAAATTTAAGAAAGATATTTTTTATAGTTCCTATGAATAAATTGGGCGAAGGTAAAAGTTGGATTTATTTTTATGATAATTTAACTAATTGTCAATTAAATGGAGATTTATATGTTGATGATTCTTACATAGGTAGTACAAATAAAGGAAATTTTTTGTTATTTAGAAAAGATATTATTAATAAATCTGTTTTTTCTATTAAGGGGTATACTGATGATTGTTTTTTAGAAAATCAAAATATTTTATTTTATAGACATTGGGATTTAGAAAATCTTAAAGATATTTTTAATTATAATAAGACAGATTTGATTTTAACTTCGTATAATCCTAGACAACCTATAGAATATTTCGAAATGCAAAGTTTTGTTAAACCGGATTATGTTGTTTCTTTTTTGGACGAAATACAAAATAATTTTATTTGGGATTATGAGAAAGATTTAGATTATATTGCAGAAAATGTGGAAATAGAATATTTTGAAGATAAGGATATTTTTAATATATCGGAATATTGGCAATTTCCAAATGAAACTTTATTGAATGAAAAAGGAGATTGTGAAGATTGGGCTATTGCGATTTTGTCTTTAATGAGAAAATATAATAATGAAATACAATGTTATAATATGTTATGGCAGAATCATGTTAGTGTTTTTTGTTATTTCGATAATAATTTTATAATATATGATCAAGATAAGACTAAATTTAAAACACATTTATTTATAGAAAATACTCAAGATATTTCTATAATTGAAGAAAATAAAATAAAGATAAGAGAAATGAGAGATAATTATTTCAAATATTATGGTTTAAATAATGAAGAAAGAAATTTATTATCTATTTTTAACGAAGAAAAATTATTTATTTTTAATGAAAGTGAAGATTTCGTAAATTGGGCAATAACCTTGATTAATGAATAATTTTTTATATAATATTATATTTTTATCTATTAAATGAGGGGTATTATGGAAAATAAATTAATTGTAGCGATTTTTACACTTATTGGTTCCATTATAGGTGCTGGAATATTAGGATTACCATATGTATTTTCTCGTACTGGTTTTTTTCTTAGTTCTTTATATTTATTAATATTATTTTTAATAATGTTGTTTGTTTATTTATCAGTTGGGGAATTAGTTTGTAGAATAAAAGGGAATCATCAGCTTGTTGGTTGTGCAAATAAATTATTTGGGAAGAGTGGACGAAATATAATGTTTTTATCAATGTTTATATCTGCGAATTCAGCTTTGCTTGCTTATTTAATAGGAGAGGGAGAATCTTTTTCTACTTTGTTTTTTGGAAATAAAAATTTTACAATTCTATTTTCAGTATTATTTTGGGGTGTTATGTCTTTTTTTCTTTTGGGTGGTATTAAACAATTAAAAAAGATAGAAACATATGGTGTTTGTTTTATTATTTTAATGATAACAATTGTTTTAATTATTTATCTTCCCAAAGTACAGTTTAGTAATTTAGTTTATATAAATTCAAATAATTCACATTCTTTATTTTTACCTATAGGAGTTATTCTTTTTTCCCTTCTAGGATTTACTTCAGTTCCAGAATTAAAATTTGAATTAGGGAAAAGTAAGCATTTGTTAAAGAAAGTTATTATTATTGGTTTGTCAATTCCTGTAATAATTTATTTTTTATTTACATTTTCGGTTGTAGGAGCTTTTGGAGAAAATATTGAACAAGTCGTTACTTTAACTAGTGGAATGGGAATTTTAGTTAATTTGTTAGGTATTTTTACTATGTTTCCTTGTTATTTTGTATTATCTTTTTCAATTCTTGATATGTATTTTTATGATTTAAAATTTTCGAAAAGAAAGTCATATTTAATTACCATTATTACACCATTGCTTATTTATATCTTATCAAATTTTTTTGGTTTAGCTAATTTTATAATTGTAATAAGTATGGGAGGTGTTATATCAGGAGGAATAATAGGAATTCTTTCTATTTGGATGAATTATAAGTCTAAGAAAATTGGAAAAGAAATTCCGCCATATAGTATTCCTATGAATAAAATTATTGCTATTATTATTAGTGCTATTTTTGTTTTAGCTATGATTCTTCAATTATTTTTTTGATGAGAATAATTTATAAATAAAAAGGTATATTTTAAAGTATGGGAAAAGAGAGGTATTTTTTTTTATTAATATTTTTTTTTATTGTTACAGTTTCTGCTTCTATTAATGTTAATTCAATAAATATTGAAAATGATTATTATGTTGGAGATTTTTTAAGAGGGAAATTAAATATAAGTGTTAATAATGAAAGTCCGGATTTATATATAGGATTATCTAATGATAATTCAGTAAAATTAGTTGATTTAATAAGAGATAATGGTTTAGAACCAAATTGTATTCCTTATTCTTGTGAAAAAGGTTATTCTGTTTTAGTTTCTACAAATTCAAGAGATGTAGTTTTATATAATGGAGAAAAAGAGTTATTGGGATTTTATATAAATAGCGGAAATCCAGTCGTGATAAAGAATTTTAATTTTTTAATAAGTAGTGATTTTGAAGAGGGATTTAATAAACCATTATCTTTTGATTTTTTCGATGGTTATTATAGTTGGGATTTTAATAAATTTTCAAATAATTTATTTTCACAAAATAATTATTCTTGTTATTCAGATAATGAAGCAGTTTTTTTAAATAAAAAAATAAATAATAGTCAAATGTATTGTTCTATTTTTAATTTTCCAGATACTGGAACGATAACTGCTGGAATTTTACGAGATGGAGAAGATGAAAAATCAGTAAAAGTTTCTTTGTATTATGTTAATGGAGCAAGTGTTTCTCATAAAAAAAGTTGTGAAATTTTTCCAGGAGAATCAGAATGTAATTTATCTTTAGGAGGAAATGAATATTTTTATTCTGGTAAATATTATATTTGTATTGATTCTGGTAGTTATCTTTCTACAAATTATGTATTAAAAGAAAATCAAAATGGGAAATGTGGATTTGTAAAAGAACCAGATATGGATTTTAATGAATCTAATAAAAAAACATCATTTGGTATATATTCAAAATATTCTGGATATTCAAACTCTTCATATTTATTATTTAAGAATTCTGATTATGATAATTTAGTTAAAAATGCAAATTTATATCTTAATTCTGTTTATAATAAAGATTGTTCATATGGTTGTATTCTTCCGGTAAATATATTTTCAGGAGCTAATCAAAATATCAAAATAGAAGATGTTAATATCAGGTATACTAGTGATAAAATAGATAAAACATTAAATGAAATATCTTCTATAGATAATGGTTCTGCAAAATTCTTTTTCAATGGAACTTTAGATTTATTTTTGGGTGGATTTAGTGTTTTTTTTAAAGATATTATTTTATATATTTCTAATACAGTCATATATAGTGACTCTGTTAATATAAAACCTTCTCCAAAAATAAAAGAGGTATATCCTTTAAGTAATATTCCTTTGGGTATAGATGTTCGTTTTTTTGTAGAGATAGATGGTTCTGCGAATAATTTGATTTATAATTGGAGAATAGATGACCAATTTGATAAGAATACGAGTAATCCAGAGTTTTTATATAAATTCTCGAAGTCAGGAGAATATATTTTATATTTAACTGTTTATTCTGGGAATTATTCTACTTCAAGTAATAATGTTATTAGTGTGATTTCTCCGGATATTAATGAAATTAAAAGTTATTATTTGATTCAACAAAATCAATTTAACTTTTTATTTACCAAATTAAAAAATCCAGATATTTGGTATTACTCGGAGATTTGGAACTTGTTAAATATTACTAGTTATAGAGATGATTTACAAAAGATTGGAAAGACATTAAATATTTCGGAAATTACCACTACTCAAAAAAATGATATTTTATTAAAATTATATACACAAAGTATTCCAATTGATATTTTCGTTTCTGATTCATTAAATAATCTTGTTTATATTCCTGAGAAAGAGAATATAGATTTGAGTATTATAAAAAATTATTTAGGTTCTAAAAAAAATAATTATCAAGAATATATTGATGTTGTGGTTGATTGGAATAATAATTTTATATTTTCAAATTATTCTATTTTGAATATTAATTTTAATACGAATACTGAAAAAACACATAGTCTTATGAAGGTTTATGATATAAATATAAAATCCAATTATGCTACTAATTCTTATTTAATTATAAATAGCCCTAAGGAAGATCTAAAATTCGAAAGAGATTTTGGGTTTATTTCGTATAATAATAAATCTATATTGAATTTATCTTCAAATTTAAATAAACAAATAAAATTTTATACATTAAATAAAGATATTTCTTGGTTTTTTTCTCCAAATATTGATGATTTAATTTTATCTTCAGAAATTGAAAATTATTGTAATAATGATGGTATTTGCAATAAAGATTCTGGAGAAAATTTTCTTAATTGTAGATCTGATTGTCTGGCGGTAAATATATTTTTGAAATATTTAATATTTGTTTTTGTTTTTATTTTATTTTTATATACATTTATTCAACAATGGTATTCAAATAATTATGAAAAAAGAATATTTTCCGATAAGATGCAACTTAATAATTTAATTGTTTTTATTAAATCTAGTAGAAATTTAGGGTTAAAGGATTCTGAAATAGAAAATAAATTATTAATTGAAGGTTGGACCGAAGAAAGAGTAAAATATGTCTTCTTAAAAATAAGGGGAAGAAGTATTATGCCTGAAATAATTCCTATTAGTAAAATAAAGTTGTTACTTAAAAAGAAACATAATTAGTTTTTTTTGTAGAAAGATTAATAAATCTTTTTATTCTAAAATATTGAAGATGATGAAGATAATAAAAAATTTTGCACGTAGACTTTTTGGCAGTATATTTGTTAAAAAAGGAGAGATTAAACTTGGCTTTTATGGTTCTCCTAATGCAGGAAAAACTTCTCTGGCCAATAAAATTTGTCAAGATTGGTTGGGGGAAGATTTGGGAACTGTAAGTAAGATACCACATGAAACAAGAGAGGTTCAAATAAAGGAAAAAGTTATAATGGAAAGAGATGGGAAAAAGGTAGAATTTAAACTTATTGATACTCCTGGTATTGCTACAAAAATAGATTTTGAAGAATTTCTTAAGTTTGGTTTATCAAAAAAAGATGCTCAAATTAGAGCAAGAGAAGCAACACAAGGGATTATTGAATCTATAAAATGGTTAGATGATATGGATGCTGTTATAATATTAATAGATGCTACATCAAATCCTTATTCACAAGTTAATATTACTATAATTGGAAATTTGGTAGCTAGAAAGATACCTGTTTTAATTGTAGCAAATAAAATAGATTTAAGGAAGGCAGATATGAAGAAAATAAAAGGAGCTTTTCCAGAATATGAAGTTGTTGGAATATCTGCTAAAACTGGAGAAAATATGGAAGAGTTTTATGAAGAGCTTTTCAAATTAATTAAAAAAACAAAAAAATAATGGTGAATAAATTCAAAAAAACAAAAGTAAGAAGAGATGATATAACTATTCATTTTATGCCATATTCGGAAATTATGAATAAAAATTCTATTGAAAGAATAAAATTAGTGATGAGATTAGTTTTAGATAATAAATTAATAGTTCTTCAGGGAAAATTAAAGTCGGAAGAAGAAACGAGACTTATTGAAAATTCTATGACATTAATAGGGACGATAAAAGGATTTCAAGGAATTGAGATAGCTACAATTTCAAATACTTCTGAAAGTAGCGGTTTATTTGATAAAATAAGATATAATATTGCAAAAATATTAATTGGAGAGCAAGATTCTATGACGATAATAGGACCAGCTAGCGTTGTTAAAGAAATGAAAAAAGATCCCTCCAAAATAGAAATTTTGTTAAAAAAATAAGAATATTTATATAGTTAATTTTCATCATCAGCTCATGACAGAGAAGAGGGCGATTTCTATTTTTTTGGGTGTAATTTTTTTATTAGGAATATCTTTATTTTTATTAGGAGTGAATCTAACAGGAAATGTAATAATATGGGAAAATATTTCTTATATTGCGATAAATAATTGTTTTGATTTACAAAATATTTCTTCTAATTTAGCTGGTAAATATTATTTAAATCAAAGTATAGATTGTTCTGGTTTTAGTGATTTTAAACCGATAGGAAATTATTCAAATAAATTTACTGGAAATTTTACAGGTAATGGAAATAGTATTTCTAATTTGAAAGTTTTAGGAAGTTCTTATACTGGAATTTTTGGACAAATAAATGGAGCTTATATTTCTAATATAACTTTAAATAATATAACAGTTAGTGGAGATGAAAATGTTGGAATATTAGTTGCTTCTGTTATGGGTAGTGTAGTAATAGATTATATAAATATTATAAATTCAAATATTAATGGATCTAAAAATGTTGGTGGTATTATTGGCAGTTATGATTCTTCAAGTATAATTACTAACATAAATGTAACAAATACAGCAATATCTATTTCAAATGAAAGAAGTTGTGGTGGTCTTATTGGAATAATGTCTTCTGGAAGTATAAAAAATAGTTTTTTTAGCGGAGGAAATATTTCTGTAAATTCTGCGAATGAAACAGGTGGCTTAGTTGGATATTTTTCTAGTAATGGGAATATTAGTAATTCTTATTTTAATTCAAGTATAATAAATTCAAGTGCTTCAAATATTTATGTTGGTGGTCTAATTGGTAAATATAATTCTATTACTTCTTCTTATATTATTCATTCAAACTCTAGTGGTTTTATTAATGGGACAAATTATGTTGGTGGTTTAGTTGGAAATGTTGTAGGTATTTTAAATATTATAAATTCTTCATCATATAGTGTTATTAATGCTCAGAATTATGTTGGTGGTTTGGTTGGCTCTCTTAGCATATCTTCTATTATAAATTCTTCTTATTTTAATTCCTCTATTTATTCAAAAGATTATTCTGGTGGTTTAGTTGGTTATAATTTTGGAAAGTTATGGAATTCTTATTCTCTTGGTAATATACTTTCTGATAATTATACAGGGGGACTTGTTGGATATAATTATAATAATTCAGAGATTTATTATTCTTATTCAAATATGATAGTTAATGGGACAAATTATACAGGTGGTTTGGTTGGCTTAAATGATAATGCTATTGTAAGGTATTCTTTTTTTTCAGGGAATAAAACGACGCATGGAGGGGGTACATTTTATAATGCAAGTATTATAGGATTTTTTAATAATACAGATGTTACTAAAATTGAAGTTTTATATTTTTTAAATGGGTCGTCTTCAAATAATGGAAATATTTGTTATTATAATTCTTCAGGGATAGCTGTTGAAAAAGGGAGTAGATGTTTTGCTAGAGATAATTATGTTACATTTTATTATAATAGTTCTGTTGAACCAATGCTTTTTTGGGATTATAATGTTTGGACTAATATTTACGCAGGAGAAAAATTACCTATGTTCTTATGGCAAGCACAATGTTTGGATAATACTCATTGTTCTTCTCCGTTAAGTTGTTATAATTTATTTTGTATAAATGCAAGACCTAATATTACTATGTCTGAAAATTCCCCAAAAGATGGAGAAAATAAAATAATAAGTAATATTAATACTGATATAATTGTTGGTATTAATTCTCCAAAATTTCAAATTCTTAAAATGAAATGGGGAAGTTCTACTATTCATAATTGTACATTTGATGGTGGATATTGTGCAGATATTTTCAATGATAGAGTTAATTATAACGAAAATTTGTTAATAGGATTATCTTTTGATAATAGCTCTAGTTTGGTAAAAAATTTTTTAACTGAAGCAGATGTTGGAACTCCTGGTGGAGTGAGCTGGAATGCTAATGGTCGTTATGGTGGTTCTTGTTATTTTGATGGAGAAAGAAAAGATGTTAGTATTTTAGATCTTATAAATTTAACAAATTTTACTATTTCATTTTGGTTAAAACCTGTTAGTATAACTGATAGTAGCGATAGTGTTTTAATTAGAAAGAGTAGTTTTTTGGATTTTGAGATTAATTTAAAAAATCATTCAGATGGTAATTTCTATTTAGAATATAATACTAATTTCTCTAATACCTTAAGAAGTGTAACTTTAAATATTTCAAACAAAACTTGGAATTTTGTAGTTATTAGATATAATGGAACAAATATTTCTTTATCTGTAAATGATAATATAGGTATTTACACAAACACCTCTTCTTCCAGTTCAAGAATTGATTCTGTTTTAGATAAAACATTCAAGATAGGAAATGAAGATTTAACAAATTCTTATCTTGATGAATTTAGAATTTATAATGTTTCTTTATCTGATGAAAAACTTGAGAAATTATATTTTATGGGTTTTAATAAAACGGATGATTCTTATTGGACATATAATTTTTCTAGATTTTTACAACCAGGAAGTTATAGTTATCAATTTTATGCTTATGATGATAGAGCGAATTATAATAATACTCTTTTAACTTCATTTAGTATTAGTAGTTTTTTTGGAGGTAATGGAAGTTCATTAAATCCTTATGTTATAACTGATTGTAATA
This sequence comes from Candidatus Woesearchaeota archaeon, assembly GCA_964612895.1. Lineage (GTDB taxonomy): Archaea > Nanobdellota > Nanobdellia > Pacearchaeales > GW2011-AR1 > JAGVXH01. Next base: position 105,820 of record CAZTFL010000001.1, read on the forward strand.
GTTTAAATGAGATATCTAAATATTTGAATGCGAGTTATGTTTTAAAAAATGATATTAATTGTTCTAAATATTCTATTTTACCGATCGGAAATTCTACTAACGGTTTTAGGGGAACTTTTAATGGAAGTAGTCATAAAATATATGGATTAAATATTTCTGGAGGAAATTATATTGGATTGTTTGGATATTTGAATTCTTCAGCAGTTTTAACTGATTTTATTATAGAAAATTCTACTTTTAATGGTTCTAATTATACAGGTTGTATCGCCGGATATTCTAAAAATGATACATTAATTTCTAATGTTGTTTGTCTTGATTCGAATGTTTCTGGACAAAATTATGTTGGTGGTTTAGTTGGACATAGTTCTTCTAAAATATTTGAATCAGGTGTAAAGTCCATAAAAGTTAATGGGATTTCTAATTACACAGGCGGTTTGGTTGGTTTAAACAATTATATTATCAATAAGAGTTATGTCTTAGGGAATATTAATTCTTCTGGTAAATATTTAGGTGGAGTTACTGGAGGAAATCTTTTTATTTTATCAAATAGTTATTTCAAAGGTTTAATTTCTGCGAATAGTGATATAGGTGGTATTGTTGGTATTAATAATGGGAATATCAGTAATTGTTATAGTTTTTCAGAAATAATATCAGTTAGTGATGATAATACAAATGTTGGTGGTTTAATAGGAATTAATAATGGAAATTTAATAAAAAGTTTTAGTGTAGAGAATTCATCATCACCTTTATTATCTTCATTTATAGGTGGCTTAATTGGGAATAATTCAGGAAAGATACAAAATAGTTTTTGGTATAATAAAACAGATGGACCGTTTAGTAATGCTTATATGAATTCTTCAGGGCAAGTTGGGAATCAAAATTCTACGAATATTACAAATATAACTTATTTTTATAATTATACAAATTCTCCAATGAATCTTAGCAAGAGTGATGGATGGGATTTTGCAAATATTTGGAATATTGCATTTAATTATGAGTCAACTCCTTCTCTTGATTCTGAAAATGGTTGTCTTTTAAGTTTTCATTGTAGATCTTATGAAAGTTGTATAGATTTTGTTTGTGTTAATACTCTACCAATATTGACGTTTGAAACTGGAACAACTATAGAGGGAACATATCTGAATTTAAGTGATGCAAATTTAAATATTTTAGTTAGTTCTTTGAGCTCAAAATTTGAAAATATCTCTTTTAGTATATCAGAATTTATTCAGAGTTGTAATTTATATGGTTATTGTACTTCATTTTTTAATCCATTAATTAAATTTCATGATATAATATATAATAATTTGACATTTGGATTATCTTTTAATGGAGAATCTGATTTTTCTAATATTATTAATAACAGTTTTTCTGGTACAAATAATAATAGTTTTTATATAAGTCCTGGTAAATATGATGGGGCCAGAAATTTTAATGGAATAAATTCTAGCATAAATTTCTCAAAAATAGATTTATTTTCTCAAGATGATTTTTCTATTTCTGCTTGGGTAAAATGGATTAATGGCTCTAATTTATCAATAATAAGTGAAGAAGATGATAGTGATTTATTATGGGGTCTTATGATTAATGAATCAGGGAAATTGTTATTTTTTAATGAATCTGGTAACTTTTTTTCAAGCGAAGGTAATGTTATAGATAATAAGTGGAACTTGGTAGGAATTTCTTATAATGATTCTTCAAATAATCTCACATTTTATATAAATGGAAATAATAGTTCAGTTTCTAATTTTAAAAAAGGTATAAATTCCCCGACAAAAATGTTTATAGGGAAAATGGGAAATTTCTTTGCTAATGGGTCTATTGATGAAATTTTCATTTTTAATAAATCTATGAATAATTCAGAAATGTTTTCTTTATTCTATTCTGGTTTTTATAGTATTTTTGATAATAAATATTATATAAATTTAGGAAATAAGGTTATTAATTCAACAAATATTAAAGATGGTTCTAAGACATTTATTCTTCAATCTTGTAATGATAATGGTGGATGTAATTCAATTTCAAGAAATTTTATTATTGAGACATCAAAACCATATTCAGCTCCTAGTGGTGGAGGTTCTGGTGGAGGAAGTGGATTAGATGATAATGATACAGAATATGCTAGAGTTGGATATTCGATGAATTCAACAGAATTAAGTAGTGGGAAATCATTCTCTCTAAAAATTAAAGATTATATTTATTTTACGATAGCTTCAAAAACTTATAAATTTATAGTTAATGATTTTTCTTCAAATTATATTGAATTGAAAATTCCAAATAATTCTTTAACCAACATAGCTTTGTCTAAAACAGTTAGTTATAATTTGGATAATGATAGTTATTATGATGTTTCTATAAAATATTTAAATTCTAATTCTACTTATGCAAATATTCATATTAAAGCAAATAGTAGTTTAATTACACAGGGGGATACAACTTCAAATAATAATTCAGGAGCGAATAACAATAATGATAACAATAATGATAACAATAATGATGATAATTCCTTAGGAAGTGCTATTCCTGGTGATTCAGATGATAATGGCAATGGTAATTCTATTTTTATTATAATAGGTATTGTTTTAGGAGTGATTTTTTTTATTATTGTTATTATTATAATTATAAGTTTGAAGAAAAAGAAATTAGAAAATGAAAGAAAAAAGAATACTCAACAATTTCCGAATAAATCAAATTCTAATTTTGGAGTTTCTAAAATGAGTAACATGAGTAACAACTCAAATGTTTCTTCATTTCCACCTCAAAGAAGTTCATTCCCTATAAATCAAATGAACTCAAATATTCGTCAAGGGAATCCAATCCCTAATAATATTAATAATTTCAATGTAAGGTTTAATAATTTTAAGCCAGATGATATGAGTTTATCAAGAGAAATAAATGCCTTATTAATGAGTGGTAATGCTAAATTAAATCAGGGTGATATGAATGGCGCTAAATTTCTGTATAAACAAATAAATGATAAGTATAATTTATTATCTAAACATGATGATATTTTGTATAAAAGAATATTGGATTTTGTAAATAAAATTAAATCAAATAAGTGATTCAAAAGTTTTTTATATAGTGATGTTCTGTTATATTTATGCCATATCAATGTGTTCATTGTTCTAAAATAATTCCAGTTGGAAGTGAGGAAATTCTAATAGGATGTAATAATTGTTCTGGAAAGTTTTTTTTCTATATTAAAGAAGATAGTAATGTTAATGATGAAAATAAAAGAAGTGTTTTGCCTGATTTAGATGATAAAAACAAAAAGAAAGTAGAAGAAGATGTAAGAAGTATATTAAAAGTTGAAGATGAAGATGAACCTGTTATTTTAGACATAGAGTCTATTAGGGTATTAGGTACAGGAAAATATGAAATAGATTTAGTGTCTTTGATAAATAGAAAGCCTATTGTTTTTAAAGTAGAAGAAGGTAAATATTTGATAGATTTTTAAAATCAAAAGTTTAATAAAGAGATTTATTTTTTTAAATATATGAGTATTAAAGAGGTATTGTCACAACAGTTATCTAAAATATCTTTCTCTGAAGATGAAATGAATAAATTAAAAAAAAATGCGATTAATTTGATTAAAGATTTTAAGAAATATGGTATTAATGCTTATATGGGAGGAAGTTTTGCTAAAAATACTGCGATTAAAAAAGAAGGATTACAAGATATTGATATTTTTACTGTTTTTAAAAAAGAATCAGATATGAAAATTTTAAAGAAATATATTAATGAAAAATATTCTAAAAAAGAATTTAGATGTGTTCATGGTTCTAGAGATTATTTTCAGATAATTACACCAGAAATTATATTAGAAATAATACCTGTTTTGCAAAATAATGATTCTTTAAAGATAAACAATATTACAGATATGAGTTTATCTCATGTTAAGTATGTAAATAATAAATTGAAAGAAAATTCTAAATTAGCTCAAGAAATTAGATTGGCGAAAAGTTTTGTTATTGCTTCTGGTTGTTATGGAGCAGAGAGTTATATAAAAGGGTTTTCGGGGTATTCTTTAGAATTGTTAATAATTCATTTTGGTAGTTTTTTAAATTTTTTAAAGAAAATTAATAAAGAAAAAATTATAGATATAGAAAAATTTTTCAAAAGTAAAAATGAAATTTTAAGAGAAATAAATGCTTCAAAATTAGATAGTCCCATAATAATTGTAGATCCAACTTATAAATATAGAAATGTTTGTGCAGGTTTATCGAAAAAAACATTTTCTTCTTTTTTAGAATATGCAAAGAATTTTCTAAAGAATCCGTCTTTAGATATGTTTGAATTTAAGCAAGTTGATATTTTAAGTTTGAGGAAAATTGCATCTAAGAATAAGTCAAGATATTTAGAAATAGAGTTTGCTTGTTCTAAACAAGAAGGAGATATTGCAGGAAGTAAAATGAGAAAATATTTTGATTTTATTTGTGAAGAATTGATTAGAAATTATCAATTATTAGATTATGAATATTTTTATTATCCTGGATATGGGTGTATTGCGAAAGGATATATTATATTAAAAGAAAAAAAATCTATTGATATTAGAGGACCCAAAAAAGATATGGGAGAAAATGTTAATAATTTTATTAAAATTCATCCAGATTCTTTTATGAGTGGAGATTATTTAACTTTTAATAAGAAAATAAATATTAATGATTTAATAAGTTCTCTAAAAAAATATGAAAAGGAAATGTCTGTTAAAATTCATAAATTAATAATAGAATAATTTTATTTATAAGCTAAATCAAACATATATGCAATAGAATTTGTAAAAAAAGCTGAATTAATCCATATTCCATAATCAAAATCTTCATGTGTGTTTGTTGGTTTCATTGTAAATATTAGTTCATTTTTATCTGCTATAACAAACCTAGCATTAATTGGCTTGCTTTTTATCTCGACAGATAATTTTTTAGATAATTTTTCAGCTTCTTTTTCGTTGTCAGGTATTATTACTTTTATATCTATTTTTCTTTTGTTAAGTTTTGTAAATGTGTCTTTAAACATTCTTAATTTACTATTGAGTTCATACGCAGATGAAGCAATATACACGCTTTTTTGAGCACTTTCCATTATATCTTTCATTTGCATATATAGATTATTTCTTCCCTTTATTGATGTAGAAATTTCATTATTTTTTATAGGTTCTACTCCAGAATTATGTAAACTGATAAGTTCTTTGTATTCATCACTGTCTTTAAGTTTTGATAATACTTTTAATTTTTCTTCAGCATTAGACATTGTATTATTTTTTAATTTTTCTATTACAACATTTGGTTTTACTGCAATATATTTTACCGGTTTTCCTAATTTTTGTATTACAAATCCTTGTTTTTCTAATCCTTCCAAAACATCATAAGTTCTAGATCTTGGAACATTGCTCATTTCAGCAATTTCTCCAGCAGAAGAAACTCCTCTTGAAAGTAGAGCTAACCATACTTTTGTTTCATAAATATTTAAGTCAAAATATCCTTTTATTTTTTTTATAAGTTCTTGATTTACTACCATTTGTTATCCCTGTAAGTTAATTAAAATATTATAGTATTTAAACCTTTTGTGATGTAACTCCTTTACGAAGACAACATTAAAAAGATTTAAATAACCAATATTCCAATCAATTTTATGAAAAATATTTTCGACTTTTTATTAGTATTTTTATTAGGTTTTTTTAGTTGTACAATTATATTTTTTGGATTATATAATTCTGGAAGCGAAGTCCCTTTTGGTTTTGGAAATGATGCCGTTTCTCCTTCAGATTGGATATTAGAAGATGATTTGATAATATTAAAAGATAAAATTATTATAAACATTGAAAATTCTGAATTATCTTATTATAGTCCTTCTGGAAGTATGAAACCGGTTTTAGATAAAGGTTCTAATGGAATAAGAATAGTACCAAAAGATTCCGATAGAATTAATGTTGGAGATATTGTTTCTTTTAATAAAGATGGTATGCTTATAGTTCATAGAATAATAGAAAAGGGATATGATGATTTTGGGTTATATTTTATAACAAAAGGAGATAATAATGATTTTTCAGATGGGAAAATTAGATTTGAAGATATAAAGTATGTTACTGTTGGAATTTTATATTAATATTATCCAAAGTATTGTTGATAAAATTATTCCAGTCGTTATGTATGGCATTGCAGGATAAATTTTTTTTGGATTTCCGAATATAAATAAATATAGTAGTCCAAGCGTTGAACCTAATAATGTAAATAATCCAGGTATTAATCCAACAATTCCAAATAAACTTTGGTTTGGAAAACTGTACATCATAATTCCTATAGTAATTGTTGTGAATGCAATATCTCCTCCACCAAGAGCGGCCGCTGATATTTTAATTTTTGATTTCAGTATCATTTTTTCAAATTCTTTTTTATTTTTTGAGATTGATTTCATCTTTTTTATTCTTATTCTATCCTTCTTTGAAATTATTGGTACAAGTATACCTCCGAATATATTTAATTTTTCAATTTGATATTTAGCCATTTTCGTCATAATTTTACTTTTATTTACAGCCCAGATATCGTAAACGGAAATTAATATTAATATTACAAATATTGTGATTAGATTTTGAATAGGATTATTTTGTTTGAAGATAGTGTATATAAAAATAATGCTTATCCCAGGATATATTAAAATATCTGTTATATAATTTAAATATTTGCTAGGAGAAAAAACTTTTTTGATACCTAAAAAAATAGCAACTAATAATGATAAAATTGAAGTAAATAATAAATTATTTTTTATAAAAATGGAATTAATAGAAATAATACATGATATTATTATGACTAATAAAAACCAAATTTTCATTATAAAATCTATTTTGTATTTTAAAATAAAAGAAATCAAAAATATTATTACTATAAATGTTGTAAATAACGATAAAATATTAGACAGATTTCCATTTTTGATAAATAGTTTTTCTTCATTTAAGTTGGTGTCTGGTTTATGATATTGATTTATAACTATAATACTAAAGAATTGAATTATTAGAAATAGTAATAATAATATCGTTGTTACTTTTTTATTATGTTTCATTAGAAGTCAGAGAGTGATTTTTGTTTATTTATTTTTTGTTTTATATCAATATTTAGTACTTCAAAAATACTTTCTACAGATGGAATTATTTGATTGTTTAGATAATATTCTATATCATAATTAGTATTCTCTTCATATAAAAAAACTTTATCACCTATTTTTTTTGTTTTTTTAGTGGTTTCTCCTATATAATATTCAATTAACATTCCTGGTGATATATTTATTCCATTTTTTTTCATTTTTTTCGCAGCTATTACATGTGGATTAATCGATGAGTAGTTGTCAATTTCTTTTTTTAATTGAACTTTTATCATTAAATCTTTTTTATCTATTTGTCTATTATTTAATTTGTCTAATGTTCTTTGGAATGTTTCTAAAGCTTTGTTTGATGTTCCTTCTTTTAATACTTGTTCAAGTATTTCTCTTTGTAAATTTCTTGCTAATAAGCACCAATCTCTTCTTACTGTTTCAAATCCTCTTATTTTTAATTTTCCATTTTCTTTTAGTAAAGCATATTTCTTTTTTGCTCCAGATAAATTATCTCTTTTTGATACAAAGATTCCTCTTTTGTAAAAATCTTCAAAATCTAATTCCATAATTCCAGGGAGGTCATCATTTAATATTTTTAATAATTCAAAAATTTCTTCTTTATTTTTTTCTCCAGAAAGAAAAGCAATTGAGTCAGTATCAGAATATATTATTTCAAATCCTTTTTTTTTGATTTTTTCAATTGTAAGTAGTATATTCTCTTTTGCTAATTTTGTTGTAGCTTGTGCAGATTCTCTTGAATAATATCTAGCTCCAGAGAATCCTAAATATCCGTATGATGCATTTGCTAATAGTTTATATGCGTTACTTCTTGCTTTTGTTAAATTATTTTTGTTTTGATAATATTCTTTTTTGTATATTTTTCTTTTTTGTATAATTTCTTCTAATAATGTTGGGAAGAATCCTTTTTTATCTTTTATAAATTTTTCTCCATCGAATGTTGATTTACTTAAGTTATATGTTACGATAACTGAACCATACATGCTTGTAAAATCAAAAAAAACTATGTTTTCATATATATTTGGTTTAGGTTCGTATACGTATGCTCCTTCATATTTGCCTTCGTTAATTCTATCTGCAATGTTTTCATTATTTGGTCTTTTCTCTGCAATTTCATTAAATCTCTTTAAGTTATGTAATATATAATTTTCACAATTAGTTGCCATTGTACTTCTTGATATATTTGATAGTGGTTCCTTTACGATTTGTGTAAATTCATACATATCTGCCCAAATGGAATTAAATAAATTATAAGTAATCTTTGAGTCTTGTAAATTATATTCAAAAAATGTGTTCCAATCTTTTTCGCTCATCTTTTTTAGTTTATTAAAATCAAATTCGTTTTTTTCTTCACCTATTAGTTCTTTTGCCACTTCGTTTAAAGAAAGAGATTCTGTTTGTAGATATTGTGAAAAAACGGAGGAAATAAAACGGTACAAATCTACATGTACTATTCCGTTAATCTTTGTAAATTGAATTTTCCCTCTGGATGATGCTGGCTCTGAATTATCAAGTCCTATATTTAATAGAAGTTTATTTTTTTTAGCTCTTGATTTTATATACGGTAAATCGAATCTATCGGAGAAATATCCACATAAAATGTCTGGAGAAAATTCCTTTATATGTTTTACAAAACCTTCTATCATTTCTTTTTCCGAATCAAATTCTTCTACATAATCTAATCGTGTTTGAGTTTTTTGAGAAGTTAAAACTTTTTTAAAATTTTTAGAGTATAAAGAAATCATTAATATCTTATTTTTTCCAATTTCTAAATCTTCTGTTTCTATATCGTACGCAAGTACTTTTGGTTCGTATTTTAAATGATCTATTTTTTTGAAGTTTTGCAAATAAAAGATACTTTTATAATCTAATATTCTTATTATTCCTCCTAAATCCTCTTGATCTAATGGTGTTATATTTGTTTTATAGAAATTTAATGGTTCTATTTCTCTTTCCATTATGTATTTTGTTATAATATTTATGTCGTATTCTCTTCGGTTTAAAATAAATTCATTTTCGCCAATTTGAGAAGCAATATCATGTAAATCTTTATGATTTTTTGTAAATATTCTTAACACATTAAATTCTTTTTCTAAAAAATTCTTTTTTTCTAATTTTATTTCTGTTATTTGGATATTTTTATTATTTTTCTCAAATTTTTTATTTTTGATATATTCAATTATTTCTGTTATTTGTTTTTCGTTAGTTTCTTTCTTTAATATTATATAGAAATTTGGTGTGTATTTATCTATTAAGCAAATTTGTTCTCCATTAGAGGTTCTTCCAGTTATTTGTATATAATTTTCATCTTCGAAATCAAAAGAATCATAATTAATAGGTATAAAATCACACTCCATTTCAACTATTAGGAGACATTACTTATAAATTTGTTTAATATTTAAAGAGTTCCTATTAAGTAGTTACAAATCAAAAGATTTAAAAGTATTAATGTCTTACCTTTTTTATGCAAAGGAATACAGCTTTACAGATTAATTTGTTTAGCGGTGATGATGCTCGAATTCTCCAGAATAATAAAGGTTTGAATGAAGATATTTTAGAGGAATTTAATAGTATTCCAAATACAGCTTTACAAAATGCTTTATTTAGTGGTGATTATGCTCAAGTTATTCATTTAGTAGATGATGATGGTATAATAAATCTGGGAGAGTATTCAGAGAATGATCCTGTTCTTTTTGAGGTAATGCAAGCTAGGCAAAGTATTGAGTTGGAAAAAATATTAAGTGCTGATAAAAAAAAAGTTTTGGCTGAAGATAGGTTTTTTTCTGGAGATGTCCCAAAAATGATAAATAATATTTCAGATAATGAAGTTCAATATGTTGACTATTTTTACAATTTAGTTGTGCCAAAATTTCCAGAAGAGTTTATATCCCGTGGTTATATAAGACTGCCACAATATCTTGAAAGAATTAAAGAATTAAAGAATTATTCTAAAACAAATGATTTAACTGAACAACAATTAATAAAATATTTAGGTAGAAATTTACCGAATAATAATTATCGTTCAGGTTACTATTTTCATTATTTCAATAGAACTAGAAACCATTTACATAATTTAATTGCTGGCGATTCTAGATTCTGTGAAGCAATTCAATCCGTTAAAGATAAAGATTTTACAACTCAATATAATAAATAAATCTAAATAGTTTATCGTCTTATAATTATCATGGGTATAAACATTGGAGAAATCGTTCCAAGACGAGAAATTGAATTTTCTGACTTAAAAGGGAAGATAATTGCCATTGATGCATATAATACTCTTTATCAATTTTTAACTACTATTAGACAATCTGATGGAACTCCTTTAATGGATAGTCATGGGAATATAACTTCTCATATATCTGGTTTATTATATCGAAATATTAATTTATTATCTGAAGGTATGAAGTTGGTATACGTTTTTGATGGAGTTCCTCCAGAATTAAAAAATCAAGAAATAGAAAGACGGAAAAATATGAAAATTATTGCTCAACAAAAATACAATGAAGCAAAAGAAAATCAAGATATTGATTCTATGAAGAAATATTCATCTAGAATAGTAAATTTAACTAATGATATTATTTTAGAAAGTAAAGAATTACTTAATGCAATGGGAATAGCTATTATTGATGCTCCAAGTGAAGGAGAGGCTGAAGCTGCTAGTTTGGCGAGCAATAATTTAGTTTGGGGTTCTGCTTCTCAAGATTATGATTCTTTATTATACGCAACTCCTTATTTAATTAGAAATTTGACAATGTCTAGGAAAAGAAAAACAATCTCAGGATTTATAGATATTAAACCTGAAATAGTAGAATTTAATTATTTGTTGAGAAAATTAGATATTGATAAAGATCAGTTAATTTGTTTAGCAATATTAGTTGGTACTGATTATAATCCAGGTGGAATTAAGGGACTCGGACAAAAAAAAGCATTAGAAATAGTTCAGAAATATAGATATCCATTCGATATTTTTAAATATGTTTCTAGTAAATATGATTTTATTTTTGATTGGCAAGAAATTTTTAGATTATTTCACGAATATAAAACTAGTGAAACGAATACTATAATTTTCCCAGAGATTAATATAGATAAGATAAAAGAAATTTTGGTAAATAGAGACTTTAGTGAAGATAGAATTGAATCTATAATTGATAAATTGAGTAAAATAAAAGAATCTAGTGAACAAAAAAAATTAGAAGATTATTTCTAAATCTTTATTAAGTCTTTTGATTAAATTTTATTATGGGATATTGGGGAGTTGTTAATAATTGTTTTAAAAATTCAGATATAGTATTACAAATAATTGATTCAAGAATTCCAAAAGATAGTATAAATTCTGAAGTTATTAGAAAAGCAGAAGAGATGAATAAGAAAGTTATTTTTGTTTTTAGTAAAATAGATTTAATTAGTAAAGAAAATTTAGAAAATTTAAGAAAGAAATATGAAAACTCTTTTTTTGTTAGCGTGAATAAAAAAGGAAGTATACTTAATTTGTTGAAATTTTTGAATTCTGAATCAGAAAAAGAAAATAAAACACTTAGAATTGCGTTGATTGGTTATCCAAATGTTGGGAAATCGAGTATTCTTAATATATTAGTTCCTAATGCGAAAGCAAAAGTTAGTTTTGTTAGTGGTACGACAAAAAAAACACAATGGATAAGAGTTGGAAATTTAAGATTTATGGATACTCCAGGTGTAATTTCAAAATTTGATAATAAAGTTAAGGTTGGTCTTACTGCTTCAAAAGATGTTCACAAATTAAAAAATCCAGATAAAGTTGCGTATGAAATAATAAAAATATTAAGAAAACAAAATATTGAAACTTTAGAAAATGGATATGGAATAAATGTCGAAGAAAAGGATAGTAATTATGACGTTTTGGTTAAAATAGGAATAAAGAAAAATTATTTATTAAAAGGCGGAGAGATAGATGAAAATCGTACGGTTACTAAGATTATTGAGGATTGGCAAAGAGGAAAAATAAAATCATAATAATGGGTAATTATAAAAACTTATTTCGTTTTTTTTATTTATGGATTATTCAGATTTATGTGATATCTATCAAAAAATAGAAAATACTTCTAAAGGATTAGAAAAAAATAATATTTTGTCAGAATTTTTAAATAAGATAAAGAATACTCCAAAATATTTATATCTATTAAAAGGGAAAATCTTTGCTGATTATGAAAAAAAAGAATTTGGAATTTCTCTTCAATTGATAATAAAAGCGATTAGTAAAACTTCTGGATTTAGCGAGCATGATGTTGTCAATGAATTTAAAAAAAATGGCGATTTAGGGAATGTTGCATTTGAATTTTTAGGGAAAAGAAAAGTTCAGAAATCTTTATTCTCTGAAAAATTGACAGTTCAGAAAGTTATTAATAATTTGCAAAAAATTTCCGAGATGATTGGACAAGGTGCTGTTTCTTCAAAAATAGATTTAATTGTTGATTTATTGCATTGTGCTTCTCCATTAGAGGCAAAATATATAGTTAGGACTGTTTTATCTGATTTGAAAATTGGAATTGGAGATGGAATTATTAGAGATTCTATAGTTAATTTATTTTTTGGAGATAATGATAAAAAAGAATATACACAATTGGTACAAGATTTTTATAATATATCTACTGATTGGGCACTTGTTTTTGAAAATGCAATAAATAATACATTAAATGATATTTCTCTTTCTCCAGGTAGGCCCGTAAAAGTTATGTTGTATCCTAAAGCTAAATCAGTTAGAGAAGCTTTTGAAATTGTTGGTTCACCTGCTGCTTTTGAATTTAAGTATGATGGTTTTCGTGTTATGATAAATAAAGATGAAAATGGAGAGATAAAATTATTTACAAGAAGATTAGAAGAAGTTAGTAGTCAATTTCCAGATATTGTTAGAGTTGTAAAAGAAAATATTAAAGCTAAAAATTTTATTATAGATTCAGAGGTTGTTGGGTATGATAAAAATACAAAAAAGTATACCGATTTTCAAGCGATTAGTCAAAGAATAAAAAGGAAATATGATATTGAGGAAATTATTGAAAAACTTCCAGTTGAATTAAAAGTTTTTGATATAATATTACTTGAAAACAAGAATCTAATTAATGAAGATTTTATTAATCGTAGAAGAATTTTAGAAGAAATAATTTTAGAAGAAAATTATAAGATACAATTAGCTAGACAAATTATTACTGATGATGAGAATATTGCATTAAAATTTTTCGAAGAGGCATTAGATGATAATCAGGAAGGAGTAATGGTTAAAGGATTAAATAAACCATATAAACCAGGGTCTAGAGTTGGTTTTGGAGTTAAATTAAAACCTCAGGATAATGATTTTGATTTGGTTATAACTGGTGCTGAATGGGGTACTGGAAAACGTGTTGGTTGGTTTACAAGTTTTGATATTGCTTGTAAAGATGGAGACAAAATTGTAGAAATAGGAAAAGTTTCTACTGGATTAAAAGAAAAAAGCGAAGAGGGATTAAGTTTTGAAGAATTAACAGAAATACTGAAAGAATTAATAATTTCAGAATATGGTAGAAAAATAAAAGTTAAACCAGAAGTTATTGTTACAGTGAAATATCAAAATATACAAAAATCTCCTACGAATTCATCTGGTTATGCTTTGAGATTTCCTAGAATTGTAAGATTAAGGCCAGATAGAAGTATAATGGATGTTGCGACAATTGATGAAATAGAGAAAGAAGTTAGAGAAGAATAAAAATTTTCTATTTATAAACCAAAGACTTTATAAAGGATTTTTGTCTTGTTGTTTTTAATGGTTGCATCAAAGGATAATGAAAAGAGAGATACGACTTTAAGGGTTCAAAACATTGTTGCTACTACGTCTTTAGAGAAAGAAGTTAGTTTAACAAAATTGGCTAGAACTCAACCAAATACTGAATATAATCCTGATACTTTCCCTGGACTCGTTTTAAGAATAAAAGAACCTAAAAGTGCCGTTTTAGTTTTCTCGTCTGGAAATTTGGTTTGTACAGGCACTAAATCTATTGCTCAGGTTAAAGAAGTTGTTCAGCAAGTGATTTTACAACTTAAAAAAATAGGAGTTAATGTTACTGTTAAACCTAAAATAACTGTTCAAAATATTGTTGCAAGTGGTGCTATTGATTTAGATTTGAATTTGAATACTTTATCTTTGGAATTGGAAAATACAGAGTATGAACCAGAACAATTTCCAGGATTAGTTTACAAATTAGAAGAACCAAATGCGACTTTTTTATTGTTTAGTAATGGGAAACTAGTATGTACTGGAACAAAAAATAAAGCTCAGTTAGATGATTCAATGGAACAATTGAATAAAAATGTTAGGGCTGCATTAAAGAGAATTGAAGAGATGCACATCGAAAGTGAAGAAAAAAACGAAGATGATTTCTAGATTATTAGTTAGCTTTTTATAGTTATTTTTTTTATCTTTTTTAAGTAAGAGCCCATAGCTCAGCCAGGTTAGAGCGCCGGTCTTATATGAGTGCATATCATTGATATGTATTTTTCTTAAACTCTAAGAAAGCCGGAGGTCCTGGGTCCAAATCCCAGTGGGCTCACTTTTCCGACAGATTTAAAATACTGTTTATGTTTTTTATAATATGATAAATTTCTTTTTATTAGGTAGAAATCCGGAATTATCAAGATATGAATTATTATCTTATTTAGAATCTCGAAAGATTACATTTAAGGAAATATTATATGAAAATAATTATATTTTATTAGAGAGTAATTTTAAATTCAATATTGAAGATTTTGGAGGAATAATTTGTTTAGGAGATATTATATTTAATGGTAATAATAATACTTTTGAATCTTTTTTGAATTCAATTAATTTGGTAGATGAAGATAAATTTAATTATTCTATTATAGGGAATGTAGATATTGATTATCTTAAAGATTATTTTAAACGAAATAAACAAAAAGCAATATTAAAACATGGTAGAAAAAAATTAAAATTTCAGGATGGAAGTTTTGATATAATGCCTAGTTCTAAAAATTTATTTTTTTTATATGAGTACAAAGATAATTTATTTTTTGGGAAAGTTTCTCAAATGTTTAATTCAAAAGAAATAGAATATAGAGATATGAATAAACCAATTAGGCGTGAGGAACTTGCAATTTCTCCTAGATTATCAAAAATATTAATTAATCTTAGTGGTGCAAAAGAAAATGATTTATTACTTGATCCTTTTTGTGGAGTTGGTGGTATACTTCAAGAAGCATTATTAAAAAAAATAAATGTTCACGGAAGTGATAATGATATGAAAGCTGTTTATAATTGTAAAAAGAATCTTAATTGGATAGTTGAAAAATATAATATAAAATCAAGATATAATGTTATAAAAAATGATGCTAAATTTTTATCTGTAAATAAATTTGATGCAATAGCTAGTGAAAGTCCATTGGGAGATATTGTCAATAAAAAATTGGATGATAAGAGATCAAAAATTTTTATTAGTAAATTTGAAAATTATATAATTCCTATGCTCGTTTCTATGAGAAAATCAAAGAAGAAAGGTGCTAAAATTGCTATAACTTTTCCGTTTATAAGAGAAAATAAGGTTAATATTGAAAAAATTTGTAGTGAAAGTGGCCTAGAAGTTGTTATTTCTCCGATTAAAGAAATTAAAGAGAAACAATTTATTGGTAGGGATATCATTGTTTTCAAATAAAAGACTTCTGAACTCCCATAATATTTAAATATTAATAATTCATTTTTGTATTATGATTATAAAATTAGATTCTCCGAAATTATTATCTGACGCTGTGTCTATAATTTCCGAGTTGGTAACTGAAGTAAAAATAAAAATATTGGAAGATGGAATGAGCATTGTTGCTGTAGATCCTGCAAATGTATCCATGGTAATATTTAAATTACCTAAAGAAAGTTTTTCAGAATATCAATTCTCAAATAATGTATGGGGAATAAATTTAGAAGATTTAAAAAGAATTTTAAAAAGAGCTTCAAGCTCCTCGAGTGTTATTTTTGAACAAGAAGGAAATAAATTAGATATTTCTATATATGATAAAATAAAAAGAAATTTTATGTTGACTTTAATAGATATAGACTCTGATGATAAAAACGAACCTAAATTATCTTTTTCTTCGGAAATTGAATTAAATTCTTCTGATTTAGTTCAGGCTATTGAAGATTGTTCTGTTGTTGCAGAAAGTTGTTCATTTGTTTCGGGAGAAAATTTCTTTTTAGTAGAAGCAAATGGTTCAGTAAATTCTTTTAGAGCTGAATTTTCTAGAGAGAATGCTATTATAAATGGAA
Source organism: Candidatus Woesearchaeota archaeon (assembly GCA_964612895.1). GTDB lineage: Archaea > Nanobdellota > Nanobdellia > Pacearchaeales > GW2011-AR1 > JAGVXH01. Next base: position 122,198 of record CAZTFL010000001.1, read on the forward strand.
TTTCAAAAGCAAAATATTCTTTAGAATATCTGAATAAGTTCATTAAAGCACAAAAAATTTCTAATAAGGTAATAATAAAATTTTCAGATGATCATCCTTTGAGAATAGATTTCCCTGGTGAAAAAATGGGAATGGGGTTTATCCTAGCTCCAAGAATAGAAAATGATTAATAATATTTAAAAAGAAATAATTCTTTTATTTTGAATGGTTAAAGAGAGTGAGAAAAAATCAATTAATTCATCTGATTCAAAAGGAAATATTATTTCTTCAAAATCTAAAAAGAAAACTGATTTATCAAAATCGAAAAAGTCTATTAAATTAAAAGAAGAGATTAGCTTAAAAGAATTAGATAATAAATTAGATGAATTAAGTATTGATAATGGGAAATCTATAAAAAAGAATTTAAATGAATACAAAAAAGAAAATATTAAAAATAGTTTCAAAAATTTTGGAAAAATTAAAAAAATAATTATTATTTGTAGTATATTTTTGGTAATATTAGGCATTATTTTGTATTTTACAATAAGTAATTTTTCTGTTATAAAAAATGGTTTTAATAGTACTACAAAAACTATGGTTGAAATTTTTTCTAGTAACAATATTAATGTTAGTGATTCTATGAAAATGTATGTATCTATTAAAGGTGCAAAGATTAATTTATTAGAAGAGGAAAATGATTTAAAAATTTCTTTAAAAAATGAATGTTCTATCGAAAAAAAACAATTAGAAAATTCTATTAGAATTGAAGAAAAGAATATATGTGATGTCGAAAAAAATAAATTAACTCAACAAATTAATGATTTACAATCAAAATATAATATTTGTAAGGAGAGTTTGGAAGAATATGAAGAAAGTAATTGCACAATCTGATAGTTCAATAAAAAAACATCACATATGGGGGGGGGTAGGAATAATTGTTGGTATAATATTAGCTATTTTAGTAATAACGATTTTTAGTTATAATTATTTAAAATATATAGAAAATGAGAGCTATATTAGAGGAAGTCAAGATATGGTTAGTTCTTTGTACAATACAATAAATACTAATGGTGGAGCTGTTATCAAATCAGCTAATGATGAATTAACTGTTGTTAAATATGAAAAAGTCGTTGATTCAAATAAAATAGTTGAATAGTTTTTTTATTGAGATTAAAAAATGAATGTTTAGATGAGTTATGAAAAATTTTTAAAAAATATGGTAGATAATCTATGAGTTTTATTGAAAATTAATCAAAGGAAAGAGTAATAAAAAATGTTTTATGTTCTAATAAAGAATCTGGAGTTTCTAATTCTTATAAAGAATAGGTTATAAGGTACAAGATAAATTAATTAAATTTTTCAGATAAATAAAATAATTATTTTTTAATTAAATAAATATCTGTTCCTTTTTTACATTTTGGAAGTTTTAAACTAATTTCTTCTCCTTTTTTTGCAGAATTAATTTTTTTATTATTCTTTTCTATAATTTCTATTATTATTTTTTCTATAGCTTTGTCTTTATGATATAGATAAATTTCATCTCCTATTTTTATTTCTCCATGATGAATTTTAACTAATCCTGCTCCAATTTTTGGTAGATAAGAATAAATTCTTCCTATATATTCTTTTTTTTCAGTTTGTTCACCGTTTTCATTATGTGAGAAATCGTCCGCTGTTGGCATTTTAAAATAAAATCCATCTGAGAATCCACGATTATAAACTTTTTTTAATTCATTTATTGATTCTTTTAATTCATCGTTTGTTAATTTTTTATCTAATGCTTTTCTATAAACTTTAGTTACTGTGTATACATATTCTGGACTTCTATTTCTTCCTTCTATTTTGAATGATTTAATTCCTGCTTTTTTCATTTTTTCTATAAATGGCAGTGTGCATAAATCTTTTGCCGACATTATTTTATTATTTTCAAGTTTTAATTCGTTCCCAGAATCGTCTATTACTTTCCATGCTCTTCTACAAGGATGAGCACATTTTCCACGATTTGCTGACTGATTGTGTAAAAATTGAGATGTAAAACATCTTCCAGACACGGCAACACACATTGCTCCATGACAAAAACATTCAATTCTTATTATTTTTGAAATTTCTTTTATTTGTTTTAAATTTAATTCTCTTGCTAGTACTATTGTTTTTGCTCCTAAATTTTTATAAAAAGAAGCAGAATTTTTATTAGAAATCGATGCCTGTGTTGATATATGTATAGGTATATCATATTTTTTACATAAGTCAATAATAGACAAATCCCAGCATATAATAGCATCAATAAACTTTTTTGCCTTTATAATAATATTTTCGGTCTTTTTTATTTCATTGTCATAAATAACTGTATTAAGTGTAAGATATTTTTTAATTTTTTTTTCTTCACATATTTTTTTTATTTTAGGAAGATCTTTAATTGTAAAATTTTTTGCACCTTCTCTCATATTAAATCCTTTTATTCCAAAATATATTGCATCACATCCAGCTTCTATTGCTGAGTACAACATTTGAAAATTTCCAACTGGAGATAATAATTCATATTTTTCCTTCATTTTATATTTTACGTTTAATGATTTTAATAATTTTTGTGTATTAATTTTATAATGACATGGTTAGAAAGACTTATAAATTAGTTAAAACTTCCTAATATATGAATAAAAATGTTAATGTTGTAGAGAAAAATACTTCTGCTAGTTTTGGTTATGTCAAGAAAGATATTTTGATGTTGAATGATTCTTTTAGTGATTTGAATGATAAATTTGAGAAAGTTCTTGAAGGTTATGAAAAAGTCTTAGACGAGTTCAGATTGTTAAGAAAAGAATTTGATTCTAAAAAATCTGTTAAGAAAATTTCAAAAAAGAAATAATTTTATTTTAAAATCCATTTATTTAGTTCAATATCTACTTTTTTTGACCAATTACTTATTATATCATTAATATTTTTTTTAATAATAATTTTATCTTGACAACGATATTTGTAAACATATCCACCAGGAGATAAATTATTTTGTCTTCTTATTATAAGATTTTTATCTCTGAGTTTTTTTAAACTTCTTTGAGCTGTGGATATATCTATTTTTAAGTTTGAAGATATTTCATCACTTGTTAAAGATTCGTTTTTTGTAGAAATTAAATGTTCAAGAATTTTTAAATCAGATTTTGTAAGGTTTAAACTACATTTTATTATTTCACTAATATCGAATAGTTTACATGCAAAGTCTATCATATTTTTAATATTTCTATAATTTTCTCTCTTAGAATATTTTCGGTGTTATAACCTACGATTCTTTCAATTTCTTTTCCGTTATTAAATAAAATCAAGCAAGGAATTCCCTGTATTTTAAAATTAGAAGCTGAATCCTCAAATTCTTCTACGTTTAATTTTGAGAATAATATTTTATCTTTGAATTCTTTAGATAAATTTTCAAATACAGGAGCCATCATTCTACAAGGTCCACACCATGGAGCCCAAAAATCAACAATAACAGGAACTTTTGAATTATTAATAAATTCACTAATATTTTTTGTTGTTAAATTTTCTACCATTTTTTATTTTTTATGTTTAGATGCTGTTATAAAAATACAGTTCTTTATAAAATGTTCTAAAAACGGAAAAATATGTTATATATTGACAGTACTAATTATTTTTTAAGATACATTTATCGAGTTTTTCTTGAGTTATTTTTGAAAGATTATCTTTGAATTCATTAATCATTTTTGATAATTCTTTAAAGAGTTTTATTTTAATTTCTCCACTAGATATTATTCCAGCACGATATTCTGAAAATAATTTGTCTGTTTTATCTTTATCGTAGAAAAATGTTGATAAATAAATACAAGCAATATCAATTTCTGGATTCCCTCCGTATTTTTTGTGCTCTTCAAGAGTATCTTTTCCTCCAGAAAATGCTTTATTGCATTTTTTCTTTAGTGTTTTAATGTCTTCATCTAAGAATATTGCATTGTTTTTTGATTTTGAAGCTTTCTGTGCATCTATTCCTGGTAAAAACTTTATATGAATTGTTGATGGTTTTTCATATCCGAGCCTACTTGCTATATCTCTACATAATCTTATGTGTGCATCTTCGTCAGGTCCAATTGGAACTAATATATTTTTTATATTAAATTTTTCTTGTGGAAATAATATATGAGCTGATTGAACTGTTGGATAGAAATGTAGTCCAATATTTTCACTTGGATCATATCCATAAGTTGCTTTAATTTCGGAATAATTTACTTTTGTTGATAATTTAAATGCTAAATTATAAATATTGGTATAAATATTATCAATTATAAAAAATGTGTTTTTAGGATCAAATCCGTAAGCTAACATTTCTTTAGCTAATTTTATTGCGTTATTTTTTGCTTCTTCTTGTGTTTTTACTTTTCCTGCAACATAACTTTCATCGTCGGATATAGGAATAAAAATAGGAATATTATATTTTCTTTGAAAGAATAAATTAGTATCAAAAACTATTTTGTGTCCTAAATGTAATGTCCCAGAAGCATTAATTCCTGAGACAATTGCGCATTTTTCTTTATTATTAATTGCATTCATAAATTTATCAAAATCTCTGTGAGAATAAATTAATTTTTTATTAAAAGTATAAAAATCAGGAAGTTCTTTTATGTTACAAATCGGTTCTGCTCCAAAAACTTCAATTAATTTCTTATTATCGTCTATTAAATCATTATTCATTTAATTATTTGTTTTATAAAGTTTTTATATTTATTGTTAAAAAATATGAAAAAAAAGATAAATTTATAAATTAGAATGATATATAATATCAGGAGGAAAGAATAATTCTAATATTTATCACATTCAATGAAAAGGAGGTTTAATAATCATGGCAGCAAAGAAGGCAGCAGCTAAAAAACCAGCAGCTAAGCCAGCAAAAAAGAAGAAATAAATCTTCTATATTAAATTTATTTTTATTTTTTTTATAACTATATTTTTCTTGTATCATATGCCCAATGTAATAGAGCTTGTCTTTGTTTTTTACGACAGGACATTAATTGATTAGGACAATTCTTTTTTATTTGAGAAATATGTCTTTTCATAGCATTCCATCTCTTTATTTGTCTTTTGTCGTCTATAGTTCGTCTTCCCATATAATATCTACAATACCATTGGAACCATCCTCTTGGATCTTGTGAGTTAATCCACCCCTTTTCTCTCCATATTCTTAGAGATTGAGAGGCATTTATCTTAAAATAATTTAGTTGAATATTTCTTTTTGTAGACATTTTAGCATTTATGAACCAATTTTCTGGAAATTCTTTTTTACAATCATTCATATATTTCCCTGCGAATATTCCAAGTTCTAACATTTCTTTTGGTGTTAATTCTGGCTTAAAATCTTGTTGAAAATTTTTTCCAATTGGTTCTATTAAATAATACTCATAATTTTTTTGCATTTTATCATTTACAATAATTTTTTTCATAAAATAGATATTCCTTTGTTCTATAAAATATTATCTGTTAATAATTTAGAATATCATTTTATATATAGAGGTCGAAGTTTAATTATGAAGATAGATTTAAATAGTTTAATTCTAATTTTAGATTTATGAATATTACATCAAATATTTTGATTTTGGCTATTTTAATATTTTTTTCTAGAATTTGTGATGTTAGTATTGGAACAGTTAGAATAATATTTGTTTCAAAAAGTAAAAAATTTTTAGCTTCTTTGTTAGGTTTCTTTGAAGTTTTGATTTGGATTATGGCAATAAAACAAATAATGGGAGATATGAGTAATATTTGGTTATATTTAGCTTATGCTGCTGGTTTTTCCTCTGGAACATTTATTGGGATATTAATAGAAGAAAAACTTTCCTTAGGAAAAGTGATAATTAGAATTATTACACATGATGGAGCTAATGAATTAATAAAAGAATTAAAGTCAAAAAAATATATTTTAACAATAAGTGATGCTCAAGGAAGAAATGGTCGTGTTAAAATAATCTTTAGTGTTATAGATAGAAAGAAAATAAAACTAATTTCAAAAATAATAAAAGAATTTGCTCCAAAAGCATTTTATACGGTAGAAGATATTAAATATGCTAAAGAGATGAATTATATTGATAATTCTATATCGAGAAATAAAGTAAATTTTAATAGGATAGGTAAATAATTTTATTATATTTGTAAGAATCCCAAAACATTTATAAACCAATTTTAAGACAAATTATTATGGTAAAGGCTATAGTATTACAATTTAGGAGAGGAAGAACTACATTTACGCCTAGGCATTTTTTGATAGAAATAGAGGGTGTTGATAGTAGGGAGAAGACGAAAGACTTTATTGGTAAGAGCATTAGTTGGGTTTCTGAAGGAAAAAATCCAGTTGTTATAAATGGTGTTATAAAATCCGCTCATGGAAACAAAGGGGTTGTTAGAGCAATTTTTGAAAAAGGTTTACCTGGTCAATCTATAGGAATGGAGGTTAAAATAAATTAATTATGGCACTTAGAAAAGGAGCTTCATATTCTAAAAAACCTGCAAGAGCTTATACAAGAAAGTCTAAAGTAAGAAGTAAATCTTATATAAAAACTGTTCCAAACTCAAAGGTTGTAAAATTTAAAATGGGTTTTATTAAAGATTTTGAAGATGGTAAATATCCTATTGTTATTAGTTTTTTTTCTAAAGAAAGATGTCAAATTAGAGATAATTCAATAGAGGCTGTTAGACAATATTTGAATAGATGGTTACAAGTTAAGGTAGGGAAGGATTTTTATTTAGGCGTTAGAGTTTGTCCTCATCATATTTTAAGAGAGAATAAAATGATTACTGGTGCTGGTGCTGATCGTATGCAAACAGGAATGGCTCGTTCTTTTGGAAGGACAGTCGGTAGAGCTGCTTTAGTTAATGAAGGACAAGAATTGTTTGTAATAGGTGTTAAAAATGCTAAACAAGAGGCAGAAGCTAGAAAATTAATACAATCTGCAAAAGCTAGGCTTACTTGTAGAACTGGAACAAAAACTATAAAAAATAAAATTGAGTAATTTTTAATTTTTTTATATAAATATTTTTAAAAGAAGTTCGTTTTTATATTTTATCGAGGTAAATTATGTGGTCTTTATATAAAAGGGGAGAAGGAAATTCTGCAGATATATTTGATTTAGAAGGTTCAGTGAAACTAAATCCACTGAAATTTTCAAATGGAAAGAGTCAAGAAGATGTTGTTAATGAAATAAAGGAAGAAATAAAGAAAGGATATAAAATTATTTTTATTAAAGGAGTTTGTGGAAGTGGGAAAAGTGCTATTGCGTTGAATTTAGCTAAAGATTTTAAAAAAAGTGCGATTGTTGTTCCAATTAAAACATTGCAAGAACAATATGAATTAGATTATACAAAAAAAATGTTTGTTTTAAAAGAAAATAATGAACCATTAAAAATTTCTGTTATAAAAGGTCGTTCTAATTTTGGTTGTAGTTTTCAAGGAGGTAGAGCTGATGAAAAGGATCTTCCTTGTGTGATTGAAATAAGAGAAAAAAATTTAGATATTTTATTAGATTATATAAAAAGAAATAAAAATTATAATGTAGAAGATTTCTCAGAAATAAATGATATAAAGAGAACAAATGTTGCTTCAATATGTCCTTATTGGTCTCCAATTATGCCAAGTGATGCTAAATCTAAATTGGAAGATGTAAAAAAAATAAAATTTGAAGGGGTTTCTGGAAAAGAATATGCTTTATTTCAGAGAAAAAAAGGATGTAAATATTTTGATCAGTATGAATCATACGGAAAAAGTGATGTTTTAGTTTTTAATTCTGCAAAATATTTAATTGAAGTAAATATGGGTAGAAAACCTAAAACAGATATAGATATTATAGATGAATGTGACGAATTTTTAGATAATTTTGCGAATGAAAGAAAAATAAATTTACAAAAGTTGAGTGTTGCATTGTCTAGTTTAAATTCAGATAACAGAGATTATAAGGTTGTTATTAAGGATTTAATTTATGAAATAGATGAAATATTATATTCTAATAAAAAAGTCGATTGTGAAAAATTAAAAAATACTCAAATAATAAATTTTGTTAATAAAATTCTTAAAAATCCAAATTTAGCCGAAGATGAAGAATTAAATTATTATAATAGTGTAGTGGAAATTGTTAGGAATTTTGAGAAAGTTCTGGATGAAAGTTATGTTACAGTTGAAAAATTTATTAATAAGGATGTTCAAGATAAGTTTTTCGATTCAAAGAAACAAGAGAATGCAAATTTAGTTTTAGTTACAATCAATTTAGGAGATAAAGTCAATGAATTAGTTTCCCAAGGAAATGTTTTGGTTATGATGAGTGGAAGTTTGCATAGTGAAAAAGTATTAAAAGATATATTTGGTCTTAAAAATTTCAAAATTATTGAAGCTGAAACTCAATCTCCAGGTAAAATAAACTCTATACGTTTGGGAATGGAAATGTCTTGTGCATATTCAAGTTTTAAAAATAATATAATCTCAAGAAAAAGATATTTGAAAATGCTGGATTGTTCTTTGGCTAATTGTAAAGGGCAAACATTAGTTCATGTTAATTCATTTTCTGATTTACCTAGCGAGGAAGAACTTAAAGATTTGATGTTAGAAAATTTAATAAGTCAAGAACGATTAAAAGAAATTCAAAAAATAGGAAATGATTCAATAAAAGATTTTATAGATAAGAAACAAAAAATATTATTTACTACTAAATGTAATCGTGGAGTCGATTTTCCCGGAGATAAATGTGATAATATAGTATTAACTAAATATCCATATCCTAATATTCAGAGTCCTTTTTGGAAGATATTAAGAAAAGAAAATCCTGAGAAGTTTAATGAGTTTTATACAGATAAAGCTAATAGGGAACTTATTCAAAGAGTTGCAAGAGGAGTTAGATTTAAAGGAGATTCTGTAAACTTATTTAGTCCAGATTCAAGGGTTATTTATAAAAAATTTATATAATTTCTAATCAGAAGTCATGCATTATTATCCAAAAATCAGACAACAGCAATCATATATCAATAAAAAAAGTTATTCAGAAAATATAAAAACTTATATAATTTAAATTTTGTATGGTAAATGAAAATTTTAGAGATTATATTTTGTCTTCTGGAAAGATTGTTTATGCTGGGAAATCTGCAGAACAGAATGATTTATTGGTTGAATTAGCTGATAGAAATGATTTTTTATTACATACAGTTGCTCCAGGGAGTCCATTTGTTAATCTTGGAAAAGATCCTACAAAAGAAGAAATAAATGAAGCAAGTATTTTTTGTGCTTTAAAGAGTCAGTTTTGGAGAGACAATAAAAAAGATGTAAAAGTTCATTTGTTTTTAAAATCAAATTGTAAAAAAAACAAAGATTCTGATATTGGGAGTTGGAATGTTTCTAAAATAATTTCGACAATAAATGTTAATAAAAATAAAATAATCGATATCTCCAAAAATGTTTGACGTTTTAAAAGAAAATTCTTTAAGAAAAATAAATATACCTATTGTAAGAGTTCCTGGTACTAATTTAATAGATAATTATTTAAAAAAATATTCTATAGAAAGTAGTATTAATCTATGTAATAAATCTAAATTTTTAGATAATATTAGTATGTCATCTTATTATGTTCCCGCTGAAGATTATAAGTTAATTTCAAGTGGATTTGAAAAAGGGGAACTTTGGAGTTTTTTATCTCCAATGAATTCTGGTTTTTATTTTTCTTTAGGATTATATTTAGGAAGTCATAGTGTCGATTTTAAAAAAAATATAGATTTTTGGGTAGATTTGTATAATGCAAAATTATTAACTGTAATTAATTCGGAAGAAAATAATGATTATATTGATTTATTTTTATTGAGATTAAGGATTTTTCCATAGCTATATAAACTAAAATATTCATTTCAATTTATGGTTACTTCAATAAAAAAAATACAAGTAGGAAAGAATGGACTTACATCCGATGTTATTTCTCAAATAAAGAACTTTTTTGAAAAAGAAAGAATGATAAAAGTTGTATTATTAAAAAGTGCTTGTAGAGATAAAAAAGAGGCAGAAAATATAGCTAGCTCAATAATTGATGAATTAGGTCCTAAATATAGAGCAAAGCTTATTGGTTATGTTTTAACTATTTCAAAATTTAGAAAAATTAAAGAATAATTATAATTTATATTTATTAAATAAATTTCTTTGATATTCTTTCTCTCCTGAACTAAATGCTTGTTGTAATATTTTTAAAATTTTAGAGTCTTTGTTTTTATAAAAGTATACCGTTGGTTTACCCTTACTTCCTGTTATAATATTTTTCTTAAATTTTGATAAAATTTCTCCTTCGGTTTCATTTCTAGCTATAATGTAAAGATTGTTATTTATTACAAAGTGTCTACCAATTTTTACCAGTTTAATTGTTTTTATATTTAAAAAATTATTTTCTAAGAAATATTTAAATCTATTTTTTAACATTTTTTCACAAAGCAAACATCCTCCAGCAGGTGTTGGATAATTTATTTTAAATTTTTTTGCTAATTCAATTTGTGTAATTCTTCTTCTTCCATTAATTTCGTATAATTTATTTCTATCAATAATTCCAGATTTCTCATAAATTGTTTCAGTTAATTTTTTTGCACTTAGTGGTCTTAACATATCAAAATTTATTTCATTATCTATAATATTTTTTTTATTTTCTGTTTGACTCATTGGTCTTTGATTTAGAACTTCTCCGCTAGCTATTACATCAAATTTTTCTTTATCAAATATTTTTTTTGCTTCTTTAAATATCCAAATTTTACAATCTGTACATGGATTAAATCCTTTTCCATATCCAAATCTTGCGTTTTTTAACATATAAAGATATTTTTTTAACAAAATTCCTTTTGTTACATCTATAATTTTTATTTTTGCTCCATTTTCTTTTATAAATTTTTTATTTTCAGAAATAGAACAATTACATCCAAATGGTAATACAAAGTGTAATGCTGTAACTTCAAATCCTAATTCAATCATTATTTTTACAACTAATCTACTATCTAATCCTCCAGAATACAGAACTAAGGCTTTTTTCATAAGAACACCTAAATAAAATTATTTTCTACAAAGTAATAAGGTCCAGTCTTTTTCTTTATTAGTGTAAAATTTATAGTTTGCAAAGTACATTTTTATAATGTCATTTAATTCGGATTGAGTATATTTATACGAATATGAAACAACAACCTGATCTCCTTTATTAAAATTTATTTTCTTATCTTGAAAATCTATTTTCTTATCTTTTTTTATGGTATAAAAACATTCTACTCTTCTATGTTTATATCTTGCTCCAAATTCTATTTCGTCTTTATTAAAACCTAATTCTATTAAAACATTAGAAAGGAAGTTATCTGCTTCTTTATTATTATATGATGAAGCCATATCTTTTGATTCTTTACTTTTGTCCAGAGAAACCCCAATTAATAAGCTATCTCCAAAGTCCATGGAATTTTGTAGTGCATACAATAAGTCATGTGTGTCAAAATTTCCCAGCGTAGATCCTAAAAATAATATAAAAAGATTTTTATTTTCTCCACCTCTTAATAATTCTGTTACATTCTCCAAGTTTTCAAAATCAGAAACATTCCATTGAAAGTCAATAATCTCATGAACACTTTTTAATTTTGATATATTATCCATTGCTTTTGAAACCATGTAACTACTAATATCTATTGGGCAATATCTTATTTTATGTTTATTTTTTAATATATCAATTGGAATAATTGCTTTTTTACCATCACCACATCCAACGTCAACTAATATTATTTCTTTGTCAAATTTTACTTCATCCATAATCTTCGGAATAGTTTCTTTCAATAAATCTATTTCATTATCAACCATGACCTTTTTATAATCTTCAGAATTTTCAGCATCCAAATAAGATTGAGCTTGTTCAGGAGTTATATACCATAACTTTGAATCAGCAATATTCCAGATACGAGTATTTCCATCTAAAGAATAACCTCTCTTAATTAATTCTTTAAAAATCAAGCCATTTACCTTTGAGTCCTTTTCCATAAAAATAAATAAAATAAATCATTTATAACTCTTATGTTTTCATTTTAGGATTAATAAGTAACACTTTTTTGGGTAGAGATATTTATAAATTAGATAAATTTATTAAAAATATGAAAATAATTGGGATTGACGACGCTGGTAGAGGACCAATTTTAGGCCCAATGATTTTGACGGGCATTTTAATTGAAAAATCAGAAGAAGAATTTATTAAGCAAATTGGGGCAAAAGATAGTAAATTATTAACTTCAAAGAAAAGAAAGAAGATTTCAGATGTTCTAAAAGAAAAATATTTTTATCATTATGAACTTTCATCTCCAGAAGAAATTGATAATTTTCCTAATCTTAATAATTTAGAGGCTGTAAAATCTGGAATTATTATAAATTTTTTAATGAAAGATATTGAAGAGAAAGTTATAGTTTATGTAGATTGTCCTAGTGTTAATACAAAATCATGGGGGGATTTATTATTTAGTATGATTATAAAAAAGGAACAGGTTGAATTAATTTGTGAACATAAAGCTGATTTTAATTATCCTGTTGTTTCGGCAGCTTCTATTATTTCTAAAGAAATCAGGGAGGATGAAATTAAAAAATTAAAAAAAGACTTTGATGTAGATTTTGGAAGTGGATATCCTGCTGATCCGAAAACAAAAAATTTTTTAGTAAAGACATTTGGAGAAAGAAAATATGATTCTCTAATAAGAAAAAGTTGGTCTACATATAGAAATCTAATTGCTAAAATGGATCAAAAGAAACTTTTTTACTTATAATTTTTAAAATTAAAAATTAATATCTATTCTGATTTAAAAAATATAAATTACTACTAGATAAATGTGACTATTGTATAAAAAGCTTATTTTTTTGTCTAAAATGGCATGTTATCAAAAAAAAATATTCAATATATAAAAGAAACTTTTTTCTTTAGTAATCGTGGTCAAATGAGTCTGTCAAAGTTATTTTCTATTATTTTAGGAGTTTTTGTTATTGTAATTATTATTGTTGGTACTGTTCAAGAATGGTTTAATCCTTTAATGGAATCTATTGTTTCCAAAGCAGACTCGATTTTAGTAAAAATTAAAACTAAACAATTAGATGATACTCCTGAAGATTCTTGTGCTATTCCTGATTATAAAAATGTAAATATAAATGGAAGAAATATTAAATTGGAGATTCGGAGATGTTCAAATTTATGTGAAGTAATAAGTAGAGATGGAACTTATTTATCAGAATCAATTAATCAAAATGGAATTTTAAAATTAAAATATGATAGAAAAAATATTTTGTTATGGTACTCAAATTCGAAAGATGGTGAGTATTATCAATATTTTTCAAAAAACTTTTTAGAAGAAGTTGAAAATAATATTTCTTTATATAATTTGAATGAATTAAATGAGAGTATTGATTGGAAAAAATTTATTTTAGAACGGTTGAATAATTATTATATAGATGAGCAAGATTATAAAATAGAAGAGATCCAAAAGGAAATTTTTAATATATTTAGAACTTCTCCGTTAGAAGTTGTTATTTTATTAGAAAATGGTTATATTGAAAAAGATGGACCTTCAAGACCTCAGAAAGGTTCGGTATACTTATGGAATTATGATAAATATATTCTTAAAATTATAAATCCGGGAGTTCAACAAGTTTTGACAGTTGTTGGAAATTCTTTAGTTTCAGCAGCAGAAGTTGTTTTAAATACTGGTGGAAATGTTGGGAACTGGTTTTTTAATTTGTTCAGAGAAGATAAAAAATTTGAAGAAATAAATCTTGATAAAATAGAACTCAATCAAATAGAATATTCTAGTTCAGATTTGGGAAGATTATCCCCCGAAAATTATCAGACTATAAATGTTAATACATTTTTTGATTCAAAACATAGTTCGATTAACTATGAGGATAAAGAATATTCTATAGAATATTTAATTGAAAAAATTAATGATGATATAAATGAAAAATCTAAATATAATAGAATTTGGATTGGTTATAATTTATTTACTCCTTTTTCTATAAAACTTAATTATAACTATAGGAATGAAAGCGATAAATTTTTATTATCATCATATATAAAAAATTTTATGAAAAAGAATATAATACAAAAAGAATATATAAATAAAAAACTTCAAGAATATATTTATTCGCTTAATAGTGAAACTATAGTTTTTCCTCATCAGAAAATATATTATGATAGTAATAGTAAAGATTGTATTGAAGAAAAAGATAAAATACAGGTAAATAAGAATGTTATTTCTATAGATCAAAAATATGGTTTATCTTATAACGACTTTCCTTGTTTTTGTAAAAAAGATGGAATAAATAAAGATATAGGTTTTTTATTTGTAAAATTTAATGATATTAGTATGAACTGGGATTTTTTTGATAATTCTTTTATAATTCCAGATGACATTGAATTTGAAAATTCATTACAAGAATTAATTGAGGAAGTTAAGGGATTGTGTTATTTTAAGTAATTATCTTTTCTTTATTTCTATTGATTTTTTCCCAGAATCTGATGACACTACTTTCCCATATGTTTTTGGTTCCTCAAAGATACATATTTCATTCCAATCGTGTTGATACATTTTTTTAGAATCATCTATAAATGCCCATCCTTTATTTGAATTCACAAATCCTAATGTTATTTTATTTTCTTCATCTAAAAAAACAAGATTTGTACTTTCTTTGAATTCTTCGTTAACTTTTAATTTAATCTCTGTATAATATTTATCTATTTTTTTGTAAGAATCTATTTCTAAATTAAAAGTTTCTATTGGTAATAATTTATCTTCATTATTCATACCATATATAGTTACATAATTAATAAGGTGATTATCAACAATATCTATATAATATTTTACTCCTTGTAATTTTACTGATTTCTCATCAAGGACGCAAAAAAATCCTAATTTTGGATCACTTAACATTCCTACAATATCACCTTCTTCATATTTACTCAATATTTCTTCCAATTCTCCTCCTCTATTAGTTAATTGCTCTATTTGTTCTTGTGATTTAATTTGTTCTGCATTTGATGTTGTATTTGTTGCATATATTGGAGAAGATAATGCTAAAAAGGTCAATCCTGTAAAAATGGCTTTTTTGAATCCTTTTTTTATTTTGTCGTATAAATTATTTCTATTTGAACTATTCGTTTCTCGAGAAGTCGTATAATTATTCGTTTCTGGCATATAATTTACATCCATAAAATATATAATATTTACTACTATATAAATGTGACTAATTGGATAATGATGTTTTAATTTTTATTAATTTATCATTTTTCAAAAATCCTTAAAAAGGCTTTATACTTATTCTTCTCATGACTTATATAAAAAAGTTAGTGATGTATGGCTTTAAAAGTTTTGCAAGAAAGACGGAAATTCCATTTGAAGAATCTATGAATATTATTGTTGGGCCGAATGGTTCTGGAAAATCTAATATAACTGATGCTTTGTGTTTTGTATTAGGAAGACTTTCTATAAAATCTATTCGTGCGGCTAAAGCTGCGAATCTTTTATTTAGTGGAAATAGTTTATATAAGGGAGCAAATGAGGCAAGCGTTGAATTGGTTTTAGATAATGTAAAAAGAGAATTTCCTATAGATAAGGATGATATAGTAATAAAAAGAATTGTAAGGAAAAATGGTCAGTCTACTTATAGAATAAATTCAGAAAATAAAACAAGACAGGAATTATTAGAACTTTTAGCACAAGCAGGAATTGATCCGAATGGTTTTAATATTGTTTTACAAGGAGAAATTGCTGCTATGATTAAGATGTCTTCAGAAGATAGAAGAAAAATTTTAGAAGATGTTGCTGGAATTTCGGTTTATGAAACAAGAAAGGAGAAATCAATTAATGAATTAAATAAAGCAGAAGAAAGATTAAAAGAAGTTTCCGCTGTTCTAAAAGAAAGAAATTCTTATCTTAAAGGTCTTGAAAAAGAAAGACAAGATGCTTTATTGTATCAAAAATTAGATTTAACAATTAAGAGATGTAAAAAATCTTTAATTAATTCTTCTATTATGGAAAAAGAAAAAAATTTGTGGGGAATAAATAAAATAGTAGAAAATTTATCTATGGAAATTCAAGATTTAAAGAAAAAAATACAGGAAAAAAATATTAATATAGAACAATTTCAATCAAAAATGTCGGATTTGAATAAAAAAATACAAGAATCTACTAGTAATGAACAAGAAAAACTTCATGGTGAAATCGCAGATTTAAAGGCTAAACTTGCTGGATATGTTGTTAGAAGGGAAAATTTTGAAAAAAGAATTATTGATTTTGATAGAAAAGTCCAAAATTTAGATGTAAAAAAAGATTTATTAGAAAAAGAAATTAATAATATTCAAACTAATTCTCCAGATATTAAAAAGAAACAGTTAGAACAAAAGAAATTACAAGAGATGTTAGATAAACTAGAGCAACAGAGACGAAAATTTTATCTTTTAAAATCGCAAATTTCAACAGTTGAGAATCAAATTACCGAGAAAGAAAAGTATATGATTGAAAGCAAAAAGGAAATGGATTTGATACAAATTAATATTGATTCTATGAATAAAGAATTAAAATATTCAAAATCTATTGAACTTGCTGAGAAGTTGAAAATAGATTGTAAAAATAAACTTTATGATTTAAAGACAGATATTGATAAAATTAATGATGATATATTGATTAAAGAAAGAGAAAATGCGGTTTTCGAAAATTTAATTAAACAAGAAGAGAAATTGAGAGATTCTATTTTAAGTTTAAATAAATGTCCGACTTGTAAACAAGAAGTTGTAGACGATTATAAAAAATCTATTCGTGGAGATTCTCAAACAAAAATAGATGGTTATTTAGATGAAAAACAAAAAAATGTAGATAAATTTGAAGAATTAAAAGAACAGAAAATTTTGATTACAAACGAGTTTAATTCTTTGAATATGAAAACAAATTTGATAGAAATAGATATGATTAATTTGAAAAATATAGAAGAAAAAAATATGCACATTAAGAAAATAATTAATCAAAGACAAGAAATTAAAGATATTCTAGAAAATTTAAATAAAAAATTGTCAGAATTAAATAAAGATTTTGTTTTATTGATTAATGTTGAAAATGATTATGATAATGTTCGATTAAAATTACAAGAATTAAATTTCGCCGATATTGATGTTGATAGCGAGGTTAGTATAAAACAAAGAGAAATTTCACGTATAGATTCAGAAAAAAGAAATTTAATAAGAGATATAGAGGATTCAAACGAAGAATTGAAAAAAGTTGTTGTTTTGATAGATGAAAGGCAGAAGGATTTGTCAAAAAAAGAAATAGAAGAACAAAAATTATATGAAAAATGCGAAAAATTATTTGAAGAAAGAAATGAAATGTCAGATAGAGAAAAAGTTTTAGAGACAGAAATTGTTGGACTTAGACATACTATTCAAGATTATGATGAAAAAATAAATATGAACAAAATAAATAGAGCCCAAATTCTTGCCCAATTAGAATCTTTAAAATCTGAAATAGAGAGTTATAAGGATGTGGAAGTTTTACCCTTACCTATGAATGAAATAAAAGAAAAATTACAACATTCTCAATTCCGTATATCTCAAGTAGGAAATGTTAATATGCGTTCTTTAGAAGTTTTTGATAAAGTTTCGGAACAAGTAAAATTAATTAGTGAAAAAGTTGCTGTTCTTGAATCTGAAAGAATTAAAATACAACAAATTATTGATGAAATAGATAAGAAAAAGAAAAAATCATTTTTACAAACTCTTGATTCTATAAATGAATATTTTTCTAGAAATTATTCTCAGTTATCAACAAAAGGTGAAATTATTTTAGAACTAGAGGATAAAAAAGAACCTTTCAATGGTGGTTTAAATATTTTGATAAGAGTCTCAAAATCTAAGTATTTTGATATTACTAGTTTGTCCGGAGGAGAGAAAACAATGGTTTCTTTAGCTTTAATTTTTGCAATTCAAGAATACAAACCATATTGCTTTTATATTTTTGATGAAATTGACGCTGCTTTAGATAAACATAACTCTGAATTGTTGTCTGCTTTAATAAAAAAATATATGAAAACAGGCCAATATATTATAATAACACATAATGATACTTTAATTTCAGAGGCTTCTAGTTTATATGGAGTTTCCATGCAAGAAAATATAAGTAAAGTTATTAGTTTGAAAATTTAGTTGTTATATTTTTACATAGTTATATCTTATGTAATAAAAATAAAAAAGGGGAATAAAAAAATCCCAAAATAAAAATAAAGATTTAATTAAATTTTTTTCTCTGTAAGAGATTTACAAACACCAGCAGCTACTGTTATACCAGCATCTCTAATTGCAAATCTTGCCATATAAGGATTTTCCTTAACTGTTTCTAGAACAAGGTTTCCTATTGGCTTAATTTTTACAATTGCGACATCACCATTCTTCAAAAAATCTGGGTGATCTTGGGCTACTTGTCCTGAAGCTGGATCCAATCTAGAGACTAATTCTACAAATTGACATGGAACTTGAGCTGTATGAACGTGGAATACAGGTGTATAACCTTTTGCAATTACTGTTGGATGGTTTATTACTGCTATTTGTGCTTCAAATTCTTCAACTATCTTAGCTGGATTTGCTGCATCACAGATAACATCTCCTCTAGCCATATCCTTCTTTCCGACTCCTCTAAGATTAACTCCTACATTGTCACCGGCCTCAGCTTCTTTAAGTTGTTCATGATGAGCTTCTATTGAACGAACTTCACCTTGAATTCCTGTTCCGCTTCTTCCTGGAAGAATAACTATTTTTTGTCCAACTTTCATAACTCCAGTTTCTACCTTTCCTACAGGTACAGTACCGATTCCTGTAATTTCATATACGTCTTGAATTGGCATTCTCATTGGTAAATTTGTTGGTTTTTCAGGTGCTGGGAACTTGTCAATTTGTTCAAAGACTGTTGGTCCTTTATACCAAGCCATATTAGTACTTTTCTTTACTATGTTATCTCCCATAAGAGCTGAACCTGCAATAAATACAGTTTCATCTGGTTTATAACCAGCTTGTTTGATAACAGCTTTTACTTCGTCAACAGTTTTGTTAAATCTATCTTCAGCATATTTTACAACATCCATTTTGTTAATTAAAACAGATAGATTTTTTACACCCATTGTTCTAAGTAACCAAACATGTTCTTTTGTCTGAGGTTGAACACTATCTTCACAGCCAACAACTAAAAATGCAACGTCAGCTTGAGAAGCACCAGTGATCATATTTTTAACAAAATCTTTGTGGCCAGGTGCATCAATAATAGTAACCTCAAAATTTTGAGTCATCAATTTCTTATAAGATAAGTTAATTGTAACTCCTCTTTCTCTTTCTTCTTTAAGGTTGTCCATTACGTATGCAAATTCAAAACCTGCTTTACCATATTTTGCCGCTTCTTCCTTGTGTTTTTTCATCTCTTGTTCAGACACTGCTCCACCATCGTAAAATATTCTACCAACTGTAGTTGATTTACCCTGGTCTACATGTCCGACAAAGACAACATTCATTATAGGTTTTTCTTTTGCCATAGTTATTTTTTTAATTTAGTTAATATATAGACTTTTGTCTATGGTAAATATTAATAAGTTTGCTTTAAAAAGTTAAGTGTTAATGTGTTTTTATATTTCGTTAAATCTAAAAAGAGATTTTTCATATTCATATAATGACCTTTTATTTAATAGGATTGGGAATGGATTTAGATTCAATTAGTTGTGGTGGTAAAAATATTTTAAAAAAATGTGATAAAATATATTTAGAAGGATATACTGTTAATTTTCCGTATTCGTATAATGATTTGGAAAGATTTTTAGAAATTGATTTTGAAATATTAGATAGAAATATTGTTGAAGATGAGGATTTCTTAAAAGATGCGAAAAATAAAAATATTGCTTTATTGGTTTATGGAGATGCTTTATCTGCAACAACTCATACTCAACTAATTTTAGCTTGTAAAAAAGGGAATATAGATTATAAAATATTTCATAATTCTTCTATTTTTATTACAATTGCTCAGAGTGGTTTACAGTTGTACAAATTTGGGAAAACTGCCTCTATGCCTCTTTGGACTAAATCCTATGAACCAACATCTTTTTTAGATTATTATTTAGAGAATAAAAAAATTGGAGCCCATACTTTATTATTAATAGATATTGGTATGGATATTTATGATGCTGTAAAACAATTAGAAATAGCTTGTAATGAAAAAGGATGTGAAGTGGGTAAAATTATTGTTATTTCAAATGCTGGTCTTAGACAACAAAAAATATTTTATGATAATTTATCAAAAATTAAAGAAATTGAAATTGAAAAACCATACTGTCTTATACTTCCTGCCGAAATGCATTTTTTAGAACAAGATTTTTTAGAAAAAATCAGAGAAGATATTTAATTTAATTTATTTTTTCTAGTATTTCTTTAGATATTTTTTCTATTGGATTTTCTCCGTTAATTTTTATTGTTTTATTTTTATAAAAATCTAAAATAGGTTCTGTGTCTTTATGATAAATGTCTATTCTTTTATTAATAGATTCTAAGTTGTCATCATCTCTTTTTATTAGTATATTTCCACATTTATCACATATTCCTTTATCCTTTGGTTTTGGTTCTGTGTATTCATTGTATCCTTCTCCACATTTTTTACAAGAAATTCTTCCTAACAATCTTTTCCTAGATTCTTCATCTGATATTTGAATTTCAATAACTTTATTTATTTTAATTTCTTTTTCTAATAGTTTTGCTTGTTCTATATTTCTAGGGAATCCATCCAATATTATTCCATTTTCACAATCATCTTGAATCATTCTATTTTTTAGTATTTTTAACATTAAATTATCGGGAATTAATTGTCCTTGATTAATTATTTTATCTAATTCAGATTTTAATTCTCCAGTTGTTGAACGTAATAGGTCACCCGTTGAAATATGACATAATTTAAGTTCCTCTGAGATTAATTTTGCTTGAGTTCCTTTCCCAGAACCCTGAATTCCCATAAATATAATATTCATAATGAGAAACATTCATTATCTTTTTTAAGTGTTTTTGTACTTACTGAATGATTACTACAATAGTAAGATTTATAATATAATAACTTATTTATTTTTTATGGAAAAAGATAATTTAGAATTAAAAATAGAGGAAAATTTTGGAACTAAGGGAGATAGAGTTTTTATGAGTTTGAAAAATGATGAAGGAGGGAGTATAGGGTTTGTATATTTAAAATTGTATTTTCCAAATTATAAAGAACTTTCTCACTATAAAGTTAATTTTATTTTTGTAAAAGATTCTTATAGAGGAAAAGGATATGGTTCTTTTTTATTAGAGAATGTAAAAGAATTTTTAGATAATAAAAAAATCGTGGGAATATTAAGTGATCAAAGAAAAAAAGATTTAGTAAATAATTTAAATAATGATTTTTATGGAAGACATGGATGGATTTTATATGAAAATGAGTATTATTATCCAAAAATTTTAGATGAATAAAAAGTCTTAAAAACTCTTATTTTTTATTTAAAATATGAAACAAATAACAAAGATTCCTATAAAGAATTGATTTTGTTAGTTTTTACTATATCTTGATTAATATGAAAAAAGTAAAAGATTTTTTTTGGAAAGAGAATTTGAGTGTGTCTGAATTAGTTGACGGTTTTGAAAATTTAGGGTTTCAATCCATAGAATTAGCTGAAGCTTCAAAAATTATACTTAAAATGAAAAGAGATAATGTAAAGATATTTTTAACATTTACTTCAAATATGGTTAGTTCTGGACTTAGAGGATTTTTTGCCCAATTGTGTAGATTATCTATTCCGAATATTTTAGTTACAACATCTGGTTCTATAGAAGAAGATTTAATAAAATCTAGTGGTGAGGATTTTTTATTGTCTAATTTTAATGTTGATGACATTTCTTTACATGAAAAAGGTGAAAATAGAATAGGAAATTTAATTATAAGAAATGAAAGTTATATGAAATTTGAAGATATGATGGTTGATTATTTGGAAACAATTTATAATAAAAAGAAAAGATTATCTTCATCTGAATTATTGTATGAATTAGGTTTACTTTTGAAAGATGAAAATTCAATTTTATTTCAAGCTTCAAAAAATAATATTCCTATCTACTGTCCTGGTATAGTTGATTCTTCTTTTGGGTTTCAATTATTCATGTTTCAACAAAAACATTCGGATTTTATTGTAGATACTATTTATGATATGAGTAGGATTGTAACAGACTTGAGTTTTGATGATAAAAAAGGATTGATTTCGTTGGGTGGTTCGATTTCAAAACATTATGCTATATTTGCTGCTTTATTATCTGGTGGATTTGATTATGCGGTATACCTTACAACTTCTCATTCTAGTTCTGGTTCTATGAGTGGGGCTACTACGCAAGAAGCAAAAAGTTGGGGAAAAATAAAAGATGATGGTCAAGCTGCTACTGTTATTGGAGATGTTACAATAACTTTTCCGATTATAATGTGTAAATGTCTTGATGAAATGGAAAAAGAAGGATTGTTGAAATGAAAGATGCAAAATTTATATTATCAAAAAATGTCGCTTATGAGAAAACTCGTTCTTTATTGGATTTAGGATTAAAAATTTCTTATTCATATAAAACAAATCATGAAGTTGGAGATGTTTTACAAGATTCTGATTTAGATGTTTATTTTTCCATTCATGCTAAAGAAGAAATTAATATGATTAAAGATAAATCAAAAATAATTTTTTTTATACAAGCAGAAGATGTTAACGAATTAAAAAATATGTTAAAATTAGGATTAAGAAATTTTGTCGTTGATAATGAATTAGATTTTAATGGTATACTTCAAGCAATTAATGAAGTTAAATGCAAAATAAGTTTGTCTTTGAGAATGAAAATTAGTGAACATAGAATAGGAAGTGGAAAATATTTTGTTTATGGAATGTCTAGCGATAAGGTTAATTCTTTAATAGTTCGTGAAAAAGACAATCCTTGTTTAGAAAAGATAGGGGTTCATATTCATAGAAAAAGTCAAAATACTTCAGAATGGAATGTAGTTAGTGAACTAAAAGATTCTTTGTCTAATGAAGTATTGAATTCTATAGATTTTGTAAATTTAGGAGGTGGACTTCCCGCCGAATATAAAAGTTATTCATCAGATGTTTTGCCTTACATATTTAATAATATCAGAAATGTAATTTATTGGTTAAAAGAAAAAAATATTGATACTTTTATTGAACCTGGAAGATTTATAGCTGCTCCTTGTGTAAAATTAGAAACGACTATTATTCAAATACAAGAAAATAATATAATACTAAATACAACTTTGTATAATTGTGCTCTAGATACTTTATTAACTGGAACAAAAATGATTGTTGAGGGCGAATTATTAGATAGTGAAGATGGAGAATATTTTTTAATTAAAGGGAATTCTCCTACTAGAGATGATATTTTTAGATATAAAGTTAAATTAAAAAATCCCAAAGTTGGAGATAAAATAATTTTTTTAAATGCAGGTGCTTATAATTATAGTACAGATTTTTTCGGTTATAAAAAACTAGAGACTGTTCTTAATTAATTTAATTAATTTTATTATAAATTTTTTTGATTTATTATTTTTATCTTTATTGGGAACAAATTCAACTATGTCTATTAACTCTATTGATTTTTTTTTCAAAATATATTTCAATAATGATATGAATTGTTTTTCTGAGAACCCATTCCTTTCTGGATAATTTACTGCTGGTATACTTTTTGGATCTATAACATCTATATCAATAGATAAATAAATTTTTTTAGATATTGTTTTTAGATATTGTTTTATTTCTTTTATATTCGCATCTGCAGGAAAATATTTTATTTTATTTTTTTTTATATATATTTTCTCTTCTGGTTCTAATTTTCGTATACCGATAAGACAAATATTTTTTGGATTCCATCCTATTCTTATTAATCCAGATAAGAATTCTTCATGGGTAGGTTCTCTCATCGCAGGCATACAATCTGGATGTGCATCAAAAACAATTAAAAAAGATTTTTCCTTATATTTTTTTAAGAAACTTTTACCTATTGGATATGTTATGGAATGATCGCCTCCTATTGCAAGTATTTTTTTATTTTCATTAAGATGTTTTTTAATCTCTCTTTGTATTATTTTTTCGTCAAAATTGATATTTTCATTTTTTACAAATAATATTTCATGATTTATTTTTTTTAATAATATTTCACTAGTTTTTTCAGGGCCTTTTAATCCTAACGCATTTATTCTAGGGATAGAAATAATTTTTATCATTTTATTTTTATTGATTCTTTGATGTTTCCATAAATTACCATAATAGCATCAATTGGGGCAATTATACAGCCTAATATTCCTCCACTAAAATAACAAATAGAATCTATTATATCTTCTTCTTCGAAATTTCTAGATTCTAATAATTCTTCAGCTTTATTTCTTAGAGGATTTTTTGTCTCTATTAATTTTTTTTTCTTTTTTGCGCTGAATGGAGTTCCTCCATTAAAAAATCCAGCAAGAAATCCATTTATTATTTCTTTTATTGATTTCATTTTACTTTATAGTATTTTAATATTTTAAATCTTTAGTTAGATAAACTAAGTCTTGACCATATCTCATAATTACGCTTTGCTATCTCTTGTAATTGAAATTTCTTAGATTCAAGTTCAAAAAAAAGTTTTTTTGCGTTTTGTACTTTTTCCATTTTATTCCTCCAATTTAATTCCTTTATTTTCTAAGAAATCAATAACTGCTTTATCTACAAAATTTCTTTTAGATGGATATTCTGTTTTGTTTTTTTTATTTTTATTTTGATATTTTTCAATTTCATTTAATATCCATTTACTTATTTTTACCGTCGTTTCTATGTTAGTTACCATTTGTATACTAAAAGTAACTTAATGTTTATAAATATTTCGTTTTTGAATAGTTAATTATAGAGTTTTATAACAAAAGGTTTTTAAATCGTATTTTCAAAAGTATCATATGACTGAAAATGAAAAAAATCTTGATAAGATTAAGAGAATTATAAGAAATCAAGCAAATATAAGAAATATTGCAACTTCTGCACATATTCACCATGGAAAGACTGCTTTTACTGATAATTTATTGGCTGCAGCTGGTAAACTTGCTGTTAAAAATGCCGGAGATTTAGATGCTGGAATGGCTACATGGCAACATGCTGATGAACAAGAGAGATTAATGACTGTTGATGCTGCAAATGTTTCTATGGTTCATCAATACGAAGGCGAGGAATATTTAATTAATTTAATTGATACACCAGGTCATGTTGATTTCGGTGGTAATGTTACACGAGCGATGAGGGCTATTGATGGAACTATTGTTCTTGTTTGTGCTAGTGAAGGTATTATGCCACAGACTGAAACTGTCTTAAGACAAGCTTTAAGAGAAAGAGTAAAACCTGTATTATTTATTAATAAAGTTGATAGATTGATAAAAGAACTTAAAGTTACCCCAGAACAAATGCAAGAAAAATTTAAAAAAATTATTTTTGAATTCAATAAACTTATTGCTGAAATAGCTGAACCAGATTATAAACAGAAATGGCAAGTTAATGTAATGGATGGAAGTGTTGCATTTGGAAGTGCAAGAGATAATTGGGCTTTAACTATTCCATTTATGAAGAAAAAACAAATTTCTTTTAGTGATATTTATAAGATATATGATGAAACTTTATCTGAAGAAGAAAGAAAAGATTGGGTTTGGAAAAATGCTTCTTTATTTGATGCTATGATGGATATTGTAGTTAAACATTTACCAAGTCCTCTTGAAGCACAAAAATATAGAATCGGAAGAATTTGGAGAGGAGATAAAGATTCTGAATTAGGTAAACAATTATTATCTTGTGATCCTAATGGAGAAACGGCTTTTGTTGTTACTAAAATAGTTATTGATCCTCGTTATGGTAAGGAAGTTTCTGCTGGAAGACTTTTTAGTGGTAAGATATCAGTAGGACAAGAAGTTTATTTAAATTTAGTAAAGAAAAAACAAAGAATTCAACAAGTTTTAGTTTATGATGGTATTAGACCTGAACAAGTAGATGAGGTTGTGGCAGGAAATGTTTTTGCTATTTCAGGTTTGGCTTCTGAAGTTGGAGAAACTATTTCAGTTAATCCAATCGAACCATTTGAAGCTATTACACATATGTTTGAACCAGTTGTTACAAAATCTATTGCTCCTAAAAAAACTGCAGATTTGCCAAAAATTATTGAAGTTTTAAAACAAGTTGGGAAGGAAGATCCATCATTAAGAATTGAAATTAACGAAGAGACTGGGGAATCATTAGTTAGTGGAATGGGAGAATTACATTTAGAGATTATTGAAAATAGAATTAAGACAGAAAAAGGTTTGGATGTTCTTATGGGTCCACCTATTATTATTTTTAGAGAATCTGTTAATAAGCCATCAGATGTTGCCGAAGGAAGATCCCCAAATAAACATAATACTTTCTTTTTGAAGGTTGAACCATTGGAAGAAGAAATTGTTAAGGCAATTGGTGATAAACTTTTACCTAGTGGAAGAATTAAGAAAAAAGATAAAGCTTTAGATGAAACGTTAGTTAGTCTGGGTATTTCTAGAGATGAAGCACAACAATATAGAGATATTTTCCATGGTTGTGTTCTTTTGGATAAGACTAAAGGTGAAGTTCATATTGGTGAAGTTATTGATTTAGTGCTTGATACTTTTGAAGAAGTTATGAAATCGGGTCCACTTGCGCGAGAACCTTGTCATAAATTAAAGGTTTCTTTAGTAGATTTAAAGCTTCATGAAGATGCAATTCATAGAGGTCCTGCACAAGTATATCCAGCTGTTCGTGATGCTATTAGGGAGGCTATAAAAAGTACAAATCCAGTTATTTATGAACCAGTTCAAATTCATCAAATTGAAGTTCCAAATAGTTTTATGGGAGCAGCAACTAGTCTTGTTTCTCAGAAGAGAGGAAATCTTGTTGATGTTGAACAGGATGCTTCACTTGTTACGATTAAGGCAGAACTTCCAGTACAAGAAATGATTGGTTGGACTAGCGATTTGAGATCTACAACGGAAGGTCGTGGTATTTCTAGTTTGGTTAGTCAAAGTTTTAAGCCACTTCCAAGAGATCTTCAGGATAAAGTTGTAACTCAGATAAGAACAAGAAAAGGTTTGTCTGAGAACCAGTAATTTTTATTTTTTTATTTTATCTAAATTTTGCCAGACAAATATTATAGTAAATATATAAATTGTTGTAATTGCTATTTGTTTATTTATTAATAAAAAGATTGCAGAAGATATCGCTAATATCCATAATAATGCTGGAAATATTTTTGTATATATTTCTTTTTCGCTTTTTGTTATTTTATTTAATAGAATTCCGACTGGTATATTTAATATTCCAATAATGAATAAAATAATATTTTCGTTAATCATAATTCTTTTAAAGTCAATTGATTTATATTGTTTATGGATTTTGTTGAAGATATTAAACATGGTGCGATTTTTATATATCCAACTGATACTATTTATGGAATAGGTTGTGATGCAACTAATGAAGAAGTTGTTAAAATAATTAAAGATTTAAAATTTCGTGACAAAGAAAAACCAATGAGTATAATAGCTCCTAATGTTGAATGGATAAAAAAAAATTGTATAGTTGACGATGAATTAATCGAGAAATATTTACCAGGTCCTTATACATTGATATTAAAAAAGAAAGATTCAAATTTCCTTAATTATGTTTCAAATAATGATTCTTTAGGTATTAGAATCCCAGATTGTGAATTTACAAAGTTAGTAGAAAAAGCAGGAGTTCCGTTCATTACAACTTCAGTGAATTATGCAGGAGAACCTTTTGCTGTTAAAATAAGCGATATTCCTAATGATATTTTAGATTCAGTTGATATTATTATTGGTGTTGGTGAATTGGATGGTCGTCCATCAACTTTAATTATTAATGGAAAAGAAATAAAAAGATAGTTGTCACTTATTAGTAATATTTATATAGTATTTTTTATTAATTTTGTTATGAGAAAAGAATATAGAAAAAAAATTGTAGGTTATGGAACGTTAGGTGCAGCTATAACATCTTTATTTTTGCCATTTGGTGCTCTTATTGCTGGTGGATATTTAGCAGAAGGGATTTTGGCAAATAATTATATTAATGATTATTATCCAGACGATAATCCTATTGAAAGAAAAAAAGAAGATGGTTTTTTTTACGGTTTCTATAAAGATATTAATAAATTTTATAATGGAATAAAAAATATTTATAATGGAATAAAGAATTCTTTTAATTCTTCTAAGTGTGAGGATTCTGGTAGTGCACAAAATAATACTTTAGAGGGAAAGGTTGAGGATGTTGCTTAATTTTGTCAATTTTAATGAAATTATTTTTTGATTATTTTTAATAGTCATTTTTATAAACTATTTATATTTGTATTTTTTATGGTTAAAAACAAAGTAACTTTTAATATAGATAAACAAAATAATTTTTCTGAGTGGTATTCTGAAGTTGTTCAAAAGTCAGAAATTGCTGATATTCGTTATGGTGTTAAAGGATTTATTGTTATTAGATCATGGGGAGCTAGAATTATGGAAAATATGTATAAGATTTATGAATCTGATTTACAAATGTCAGGACATGAACCATCTTTTTTTCCTACAGTGATTCCAGAGGAAAATTTTCACAAGGAAGCTGGACATGTTAAAGGATTTTCTCCACAAGTTTTTTGGTTAGAAGCTAAACAGGGAGAAGAAAGAATTGCATTAAGACCTACGGGAGAGACCGAATTTTATCAAATGTATAATCAATGGATAAGAAGTTATAGAGATTTACCATTTAAATTATATCAAAGAGCGAATGTTTTTCGTTTTGAGACTAAAGCAACGCGTCCTTTAATTCGTGGAAGAGAATTTTGGTGGATAGAAGCTCATGATTGTTTTAAATCGTCAAAAGATGCAGAAGAACAAGTTCAAAATGATATTAAAACTACGGAAAGAGTAATGCATCAAATTTTTGGAGTTCCATTTTTACCACTAAAAAGACCAAAATGGGATACATTTCCTGGTGCTGTTTATAGTGTTGGAAGTGATTCTTTGATGCCAGATGGAAAAATTATTCAACAACCTTCGACGCATTTTTTAGGTCAACATTTCTCAAAAGCTTTTGATGTAAAGTATATTGATGAAAATGAAAAAGAACAGTATGTTTGGCAAACTTGTTATGGTCCGGCAATATCAAGAATATTGGCTAGTATTATTTCTTTTCATGGAGACAATAATGGACTCGTTTTACCTTATGTTATTTCTCCATATAAAGTTGTAATTGTTCCGATGCATAGTAAAGATAAGAATAATGAAATTTCAAATTACATAAAAAAAATATCAGATGAACTTAACATTTCTGGAATAGATACAAAAATAGATAATAGAGATATAAGATCTGGAGAAAAATTCTTTTATTGGGAAATGAAAGGAGTTCCGTTTAGAATTGAAATTGGAGAGAGCGAATTAAAAAATAACGACTTAACTATTTTTGTGAGAGATAAAAAAGAAAAAGTAAAAATTAAAACAAATGATTTAATTAAAAATATAAATAAAATGGGGTTAGAGTATGATTTAAGATTAAAGAAAAAAGCTGATGATTTCTTTAATGAGAGGATAGTTTTTTGTAATACAGAAAAAGAAATAAATAATACTTTAGAAAATGGGAAGATTGCTAAATTCAATTTTTGTAGTTTAGATATTGATGGAGAATCTTGTGCAGAAAAACTTGAAAAAGATATAAATGGAGAGATTCGTGGGTGTTTAGGAAATATAAAAGAAAGGTCAATTGGAAATTGTCCATTTTGTGGAAAAAAATCTAATGTTGTTGTTTATGCAGGAAGAAGTTATTAATTGATTATAGGAATATTTAAATACTATTTTTATCTGATCTCTAAAACTGGTGTTATTATGAACAAAAAAAGAGTGATTAATATTTTTGGGTTAGTTTTATTTTTTATAACTTTATTTTCTATAATTATTATAACATCTAATCCTTCATTTAATGGATTTTTTATATATAAAACTCAAGAATACTCTGAAAATAGTTTTGTTTCTTACTGGAACACAGAAGATCCTTATGGATTTGGTTTTTTTACAAATTCTACTCAAATAAAATTACCTTTAGAAGAAGATGGAATTTATGATTTTATTGTTGATTGGGGAGACGGAACAACGAGTCATATTACTCAATGGAACCAAGAGGAAGTTATTCATAATTATGAAGAAGAAGGTTC
The DNA here is from genome assembly GCA_964612895.1 of Candidatus Woesearchaeota archaeon. Lineage (GTDB taxonomy): Archaea > Nanobdellota > Nanobdellia > Pacearchaeales > GW2011-AR1 > JAGVXH01. Next base: position 152,479 of record CAZTFL010000001.1, read on the forward strand.
TTATGAAGTTAATATAACAGGAACAATTCAAGGATTTAGAACTGGTGGGGTGTATGATGGAGAAGATAACTGGTATTACATAAATGATCAATTTAAACTATATGAAATTCGTCAATGGGGTAATATTAGTTTAGGAAATAATGGAGCTTATTTTTCAGGTTCAGAATATTTACAAATATTAGCAGAAGATGAATTAAACATAAATGGAATAACAAATTTTAGTGATTTTTTCTTATATTGTTATGAAATTGATAATATTAATGGTATAGAAAATTGGGATGTTAGTGGTGTAACAGATATGAGTGGTATGTTCTCTGGTACTTCATTTAATCAAGATATAAGTGATTGGGATGTTAGTGGTGTAACAGATATGAGTTATATGTTCTCTGATACTCTATTTGATCAAAATATAAGTGGTTGGAATGTTAATAGTGTAACAAATATGAGTGGTATGTTTCGGTATATAGAATCATTTAATCAAGATATAAGTGGTTGGGATGTTAGTGGTGTAACAGATATGAGTTATATGTTCTCTGGTACTCCATTTAATCAAGATATAAGTGGTTGGGATGTTAGTGGTGTAACAGATATGAGTTA
>CAZTFL010000001.1:153175-343467 GCA_964612895.1 Candidatus Woesearchaeota archaeon
ACTCCATTTAATCAAGATATAAGTGGTTGGGATGTTAGTGGTGTAACAGATATGACTGGTATGTTTTCAAATTCTAATTTTAATCAAGATATAAGTGGTTGGGATACTTCTTCTGTGACTGATATGTATAGTATGTTTTTTGGAACTCTATTTAATCAAGATATAAGTTCCTGGAATACTTCATCATTAAATATAACACAATTCATGTTTGCAAATACCGATTATTTTAATCAGGATATAAGTAGTTGGGATGTTAGTGGTGTAACAGATATGACTGGTATGTTCTACGATGCAACAGCATTTAATCAAGATATAAGTTCCTGGGATATAAGAAATGTAGTAAGTTTTGGATCTTTTTTGACTTTTTCAAATATATCTACAAAAAACTATGATAAATTACTTATGAATTGGGCAAGATTAATTCCATTGCAAAATTCTATTTATTTAGGTGTAGCAAATATTGATTATACAGTTGGAAATCCAGAAAATGCTAGACAATATATAATTGATAATTATGGATGGACATTTTTTGACGGGGGAAAAATTTCTGATATATTATCTCCAGAAGTATCAATATTAAATCCACAAAATAATAGTTATTATGAAAATTCAATATTAACATTAAACTTATCAGTTTATGATCCAAATTTAGATGAAGTAATATACAATTTTAATGGAACAAATATAACATATTCTTCTCCAATAAATATAAGTTTTAATGTTGGTGAAAATACATTAGAGGTTTGGGCAATAGATGATTATGAAAATTTAAATTATTCTTATTTTATATTTTATATATCACAAGATGAAAATGAAGAAAATATTGAAGAAGATATCTCTATTGAGTCAAGTGGTCCATTAATATATTATCCAACTGAAAATAATCTAAAAGAAGGATATTCTAGAATTTATTATGTGAATGCAAATTCTAATTTAATAATAAATAATGAAAATCACAAACTTAACGTTGATAAAATAAATAAAAATACTGTTGTTGTAACTATTTCTTCAAATCCACAAACAAAAGAACTTTCTATAGGTGAAGAGTGGAAAGTTGATTTAAATGACGACGACGTTTTTGATTTACTAGTAAAAATTAATTCGATTAGTGGAAGTAGAACTAATATAATGATTAAAAAAATAGAAGAAAAAATTATTAAAACAAATGTAGAAAATGATGTTGTTAATATTGAAGAAGAAATAATAGATGAAAATTATGAGGTAGAATATCCAGATGTGGTTGAAAATAAAGGAAATTCTTCATATTTTATTATATCAACCTTAATTCTAATATTATTAGTTATTTTATACTTTATATTAACAAAAAAGAAAGTACAAAAAAACAATTCTTTTAAAAAAAAGTCTAATAAGAAGAGCCAAAAGAAAAGTGTTAATCGTAAGAAAAATAAATAATTATAATTAAATTCTCCTTAAGATACTATAATATTTAATATCTAATACCATTTGTTTTATCTTTGTATCTAAAAATTGATTTGAATATTCTAATTTCTTGACGTATTGATTCATAAATTTCTCTATATGTAATGGACTTATATCATGAGATTCAAATTCGTGAATTAAATCGTGCATTGTTCCTATATATTTTAATAATGATTTCTGACTTCCTAAATGTGTTAAATTTAATGAATTGATAAGTCTTTGTTCATTTATAGTTAAATTAAATTTTGGGTCTATAGGAATCATATTATATTTATTAAGAGATTCTATTCCTAAATCAATTTCTTCTATCATTTATAATATTAAAACGGTTTATTTAAATAGATTTATATAAAAAATACTGAAAAGTTTTTTAAATCAATATAACCTTGTTAAAATATGCACTGGTAGTTAAGAGGCATAATACGACCTTGCCAAGGTTGTGTCCCGAGTTCGATTCTCGGCCGGTGCATTTTTATTAATTTAAAGAATATAATTTGTTCTATAATAGTTAATTTTTTATATATATCTTGTCATAATTAAAAATGGAAAATAAAAAAGTTGGTTTTTTAGTAATTGGTCTTACAATATTTGTGTTAATAATTGTTTTAATTTTTAATTATTCTTTGAAAACTATTTCAGAAAAGACCTGTTCTCATGGATCAGAATGTTCAATGTATGTGACTACAAAATATCAATTATGGCTGAGTTTGGTTATCATTGGAATAATGCTTACAATTGGTCTATTTATTATGTTTTCAAAGCCACAAGAGAAGATTATATTTAAAAAAATTAAAACAAAAAAGAAGAAAATTGATTTATCTAAATTGGATAATGAAGAAAAGAAAGTTGTTAATTTATTATTGAACTCAGGAAAAGCAATGTTCCAAAGAGAAATTATGGAAAAACTTGAAATCGGAAAAGTGAAGATGACGAGATTATTAGATAAACTAGAATCTAAAGAGTTTGTTATAAGAAAAAGAAGAGGAATGAATAATATTGTAGTGATAAAAGATTAATGAAACTAGTTACTCCAAAGACAATATAATAAGGAATTATTATTAACTTATAATTAAATTTGGAGGAAAAAATGAAAACATTATTAATGGTGGCTATTATTACAGGAATTTTAGTATTAGGAATAGTAACAGCTTTTACATTAAATATAAATGCAGAAGTTGTTAAAGAAGATCCTGAATCTACTGTTTCATTTTGTAAAAATTCTTGTTCTACAGATGGTTTAAGTTGTGGAAATCCATCTTGTGCAATAAAAAAAGCATCAACATGTAACTGTAATAAATAAATATTAAATTTTTTAATTTTTCTTTTTTTTGTAAAATATTATAAATAACAATTTAGATGTAAATTTCTTAAAGCGTAAGAATTAAAAATACATTATAATTAACTTAATTATGAAAACATTAAATTTACATTGTGATTATATAAAATTTAGTGCGTTAAAGAAAGCTCTAAAAGACATAGATGAAATAGCTCCTAATCAAAATTTAGAAGGAGAAATGTCAGATTGCCTTGTCGTTATGACTGCTGTAGAGAAAAACGATGATTTAGAACAAAGTACTGATTTGTTAGTTGATGATATAAAAAATATCGCGAATCAGTTAAAAACGAATAATATAGTGTTATATCCTTATGCTCATCTATCTAATAATTTACAATCTCCATTGAAATCAATTAAAATATTGAAATTGGTTTTTGATAAATTAAAAAGTAGCTTTAATGTTTTAAGAGCACCATTTGGATATTACAAGACTTTTGAACTAAAAGTGAAAGGACATCCACTTTCAGAATTATCTAGAGAAATTTCAATAAAAGGAAATGAAAAAATACAAGATGTTTCGGAAGAAGAAAGAATAAATTTGTTAAGACAAGTCTCAAAAGCAAAACTAGATACTTCAAAGTTAAAAGATAATGATCACAGAATTATTGGGCAAAAAATGAATTTATGGAGTTTTAATAATGTTGCACCAGGAATGGTTTTTTGGCATAATAAAGGACTTAAAATAAAAAATAATCTTATCAGTTTATGGAGAGAATTACATAGAATAGCAGGGTATGAAGAAATATCTACACCTCAGATAATGGATAGAAAATTATGGGAAATTTCTGGACATTGGTCAAAATATGGAGAAAATAATTTTAAAACAAATTATGAGGGAAGAGATTTTTTAGTAAAACCTATGAATTGTCCAGGTGGAATGTTAGTTTATAAAACAACTCCTAAATCGTATAAAGATTTACCATTAAAAGTGGGAGAGATTGGAACGGTTCATAGAGTTGAATTATCAGGTGTTTTAGCAGGACTTTTTAGAGTTATACAATTTACACAAGATGATGCTCATATTTTTTGTACACAAGAACAATTAGAAAGTGAAATTCAGAAAATTATAAATTTAATTTTAAAAACATTTTCTTATTTTGGATTAAAATTTGATCATGTTGAATTATCTACTCGTCCTGAAAAAAGAATTGGAAGAGATGAAGTTTGGGATTTAGCAGAACAATCTTTAGAGAATATTTTAAAGAAAACTAAAATGGAGTATAAAATAAATGTTGGCGATGGAGCATTTTATGGTCCTAAAATAGATTTTCATTTAAAAGATTCTCTAGATAGAACTTGGCAATGTTCTACAATTCAGTTAGATATGGCATTGCCTGAGAGGTTTGATTTAACGTATACGGATGAAAATGGCAACGAAAAGAGACCTGTAATGTTACATAGAGTAGTTTATGGAAGTATAGAGAGATTTATTGGAATAATTACAGAACATATGAATGGAAAATTCCCATTATGGCTTTCGCCTAATCAAATAAAAGTTTTAACAATGAATGATAACACAAAAGAATATTCAAAAAAAGTTTATGATTTATTATTTGAGGAAGGGTTTGATGTAGAGTTTGATGATAGAAATGAAAGTATTGGGAAAAAGGTCCGTGAAGCTCAAATTCAAAGATTTAATTATATCGTTACTATCGGAGAAAAGGAAGTTAAAGAAAATAAAATCGCTGTAAAAAAAAGAGATTCTGATAAAATAGAAGAATATGACTTAGATATATTTATGAAAAATTTGAAAAGAGAAATTAAAGAAAGAATTATAAACTAGGTTTCTTTTTAAGAAATATGAGGTGGAGTAAGGTTATCTTGTGTGTTCAGGCTATTATGGTCTTAATTATTGGAATAGCATTACTTAACATTGTATTAACTTCTAATAATATAGAAAGAAGTGATTTGTCGTTATTTAACTTGCAATCTAATTCCGAAAAAATAGAAACACAATTTTACAATTCTAGTTATATATTAGTATTAATTTCTTTAATAGAATTTATTTTAATTTGGAGAATTCTTAAATAGTTATTTTATTATTCACGTTTCTACTATTATAAAAATTATCGCTATTATACTAATAAATCCTTGTACTGCAGAAAATGTTATATTTTGGAATCCTAGAAATCTTAAAATACCACAACATAAAGCCATTAAACCGACAATCAGAGTTGTCATAGATGTAAAATTTCTTTGATCAAAGTTGTCGTCTATTCTCCTAAATAATTTTAAAGGTCTTGATTCGATAATAAAACCTATCGACATCATCAGAAACCAAAAAGATTCTACATAATTATCTATATTAAAATTAAATATATTTTTACTTATTATTCCTAAAAAACCCGAAATAGAAACAATCGCCATAACAATTACAAATGTTTTTGAAACTCTAAATTCTTTACAAACAAGTTTAAGTTCTTCTTTAGGAATTTCTTTATTTTCGTTACTCTTTTTTTTAAACATGTAATTAAATATATTTTAAATTTATAAATTATACTTTTATTAAACTATTTCCCCAAAACCTATTAATCTCCAGTGTCCAGAGACGTTTCTTGAGATACCAATTGAATCTTCTTTTATAGGGACTATTGGGATTTTAAGTTTTAAATCTATTTCGTTTTTACTTACTTTTGAAACACTTCCCACACTTATTGAAGTATTAATGCTTAACATTATCATTTCATTAAGTGTTATTGGATTTATCTTTTTTTTATCTATATCTTCTATTATGTTATCAAAAAGATTATATTTAATTTTTATCTGAGTTGTTATTTCTGGTAAATTATTTAATGTAGAAACTACTGTTCCAGCTAATGAATCTGCTTTTGTTAAATAAGTATCCAATTCTGTTTCTATAGCTATACTTCCTCCTGGAGTAGCTTCATTAACCTTGTAATGTCCTTTGTATATTGAAATAATTTTAGATTTTATTGGTGTATATACAAATTCATTATGTTTTTTTTGTGAATATCCTGGTTTTATTTCTATTTCATCTCCTACTTTTATTTTTCCTTTTTTTAGAATACATCCTAATATTCCTCCATGTAAATTATTTAAATCTGTTCCAGGTTTATTTATATCAAAACTTCTGGCTACTAACATTAATGGAGTAGATTTTTCATCTTTTTTTTCAATTTTTATTTTACATAGTTCTTCTAGAATTTTATCTATATTTATTCCTTGTTGAGCTGATATAGGAATTATCGGACAATTTTCTGCAAATGTTCCTTTTAAAAATTCTTTTATTTGTTTAAAATTAATAATTGCTTGTTCTTTTGTTACTAAATCTATTTTATTTTGAGCAACAATTATATTTTTTATTTTTTTAGCCTCTAATGCAACTAAATGTTCCCGTGTTTGAGGTTTTATTCCTTCACTTGCGGATACTAACAATATTGCAGCATCTATAATTGCAGCTCCTGATAACATTGTAGCCATTAACATTTCATGGCCAGGAGTATCTATAAAAGTTATATATCTAACTGGTTCTCCAGTACTATTGGGATCTGTTGTATATTTTTCATTTTCTTTTTTTATTATAGCATCAGCATATCCTAATTTTATTGTAATTCCTCTTTTTTGTTCTTCAGAATGTGTGTCTGCCCACTTCCCAGATAATTGTTTTAATAAAGTTGTTTTTCCATGATCAATATGTCCTACAATTCCTATATTAATCGTATCTACGTTTACTATATTTGTATCCATAATCTAATATAAAATAATGCGCTTTAAAAGTTTAATTAGAACGCTAATATCTGACCATTACTCTTTCAAAAAAAGGTTTAACTTCTTCTTTTAATTCATATAAAAATTTTTCTCTTGTATTTGGAGTTTCGGAATATTTTTGATCTATAAAAATTCCTTCATTTTTAAATCCCTGTAAATAATATTTTTTAGGTTTTTTATTTTGTAATATTGAAGAAATCCATTTACCTATAGATATTATATCTTCTTTTGTATGTAATAAAGGAACAATTGTAGTTCTAAATTCATATTTTTCAAAGTTATAAATTAATTTTATTGATTCTTCAATTTTTTTTATATCAATTTTTGAAGAAATAGTTGATTCGTATTTTTCTTTTGAATTTTTTATATCCATAGCGATATAATCAACTAATTTTTCATCAATAAATTCTTTGAGTTTTTCAGGAATAGAACCATTAGTATCTATTTTTATTAAGTATCCTAACTCTCGTATTTTTTTTACAAAATCTTTTTCTAGACTTAACATTGGTTCACCACCTGTAATACAAACTGCGTCAATTTTTCCTTTCTTTTTTTTGAGGAATTCTAAAATTTTTTCTTCTGAGAAATGTTCACTAATTTTTCCATTTACTAATTCTGAATTATAACAAAATCCACAATTAAAATTACATCCATATAAAAATATAGTACAAGCAATTTTCCCAGGATAATCTATCAAAGTTGTTTTTTGTAAACCAGAAATTTTCATTTTCTAATTAACAGGATATTTTGAATGTTTTTCTGTCTTTAAATTCTTGAAGTTTCCCATCGTTCCAACTTGATGTTGGTCTTAAATATCCAACCACACGACTCCAAACTTCACATTTTGTTCTACCTCTCATAAAACACCTCCTTTTTATTTTGAGAATCTATAGTTATTTCATTAATATTTGAGTTTGAAATATCAGAAATTTGATTTTTTATATCTATAATATTTTCCATTTCTATTTCTTCATCACATTTTGGACAATATTCATGTTCTCCAGGAATGTATCCATGAATTGGGCATATTGAGAATGTTGGAGTGATTGTAAAATAAGGGAGATGATAATTCATAGATATTTTTTTAACAACTTCTTTTGCTGAATCAGGAGATATTTTTTCTCCTACAAATGTATGAAAAACTGTCCCACCTGTATATTTACATTGTAATTCATCTTGATTATCCAAAGCATCAAATATATCATCAGTATACCCAACAGGTAATTGAGATGAATTTGTATAATACGGTTGAGCTCCTTGTTTATATGTTTCTTCATTTGCACAAATTATCTTTCCGAATCTTTTCTTATCTAATCTTGCAAATCTATAAGTTGTTCCTTCTCCTGGAGTTGCTTCTAAATTATAAATACTTCCAGTTTCGTTTTGAAATTCGCTTAATTTATTTCTCATAAAATCTAAGACTTTTGATGCAAATTTTTTCCCTTTTTCTGTTATTATATTCTCTCCTGGCATAAAATTAATTATTGATTCATTTAATCCTAATAATCCTATTGTCCCAAAATGATTTTTCCAATATTGTTTATATCTTTGAAAAACTTGACGTAAATAAAATTTTGAATAAGGATATAATCCCATTTCTGTAAATTTTTCTACTGTTTTTCTCTTTATTTCAAGCGATTCTTTAGCTAATTCCATTAATCTTTCTAATCTTTCGAAATAGTCTTTTTCATTAATTGATATGTATCCTAATCTTGGCATATTTATTGTGACAACTCCAATGGAACCTGTTAATGGGTTTGCACCAAATAAACCTCCTCCTCTTTTTCTTAATTCTGTATTATCAATTCTTAATCTACAACACATACTTCTTGCGTCTTCTGGTTTCATATCCGAATTTATAAAATTACTAAAATAAGGGATTCCATATTTTGCTGTCATTTCCCATATTGGTTTGTATTCTTCATTTTCCCAATCAAAATCTTTGGTAATATTATATGTTGGAATTGGGAATGTAAAAACTCTTCCTGATGCATCTCCTTCTAACATACATTCTGAAAAAGCTCTGTTTAAAATTTTCATTTCTGGTTCAAATTCTGAGTATGTTTCATTTTGAATCTGTCCACCAATTATTACATGTTCGTTTTTCATATATTCTGGGACTTTTATATCCATAGTTATATTTGTGAAAGGAGTTTGAAATCCAACTCTTGTGGGAACTGCTAAATTAAACAAAAATTCTTGCATTGATTGTTTTACTTGTTTATAATCTAAATTATCATATCTTATAAATGGAGCAATAAGTGTATCAAAATTACTAAATGCTTGGGCGCCAGCACTTTCGCCTTGTAATGTATAAAAGAAATTTACTACCTGTCCTAAAGCTGTTCTTAGATGTTTAGCTGGCTTACTAGCAACCTTTCCTCTTACTCCTTGAAAACCAACAGTTAATAAATCTTTTAAATCCCAACCAACACAATAAGCTCCAAGAGTTCCTAAATCGTGGATATGTAAGTCTCCTGATTCATGGACTTTTCTTATTGCTTCAGGATAAATTCTTCTTATCCAATAATTTGTGATAATTTTTGTTGAAATATAATTATTAAGTCCTTGAAGCGAATAACCCATGTTTGAGTTTTCTTTTACCATCCAATCATTTAATCCTATGTAATCTTCAACAGCTTCTATCGTGTCAAATAATCCTTTTACATCTCTTAATTCCTCTCTACTGTTTCTATATAATATATATGCTTTAGCTACTTGATCATGTCCTTCTTTTATTAACACCTCTTCTACTAAATCTTGAACATCTTCAACTCCAGGAATGTTATGTTCTCCAAATCTTTCATCTAATTTATGAATAACTATTTTTGTTATAGCTCCAACCTTTTCTCTATCTTTTCCACCAACTGCAGTAACTGCTTTCCAAATAGCGTTTTCTATTTTAGAACCATCAAAAGTTACAATATCTCCATCTCTCTTTCTAATCTTAGTTACCATTAATATTTCCTCCAATGATTTCATTAGCTTTGTTTTTACTCCATTTTTTCGTAGTACTATTTCTTAGAGCCTCTTCTATAGTAAATTTTCCAATAGAATATTTTTTATTTAGTTTGTCTAAATATTCGCCTATATTTATTTTATTTTCCATTTAGTTTGTCTAAATATTCGCCTATATTTATTTTATTTTCCATTTTTAATCTCCTTTAATTCATTTTCAAAATCATCTAGTGTGTCAAACCCCTTATATACTGCTGCAAATCTCATATAAGCAACTTTATCAACTTTTTTTAATTCAGACATTACAATTTCTCCAATTTTTTTTGATTCTATATCTTTATCTTTTGTCATCTTGTAAATTTTCGCCTCAATTTTATCTACAATATTATCTATCTCATCTTCTTCAAATTTTCTTTTTTCTAAACATTTGAATACTCCACCGTGCAATTTTTTTCTATCAAATTTTTCCTTAGAACCATCTTTCTTTAATACGGACAAATTCATTTCAATTCTTTCATATGTTGTAAATCTTTTCCCACATTTAAGACACTCTCTTCTTCTTCTTGTAACAGATTCATTATCTCTTTTATCTGTAACTTTTGTCTCTTCATTATTACAATATGGACATAACATTTGTTTTCCCTTAACAATAATCACAATATATTGTATTATATATTAATATTAAATACTACTAATTGTGTTAAAGTAATATCTTAGAATAAAGAGAGTTTTTAAAGATTTTTATTTTATAGTGAGATATCACTTATAGGTTACAGTTAATACTTAAAAATAAACCGAATAATTAACTATTTAATTTTTGAATTATTATTAACAAAATATAAAAATACACTTTATTAAATATAAATGTGGAAGAGGATGAAAAAAAGCTTGGAGTTGTAGATTCTTTTAAAGAGTTGAAGGATTTTCCGATTATTAGTATTAAAGAAATCAAGGAAGAAAAAGATCTTAATACACTAAAATATCCTTGTTATCTTAAGATTGATTCTTATATTCATAAAAAAGAAAATGGTGGAGTTTTTTTTTGTGATGATAAACAAAGTGGAATAAGAGCTTTTTATTCTATAAAAGAAAAATTTCCAAATACAAAAATTATTTCACAAAATTCTATAGAAGGAGAACAGATAGTAATTGGAGTTAAAAATGATAAAGTATTTGGAAAAATAATAATGTTTGGTTCTGGTGGTAATAATCTTGAAAAAAATGATATAACTTTTAGAACAGTTAAAATAAATCGTACTCAAATAAAAGAAATGTTTCAAGAATTAAAAATATATGATTTTATTAAAAATTATAAGTATAAAGAAAAATTAATTAGTTTAATAGAAATGACTTCTTTTTTTTCTATACATAAAAATATAGATGAAATGGACTTAAATCCCGTTATTTTAACTAATGAAGGTCCTGTAATTGTGGATGCTAGAATAAAATTCTGATTTATATATTAAATAATAGTAATGTTTAAATAGAGACATTTAAACAATATTTTCATGGATACATTTAAAGTGATTGAGAATAATATATATTTTAATAATTTGGTTAAGATACTTAGTGGTAAAGGAAATAATGATTCTCCTCAGAAAACAAGTTTCCTCGCTAAAGGAGCAAAAAAGTGTTTAGATGAATGTTTATCAGAAGTGGATTTTAGGATAAAGTATCAATGTTTATCGCATCTTAGACAAAGAAATGAAGATGTTAATTCTGTATTAGAGGCATTGTATGGTATAAGAGATGCTAGGTATATTGGGAATAGAGAATTGAGTTACTTTAGAGATGATTTGAATTCATTATGTGAGTCCATATCACAGATATATGAGAATCCACAAAATATTGATAATGTAAAAGATATTAAAAAAGTACAAATTTATTTAAGTAAGGTTGGTGAAATGTGGCACGAACGTCTTAAAGAAGAGTATCCTAATGCTTAATTTATTATTTTTCCTAATATTTTACACAATCTCTCTGGTTCACTAAAATTTATTATTTTATCATTTTGTAATATTTCTAAAGATGTTTTAATTTTTTCTCCTCCTAAAAAACAACAAAAAATAGGTTTCTTTATATGAGATAACAATTTAGCTGTTTTCTCTGGTTCTGACATATATTGAGGTGTTAATATTACAATTAAATTTTTTATATAAGATTGTTCTTGTAAAATTTTTAGTACACTTTCATATCTATTAGAGTCTGCATCTCCTAATATATCTAAAGGATTGTTTTTACTCCAATTTTCTGGTAATATTTTATCTAAATTATTTAATGTTTCTTGTTTTAAATCTACAAGATTAATTTTGTTTTCTTCACAATAATCACTTATCAAAACTCCATATCCACCAGCATTTGTTATTATAGCAAAATTATTTTCTATTTTTGAATATCTATTAATAATTGATGCTATCTGAAACATTTCTGTTATTGAATCAACTTCTATTATTCCAGCTTGTTTGAATATTCCAGAATATATTTTAGAATTTGTTGCAAGTGCAGATGTGTGAGTGGTTGCGGCTTTTTGACCAGATTTTGTTTTTCCACTTTTTAGTGCTATTATTGTTTTTTTGGATTTTTTAGAGATATCAATAAATTTTTGTCCTTCATTCGCAGAAAGACTTTCTATATATAAGCAAATTATTGATGTATTTTTATCGTTTATTAAATATTCTAAACTTTCTGTAAAACCAATATCTAATGCGTTTCCTAATGTAATTAATTTTGAGAATTTACCTATTTTATCTAACATTGAAGAACTTATTGCTCCGGATTGAGAAATAAAACCTATATTCCCCTTTTTAATATCTCCTTGGAAGAAAGTAGTATTTGTATTAGTATCGGTATTTACATATCCAAAACAATTTGGACCTAATATTCTAATATTTTCTTCTTTTGATATTTGTAACAATCTATTTTCTAATTTATTTTCATTGGCTTCGGAGAATCCAGAAGTAATTATTATTGCATTTGGAATTTTTTTACGACCAGCCTGTCTTAATATTAAAGGAACACTTTCTTTTGGAGTAGCGATGATTACACAATCCACATCAAATGGAATTAAAGATATATCTTTGTAAATTCTATGGTTTGATATTTGTTCAGCTTTTGAATTTATACCTACAACTTTTATACCATTTTTTAATAAATTATCATATATTATTCTTCCTACCTTATTTTTGTTTCTACTTACTCCCACAACAGCAAAAGATTTAGAATCAAATATATTTACAACCTCTTTCATGAATTAAAAAAAATAATATAATATTTAAATATAACGAATTCTTATCGTGTTAATCCTTTTATTGTGGATGATACATTTTCTATTTGTATATTTTTTAAAATTAATGAAGATTTTACATTTGTTAGATGTTCTCTTAAACATGAGCCAATTATTTTATCTTTCATTTTATCTACTTTAGCAAACATAAATCCAGATTTTGAAAATCCCAAAATTCCCAAATAGCTCAAAATAGCATCTTCAATTTCTTTTTTAGAGTCAGAATTTATAATAAAATATCTACGATTTTCTTTCAAGGAAGGCTTTAATCTTAGTATTTTTATCTTTTTTTGTTCCATTTTTTAAGATTATTAGTAGAATTAATATTAATAATACTACTGATACTATTATTTTTAGATAATTATTATTTATATTTATTTCTTTATGTTCTTGAACATTTTTTATAGTTTCATTTTTTTCAATTGTTTTATTTTCTTCTAATTTAGAAATTAATTCATTTATTTCTTTAATTGTAATATTAGCATTATTTTTTGATATAGAATTTAAAACTATAAGCAAATCATAGTATACATCATTTGATATATTTAATTTTGTAGAATTTCCTAAAGTTAAATTAAGGATAATTGGATTACTATTTATTTCTATTTCAGCTGTATTATTATATATATTATTTATTTGAAGCGAATGATTTTCTTTTCTTGTAGTTTGAAAAAAAGTTTTTTTATTGATATAATATATTTTTGAAATAGGAGTTGATGACAATTTTACAGGATTTGTTATGCTACCCACAGTTGGTATACTACTTCCTCCTCCCGAACTAGAAGATGATGGGCACCTTCCACAATCTGAAGAACAACTGCTACAACTTTCCCCATTATTACAAACTCCATCACCACAAAATAAAGTTTGATTTGTTTTAAATGTGTAAATTTCGGTTATATTACAATTAGAAGCTTTATCACAATAAAAAATTGTAAAATTATATTCTGTATTATTTTGTAAGTTTTCTATTTTTACTGTATTATTCTCTATAAAATCACTTGAATTAGTAAAATTATCGGAAATATTAATTGAATAATTAACTGGTTCGGTATCTATCCAAGAAATATTTACCGTATCATTTGTTGTAAGAGATATAACTTCTGATATGTTGGGATAACTTATATCATACGATATTGAAAAATTTGTAGATTCATATATGTTAGATTCATTATCTTCTAAAATACATTGCCAATTATATTCTCCTTCTTGATTAAAAGTAAAATTAAATGTTGTTTCATTATTTTTCCCGGAAGTAGAAGTACTGTTTGAATAAATTATTTCATTTGAACTATTATATAAATAAAATGTAACATTAGATAACTCTGTAGTTTCATTTGAAGATAAGTTGCATATAAAAAGAGTTTCATTTATATTTGTAAAAGTATAGTTTTTTGGAAATGTTTGTCTTACATTCTGGTTTCCAATATATAATGTATAATTTTTTGTTTCTAAAGAATTGTTATTCTCGTCAAATATTTTATAATTCCAGTAATATCTATTATCAAGAGCAAATCCAGAAATGTTTATATTTGAATAGTTTTCATATCCAGAAATATTAAACGACGTTGTATTTACTATATCTGTTATATTATACAAATTAAATGTAATATTTTTTAATTGCCAATCTGATACGTTTATTGTGAAATTAATGCTTGTATTTAATAAAAAGCTATTATTTTCTGGCTCTACTTGTACAACTTGTGGAAAATCAACATCAATTGATAAAAGAGAGGAATACAAATCTATTCTAGAATAATTACGATTACTCGATAAATCATAAATAGGTTTTCCATGATTATATAAAATGTCTTCAATTTGCCAAGGCGTTTTTGTTTGATTTGATAAGTTCAAATATTGATTAATTATTGCAATAGCTCCAGCAACCATCGGAGTAGCCATTGAAGTTCCAGACATCAACTCATAAGTTCCACTAATTCCTGTTGAATTAACGCTTGTTCCAATTCCTAATAATTTTACTAAAGAGTTTCTATTAGCATAGATTGCTAATTCTTCTAATTTTGTAGATGCAGAAACTGGAATGGCGTAAGAAATACAAGATGGAAAACTAATTTTATTTGGAAAAGAAGTATGATTATTTCCAGTTGCAATAATTACAGAAATATTATTATTGTAAGCATCACTAATTAAATTTGTCATTTCATCATCTATACTATCACAATAAGTATCATTGTAAACATTTGCTCCCAAGCTCATACTTATTATAGAAATATTAAATTTCGTTGAATTATCAATACACCATCTTATTCCTTTTTGAATATCAGATAGATAAATAATACCATCTGGATTCCCTCCTACTTTTATCATTATTATTTTAGATCCAGGAGATATTCCAATAATACTTCCATTTGCAGAAATTATTCCAGAAACATGTGTGCCGTGACCATCAATATCCATTGGGTTACTATCTTCACCTGAACATAGAGAATCGTTATTTGCGCAAAAATCATAACCACCAATTACTTTACAGTTTGAACTTACATTGTTGTTTCCGTAACAATTTCCAAAATCATTATGAGAATAATTAATCCCCGTATCTATTATACAAACTGTTTGTCCAAGTCCACTAAGGTTAATTCCATTTTTTATTAAATTCCAAGAACTCGTAGCATTTTGTATAACCGTAGCATTCTGTAAAAGTGTATGAAAAATCATTTCAGATTCTATACTTTTTACATATAAATTATTTTGTAATTTTTCTAAATCTTCTTCGTCTATAAATGCGACAATATAATCTTCATAATTATATTTAATCTGATCTGCAGATAATCCCAAATTATCATCTTCCCATAAAGATTTTGTTGAGAATTTAGAACTAAGATAATTTTGTTTTGTAGTATCCTTGTAAATTACAACTCTTGTTAAATCTTTATTCTCTAAACTTTCATATATTGAACTATCAATTTCGACAGCTTCTACAAATCCAAATAAAATTAAACAAAAAAATATAACAAAAATAAATTTAGTTTTCATTCCAGACGACCTCGCATTTATCATCTATTAGTGCACAATAACCAGCTCCACAATCCATTGTTCCACCTCTACATTCCATAGTACACATTGTGTTTTCACAACTTGGTGCTTCACTTGATAATACACATTTATCTGAATGACAACAAGAAGCTGGAACACACACAGGATTTTCTGAGAAAGCACATTCTCCTCTAAAAAATGCCCATTCTTCACATCTTTCTTTATCACTAATACAATAACCAACGTCTCCTTCGCTTGTTTTTGATATCTCTAACAAATATCCTTGATTAACACAATATTCCGATGCTGGATTTGCTATTGTAACATTATCTTTACCTGATAACAAAAGAACAATAACTATTGATATAATTAATATAGATGCTATTGAAATTATTAAAACACTCTTTTTTTCCATTTATCCTCCTTTCAATTATTTATAGTTTTTAATTTTATGTAATATTTATTCTAAAGAACAGATTCCTTCGTAAAAATCTTTAATATCACATTTTTGATAATTTTCATTGACACAAACAACATATTTATTTGCTAAATCATCATATGAAATTCCGACTTGATATCCAAAACTTTCACAATATTCTTCATATATATCTTTGTTTTCAAAAATAGTATTACCAGTTATTGAATCTTTGAAATAAATGAAACTAACAACTAATAATACAATTAATAATAAAAGTAATCCAAAAAATCCTTTTTTATTTTTCATAGAATTTATTATTAATTAAATATTATAAAGTATAGTTATGTTTATAAAGTAGTAACCTTTTTCATGATTTATGACAATAGATAATATTTTTGAATCAATTAAATCAGGAGATTTAACAACGAAATCTATTGTTGGTAACTTTGAATTTTATACCGATATTAGAAAAGAAGATAAAAGCTTTTCATATATTCAATATGTAAAAAAAGGAAATTCAACTATACAAATATCAAAATATAAAATTAATTCATTGGAAAAAAAAGGAGATAGTATTATAATTAATATAGAAAATGAAGATGGGATAAAATATGAAACGGGATATTTTTTTGATAATTCTGGGAAATTGATGATTTTAAATTCAAACAAAACAAAATTTATGTCAGAAAGAAGATGTTGTTTGGCTGATGTAGTAGATGAAGATTTCGCAAAAGAAAAAATAATTGTAATAGATAAAGAAACTAAAAATGCTTATTATAATGGAAAAGTTCTTTTTCATATTGATTCTGAAGAAAATCCAATTGAAGAATATATTTCTTAAATGATTCCTAGAAATATTTTAATACTAGTATTTTTTTAGAAAAATATGCATTATCATATTATATTAACTGAAAATTGTAATCTAAAATGTAGATATTGTTATGAAAAATCTATGAATGAATTTGATAATGATTTAGATAAAAAATTTAATTTTGATTTCTCTGATCCATGTGATGTTAATATTAATTTAAATGAATTGAAAAATTTTTTAAAACAAGATAAAAATCCAGTTTTAATCTTTTATGGAGGAGAACCATTATTAAAAATAAATAAAATCATTGAAATAATTGATTTTTTAGAAGATTTAAATATTAAATATAGAATGCAAACAAATGGTATACTATTACAGAAATTACCAATAAAATATTTATTAAAAATAGATAAAATATTAATTTCTATAGATGGCGATGAAAATATAACGAATTTTAATAGAGGAAATAATGTATATAAAATAATAACAGATAATCTTTTTTGGGCAAGGGAAAATGGATATGATGGAGAATTTGTTGCTCGTATGACAATTTCGCAAAGTTTCCCGGATGTTTATAAACAGGTTATTCACTTAATTTCATTAGTAGATAACGGATTGTTTTCTTCAATACATTGGCAGATAGATGCGGGATTCTACAAGAATGATTATAATTATGAAAAAATAAAAAAATTCTTTTGTGAATATAATATATCTGTTAAAAAATTGATTAATTGGTGGATTGAAAAGTTGAAAAATGGTAAAGTATACAAAATATATCCATTTATAGGAATAGTAAAACCAATTTTAGAAAATAAAAAGGGATGTGGTTTAAGATGTGGGTCTGGACATTCTGGGTATACTATTACAACAAGTGGAAAAATAGTTCATTGTCCAATTATGAATTCTATAGAAAATTTCAAAGCTGGAACATTAAATAGTAATTTAGATGAATTAAAAAAATTTGATTGTAAGCAAAAATGTGGCGATTGTGAAGTTTATGATTTATGTGGAGGAAGATGTATGTATTGGAGATATGCTGAATTGTGGCCCAGAGAAGGAAATAATATGATATGTGATTCAATTAAATTTTATATAAATGAAATAAAAAAAAATATTTCTGAAATAAAAAGTTTGATTAATAAAAATATATTGAATAAATCTGACTTTAATTATGAGGAAAACTTTGGTCCAGAAATAATTCCATAATTTATATTTTAAAGAGTTTTCTAGACTAATTGTACTACTATTTTTTAGGATGACATAAGGAATAATTATAAAAGAAGTTAATAAAAACATTAAACATATTTTTAAGTTAACATGTTTATGAACTACTTTGGTCTATTAATTTGGCATTTTAGTATTAATTTTATAATGACAAATTATTTAAACTGTTTATTCTGACATCTTTATCATGTTTAAAAAAATAGTAGATTTTTTGTTTAAGGAAAAACAAGAAGAACATATAATTGAATCTGTAAAATCAAACTTGGAAGAAATTGTTTCAAATGTTTTAGAAGATTTAAATAATAAAAATAGGGCAGCGATTTATATTGATGGTTGTAATTTATATCATTTTGTTAAAGAATGTACTGGATCAAATTTGAGTTACAATGGATTAATAGAATTTTGTAATGAAGTTGTTGGCGATAATTCATTAGTAAAAATAGGTTATTATTTTTCTCCAATATCAAATGAACAAAATCCTATTAGATTTTTTAATGAACAAAATTTTCTAGAAGGATTAAAAAGTATTAAACAAATAAATTTAGTTCTAGGTAGATTAGAATCTTCTAAAGGATGTCTTGTTGAAAAAGAAACAGATGTTAATTTAGCTGTTGATGTAATTTCAGATGCATATGAAAATGTTTTTGATACAGCTTATTTAATTTCAAACGATGGTGATTTTAGAGGAGTTTATGACACTGTTCATAAAAAATTTAAGAATAAAAAAGTAATTTATGTTTCAGTCGGAGCAGATAAGCCTATTTCTAATTATTTGTATATTTCAGCTGCTGATACAATTATAAAAGATAGATATGATATACTCCCTTTTGTTAGAAGATTTTAATTGATTTTTAGAAATTCTTAGAATAACTCTATGCGCGGACCGGGAATTGGACCCGGGTCTCATGCTTGGGAAGCACGCATTCTACCACTAAACCATCCACGCTTTATATGTTAAAATAATTAATTAATTTAAATCTTTTGAAGTATATAATCAAAAACAGTTCTTTTTAGATAATAAAACATATATATATTTTCAATAAGTATAAAATTAGTTGAAAGTGACTGTAATTTTATGGAGGTCTCAAAACGCAATTTGTTAAAATAAGAAAATCTCATCTTATAATATAAAAATTTCGACATAAATCGTATATATTTAGTGTCTAAATAATCTAAACCAAAAGCTTTATAAACAAAAAATTGGTATTTCATTTGTACGAGAAAAAAGACAAAATTATATATATTAAATTTCTCGGTTTTAAAATATGACAGAAGAACGAAAAATAGTAATTCCTGGAGAAACGATTGTTACTGGTAGTAGTTATCTTCCAAGCGATGGTAGTTATAGAGATGGTGAAGATGTTGTTGCAAAAGTTTACGGAATAGTTAGTATTCAAGAAAATCAAGTTAAAGTAATTCCTTTATCTGGAACATATTTTCCAAGAAGGGGTAATACAATAATAGGTACAATAGATGATATTACAATGAATGGTTGGTTAATAGATTTTGGTGGTTCTAACAGAGCTTTTTTATCGTTAAATGAAGTTCCAAGATATATAAATAAAAATGAATTAACTGATTTTTTGGATTTTGGAGATAGCGTAGTTGTAAAAGTTTGGGATACAAAAGGGCGTTCTATTGATGTTTCAATAAAAATGAGAGGTTTTGGAAAAATTGAAGGTGGTATGCTTATGAATGTTAATCCAAATAAAGTCCCTAGAATAATAGGAAAAGAGGGAAGTATGGTTAAACTAATAAGAGATTCGACTGGTTGTAATATAACTGTTGGTCAAAATGGTGTAATATGGATTAAGGGACGTGATTTAGACAATGAAATAAAAGTAAGAACAATAATAGAATTTATTGTTGAGAACTCTGTTGCTGTTGGATTAACTGAGAAGACAGAAGAGTTTATAAAAAATATGGGATTTTTAATAAATAAATCCAATTCAGAACAAGAAGTTATTAGTATAGATGGGGATGAAATTTCTGATGAGGAGGAAAATATTTAATGGTAGCTAATAAAAAAGATTCATTATATAAAGAAAGATTTGATGGAAGAGGATTTGAAGATTTAAGACCAATAAAAACTGCTGTTGGGATAATTCCTTCTGCTGACGGTTCTGCTATGTTTGAAACAGGTGGAACAAGGGCAATTGCTGTAGTTAGAGGTCCAAGGACTTTACATCCACAACATATGCAGAATTCTCAAACTGGAATATTAAGAGTTACGTATTCAATGATGCCATTCTCTGTTTGGGATAGAATAAGACCTGGTCCATCACGAAGAAGTGAAGAACTATCAAAGGTATGTGAATGGGCATTAAGTTCAGTTGTTGATTTATCTTCATTTCCTAATTCGGTAGTAGATGTATTTATCCAAATTCCTCAAGCTGATGCTGGAACTAGAGTTGCTGGTTTAAATGCTGCGTCTATGGCTTTAGCAGATGCTGGAATACCAATGACTGAAATGATTTCTGCAATAGCTGTTGGAAAATGCGACAAAACATTAATTGTAGATGTAGATAAATCAGAAGAAGATTTTCATGAAGGAGAAGGTCCTACTGATATACCTGTAGCTGTAACATCAAGAACAAAAAACATAGCATTATTACAACTAGATGGAAAAATATCTGTAGATGAATTATTAGAAACTATAAATATGGCTAAAAAAGCATGTTCAAAAGTACTAGAAATACAAATGAAAACTTTAAAAGAAAAAAATAATGGAGTATTTGAAAATGAGTAAATCAAAAATGTCTAATTTACAAAAAGAAAAAATAATTGAGGCTTTAAGTTTTGGAAAAAGATTTGATTCTCGATCAACATTGGATTATAGAAAAATTAAAGTTGAAAAAAATATAAGTAATAATGCAGAATCTTCAGTTTCTGTTAAATTTGGAAAAACTCATGTATATTGTGGAGTTAAATTAGGAGTAACAGAACCTTACCCAGATTCTCCGGATGAGGGAACTTTTATGACATCAGTAGAACTTCATCCAATGGCATCTGAAGGTTTTGATTTAGGAAAACCAGGAATTGATTCTGTTGAATTAGCAAGAGTTGTAGATAGAGGAATTAGAGAATCAGGATTTATAGATTTCAAAAAATTATGTATAAAAGAAGGAGAAAAAGTTTGGCAGATTTTTGTAGATATTATAGCAATTAATGATGATGGAAATTTATTTGATGTATCTGCATTTGCTGCATTAATTGCATTAGCTGGTACTAAATTACCTATATATAATGAAAAAGAAAAGAGAATAGAGCATGAATTAAGTGATAACCCATTACCATTAAATAAAGAAGCTTTATCTTTTAATATGACATTTTACAAAATAGGAGATGTAATTGTTTTAGACCCAACAGAAGAAGAGGAAGAAATTACAGATTTTAGATTAAGTGTAACATTTGGAGAATTTGAAGGGAAACCAAGAATAACTGCATTACAAAAGGGAAGATCTGGAGTAATAACACAAGAAGATTTAAAGACGATATTTGATACAGTTAATGAAAAATTTAAATCATTTTTTCCAGAGATAAAGAAAATAATTTGGGATAATTAAATGAAAACAGAAAAAAAAGAGTTTACAAAATATGAAAGAGCTAGAATAATAGGAGCTAGAGGATTACAAATTGCTATGGATGCTCCGCTATTATTAAAAATGAGTGAAGAAGAATTAAATGGAATAAATTATGATCCTTTAAAAATAGCTGAAAAAGAATTAGAGAGTGGAATTCTACCAATAACTGTTAATCAACCAATACCACAAAGAAAAAGTTCTTCTATTAGTCAAATTAAAATAGATGAAGATTCTTCATCTGATGATATTAAACAAAAATTAGAGAGTGAAGATATTGTAAATATTGCAGAAAATGGAGAAATAATGCAACTTAATGAAGATGATGATGAGTTAGTTTCTGAAGATTTTTCTTCTGACGACGAGATTGAATAAATAATTTAATAAAGGTATTTCTCTTGATAAATTAGAGGTGTTGTATGATAAATATTGAATATTTTGAGCAGTTAATTAATTCTGTAGAAAAAGCAATTTCAAATTTTGATAATCTTAATATTAATGAAAAGGAAAAGATAAAACAATTTATTTCTACAATATTAAAAGAAAAAAGTAAAATTTTAAACAAGGAATTATCAAATGATAGATGAAATAAAAAATATTATATCCAAAGAAAAGGACATAATAAAAATCATAAGAACAAATCCCCAAAATAAAAATTTAATAAATAATTTATTAGAATTAAATAATCAAATTCAATTATTATTATATAATCAAGATATTCCCAAAAAAGAAATAGTTTCTTCTCAAAAAAAACAAAACATTATTCCATTAGAAGAAAGAAAAATAGAGAGTTTTCTTCAATCAAAAAAATTGGCGATAGTTTCAAATAAATTGTTTAGGAAAAAATCTGAAAAATTATCAATTAAATATAAAAATATTGGTCAAGATTTACAAAAAGCAAATGTAGGAGTTCTTTTACAAACATATATATCAATATCATTATTTATTACATTAATATCATTTTTATCAGGGATAGCTATATTTTTTGTTCTTTACTTTATAAGAATAATTCCTATTAGTTATTTATGGTTGATTATTTTACCACCATCAATATCTATAATTTTGTTTTATTTTTTCCCAAGTGGTGAAGCTTCAAATATACAAAAAAAAATATCTAATGAATTACCATTTGCAACTATTCACATGGCCGCAATAGCAGGTTCTGACATGGAACCAACCAAAATATTTCAAATTATAGCAATGTCTAAAGAATATAAAAATATAGGTAAAGAATTAAGAAAAGTTTTAAATCAAGTTAATATTTATGGATATGATTTATTGACATCATTAATAAATGTAGCAAAAACAATTTCAAACAAAAAACTTTCTGAATTATTATTAGGATTAGCAACAAATATCTCTAGTGGTGGTTCATTAAAAGTTTATTTAGAAAAGAAAGCAGAAACATATCTTATTGATTATAAGTTGGAAAGAAAACAATATATTGAAACAGCAGGAACTTTTATGGATATATATATTTCTATTTTAATTGCGGCTCCATTAATAATGATGTTGATGTTTATTATTATGAGTGTTGCAAATCTTAACGTTGGAGGATTGTCGTTACAAATGTTATTATTTTTAACAATCGGGGCCGTTGCTGTATTAAATATAGTATTTATCTTTGTATTAAATTTGAAACAACCAGCTGTATAAAATGAAATTTCAGAAAAAACAATTTATTGGAATATTTTTTAGTATAATTGCTATTATTACTTCTATCATTTTTATTGAGAAAATTGGTTATAATTTATTTTATTTTATTTTAGTAATTTCTTTTATTATGTCTTCTCTTCCATTTGTTATGTTTTTAATATCTTTACAGGGAGTTCAAAAAGAAAAAGAAAGTAAATTTTTAGAGTTCATTAGAGATTTAGTTGAAGGTGTTAAGACAGGAACTCCAATAAATCGTGGAATTGCTAATTTACAAAATAGAGATTATGGGAAACTTTCTACACATATTCATAAATTGGCAAATCAAGTAAATATGGGAATTCCATTAGATGATGCATTAAAAATATTTGCAAAAGAAACAAAAAGTTTAGTAATATCAAGAGCAGTTACTCTTATTTCAGAGGCTCAAAAAGCTGGTGGAGATGTCGAAAATATTCTTGATTCTGTTTCTGCTTCGGTTAGTCAAACAGAAGAATTAAAAAAAGAACAAAAATCATCGGTATCAAGTTTAGTATCTCAAGGATATATAATATTTTTTATTTTTATCATAATAATGCTTGTTTTACAATATTCAATTTTACCAATTGCATTAGATTTCACTAATTCTGAAAATACTGTTCTAACAACTGGAGAAAATTTAACTCAAAATCCGAAACCAACGGAAAATTTTTCACTACCTTTATTTATTTTATTATTAATTCAATCTTTATTTGCAGGTTTAATTATTGGAAAAATTTCAGAAGGTAGAGTAACATCAGGTATAAAACATTCTTTTATATTATTAACTATAACACTTGTAATTGTTACGGGAGCAAAATTAATCTTATGACAATTTATTTAAATTCAATAATTTGTTTACTATTATGAATAAAAGAGGTATGAATAGTCATGTTGAAATGATGTTGGCAAGTATAATTTTTATATTATTTTTCTTTTTTGTTATAACGTTTTTAGAACCATATAAAACAAATATTTTGACGACTACAATTAATGATGGAATTTTTTATAATTTTAAAAATTTGGTTAGTATAGATGTTCGTAAATTTTTTTTAAGTTTTAATGATACTGTTTTTAGTGAATGTTTCTGTGTTCCTTTAGATATTAATGGAGATTATGGGAGTATAGTTACAGATATAAATGGAAATGTTATAACTTCAAATGTTAATACTGATAAACTAAATATATATTCTAACAATCCATACTATTATATTTATTTTTCGGAAAATTTTTCAAAAAGTATTCCAACAACTTGTTCTGAAACAACGCAATATAACATAGGTGGAATATTGGATTCAGAATTTTTTTTCTACGATAAGTTAAAAGAATTGGAAACTAAATATTATTCAAATTACGAAGAAGTTAAAAAAAATTTAGGAATTCCACCTCAATTTAATTTTAATATAGAATCAAATATTGTGTCAATGAAAACGAATATTCCAAGTGATATTCCGGTTATAGCAAAAGAATATAGGGAAAGTATAATATATAATAACGGAACAATAATAAATACAATATTTTTAATAAGAGTATGGTAAAAAATAATAAAGGTTGGCTTAGAATTTTGGAGGCTACAATTGCAATTACAATATTTTCGAGCGTTTTATTGATTATATATTCTCAACAAACAAATATTATTGATAATTCCGAAACAATATCAATTTTACAAGATAAAATAATAAGTGAAATTTCAAATAATAATGAATTAAGAAATATGATACTATCAGATGATGAAATAGGAATTAATACACATTTTAGACAGGAGATTTCTTTAAATTATTATTTTAATATTAGAATTTGTAACTTAAGTGATCCAGTTGAACCTTGTAAAATGTATGATTATACAAATTTATATGATAAAGAAATATTTGTCGAGAGTACAATTGTTTCAGGGAATTTAACTTATTATAATCCTAAATTGGTTAATATATTTATGTGGTTATAGAATCTTTAAAAACTCCAATTCCTTTATTTTTTTATGCCATTTGATATTATTATTGGAAGAAATGAAGGTGATAAAAAAGATTTTGGGAATAGAGGACTTGCTTTTATAGGAAAAACATTTGTAACAATGGGAAATTATACTTCTTTATCTAATCCTATTTATTTAGATATAGCTCGAACTCATGTTCTTTTAATTGCAGGAAAAAGAGGTAGTGGAAAAAGTTATACAATAGGAACAATTGCAGAAGCATTATCAGATTTAGGGACAGAAGAATCTGGAAATATAGCATCGTTAATTTTTGATACAATGGGAATTTATTGGACTATGAAATATAAAAATGATAAAGATGTAAAACTCTTGAAAGAGTGGGGATTAGAATCTAAAAATTTACCTGTAAAAATATTTGCTCCATTTGGTTATTTTAATGATTTTATAGATAAAGGAATTTTAGTTGATTCAGAATTTGCAATTAAGATATCAGAACTTGATGTTGCGGATTGGATTAGTTTATTTGAATTAAAGTTTACAGATCCAGTATCAGTGGCTATAGAAGAAACAATCTCAAACTTAAAATCTAAAAAAGAGTCTTTTGGGTATAAGCAAATATATGAAGAATTAAATTCTTTAAAGATAATTAGTCAGGATGTGAAGAATTCGGCGATGGCACTTTTTAGAGCATCTCAGAGTTGGAAAGTTTTTGATGAAAAAAAAGGAACAAGCATAAAAGAATTAATATCTGCAGGTCAAACAACAGTTATTGATTTATCGATGTATGCCTCTTTAGGAAATTTTAATATTAGGGCATTAATTATTTCATTAGTTTCAAAAAAAATTTTTAATGAAAGAATGTTGTCTAGAAAATTTGAAGAAATTCAATCAGTTCAACACGGAGAAAACTATACAATGTTTAATACAGTAAAAGAAATGCCATTAGTTTGGATTTTTATTGACGAAGCTCACGAATTTTTGCCTAAAGATTATAAAACTCCAGCGTCGGATGCATTAATTCAAATATTAAGAGAAGGTCGACAACCAGGAATTAGTTTGGTAATAGCAACTCAGCAACCAGGGAAAATTCATACAGATGCAATTACTCAATCGGATATTGTACTTTCTCATAGAGTTACTGCTGCTTTAGATGTTCAAGCGTTAAATGATATAACTCAATCTTATTTATATTCTGCAATATCTAATAAAATGAATAATTTACCAAGAGTTAAAGGTTCTGCAATAATATTAGATGATAATTCGGAAAGAATTTATTCAATGCGAATTCGTCCTCGTTTTACATGGCATGGAGGAGAATCACCAACTGCTATAAGAAAACAAGAAATTATTGAATAATAAACGAATAGTTTTTAAAATAGATTTTCTATTTAGTTTTATGGGAATAACAAGAAAAGATTTAATAAAAAAATACATAGATTTTTTCAAAAGTAAAAATCATCAAGAAATAAAAAATTCTTCACTAATACCTGAAAATGATCCAACGGTATTATTTACGACTGCTGGAATGCATCCACTTGTTCCATTTTTATTAGGAGAAAAACATCCACAAGGAAAAAGATTAGTAAATGTACAAAGGTGTATAAGGACTGGAGATATAGATTCCGTAGGAGATAGTATTCATCATACTATGTTCGAAATGCTTGGTAATTGGTCTCTTGGAGATTATTTTAAAAGTGAATCTATTGAATTTAGTTTTGAATTTCTAACAAAAGTTCTTAATATTCCAGTAGAAAAACTTGGAATTAGTATTTTTAATGGTGATTTAAATATTCCAAAAGATATTGATGCTGCAAAAAAATGGGAAAATTTGGGTATACCAAAAGAGAGGATTGCTTTTTTACCTAAAGAAGATAATTGGTGGGGACCAGCTGGAGAAACAGGCCCTTGTGGTCCAGATACAGAAATATTTTATTGGAAAGAAAATTCTACTGATGTTCCAAAAAAGTTTTTTGATTTAAAAGATATTAGTGGTTGGGTTGAAATTTGGAATAATGTATTTATGGAATATTATAAGAATAAAACTGGAGAATATATCCTTTCTGAAAATAAAAATGTAGATACTGGTATGGGCGTTGAAAGAACTGTTGCTGTTCTTAATGGATTTGATGATAATTATAAAGCAGATATGTGGAGACCAATAATAGAAAAAATAGAGGAGATTTCTGGAATAAAATATGAAGAAAGAAAAAAAGAAATGAGAATTATTGCGGATCATATTAAAGCTTCAGTTTTTATAATATCTGATGGTATACTTCCTTCAAATACAGAACAAGGATATGTTTTAAGAAGGTTAATAAGAAGAGCAATTAGAAATATTAGATTATTAAATGAAAATATATTAAATAAAAAAGTTCTCATAGAAATAGCAAAAGTGATTTTTGAAATATATGATGATTATGATATTTTAATTAAGAATAAAGAAAAAATTTTAAACGAAATAAATTTAGAAGAAGAACGATTTTTAAAAACATTAGAAAACGGTCTTAAAGAATTTGAGAAAATATCTTCTGATAAAGAAATTTCTTGTAAAGATGGTTTTTTGTTATATCAAAGTTATGGATTCCCATTAGAAATGATTATGGAAATGGCGAAAGAAAAGGGAATAAATGTAGATATTGAAGGTTTTTTTAAAGAATGTGATATTCATAAAGAACTTTCAAGAACTTCTTCTTCGGGAAAATTTAAATCGGGGCTTGCTGATAATAGTGAACAAACAAAAAAATTGCATACAGCAACTCATTTATTAAATGAAGCATTAAGGATAGTATTAAACGATTCAAATATTTATCAAAAGGGTTCTAATATTACGGCAGATAGATTAAGATTTGACTTTAATTTTAATAGAAAGTTAACCGATAAGGAAATAGAAGATGTGGAAAATTTAGTTAATTTAAAAATAGAATCTCAACTTCCGATTCGTTGTGATATTATGCAACTTAAAAAAGCAAAAGAATATGGAGCTCAAGGTGTTTTTGATTCAAAATACGATAATGAAGTAAAGGTATACTCAATGGGAAGTATTGGCGAAGAATTTAGTAAAGAAATTTGTGCGGGACCACATGTAGATAATACAATTGAATTAGGACATTTTAAAATAATCAAAGAAGAAAGTTCTTCACTTGGAATTAGAAGAATAAAAGCAATATTGCAATAATTTACTAATTAGTAGTAACAATTCGTAATGTTTAAATACTATTAATACTTCTATGAATTATGAAAAAAAGAAGTAAAATTACTAATGTATTAGGCTCTTTTATGAATGGAATATATATTGGACTTGTAACTGGTAGTATAGCTTTATCAATAATTTCACCTTATGTTAATAAAATGTCTCAAAAAACAGTTTTTGAGGATAAAAAAGAAGTCATTAATTCAAATGATATTCAATATAATACAAATAATTTAGAATCTATTGTAGGTCAAACTTTCTTGGAACAAAATACAAATAATTTATCTTATGATTATTCAAAAATAGATTTCTCAAAAAGTTATAAAACTGAAAATTTTGAAGATGATAGTGATGAAGTTATGTTGGCTAGATTGATATTTGGAGAATCTCGTGGACAATCAGAATACGAAAAAGCTGCAGTTGCGTATACTGCAATAAATAGAGCAAATGATGGTAAATTATATAATGGAGAAACTATAAAAGAAGTTGCATTAGCTAAAAAACAATTCTCTGCTTTTAATCAAGATGATGTTAATTTTAAAAAAGTAAAAAATCCGCAACAATATGAAAAAGAATCCTGGGATAATTGTTTAAAAGTAGCTTACGATGTTTTACATACAGATAAATATTCAAATTTGAATCAAGGTCAAACAAATTATTTTAATCCAAATTTAGCTAATCCAAGTTGGAAAGATAAAATGAAATCAGTTAATTTTGATAATATAGGATTTTCTTTTAGTCAAGATTTTTATATAGAAAAATAATAATTATAAAATAAAAATCAAATGTTATTCATTATAAATCATATTCCAGAACTTCATTTCTCTTAACTTTGTGATATCGTTTTTATACATGTCTCTTAAATCATTTATATTGAAAAATTGTGTAATAATTCTATCAAAACCTGGTCCCCAAGCTAAAACTGGAATATGTTTCCCAAAAATAGGAATTGTAACTTCTGGTCTAAACATTCCAGCTCCGCCCAACTCCATCCATTTTTTATGAACAGGATGAAAAACGTCAATTTCTAAACTTGGTTCTGTATAAGGGAAATATGCAGGTCTTATTCTAATATTATCATATCCCATTTTTTTAAAAAATTGTATTAAATATCCCAGTAATTGTCTAAAATTAGCATTTTCATCTACTACAATTCCTTCTGTTTGATTAAACTCAAATCCATGAGACCAATCAACAGTTTCATTTCTGAAACATTTTCCTAAAGCGAAATATTTAGCTGGAAATTCCTTCGTTTTAGCTATTTTATGTAATGTTTGTACTGACCAAGGAGTTGTATGAGTTCTTAATAAAACTTTTTTTGCGTCCTCTTCATTCCATTTTGTACACCAACCTTTTGTTCCCCAACAATTTCCTTCGTGTGCTTTTTTTACTTCATTTACAATATTTTTATCTGGTAATTTTCCTTCCATATTTTTTATAAAAAATGTATCTTGCATTTCTCTTACTGGATGATCTTGTGCTGTAAAAAGGGCGTCAAAATTATAGAATCCTGTTATTATCATATTTCCTGTCATTTCTTTAAATCCCATATCAAGCCAAATTTTTTTTGCATAGTCTGTTGCTTGATTAACGAAATGTCTTTTTCCTCCATAAACTTTAGGGACCGCAGTTGTTAAATCATATCGTCTGAACTTTTTTGATGTCCAAACATTTGATTTTAATAATTTAGGTGTTAATTGTTCTAGTAAATCATTTTTTAGATTAAGAGAAGATATTTTTTCCCCCAGAGGAGTAAGTTTTACAAATATTTCTTTTTTATCTTTTATTTCTATAATATTCTTTCTGTTTGTTAAATTTTTTAGAGCGTCTTTCTCCTCGCTATTTAATAAATTTAATTCTTTGGGTAAATTTTCAATTAATATTTCTTCAATGGATTTATTTGTTATACTTCCTGGTTGTGCTGATAAGGATAAAATACCATTTTTTATATTAATCAATCCTTTTTGTTTAAGTGTTCCAAGAGATACTTTTGCTTCATTTTCACTTAATTTTATCAAAGAACGAATATCTTTTATTGCAATTTCTTTATTTTCAATTATATAATTTAGTAATTTTCTTTCGGGTAATCCAGTTTTTAGATATTGAATTCCAAATGTTCCTAAATCTACAATTTTTAATTCCTTTTCACTTTTTTCAATTAAATTTTTATTTAAAAGAAATCCTACACTTCTTAATATTGTCGTTTTATCAAAATCTTCACTAATAATTTTATCAATATCAGTATCTTTTGAAGACAATAAAGGCAATAATTTTCTTTCGATAGGAGATAATGATTCAATTATTTCTTTTTCTTCCATGTTCTTTTTATTATATCTATCTTTTTAAGTTTTAGTAAGGAAAAGATTATAAATATTATTAATTTAATTTTTTCATGAAAAAGGTGATTGGATATGCCTGTGCGGGAGTTGGATTTGGTTTGATTTTACTTGGTATGAATTTTATTAATTATAATATTTCTTTTTTAGGAGAACTTCCTAAATATTTTTTAACTATAATAGGAATTATTTTTATTATTTTTTCATTATTGTTTTTGAAAGAAAACTCTTTAAATTCAAAATCTACAAATAGAAAATCTAATGAGAAACATCCGATAGATTTGCCAATATATCAAGGAGATTCTATTGTTGGATATAGGAGAGATTTAGATATAAAAGGAAATTCAAAAAACAAAAGAGGTAAAAGATAATGGAATCTTATACATCATTTCCATCATTTAGTAATTTTTTAACTAATTTACAGAGTGGATGGATGACTTTCTTTGTGGTTTTTGCTATTAGTTTTTCATTTATTTATATGGGTTTAGCAAAATTTTTCACAAAAGGAGGAGAAAATGTGTTAAAACCTATGGAAGGTGGAAAATATTTAAAACAAACTAAAACAAAAACATATGTAGAAAATAAAAATTTCATTATACTAATATCTGCAGGAATAGCTTTTTTGATTGCGTCGAGTGCTATACAAACTGGATTTTTTCTTGTAATGAATAATTCTTATGGGTTTGTGTTAAGTGCAGGAATTATTTTAGCGATTTATACAATTTTACTTATTCCAATATACAAATTTATAGACAAAAATATTGGTAACAGAATTTTTACAAATATTATTGTATTTGGATTATTCTGGGTTTCATCTCTTTTAATGTTTATAACAGCAAATAAATCAGAGGGAATACCAGTTGCTTGGATGTTAGTATTAAAAATAATAGTCGGAGAATTTATTTTTGTTTTAGGAATTATATTAGCAATAATTTTAGGAGTTTTGTTTAAGAAAACTAAATAAAATAATCTTTTTAAGATAGCAATTTTTATAAAGGAGTTAATGCTGTATTTTATATTATGGGAAAACATAATTTTCCTTTAAAAAATGAAAGGAGGTATAATAATATGAATAAAAAACAAATTTTAGTATTTTCTATTTTGAGTTTGTTTATCTTCAGTTTTATGCTTTCGTTTATATCAGCAGAGGAAAATACTCAGGGGACATCTGAATTTTCTGGAAAAGCACTTGGACAACCTTGTAAATCTGGAATGTTTAATTATATTTTAGGAGATGGATGTGCAAAAAATTTATTTTGTAATACTTCTGTTTTTCTTAGTCCCGAAGAAATTGAAGGTGGATTTAATGGAAAATGTAATGTAAATGATGGTATTTTTGTCAATTTTGTAGAAAAATTCTTTTTAAATAATGGAAAACATAATTTATTAGATAGAATTTTAATATTTGCATTGGTATTTGCTGTTATTTATGGAATATTTGCTTCTGTTGAATTTTTTGGTAAATTTTCAACGATTGTAATTAGCTTAGTTATGTCGTTACTGGGAGTAAGATTTATTCCTGATAATTTTTTAATGTCTTTAATTGCTCCTACAAATGCATTAACAGCTTTAATATTATTTGGGCTTCCATTTTTGGTTGTTTTTCTTATAACTACAAAAGAATATAATAGAGGAACTAAAGATAATCCTATTTCTATACAAATGAATAAAAATATTCAGAGAATAGTTTGGGGAGTATATCTTTTATTTTGTATTTGGATGTATATTACAAATTTAACCAAAGATTTATCGGTACAAATTGTTAATTGGATATCATTAATATTTTGCTTTATATCTTTGTTTATGATTTTATTTAGTCCTATAATTACAAAATATAGAAATGCTTTATCTAGAGATATGAGTGAAAGAATACAAAATGCTAGATTAAAAACATCAATGGAAAATGCACAAATTTTGAGAACTGGAAATTTCCAGGTTGCAATGTCTACCCTTGAAAAATTAGATAATAGTTTAAAAAAGGGTGACCAAGGGAGGGTTTTATATAATGAAATGCGTGGTTATAATAAAAAAGAAGCCGAAGATTTTTATAATAAATTTTTAGAAAATCTTGGAGTTAGTTATTATAAGAATGGTCATAAAAAACAATAAATTTTCAAAATATTTTTTTTTAAACTCATTTATTTTTTTGAGTTTTTTATTTTTTTATATTCTTAATTTTAATGTTGATAACTGATTTATTTTATGATTCTTACATCTAATTATCTGCTATTAGTTTTATAAAATAATCTTTTTAAGATAGCAATTTTTATAAAGGAGTTAATGCTGTATTTTATATTATGGGAAAACATAATTTTCCTTTAAAAAATGAAAGGAGGTATAATAATATGAATAAAAAACAAATTTTAGTATTTTCTATTTTGAGTTTGTTTATCTTTAATTTTATGCTTTCGTTTGTTGTTGCTGCTGACGTTGGTGGTGATGATAAGGTTCTTAGTCTTTCTGGTTCTTCTGCTATTAAAACAGGTAGTAATACTGTAAATATTTTTTCTTCTGGAAAAGCACTTGGTCAACCATGTAAAACTGGATTTTTATCAATATTTTTAGGAGATGGATGTGCAAAGGGTTTATTTTGTAATTCTAGTAATACTCCTGAATCTGATGCTATAAAACTTGGATTTAATGGAAAGTGTAATAAAAGAACAGGATTTAATCTTGAGGATTTTAATGTTGATGGAATTCTTATAAGAGATTTAGAAAATAGTTCTATAGATAGGATTTTAATTTTTATTTTAGTTTTAGTTGTAATGTTTGGAGTATTAAATGTCTCTGGAATTTTCAAAACTAAAAAAAATGGAAAAGAATCTAATGGAGTCTTGATAAATCTTTTAATATCAGTTGCGGTAGGATTATTAGGAATGAGAGGATTACCTGATGATTTTATATCTTCAATAGTTACTCCAGCAAGTGCCTTAATTGCATTAATAGTTGGTGGAATTCCTTTTATTCTTGTTAATGCTATGGCAAAAAACATGATTAATAAGGATAACGATAAGATAAGTGAAGTAAGAATTGTGTGGATAGTTTATGCACTTCTTATGTTTGGATTATCTTTTTATAACTATTATCAAGCAAGAAATGTTGCAACAGTTTTACCTTTAATTCTATTCGGAGCAATAGGTATTTTTATGTTATTAACAATTGGATGGAGAGTTAGTCGTGCTAAATTGTCTGAAATGAAGATGTCTAATAGAAAACGTGACAAATCTAATCTTACTAGAACAATAGAAGATTTAGAAAATGAACTTGAGAGAAAAGAACGTAGATTAAGAAAACTAGAATTAGATAATAATACAGGCACACCAACAAAAGAAGAAACTGATTTAAGTGCAGAAATTACAGTAATTACTAGTAAAATTACTAAGTTTAAAAATGCTTTATCAAAAATACCTTAATTTTTCAAACTCATTTATTTTTTTTGAGTTTTTTATTTTTTAATTTAAGCCGTAAGTATGATAAATATTGGATATTAGTAATTTCCCAAAATCTTTATATACTTTATTTGAATATCTTTATTATGAAGGTGATTAAAGCTAGTAAGCATTCTTCAAAAAAGAAGATTATAAAATCTCCGTTAAAAAAACAAGAAATGATTTTTTTTATAATTAGTTCAGCACTTTTAATATCTGTTTTATATTTCTTTTTTTATCCTAAAAATACTGATGACTTGTCTATAACTCCAACTAATTTAACAAATATAAGACAAACAATAAATAGTTCTATAGATTCAATAGTATCAAATGATAGTGATGAAAAAGAATCGGATGATTTATCACCTAAAGTAAATGGTGGGACTGGCTCTAAGGGGGGATACTCAAAACCAGTAGATCCAGTTATATTAAATGATTTTTTTAATGACACAGACATTATAGATTTAGGAGACGGAAGTTTATACACATTAAATTTATGGACAGGTGGAAATTGTTATAACGGTTCAAAAGACATATATTTTTCAGATTCTTGTAAAGGAGAAATGTTAACAGAATATTATATAGAAGAAGGCATTTGTATTTCAAGTGATATTAATTGTACTGCTTTGATGATGGAAGCGTATCCAGGGATAAAATCTTCTGATGTTGGATGTTCTGTTAATTCTTGTGGAGGAAAAATAGGAGGAATAAATTACGAAAAAAATTCTTATTGTTTTGATTATATTTCAAATGTTGTAAAAAAAGATGTCTGCCTTAATAATACATATTTGAAAGAATATAAATGGAATTCAAGTATTGGATGCGAATATAATCAAATAAATTGTTTAAATGAGGGATTTGATGGATGTTTTAAAGGTGAGTGCGTAAATTACATATATGAGAGTTGTGATTCTGTATGTACCGAATTAGGTTATGATTTATACAATGAAGATTATACTAGTGTTTTAGAATGCGATAATTGGTTAGAAAACACCAAAATAGGTGGTGGAATAGATTATGGATATTATAAACCATTTAATGATAATAAAGGATGTTGTTGCGCGAACAAACCGTCAGAACAAAAATGTTTATATGAAGGATTTACAGGAGGAATTTTTAAAACAAGTTCTTTAGAATGTTCAAATTGGTTAACTGAAAATCATTATGAAGATTTAGAGAGTGAATTTATTGAATTTGGAGGAAATGCACAAGCAGGTTCTTGTTGTTTTTTTGAATCATATAATGAAGATAATGAGAATTATTTATTAAAGTCAAAGTGTTATAAAAATAGAACTCAAACATTTGAAGATTATTGTATTGATATTGATAGATTAATTGAAGTAATTTTATTAAAAACAATATATAATGTTTCAGAAGGTTGTTTATATCAACAGATATCTTGTTCTGATAAGTATGGAGAAGATTCTTATTGTTCAAATGGGGCTTGTGTAGTTCCTGAAATCGTTTTATCGACAGATAGTGATGGTGGAGAAGATTATTTTACAAAAGGAATATGTTTTGATGGGGAATCACACGAAGATTCATGTTATGGAAGGGCAACTCCATATACTTCTTTAAAAGAATGGTATGTAAATAGAACAACAAATGAATGTTCATATAAAGTAATAGCCTGTAGTACAAAATTGTGTTCAGATGGAAGATGTGTTTATAGAATTTGATTTTTAATATTTAAGTAATGATTTAGATGATTGGTTTTAGGTCTATTCTTTATTATTTTTCTTCCCTGTTAATCCTTCAACATAAGCGTCTAATTCTTTTTTTCGTAATTCTATATTATCGAAATTTTCATTTAGTATTTTCTCTGCTTCTTTATTCTTTCCACCTAAACTTATTGATTTCTTTTTTGCGAAAAGTTTTATAACAAAGGTTGATACAGCAGGAAAAATCATCATTAAAACAATTAATATAACAAAAGTTATAGTAAAAGCGATTATTGTATTTTTTATTAAACCATTAACAAAACTAAAAAAATAAATTCCAAATCTAGCAAAATAATATGGGATATTTGATAAAAAGAATATAATAAATATAGTAAAACCAATAAGGTAACTTGATGCTTTATTGTAGAAATCAATATATGTTGGAAATCTTAAAAATAAATAAACTAAACCCCATAATATACCTATAAAATTAAGCATAAATAAAAAACTAATTTGTGGAGTCATTCTAAACAAGAATCTAAGCCATCCAACATTTTCATTTAACCATAAATTAATAGAATCAATCCTTTTTTGTGCTTCACTTTTTCCAAAGTTTATGGCATTTGGATTTATTTTACCTGTATCAGAATTTATAAAGTTTGAAAATCCATCATTTATTTTATCAATAACTGGCAATTCACCCAAAGGATTATCAGAAATTACATCAGAAGCAATTACAAAAGATGATAAATTTACAAATAAGAAAATAAAAAATAAAGAAATAAAAATTCTATAAAAAAATTTTGACATTTGTTTTATATTGTCTGACATATATAAATTAATATCAGACTTTAAATCATTAATATATAATACTTGATTTTCGTCGTCCGTATCGTCTCTTTTCATTTGAAGGAAAGTCTAATGAAGTTTATAAAATTTCCTACCAAAACAATTATAAACATTTTATTATTCAACTAAATATGAGGAGATTCTTGTTGTTTTTATTTATTAATTTGCTATTATTTTCTTTTGTTTTTTCAGCAGAAACTGAAAACATAAATGTTCAGACAAATCAAGAAATATCAAATTTAAGTGATGTTTTAAACTCTGAAAATTATGAAATATTAAAAAGTGGATTGAAAAATGAATTTGATTATATTAAGGGTGAATCAGTAAAAACTCCAATTCCAGATTCTCTTTATTCTCTGTCAAAATCTTTAGGTATTGTTGAAGGTGATGAACAAATTGCTCTTGAAAACCTCTTAATATATCTTTCAATATGTTTCTTGATATTTCTGATTATAACTTCATTTTCTATGGAAATACCAATAGGAAATACTTTTTCAAAAATAGTTTCTGGAATAGCAATTTCTCTTTTAGGAATTAGAGGTGGTGGGGCTTTATTAGCATATAATTATGTCTATAAAAATTTAGAATCTACAGCATCTGCTTTTACAAGTAAAAAATTTGTATATATTCTTTTAGGATCTATAACATTATTAATAATATCTAAAATAATTTCTCATTTTTTAAAAAAAGCAAAAGAAGAAACCAAATTAGATGAAATGAAAATAGAAGGCGAAAAAATAAAAAAGGCAAAAGAAAGTATTGAATTTGATAAAAAATTATCTGAAATTAAAACAGGACAAATAGATTTAAGAAAAATAAAGTAAAATTTTTAGTATTTATTAGAATAGTCATATTTAAAAAAAATAAAAATTAATTATATATATGGTAACATATTCGCATTCAAGATTGTCTACTTATGAAAATTGTCCGTATAAATATAAACTTCAATATATAGATAAAATAAAACCAGAAATTCAAAATACAATTGAAGCATTTATGGGAGATTTAGTTCATAGAACTTTAGAAAAATTGTATAAAGATAAAAAATTTAATAAAAAAGTTTCTAAATCTATTTTAATTTCCTATTATAAAGAATTATGGATTAAGGAATTCTCTAAGGATATACTAATTGCAAAAGCATCTCAAGGATTAAGTTCTGAAAATTATAAAAAAATGGGTATCAAATTTATATCTGATTATTATGATAGAATGAAACCATTTAATCAATTAACTATATTAGATTTAGAAACACAAGATAGAATGACATTATCGGACGGAAATCAATGGCATGTGAGAATAGATAAATTTGCTTGTGATTCAGAGGGAAACTATTTCGTTTGTGATTATAAAACAAATTCTAAAATGAAAGAGCAAGAAGAAGCTGATTCAGATAGACAATTAGCAATGTATTCAATATGGGTTAAAGATAAATTCAAAGATTGTAAATCAGTAAAATTAGTTTGGCATATGTTAGCATTCAACAAAGATGTAATTTCAGAAAGAAATGAAGAGCAACTCCAAAAACTACAAGAAGATATTATAAACAAGATTAAAGAAATAGAAGAAAATAAAAAATTTAATACAAATGTGACGGCACTTTGTGATTATTGTGGATATAAATCAATTTGTCCGAGTTTTAAACACGAAATAGAATTAGAAAATAAAACTACAATTGAAGATTTTAAAGAAGACGATGGATTAAAGTTTGTTGACGAATTATCAGAAATTAAAAGAAAATTAAAAGAATTAGAAGATAAACAAAATGAACTAAAAGAGAAAATTGTATCATTTTCAAAACAAAAGGATATAGATGTTATTTATGGTTCAAACATGAAATGTTCTGTTAAAGAATTTGAAAAAATTGTTCTTCCGGAAGATAAAACTCAATTAATAAATATATTAAAAGAAAAAAAAATATGGGATGAATTATCTATGATTAATTTTATGGGATTACAATCAAAAATATTAAAAGGACAATTAAATGAATTAAAAAACAATGTACAAATTGAAAAAGATTATAGAATAACTCTTAGTAAACGGAAAGATGAAGATGAATAAAAAAATAGGGAATATTAATATAAAAAATCAGTTTATTCTTGCCCCAATGGCTGCTGTAAATTGTACTTCATTTAGAATGTTATGTAAGGAACATGGAGCTGGATTAATTTATACACAAATGTTAGATAGTGATATTTTTTCAAAAAAAACAAGTGAAGAGGTAAAAAATATACTAAATATACAAGATATTGAGAGGCCTATTTCTATTCAAATAATCGGATCAAATATTGATAATATAATAAAAACAGCGAAGTTAATAGAACCTTATTCAGATATTATTGATTTTAATATTGGGTGTGCATTAGACGAATATCTATCAAAGGGATGTGGCGGAGCATTATTAAATGATTTAATTAAATTAGAAAATATCGTAAGAACATTAGTTAAATCTGTAAATAAACCTGTGACTTGTAAAATAAGAATTGGATTTGACGCTCAGAATATTAATGCAGTAAAAGTTTGTCAAATGCTTGAGTCTTGTGGAGTAAGCGCTATTGCTATTCATGGTAGAACTGTACAACAAAAATATGCAAAAAAAGTAAATTGGACAATTATGAAACAAATAAAAGAGAAAGTTAAAATTCCAATAATTGCTAATGGGGATGTATTAAGTTATGAAAATGCAGAAGAATTATTAAAAAAGACGGGATGTGATTTTGTGATGATAGGAAGAGAAGCACAACATTCTCCATGGATTTTCAATAAGGAATTTATAATAAATAATGAGAATGTAAAAAAAGAAATATTAAGATTCATAGAATTATATCAAAAATATGAAAAGAGAGAATCTATTCAAGAAATTTCTCAACATGTTTTTTGGATGTTTAGAAATATAAAAACTTCTTTAAGACCACAATGGATATACGAGTGTAAAACTATAAAAGAAATAAAAGAATATTTAGATAGAATTTAATCATCAAAATTCAATATATTTTTTTTGTTATTTATATTCTTTAATATATCAAATATTAGTATAAGTAATAATCCTAATCCTAAACTTACAATCCAGTCAGTTAAAGGTAAAGCATGTGTATCAAATGCTATATTCAAAGGGGTGTATATAATTAATATTGTAGCAATTATTGATATTAAAGAAGCGCCGGCTAGATATGGATTTATAATTGGAGAACGATTTAGTGTGGTTTTTCTAAAACTTCTAAAATTAAAAGCTCCAGCAATTTCAAGTAAAATTAAAGCAACTAATGCAGTTGTTCTAGCGTCAGAAATAGTTTGTCCTAATATGTTAAAAGTTATATAAAAAGATAACAATGTAAATGTGGCCATTATAGTTCCTGATATTATTAATAAAGTAAATAATTTTTTATTCAATATAGAAGCATTTCTCCTAGGTTTTTCATTCATTATATCATTTGATGAACGATTTAGTCCTAAAGTAATAGCTGGTAAATTATCAGTAACTATATTCATAAAAAGTATTTGTAATGCTAATAACAAAGGAACGGGCCATCCAAATACTGGAACTAATAAGACTCCAACAAATAATATCATCAATTCT
This sequence comes from Candidatus Woesearchaeota archaeon, assembly GCA_964612895.1. Taxonomy (GTDB): domain Archaea; phylum Nanobdellota; class Nanobdellia; order Pacearchaeales; family GW2011-AR1; genus JAGVXH01. The sequence goes on from CAZTFL010000001.1 coordinate 193,592, forward strand.
GCATAATTACAAGATAGTTGATAAGTTACAAATTTTCTAATATTATTAAAAATAATTCTTCCCTCTTTTATCGCATCAACTAATGTAACAAAATTATCATCTTTTAGGGTTAAATCGGCAACAGAACGAGAGACATCGGTTCCATTTTTTCCCATAGCAACACCAATATGTGCTTCTTTTAGTGCAGGAGCATCATTAACACCATCCCCAGTCATTGTTACAATTTCTCCATGCTCTTTAAGTGCTTTTACTATTCTTAATTTATGTTCTGGTTTTACTCTTGCAAAAATAACAGTTTTTGAAACAATTTTAAATAATTCTTTATCATTCATTTTATCTATTTCAAATCCTTCCAAAACCTTTCCATTCCCTAAGTTTATTTGTTTTGCAATGGCAATAGCAGTTTCTTTGTCATCTCCGGTAATCATTTTAATTTTAATTCCTGCTTTTTTACAAATTTCTAAAGCTTCTTTAACTCCATCTCTTGCTGGATCTTCAATTCCTACAAATCCTAAAAAAATTAAATCACTTTCCGATTCTTTAACAATATCATTTGATGAATTATTTTTATATGCAAAGGCAATTGTTCTTAAACATTCTTTTGTCATTTTAGCCTTTTCTTCTAAAATATATTTTTTGTCTCTTTCTAATAATCTAAAAATTCCATTTTCTTTTTGTATATATTTACAATTTTTTAATATATATTCGAGTGCTCCTTTAGAATACAATGTTTTTCCACCATTTTCTTTATATAAAATATGCATACACTTTCTTTCTGAAGAAAAAGGAATTTCATCAAATCTATTATTAAAATCTTCTGAATAAATATTAGCTTTTGATGCTAATACCAATAAAGATGCCTCTGTCGGGCTTCCTGTTATTTCAAAAATTTTATCTTCTCCACTCCTTCTTATTTTAGCATCGTTACATAATACACATGTTTTTAATAATAAATTTAGAATCTTATACTTAATATGATCTATTTTTTTATTCCCAAATAGAAATTCACCATTTCCGTCATAGCCAACTCCACTTATATTAATAATATTATTGTCTACAAAAACTTTTTTTACAGTCATTTCACCTTTGGTAATTGTGCCTGTTTTATCAGAACAAATAATTGTTGTTTCTCCAAGTGTTTCTATTATAGACATTCTGTTTACTATTACATTTTTTTGTGCCATTTTATATACGCCAATAGAAAGTGTTGTTATAAGTACAACAGGAAATCCCTCAGGAAAAGCAGAAACTGCAATTGCAATTACGAGAATTAAAACTTCAATAATGGATTCTCTTGATATAGTTGATTGAAATAATGTAACAAATCCAGTGAGAAGAGCCATTACTATACCAATTATAGCCATATATTTTGAAATATGATTTATCTTTTTTTGTAAGGGTAAATCTTTTTCTGCCTTTGAAATTAATCCAGCAATTTTCCCGAATTTAGAATTCATTCCAGTATGTGTAACGATTGCTTTACATTTACCATCTACGATAAAAGAGCCTGTAAAAATTAAATTTTGTTTGTTAGTAGTATTTAAATCACTCGTTGATACTTTTTTTATTTCATCAGATTCTCCAGTAAGTATTGCTTCGTTTACTAATAAATTTTTCTCAGACAAGACAACACAATCTGCTGGAATTTTTTCACCTGTTCTTAAAACAATAATATCCCCGGGGACAATTTCTCTTGTTGAAATTTCTTTTTCTTCACCATTTCTAATAACGATAGAAATTGGCATAACCATTTCTTTTAATTTTTCTATAGATTTTTCGGCTTTAAATTCTTGAATAAATCCAGTAAAAATTACCATAGATATAACTCCCAATATTACATATGCTGTAACACTTTTCCCAACCAAAAAAGATAAAGTCATTGAGAAGAGTAATAAATATATTATAAAATTATTTTTTACTTGTCTAAATAAAATTTTTATTGGAGGAACTTTATTTGTATCTTTAATCTCATTAAAACCATAACTTTCTAATCTCTCTTTAGCTTCTTTATCAGTTAAACCATTTATGTTAATTTTCATTTTCTACATTGGGATGTAATATTTTAGTTTTATCGCTAAAAAAATATACTAATGTGTACAAATATATTATTTTCATCCTCTATTTTTATATCATTTAGGATTCTTTTATTTATAAGTTTATTGAGAATTTTGAAATTTTCTATAGAAATTATTTGATAATTCACTAAGTTCTAATTGTTGAAGATTTGTTAAATTATCAAACTTTTCATAACAGAAATTTTCTCCTCGTTCTGTTGTACACATTCTACATAAATCATCACGATATTCTATATAATCTAAATAAACTAAATTAGAAATACTTTCCTGAATTTCTTCTGAATAAGGAGATATAGGAGAACCATAAAATTTGACTCCTTTTAAGATACTCATATTATTATTTTTCTTTTGTTCATAAAAAAATTGATGTAAAGAGTGATCATTATTAAATTCAATTTTTTTACTTTCTTGAGAAGGAATAAAAGTAAATAATAAAATTTCTTCCATATTTAAAGAATTATTTGGAATATCCATTATTTACATAAAATTTATTTATTTATAAAGATTATGTTTGTATAAATTTGAAAATGACGACTAATTTTCAGAAGGTCTCATTAATGGAAATATTACCGTTTCTCTTATTGGTTTATTAATTAAAAAAGAAAATAATCTCTCAGAAACACCAAAACCACAAGCCGGAGGCATTCCGTATTTTAACGCTTCAACAAAACTATAATCATGTTCTTGAGCTTCAGAATCTCCAGCATCTTTTAATTCTCTTTGTCTTTTGAATCTCTCTTCTTGATCTAAAGGATCGTTTAATTCAGAATATCCATTTCCTACTTCAGAACCAGCTATTATTACTTGAAATTGTTCAACTTTTTTTGAATCTTCTCTAGATCTTTTAGCTAATGGAGCCAATTCTACAGGCTGACCAACTAAAAATCCAGGACCAGCTATTTGTTTTCTACAATATTTCCATAAAATGTCAATTAATCTCCACTTGTCTACATTTGGATCAAATTCCATTTTGAGTTCATTTAACTTCTTTTCAATATCTTCTTTTGTAGAATTATAAATATCAATACCAGCCTTATTTTTTATTAATTGTTCATAATCATAAATATCCCATTTTTTATTAAAGTCAATCTCATAACCTCTACAATTAAATTTGTGACATCCAAAAACATTTTTTACAATCTCTTTATATAATTCTTCAACTAATTTCATTCCGTCTTTATAATCGGCATAAGCCCAGTAAAATTCTAGTTGAGAATAATCCTGTAAGTGTTCAGCATCCATTCCTTCATTTCTAAATTGTCTTCCAATTTCAAATGTTTTTTCATATCCAGCAACCAATAGTTTTTTTTGCCAAAGTTCACCCATTGAAATTCTTAAATAAACATCTAAATCTAAAGCATTATGATGAGTTTTAAAAGGAGTTGCTGCTGCTCCACCGGCTGTATTTTCTAAAACAGGAGTTTCAACTTCTAAAAATCCTTTACTTAGTAAGAAATTTCTTATTGTACTCCAAAACTTTTGTTTTTTAATAAAAATATCTTTTACGTCTTCATTCATAATAATATCTAGATATCTTTTTCTTAATCTATCTTCTTCATCTTTTAATCCATGAACTTTATCAGGTAAAGGTAAAATAGCTTTAGTCAACAAAGATAATTCTTTTACTAGAATAGAAATTTCACCCGTTTTTGTTTTCATAGGATTTCCTTTTATTCCAACAATATCTCCAATTCCAACATAATTATTAAAAAAATCTATTAAATCATCTGAAACATGTCCTGATTGAAAAACTATCTGTATTGTTCCCTTTAAATCTTGAACTTTAGCAAAAGATAATTTTCCAAAACTTCTTACAAACATAATTCTACCAGCGATAAGGCATTCTTCATTTGAAATTTCTTCCTTACTTAAATTGGAAAATTTTTCATTAATATATAAACTAAAAACCTTCTCATTATGCCTCTCAAGTTTGTAAGAATATGGATTTATTCCCTTATTTTTTAATTCTTCTATCTTTCTTATTCTTTCACTTACTATATCATCTTCTCTAGACATCTTAAAAATATGAAAACTAAGTTTTTAAAATTTTAGAATTTTAAATCCCTTAAATTCTCCGCTCCATTTTTTTATTTCTGTTTTAATATTTCTCACATGAGAGTGTTTTGGGCCTATTTTTAACTCTCTTTCGAAATCTTTTATTAACAAATCATCACCTTCAACTAATATTTCTACGTTTCCATCTTGTAAATGTCTCATATATCCAACTAATTTATATTTATTAGCAGAATCTAAAATAAATTGAGAATAAAACATATCATTTACAGTTCCCTGCACATTAAACTTTTTAGCTGACTTCATAGAATAAAATAATAGTATAAGTTTTTATATCTTTTGAAAAATTATTCACTGAATTCAAAAACAACTTTATCTTTTAAAATTTTATAACCTATTAAGTTCATATCTAAAGGAATATCTTTAACAAAACAAAATTCTTTACCGAAAATTCTTATTTCGAAACCATTTTCTAATTTTAGTATATTTATCTGAGATTTGTCTTTTACTTCATCTATGTCTATTTCATAAATAATACTATCCGAAAATCTTTTAACATTTGATTTAGCTATTTTCCTAGGCAATTTACTTCTTCTTTCTTTTTCTTCAGGAGATATTTTGATTTCTTCTTTACGAATTTCTTTTTGAACTTCCCTTTTTTGTGGAATTCCTGCTTGAATCTTTATATTAAATTTAGGTATTTTCCCACTATCTCCCATTTCTTTTTCTAATTGCTTCATTAATGATCCAACAATTTTATCCATTCCAAATGGAAGTTTTACTTCTTGAGAGAACAAACTGGATTCCAAATTATCATTTTTCCCTAAAAATCCATAATCTTTCTTATTTTTTATATCTTTTATTCCTGCACCGCACCAAGGACAATAGTTAAAATTTTTATCTATCTTCTTAGCACACGACGGACACTTATTTTTTATCATATTAGTAATTATTTTTTATTATATTTAAATGTAACTAAAAACTTATATCATTTTACCCAATTAGCCTTTTCAGTTTTTATAAAATCGTCCTCGACAAGTGGAGCATTTGATAAAGTTATTTCCTTAAAAGTTTTATCTGTCTGCCAACATTTATCTTCTTCTCTAAGTCCATTTAAATTATTAAAACTTGAAAAATGTTTTTCATCAATATTTATATTATCTAATTTATCTGAGAAATCTTGCAATATTTTTTTTACATTCTTATTAATTTCGTCCTTTTCTTTTTCACTTACAATATGCCATTTAAAATCTTCCATATTAATTAATATGTTAAATATTTTATAAGTTTAACTTAATAGTAAAAAAGCACTACTATTTAATTTCTAACAACCATTTGTTAGTTAAACGGTATATAAATAAAACTTCATTAAAAAGTATATTTTGAATTTTAATATTATATATAAATGAAAAGATCGTTAGTTAATCGGAGGTGAAAAAATGAAGATTTACATAGAAAAACATTATGATCCAAAAAATGATCCTTATATGGAAGCTTCAAAGTTAGATAGTTTTTTAAAACCTATTTACAACAAAGGTCACTGGCGTAGATCGGAAAAAGGCATAGAAATAATCCTTTAATTTTTCACTTTTTTATTTTTTTTCTTTCAACATAATTTTATAAATAAAAGGATATTATTTCTTTAATGAATAAAAGAGGACAGTTCTTTATACTTGCGTCTGTAATCGTATCAGCATTAATTTTTAGCATAAGTATGACCGTAAATCAAGTTAATACATATAAAGAATTTAACAAAATAGAGGGATACTCGGAAATAATAGATAAAGAAATATCTCAAGTTCAAGATTATCAAATATATAATGATATTCCTGATGAAAAAATAGAAGATTTTGTTCAAAAATTATCTAAAAATTTACAAGATCAAGATCCAAGCATGAATTTTGCTATCTTTTATGGGAATAAAGAAACTATAATTGTAAAAAATTATGGAGAAAATGGAATATCTGTTAATGAATATTTAATCTCAGGAAAAAAAGATAATTCTGGGATAATTACGCTACAAACAGGAATGTTAAAAACATCAACAGATATAGGTGGAGAAAAAATTATTATTAATCCTGGCCAAGAAATATCAGTTATTTTTGATAATAAAAGTTATTATTTTACAATACCGGAACATAATATAGTTATATTCTTATTACAACAGGGAGATGAAGATGAACAATTTGTTACAATCAAGTAAGAAAAGAGCTGTAAGTAATATTGTAGCTTATGCTTTACTAATATCAATAACTATATCTCTATCGGTATTGGTTTATAGTTGGCTGAGAAATTATGTAAATCCAAATGAAACACCAGATTGTCCTGATGGAATTTCATTATATATAGAAAAATACGATTGTAATTCTGAAGATAATTTGATGTTATTAAATATAAAAAATAATGGTAGATATACTATAGATGATATTTTAGTAAGTTTAAATAATAAAAGCGGGGCAACGCAAGCAATTTTTAAAATAGATAACTCAAAATTATTTGTTTTAGATGAGTATAAAGAAGATGATTTATTACTAAAATTATCATTTAATTCAGAATTAGATCTTGCTGGAGGAATAAATAATGGTTCTAAATGGACGAAACTTGGGAAAATAGGCGGAGCAAGAAATTTTGATGGAATTGATGATTATATTAATTTACCAAAATTAAATCCTATAGAAAATCATCCTGTAAGTTTTAGTGCTTGGATAAAATGGAGCGAACAAGAATTACCTCCAACATCAGGTATTTGGGGAACAACTGGTGGAAATAGTTTAAATTCTCATTTTGAAATTGAGTCAACTGGTATGAGGTTAAGATTAGGAGATCTTAATATAAGATATATGAATTCTCCATTAAAAGATAAGTGGATATATTTGTCTTTTGTTTATGATGGATATAATGTAACATATTATATTAATGGTATTGAAATAAATTCTACATCTAATTTTACTGGAGAAATATTTACAGGAGAAATCCATACTCTTGGACGTTCTGACGTCGGTAGATATTTTAAAGGACTAATAGACGAAGTAAAAATATTTGGAAGAGCATTAACGCAAGAAGAAATTATCAACTTATATACAACTGGATATACAAAGAATTTCTCATCAGTTACTGGAGCTATTAATTTATTACCATCACAATCAAAATATATAGGATTCAATTATTCTGATTTTTCTAAAATAAAAACAATTCAAATTCAACCAATATTTTTTCAAGATAGTAATTTTGCATATTGTTCTCCTATAATTGAAAAAAATATTGATATATGTAATTAAATGATAAATATATATAAATTTTTATAAAAGCTATCATTTTTAAAATAAAAAAAATAAATTATATATATGGAAAGAAATGAATTTAAAATAGTTTCAGAATTTGGTCCCGCTGGTTCTCAAATAAATGCTATAAAAGATTTAACGAATGGAGTTAAAAATCAAGAAAAATTTCAAACACTATTAGGAGTTACGGGTTCTGGAAAGACTTTTACTATAGCCAATTTAATAAATAATGTTCAAAAAACAACTTTAGTTTTAGCTCATAATAAAACATTAGCAGCACAACTTTATGAAGAATTAAAATCTCTATTCCCAAATAATAGAGTAGAATATTTTGTTTCTTATTATGATTATTATCAACCAGAAAGCTATATGCCAGCTACTGATCAGTATATTGAAAAAGACTCAAGTGTAAATCCGAAATTAGACCAACTTAGATTATCAGCAACATCTTCTTTATTATCTAGAAATGATGTTATAGTAGTATCTAGCGTTTCTTGTATTTATGGATTAGGGAAACCAGAGAATTTTGAATTATTTAGATTTAGTCTTCATGTAGGAGATAATTACGGAAGAAAAAAATTAATTAGTAATTTAATAAATTCTCAATATGAAAGAAATGATACGGAATTATCTTCCGGAAAATTTAAAGTGAATGGCGAAATAATTGATTTTATTCCAGCTTCAGAAAATAATATTATGAGAGTAGAATTTTTTGGTGATGAAATAGATAAGATATACCAAATTGATAAAATAACCGGAGAAAAAATCGATAGTTATGATTATTTTGCGGTATACCCTGCCAAACATTTTATGGTAAATGAAGAAGAAATTGAGAGTGCATTAAAAAGTATAGAAAATGAATTGAATCTTGTTTTACCTAGTATGGAAATGTTAGAAGCTTATAGAATTAAACAAAGAACTTTACATGATATCGAAATGATAAAAGAAACTGGATATTGTAAGGGGATAGAAAATTATTCAAGACATTTTGATAATAGAAAAGAAGGAGATAAACCATATTGCTTACTTGATTATTTTCCAAATGATTCATTATTAATAATAGATGAAAGTCATCAAACAATTCCTCAACTTCATGGAATGTATAATGGCGATAGGGCTAGAAAGAAAAATTTAATTGATTTTGGATTTAGATTACCAAGTGCTTATGATAACCGTCCATTAAAATTTGATGAATTTGAAGAAATAATAAAAAATAAATTTCAAACTATATTTGTTTCAGCAACACCAGGTGAATATGAAATGTTAAAGAGTGAAAAAATTATTGAACAAATTATTCGTCCAACTGGTCTTGTTGATCCTGAAGTATTCATAAAACCAATTGATAATCAAATAAAAGACATTGAAAAAGAAATACAATATGAAATAAAGAAAGGAAATAGAATTTTAATCACAACTCTTACAAAAAAAATGTCCGAAGAATTAACAAATTACTTAATAGAGCATAAAATTAAATCAAAATATTTACATTCTGATATAGAAACTCTTCATAGAACAGAAATAATAAGACAATTAAGATTAGGAGAATTCGATGTTTTAGTTGGAATTAATTTATTAAGGGAAGGATTAGATATTCCAGAGGTGGGTTTAGTTGGAATACTTGATGCTGACAAAGAAGGTTTTTTAAGAAATGATAAGAGTTTGATTCAAACAATTGGTAGAGCGGCGAGAAATAAAGATGCAAGAGTTATATTATACGCAGATGTTATGACCGACTCTATAAAAAGAGCAATAGAGGAAACTAAACGTAGGAGAGAGATTCAAATTAATTACAATAAAAAAAATAATATTATCCCTATGAGCATAATAAAACCAATAAAACAAAAAGAAATAGAAATAGATGATTCTGCTTATGTTTCAGATTCTGAAATACCAAATTTATTAATTGAATTACAAAAAGAGATGGAAATTGCTGCCGAAAAACTTGAATTTGAAAGAGCTATATTTATAAGAGAAAAAATAAAAAAAATGGAAAAGAGATTAAAATTGTCTTAATAAATTTTAAAAACTTGTTTTGTTTGTTTTCTATATGGTTTTAAAAAGAGTTGTTATAAGTTTGGGAGGTTCTAGAATTATTCCAGATGAAGTAGATTTAAATTTTTTGATTAGTTTTAAGAAAATGATTAATAAATATAAAAATACAAAATTCGTGGTAGTTACTGGTGGTGGAACAACTGCTAGAAAATATATAAACGCATACAAAAAATTACATAAAAATTTTGATGAACAATCAAATACTGGGATTGCTATAACAAGATTTCATGCTTTTTTTATGATGAATTTTTTCGGAAAAGAGGCCAATGAAACTCATCCATATTCGCTAAAAAAAGTTGAGAATTTATTAAATAAAAATCATATTGTTTTTTGTGGTGCTTTACGAAAAACTAAAAGACCTCAAACAACAGACGCAACTGCTGCTAGTATTGCTACTCATATTAAATGTCCATTTATTAATTTAACAAATGTTAAAGGAATATATACAGATAATCCTAAAACAAATAAAAATGCGAAATTTATTAAAAATATATCTTGGGAGAATTTTAACAACATTGCTAAAAAAATAAAATTCACATCAGGACAACATTTTGTATTAGATCAAAGAGGTTCAGAAATTATATATAAAAATAAAATACCTACATATATAGTAGATAATTTAGAAGATATAAATAAAATTATTAGCGAAAAAACAAATTACAAAGGAAGTTTAATTTATGGATAAAAATATTTATGATTTGAGATTAGTGAGGTCTGATGAGAGTATTTTCTTAAAAGAAATAAATAGTAAAAATGATATTTCAAAAGAAGATAAATGTGATGGATATTTAGTTAATTGTAATGGAGATGAAAAAGAGTCTAGAAGAATTGTCGAATCTTTAAGGAATAAAGGTAAAATAATTGCTATCATGGGATATGATAATGTATATAACAGAAGAATTCTTGAAACTTTTGTAATAAATTATTTAGTTTCTCCAGAGAAATATGAGAAAAATGATAATTTAAAACAAAAAGATTCTGGAATAAATCATGTTCTTGCGAAAATTGCAAAACAAAAGAATATTTCTATAGTTATTGATTTTAGTGATTTAAAAGAATGTAATCCTTTGGAATTGTCTACTAGATTATCTAGAATTATACAAAATATAAAAATTTGTAGAAAAACTAATACTAAAATAAACATAGCAACATTTGCAAAAAATAAAAAAGAATTTGTTAAAAAGAAAGATTTACAAGAATTTATGTTATCAATTGGAGCTTCAACAAAACAAGCAAAAGAATCTGTAGAATATTAAATTATTTTTTTAATGCCTTTCTTTGAGTTGTAGAGCTTAACTTATCTTGTGAGGCTGGTTTTATATTTGGAACAGATTTATCACTTTTTGCAAATTCTTGTTTTATATCTACATTTTCAGGAGCTTTTTCATTTTTATTAGTATTTTCCTCTTCTCTTTGTTCTCTTATTTTTTCTTCTTCGGCTTCTTTTGTTACAACTTTTTGAAGTGCAGACTTATCAACTTTTCCTTTTTTCCTTAAATCCTTATCCATTTTATACTTAACAATTTCTGGAATCTCTGCTAATTGTGCATATACAACTCCATCTATCTTTTTAGCAATAACTTTAACTTTATGTAAAGGTTTCTTTATACCTCTAAACCATATTTCATTATTCAAATAAATGTCTATTTTTACTTTATTCAAATCTCTATCTTCTACTTTCATATTTTTTGCTAAAAACTCTTTTAATACTTTGATTGCTTTTTTACCTCTTTTATACCTTGGAACTTTTAAGAATCCTTTTCTTAATGGTACAACATATGTTCTTTCTAGTTCTATCTTTTTCTCTGATTTTTTTTTCTTTTGTAAATTTTTCTTTACATCTGAAACAGCAGATTGTGTTTTCTCTTTAATAGTTTTTTTAGTTTTATTAATTTCTTCCATTTTTATCCTAACCAGCTTTTTTTAGCTCTCCTTGGTTTTATTTTTAATTTTCTAATTCTCCAATTTCTCTTTATATGAGTATGTTGAGAAGGGTGTACTTTTTTACCTTTTCCATATTTTTTCAGAACTGTCCAATATGGAGCCCATCTTGTTTGATTCCCAAGTTTTGCAAGATGTCTTTTCTTGCTACTTCTCATTGTTGCTTTTCTACTCGCCATCTTCATTAATCTCTTGATTTAAATTTTCATTAATATTAACTTTTTCTTTTGCTATAAAATTTGTAAAATTAAGAGAAATTACTTCTTTTGTTTCAACACTATCTAGAAAATCTCTTCCTTTTTGTGTTAATCTTCTTCCATGTTGTAAATTTGATAATTTTTCCACTAAACCCGCTTTTTCTGCCTGTTGTAATATCATTCTTATAATTTTCCCACTTGCTTTTCTAAATTCCTCTGGCCTTCCACCTCTATTCTTTTTTGAACCATATTTTATTCTTAATGTTCCAACACCACAAACTCCTTTAATATAAAGTTGTCTTAATATACTTGCAGACCTTGTATACCAAAAATCATCTTGAACTGGAGGTCTTTGTTTCGAAGTTCCACTTTTAACGAAATTAGCCCATAAAGGAACTTCAAATTCTGGAACTCTTTTCAATAATTCAGCCAAATTTTTAATAAACTCACTTGCTTCTTTTGAATATATTTCTTTTCCCATTTTTTTGTATTTTAGGCCTTTCTTTTCGAAAGTAAATCGTCTAAATCTATTGATTGACTTTAAACCTGTAATTTTATATTTTTTACATTTATAAAGCTTTCTAAATTAAAAAATAATTAAGTATCTTATTATAATAATAACTATATATTTTCATAAATTTTCTTACATATTTTATTTATAATAGAATTCATATAACTTAAAGATTCATTTCTAGAAACTCTTTTATCTCTATTAATATCCATTTCTGGAAGTTTTTGAGATAAAAAAAATTCTGATTGATAAAGCGTAACATCAGCACTTGGTGAAGAGCCTTCATACTGCCATCCTATTTTCTGGCCACCATTTAATGTTTTTTCTTTATATGATAGAATCTTTATAATTAAACAAATATCCATTAACAGAACAAAGTTCTCCTTCACCTAATGTATATCCTAATTCTTGTAAGTCTTTATTTGGAATAGAATATGACCCCTTAAATATATACTCCGCTCCTCTTTCTGTTTTTATAAAAGGTTCAATATTAATTTTAATTTGTTGATAAGTTGGTTTCATTGTAGAACACGATATTAACATAGATAAACCAGTAGATAATATAGAAATATTTTTAATTGTAGATTTTAATTTTTCTTTTAAACTCATTTTCTTTTATTAATCTTTTTACTACTATAGAGTTTGTAATGATCTATTTAAATGTTTACATTAATGACACTAAAGAATGGTTACAAATAGTATGTATTTGATTAAAAAATCTTATTATCTAAATTGTTGTATTAGATTATTGTAAATAATTTATCGTCATGAACATTAAATACTTTTAATCTAACTCCAGAGTCTATCCATCCATGTGAATAGTTTAAAGCTGCAAAACAATTTACCCAATCTCCTTTAGAAAAAAAATGATGAGCATCTGAAATATAATTGGTAGCCATTTCTATTATTTCTTTAGCATCAATTTCTTTACCCGAAAAAATATTTTTTTTTACCTCTTCTAATGCTCTTTCAGTTAAATTAAAATATTTCACTATCTTTTTTTTATTGATTCTATTTTTCAATTTATGAATTTCTCCCTCTTTTAATTATAAAACTTGAACCAATCATGGATGAATTAATTCCATAAATATTTAAATCATTAATTTGAAAATTAAAAGGACCTTCTATTAAAGGAATATGAGAATCCTGAGAAAATTGTTCTATTATTTCTTGTATTTCAATTTGTGATAAAACAATTTTAGTTATTTGTTTGACTCCTCTTTTAATTACAGAAATTTCTTGATTTACGCCAGGACATTGAATAATATTAATCATAGGATCAGCTAATAATGTATTAATCTTTCCATATCTTCTAATATTCTTTTTATTACTAATTAATCCACCAGGAATTCTTGAAAAACTTTCAGAAGACAACTTTAACGAGTAAGATGTCTTTGGAGGAATTTGTGATTCTACAATATCAGAATTAACTTTTTGTATAATATTCAAACTTTCTTTATTAATTTCATCTGATATATCTGAATCTATGCTATCATGTAAATTAATCAAATTAATTAATCCTTCTTGTTTTATAGCTATGGCTTCCATTAGTTCATTAGATAGTTTCAAAACTAAATCGGAACTTAATATTTCAGAATTTTCTATATTAAAAATTTTTTTTTGAATTGTAATTAAAATAGATTTAGTAAATTTTTTTATAAAATCCAAATTAATAAAGTTTATATCTTCCATCATATCTGTGGTAAAGGCCTAGGTTTATCACTAAATTGCATTGATTCAGGAGCATTATTCATTTGATTTGAATTTTGTTGAATATTATTTTGTTGTTTTAATTGATTTAAATTATTAGAATTAATTTTATCTGGTTGTTTTGTAATTTTATTTTGTTCATAATTATTCGGATTTGCAGATTGTGGAGGAAATTTCATCTGTCTCTTAAATTGATCTTCCATTAAAACAAGTCCCTTAGCAATTGTTTTATTTTGTTCTAATAAAGAATCTATTTTATTTACAACATGTCCATCTATTTGTTTTTCACTTTTAGCAAGATTTTTTGCAGATTCTTCAAAAATAATTAATAATTTTGAGATATTTTGAGATAATTCACTAAATTTTATAGATAAATTAGTCATAGCATTTTGTAAATTAACAAAATTTTCTATAAACACTTTTTCATTATAAACAATTCCTTTAACTGGTTTATTATTAGAAGAAACATTATTAATATTCTTTTTTACATCCGAAAGTGTTTTTTTATTTTTAGAATTGCTAATTTTTCCCTCTTTTTTTACCATATAAAAGTAAGAATTTTATACTTTATAAACTTTCTTTGAATCAATATTAAATTGTCTAATTGACGTTAGTTATAGATAAATAAAAATTTTAATTACAAAAAATTATCTTTAAGTTTATAATGGCTTATTGTTATTAACTATTAGATTTAAATGATGTTTTGAAATTAAAACTTTCATGCTTTCTGTGTTATTAAATGGATAAACTACGCAACCATCAATAGCAATACAACCACCATAATTTCTTTTAGATAAAACTGAAAAATTATCAAAATCTATTTCTCCTTTGAAAATACTAGGTTTAAATAATTTTCCAAAGAATGGTTCCCTAATTATAAATTTTATTTTTTCGTCATAATAATTGAATTTTTCTCCTCCTGCCGAAGAGTACCAAGCAGTACTTCCATTTCCAGTTGATATTAAAATTCCTGAGCTTCTTTGTTCTTCCATTTTTCCATTATAATTTATAATATACCTAGAAGTATGAAATTGATTTTCACATCCAACATAGACTTCATTTAAAAATAATTCTTCTACTTCCTTTCCGTTTAGTATGATTCCTCCACGAACAATTTTCTTTATTTTATAATTTCCGTTGAAAATATCTTCAATGTAATCAAGATCATCACATAGCATAGCTCCTTCGCTACTTTTTATGTCTGAATTTATAGCTAAAATTAAATTATCTTTAATAAAATGCGAAACTCTTATTAAAACCCCATCTCCTCCAATTGTTATTATTAAATCTCTTTCAATAAAAAAATTTTTTGAGATATCGGAATAATAAATCCAAGAATATTTAATATTATTTTTATCTAAAAATGATTTTAATTTAGACACAGATTTTATATGTTCATCACTATTTTTAATACTTTCAATAATTAAAACATTTTTAAATTTCATGAACATACTTATAATTAATTTATATTATGGAAACGGGCTCGGGAAGATTCGAACTCCCATCAACAGGGCCGAAACCTGGTATTCTATCCTTTGAACTACGAACCCATATTTAGTATAATCAAAAACACTTTATAAAAATGATGGATTACAATTTATTTTTTATTTTATGAATTGTTTATAATAGTTATAACTTAGGAATTACAGAAATAGTGATAGTAACTATTTTAAATATATTTTGTCGTTTCTTAATATCCTAAATGGCAGATAAAATTGAAATTCTAGGAGCAAGAGAACATAATCTGAAAAATATAGACTTGTCTCTACCAAAAAATAAATTGATTGTTTTTACTGGACTTTCTGGTTCTGGAAAGTCAACTTTAGCATTTGATACACTTTATGCTGAAGGTCAAAGAAGATATGTTGAAAGTTTGAGTGCTTATGCAAGACAATTTTTGGGAATGATGAACAAACCAGATGTTGATTCTATAGAAGGATTAAGCCCTGCAATATCAATAGAACAAAAAACTACTTCTAAAAATCCTCGTTCAACAGTTGGGACAGTCACTGAAATTTATGATTATTTAAGATTACTATTTGCTCGTATAGGAATTCCGTACTGCCCAGAACATAATATTCCAATAAATTCTCAAACACCAAATGAAATTATACAAAAAATTGATAAAAAATATAAAAAAAATATTACGATATTAGCTCCTATAATCAGACATAAAAAAGGGAGTTATGAACAATTATTCAAAGATTTAAATAAAGCTGGATATATAAGAGTAAGAGTAAATGGAGAAATTTTAAGAACTGATGAACAAATAACTTTAACAAGATATAAACAACATGATATAGAAGTAATTATAGATAGAATAGATATTAATGATAAAGTTAGATTATCGGAATCTATTGAAAATGCTTCTTTGATGAGTGAAGGGTTAGTTATAATTAATGGTGATGAGGGAGAAGATATGTTTTCAACAAAAATGGCATGTCCTATATGTGGAACATATTTTGAAGAATTACAACCAAGAATGTTTAGTTTTAATTCACCATTCGGGGCTTGTGAGGGATGTAATGGATTAGGTGTAAAAATTAATTTTGATTCAGAAATGATAATTCCAGATAAAACGAAATCAGTAATTGATGGAGCAATAAAAGTTTATGGAAGAATGGAAAAAACTTGGAGAATGCAACAATTACAAATTATTGGAAAACATTGTGGTTTTGATTTATTTACTCCAATAGAAAAATTTTCAGAAGATGCTTACAAAAAATTAATGTACGGATGCAAAGAATCAATAAAAGGTTATTGGGAAAATGGAGCAATGATGAATTTTAAAGAAGGATGGGAAGGACTAATCCCGCAACAAGAAAGATTATATAAAGAAACAACATCCGATTATAGAAAAAAAGAATTAGAAAAATTCATGAGTTCTTCAGAATGTAATGTTTGTCATGGAAATAGATTAAAAGAAAAAATTTTGAATGTAAAAATAAATAATAAAAATATTATTGAACTAACAAATATGTCAATAAAAGATTCTATAATATTTTTTAAAAATTTAAAATTAAATAATAAAGAAGAGTTAATTGCAAAACAAATTCTTAAAGAAATAAATGATAGATTAACTTTCTTACAAAATGTAGGGTTGGGATATTTAAATTTATCAAGAAATGCCGGAACGCTCTCTGGAGGAGAATCTCAAAGAATTCGTTTAGCAACGCAAATCGGTTCTAATTTATCTGGAGTTTTATATGTTTTAGATGAACCTTCTATTGGATTACATCAAAGAGATAATCATAGATTAATAGAAACATTACATAAATTAAGAGATTTAGATAATACACTTATTGTAGTTGAACACGATGAAGATACAATAAAAAATGCAGATTATGTAGTTGATATTGGTCCAGGTGCTGGTATTCATGGAGGAACAATTGTTGCTCAAGGGACTCCAGAAGAAATATCAAAATGTGAGAAGTCACTAACTGGGAAGTATTTATCTGGAAAAGAATTTGTTAGTATTCCTAGAATTAGAAGAAAAGGAGGACTTCCTATAAAAATAATAGGATGTCAGGAACATAACTTGAAAAATATTGATATTTCTATTCCTACAAAATGTCTAACATTAGTTACAGGAGTATCTGGATCTGGAAAATCAACTTTGGTTAATGAAATTTTATATAAAGGTTTATCAAAAAAAATATATAATTCTAAAGATCAACCAGGGAAACATAAAGAAATTATAGTAGAAGATTCTCAGATAGATAAAGTAATTGTAATAGATCAATCTCCAATCGGGAAAACGCCAAGAAGTAATCCAGCAACTTATATAGGAGTTTTTGATGAAATACGAATGTTATTTTCTATGACAAAAGAAGCAAGAAATAGAGGATATAAACAGGGAAGATTTAGTTTTAATGTAAAAGGTGGAAGATGTGAGAAATGTAACGGAGACGGAACTATAAAAATAGAAATGAACTTTCTGCCTGATGTTTATATTGAATGTGAAGAATGTCATGGAAGAAGATATAATAAAGAAACTTTAAATATAAAGTATAAAGGATTTAATATTGCAGAAATTTTAGAAATGAGTGTTGATGAATCTGTAAAAATATTTGAAAATATTCCTGGTATTTTCAGAAAATTACAAACTTTGCAAGCTGTAGGATTGGGATATATAAAATTAGGACAAAGTTCAACAACACTTTCTGGAGGAGAATCTCAGAGAATTAAATTAACAAAAGAATTAGCAAAAAGATCTACTGGAAAGACTCTTTATTTATTAGATGAACCAACAACTGGACTACATCCTCATGATATAAAAAAATTATTATCTGTTATGAATGAATTAGTAAAAGTAGGAAATACAATGGTTGTTATAGAACATAATTTAGATGTAATAAAATGTGCAGATTGGATAATAGATCTTGGACCAGAAGGTGGAGAAGAAGGGGGAAATATTGTATTTCAAGGAACACCTGAAGATATCATAAAATGTGAAGAAAGTTGGACAGGAAAATATTTAAAAAGTGAATTTGAGAAAGAAAAAAAATGAATACAAAGATTTTATAAATACATTATGTCAATAAATAATATGAAAAAAGGTGTATTATTGATATTCTTGTCTATTTTATTCTTTAATTTTATTTTAGCTGAGGAAATTTATGATATTAATAATGTTAATCTCTCTAACTTATCTCAGGAAGAAATTCAAGAATTAATGAATGAATATGAGATATCACAAAAAGATATTCAAGAATATGTTTCTGAAGAAAATTTACAAATTGAAGATTTTAATTATTCTCAGATTTCTTGTGATGTTATAAAAGATTTTATCAATCCTGAAATAGTTGGAATAGAAATTCCTGAACAAGTCCCTATTTCAAATGAAATAATTGCATTATATATAGATGAAAAACATATTGGAAATGTAGTTATAGAAGAAAGTATTATAAAAGAATTTTCTTGTAGTGAAAATGAAAGTACATATAATTTATATGTAACAAAAAAATTCGTTTCTGATGCTTCAAAAATAAAAGATATTGAAATCTCAAAAATAATTGATTTTTATAAAGAGAACAAAAAATCTGGTGATATAAAAATAAAAGCTACTGGAATTATTAGAAATATTAAACTATTTGTATTAAATATTGGATTATCAATGTCTAAATTGTTTTTTTAAAATATACTACATCCTTAATAATTTTTAATATTTATTTCTTAGATTTCTTTATGTAGTTCCTATGGAATAGTCACAAATGGTAAGGTTTAAAAACCTACTAATTATTATATTCTTATGACAATCAAATACGAGAAACCTAAAGATTATACAAGTGTAATAATGACAATAGCTAGTCCATTACAAGGAATTCCTATAATGGATACAAAAACTGGAACTACTGGAAATTTAGAAAGAATAATTGTTCCAAAAATATCCAATAGTATTCGATCTGCTTTTTTAAATTCAGAAGCAATTGTAATATATAATGGATTTGAGCAAAAAGAACCTCTTACAGAATTAATAAAAAGATATAATATATTCTGCCCAGATAGATATGTAACATTTTAAAATACTTTTTTATATATAAATCCTTAAAAAATACATTCTATTTTCTTAGATATGAAAAAAGAAATACTTGATTTTATATCTAAATTTGATTTAAATCCATTTAATTCATCTAAAACTTTAATAAAAAAAGAGAAGGAATCTATTTTCAAAACAAATGATGCAAAAAAAATTCATACAAAAGTAATCGAAAAATTATCTAATAATTTTATTTTTAAAGAAACATCAAATATATGGAATTTTTTCGATTTTACAGATAATTTTAATGAAATAAAAGAAAGGCAATCTTTTTTTTTAACGCTTGAAAAAAGAGATAATTCTTTTTTATCAGAAATTAAAAGAAATAAACAAACTTGGTATCCCGAATATGAAATTGTAGTTGTTACAGAAAATGAAAGTACATTTATAGAATTACAAAAATTAAATTGTGATGTTCAAATAATAATTAATGAAAATGATTTAAGCAATTTAGAAAAATATGATGTTATTCAAATTATAGATTGCGAAAATTTTTATTCAATATTAGAAAAATTACCACAAAGTGTATTTATTAATGATATATCAGATATTTATTTAGAAAGATATCTAGAATTACTATCTTCTTGGAAGAATAATTTTCTTATACTAAATAAAAACTACAATAATAATAGTAGAATAAGAGAAATTTTAGACATATTAAATCCACTTTTTAAACTAATTGATTTTAAATTAAATAAAATATTTACCATTGAAGATGTTGAATCAAAAGTTGAAGAGATAAATGAAAAAATAAATGAAAAAATAAAATATATGACAATTACTGGTGAATCTTTAATAAAAATATTAAATGAAGGAAAAATACCTGACTCATTAAAACAAATCATAGAAGAATTTTTAGATACTACAAATTTACCACGTAATATATTTAATTTAAAGATACCATTACAAATAGATTATTTAGAATTAGAAAATGAAATAAAAAAAAGAAGTTCAGAGCAATTTACTAATTTATCTGAAATGATAAAAAGAAATGCTGAAGAATTAAAAAAAATTCCCTATTTATTAAACGAGCTTCAATCATTAATATTATTTGAAGATTTCTCATTAGGTGTGTCAAAATTAATATCAGATAGGCATAATTTCCCATATCTCTCTGAAAATTTACATATGGAATCATCCGAAAACTTATTTCTAGAACATCCACAACCAATAGATTTTCAACTCGATAAATTTAATAAATGTTCCATTTTAACTGGAGCAAATAGTGGAGGTAAAACTACTTTATTGGAACATATAATTCAAAATATTAGTTTATTTCAATTAGGATTACCATTAATAGGGAATGTTCATCTTCCAATTTTTACAGAAATTTATTATTTTGCAAAGAATAAAGGAAGTCCTAATAAGGGAGCATTTGAAACATTATTAACAGAAATGTCGAAAATAAAACCTGGAGAAAGAACAATTGTATTAGCAGATGAAATAGAATCAGTAACAGAACCTGGAATAGCAGGAAAAATTATTGCAGCAACTTGTGAATTTTTTATTAAAAAAAATTGTTTTTTAGTAATTGCAACACATTTAGGATATGAAATTCAGGTATGCCTTCCTCAATTAACAAGAGTTGATGGAATTGAAGCAAAAGGATTAGATGAAAACTTTAATTTAATAGTAAATCATAATCCTGTAATGGGAAGATTAGCACATTCAACTCCAGAATTAATTATTGAAAAAATGAGTAAAACATTTAATGAGGAATATTTTAAATTCTTAGATAGTAAAATAAAAAACAATCAATAAGTTAATATCTCGGGAGGAACGCTAATCCCAGATTGTGCCAATACTTTTAAAACAGGAATTTTCGTATTACAAATTTTTCCGTCTTTTTCGTATGTAACAAAACATTTTGATTTAACTAAAGCTTCTCTTAAACTATTTGAATAATAATCCTCAATTACAACATTCTCTAATTTTCCTAATATTCCAGTTTTCTTACATAATTTAACATCTTTACCAACTAAATCAACAAAAATATTTTTTATCAATGATTCATAATTTGTAAAATATTTAATATCCGAAATTCCACTATTTCCAACATCTATTCTATTATTCCAAATGTTATAAGAGTCATATATTTCATTTTCGTCTCTTTTGAAAATTAAATTTTGAGCTTCTTTTCCATTCAAAGATAGTCCTCTAGTATAAGCATAAAAACCGTTTGCCATAATGATATCAAGTTTTTTTTCAGATAATGTATCAAAATTATAGGATAAATCTCCATTCTTTGAATTTCTCATATCTAAAATCAAATCTAAATCTAGTCCATGTAAATCCAATTTTTCTTTTCCAAAATCTCCATAAAAAACTCCAATACTCTTTCCATCTAATTTGAAAGAAACTCCAGTATGTTCTTTATAACTTATTATGCTTTTACCTTGATGAAATATAGGAATTCCTGTATAAAAATGATTTAAATAAGAAAATCCTCCTGGTAAAATTAAACAATTTGTATTTTTGGACATATTTGAAAATTTTTGAATTAACTCAGAATCTAATAATAATGGAGAATTTTCATTTAATTGATAATGTAACAAGGCTCCTCCTGGTCCAAAAACTATAGAACCAGAATTTTTTTTTGAAGAATAATCCATTTTTTCAATTAAATCATTACCACCGAAGGAATGGTGATTAATTGCAATTACTTTTACCATAAAGGTATTGTTATGTAATAGATTTTTAAATTTTTCTATTGTTGTTATTTTTTAGTACTATCATATTATTATTTCTATTCCGTCACAATTTTTTAATTTATGTTCTTTCCCTATAACCATTTTTGTTCTAATATCAATCGCTTTTATAAAATTGTTTCCAATATCTGTATGTAAATAATATGCAAAATCTAATGCTGTAGATCCGGGAGGTAATAAAAAACAATCTGGAAGAACATTTCCTTTAGAATCTGATAATTTAGAACCTGCTGGAAAAATAGCTATATATTTTAGCAAATAAAAAACTACTTTATCTAAAATATCTTGAACACCTGTAGAACCAATAATCTCTAAAACATTCTTTTTTATAGATTCAAGAGCATCTTTTTGTCTAATATTTACTTTGTCTTCATTAATTGTGAAATTACTTTCTCCTGGAATATAATTTATTAAACCTAATTTTGATGCTTGACGTAAAGAAAGTTCACTATCCGCAGAACAAGGAATAATAATCAAATTAGAAAATTCTCTTTTAACATTCTCTAAATTAGATAAAGAACTCTGTTTATCCATTTTATTTGCGGCTATAATCATTGGTTTAGTATAATGTCTTAATTCTTTCGCAAAATCAAATAAATCTTTATCAGTCCAATTAATAATTTTACCTGCATCTAATTTTAATTTATTAATTACGTATTTAATATCATTTTCATTAACCTTCAATCCAGAAAATTGTTTCGAAATCGCTTTAGCGCTATCCTCTTTGGTTGTCTGTATCGCTTTAGAAAGTTTTTCCCAAACTTTCTTTAAAATTCCAACATACCATTTATCTAACTCGTTTTCTAACATTTTTATATCTTCTACAGGATTTCCTATCCCTTCTTTTCCTTCAGAATCAGTAGTCCCCGAAATATCTACTATATGAATAAAAGCATCAGCTTGTCTTAAATCATCCAGAAATTGATTTCCTAATCCTTTTCCTTCGCTTGCTCCTTCTACTAAACCAGCAACATCCATTAAATCAATAGGAACAAAACGAGTTTCTCCATTACAATAACCTGTTCTAGGATTACACTTAACACCAAGTTCTTTACATAAAGCTTTTACTCTAACATATCCAACACCATGATTTGGTTTTATAGTCGCAAAAGGATAAGGAGCTATTAATACATCTGCCAATGTCGCAGATTTAAAGAAAGTGCTTTTTCCACAAGATGGTTTACCTACTAATCCTATTAACATATATTAGAGAAATTATTTGTATTTTTATTATTTTGGGTATTATAATGCAAGTAAAAATATTATTTTTATTAAAACAATCAATATTCCACTGCCAATAACAAAAACAACGATTTCTTCCTTAAATGTATCATTAGAAACATTATTGGAATTATAATCATAAATTATTTGATTCGAATCACGACTATCTTCAACAGTATTTTCTTTAGTATTTTCTTCAAAAGAACTTTCTTTAAATATAATTAATGGATTTTCTTTCGGTGTATTATCTTTTTTATTTGTTTTCTTTATAGAAGGTTCTTCTTTTTCAATAATTTCAACATTTATTAATTTAGAACCACATGTAGAGAAACTACCAATAAAACCATCAGTACAAGCACTAACGTTAATTGTATAATTTCCAGTAGATAAAAATAAATAATTAAATGTATAATTTCCTGAAGATGTTTTTATATTATAATTATAAATAGATGTATTATTAAAATCTCTTATATTAAAATTCAAGTTACTATTTCTATTATTCACATTTCCATATTCATCCACATAGAAAGATTCATGAGCTACAACTAAACTATAATTTTCTTTCAAATAAATTGTTCCATTTGTTGGATAAATGTTCAAATTTGAATAAGAATAATTGTTTAAAGAGTCAGATATTATTTTTATTGATTTTTTTTCATTCTTCTTAGTAGTTGAAAATAATTGATTATCTACAATTTCTGTTTCTACTTCTACTTCATAATCTCCAACACTAGAAAACAAATAAAAAAATCTCTCATTTGTAACACTTTCTCCATAAGGAATATTGATAAATCTTGATTCTTGATGAATATTTGTTCCATTATATAAAACATTAAATTTTAGAGAAACATTTACATCTTCTTTTAATGTTATATTTGTTCTTCTTCTATCAGGAACTAAAACATAAGTAGAATCATCCATTTCAATTTTTACATCAAAAGTAACATTAGATAATCTTGTATTTGTAGAAACAAAATCAAAACTCTTTATTGGAGCATATCCTCCCTCTCTCTTATATAAATAAATATTTGCATTTGTGGTTGTTCCAGATGTTCCATTTATAGTAGCATTAATTTCTATTCCAAAAAAATCTTGATGATAGAAATAAAGTAAATATCCATAAACACTTGACATTGTAGTTGGAAAATTAACAGAGAGTTTTTCTGTATTTGTTACAGAACTTAATGAAGAAATTTTATTTCCAACAATGTTACAAGCTGAATTTAAACAAGGATAAACATCCAGTCCTGCACCTAAAACTTTATTTGTAGTAGAAACTTGTGTTCCATTTTCATATTTAATAGCTTCAAAGAAACTAAATTCTACAACTCTGTCAGCACAAACAAAGCTAACAAAAGAAAATAAAAATAAAAAAACTACCAATAATTTTAAATTTTTATGTTCCATTTTATAATATATTTCCTGGCCCAAAATTTATTTCACCTAGCAATCCAGGAGATGTTGGTTCCCCAAATGTAACCTCTCCAGTTTCTTCCTCTTCCTCCGGAACTTCTTTATCATTAGATTCAGTAGATATTTCATCTTCTTTTGAAAAATAAAAAGTCTTAATGCTACTTATTGCTTCTGTTCCAAATAAATCTTTACCTGTAGAAACATATGTTTTATTATTACAAAGTTCATCATATAATTTAGAATTTGATTTTAAAAGATTAAAAAAATTATCTGAATCTACAATAATTCGATTATACAAAGTTAAATCTTTTTCTCCTCCTCTCTTCATAGGAATATAAACTTCAATATTTCTACCGTATTTAGTCCCGTATTTAGTCAAATCCATTTCATTTAATATACCCAAATTTGAATAATTAACATTTGTATATTCTTGTTTTGATATTCTTTCAAGTTTCCCTTCATCTACTTCTTTTAAATCATCAACTTTTATAGCGTCTTTATCTTTCATATAAAAGAATAAAACTTTCTTTTTTTTGCTATCAATAACATACATATCATTATTTTGAATAGATTTTTCTGAGTCAGAGTATGAAGCAACAGTTTTTGATAAATTACTTAATTCTTCTTTATGATAATCAGCTGGCAATGGATTTGAATATAAACTAGAAGTTAAAGCAAGAACACCAAGGCCAATTCCCAATTCCTTCAAATAATTATTTTTCATAATTTTACTCCGATAAAATTACTACATAAATTGACTATATAAACTTTGTTATTTTTAGAAATATATCTAAAATGTTCTATCTATTTCATTGTGTATTATAGTAAATACTTGTGAAGCAAAAAGAATTTTAGAAGAAACTGATATTTTATCAATTTTTTTAAGAAATTTATTTTTATCCTTAGGAAACCCTTCATGATCTCCAATTATATATACTTCATTTCCTTTAATTGAAGATTTTCTAATATCAACTCCTTTTTCATCTAATAAAAAAACATTCTTCCCCTCACTATCTAATTCTGAAATTAATTTTTCAAAAGATTTTTTTTCAATAAAACATCCAGGAAATATTTGTTTTAATTCCTCTTTATCTGAAGATTTATATAACATCTTTTTTATTAAACCAGCAACATCTTTTTTTGAGATAGGCATATCTTTATTTGATTCAAGAATTAAATGTTTTGGTGGATTTGGTTGTCCTTCAAAAATTAAATGTAATTTAACATCGTCACGCATTTCATTTGAAATAAAAAAAGCAGAAATAATAACATTACAAACTATATCCATTCTACCAGCAGCTTTTAAGTCTTCTTTTATAAAATTCCCAGATGTAACAGCATTTTTTGAATAATAAATAAATTCTCTCATTTAATATAAAAAATTTAAATCTATATAAAATTAACTTGAACTATCTAAATATTGATGAACCAAATCATTCTCTAGTTGTTTAACTTCAGAACGAGTAACAATTTTATCTCCATTTTTATCTGCAGACTCTAATGCTTTTGTTAAATGTACGTAATTATCCAAAAAAGGCTTGTATTTTTCTTTTTCTTCAATAAATATGATTCCACTAATTTCTTTTATTTCTGCAGTACCAGCATAAACGCCAGCAATCTTGTTTAAATTATCTACATTATCAACCAAACAAATATATCCTTCCGGAAGACCATATTTTTCAACTAAACCCATATTATTCACATCTAAGGCAGACATTAAACTTTTATCACTTAGAGACCTAGGAGTATAATAATAATTTGAACTTATAGCTGATTTTCCACGATACTGAGAAAATGCACGATTGCATTTTAACATTTCACAACCACTTCCTAAAGATAAAATTCCACCAATGAGAATAAATGGAACAATTTTTTTTAACAAATTTCTCATATAAGAATTATAAAACAAAATAGTATTTAACCTTTTTGAAATAAATTAAATAGAGTCTTCACTCTTTTTTGTAAAAAATTTTATAGCTTCAGCTAATTCTTTATGAGTTTTTGAGTATGTTTTTATATCTATTTTTTTTGTATAAGCATCACAAGCTTGAACTAATGCTTTAGCTCCAGATTGAGTTCCTGAAGGATGAGCATGACAACCAGCACCCATGGTAGTTATAAAATCAACATTTCCCATAATTTTAATAAAAGAATTTAATAATGTTGGATTAAGACCACCTGAAATAATTGGAACACATTTTTTGATTCCCCTCCATGAATCATCACTTAAAGTAACATGATGAGCTAAATCCTTATGAACCAAATTTATAACATCCTTATCTTTATCTTGTATTTTTGCCCAACTTTGATCAAAAAAGTGTCCCTTTTCTTTCATTCTTAGAATATTATCTGCAGACACCTTATCTTCTTTTGGATTTCCTGCCATTTTCCCGACTCCTGCTGTTCCTGTATGTATACCAGAAGCTCCAGCTAATCTTGCAAATTTTGATAATACTAAAACAGACATTCCAATTGGATTTTCTTCTCTTGTAAAAGCTCCATGAGCAGCTCTATGAAAATGAATAAAAACATCAGGATATCTTCTTCGTAAAGTTTGAACAGCCATCCAGCCAGCAGTTATCCCATCAATCAAAAAAGCATAACTTCCCTTCTCAAAACCAGCATTTCTAATCATTTCACATCTTTCAATCATTGTATCAAAATCAGCAGCAGAAACATTAAACGAATGAATTTTTTTCTTTCCAGTTTCTTTTACAGCTTTGTCCATTGCTTCTTTTACATACTTAACCATTTTATCATAAGGACAAAAATCTTGATTAGCTTGCGGTTCATCATTTTTAACAAAATCACCTCCACCGACCCAAAAGTCATAACAAACTTCAGCATATTCAGAGCTAGTCAATCCCATTTTAGGTTTTATAATAGTTCCAAGAATTGGTCTATTTTTAATTCCTAAATATTTTCTCATATCATCTAATGTATAACTTGGACCATCATATTGTTCTAACATTGCAGATGGAAACCAGATATCTAATAATTTTAAAGCTTTTATCTGTTTCATACCCAAGACGTTTCCAATTACATAGGTAAGAATATTTTGAACATTACCACCTCTATCAAATAATCTCCATGGGAAAGCTATCCAAACTAAATTTTTTTTATAATCAATTTGATATACTAGAGCATTCATTTGTCTTGAGAAATCCGTTTCTGTTTGAACAGCAAAATTTGTTCCAGTAGAAGATTCCGCTGCAACCTCTGCTGATGCTTGTAAAATATTGTATTCTGAAGATGAAACTAAATGATAAACAGCTAACATATATTCTCCATTCTTAGGATTCGCTAAATCTAAATTAATATATGCTTTTTGATGCGAATTCAATGTTTTTAAAAATTTATAATCTACCATCTCTTCTACATATTTATATTAATTAACTTTTATAAATTTAACGAGACTAACTTTTTAAACTAAAAAAAACTTTATTTTTTATGAAATATATTGATGTTCATTCACATTTAGACATGAGTAAATTTGATATAGATAGAGAGAACTTAATTAAAAAAGCAAAAATGGAAAATTTGACAATAATAACTTCAGGTGTTAATCCAACTGTTAATCGTAAAATTCTAGAATATTCAAAAAAATATGATAACGTATTTGCATCTTTTGGAATTTATCCTATTGACGCATTAATTAAAGACTTCCCAAATGCCCAAGACGACGGTCCAAGAGAAACGATTGTTCCATTCAATATAGACGAAGAAATCAATTGGATAAAAGAACATAAAGACGATTGTGTAATGATAGGAGAAATTGGAATGGATTTTAAAGTTATAGAACCTACTGAAAAAATAAAAAAAGCTCAAATTGAAAATTTTGAAAAAATTATAAAAATGTCAAAAGAAATTAAC
Source organism: Candidatus Woesearchaeota archaeon (assembly GCA_964612895.1). Lineage (GTDB taxonomy): Archaea > Nanobdellota > Nanobdellia > Pacearchaeales > GW2011-AR1 > JAGVXH01. The sequence goes on from CAZTFL010000001.1 coordinate 222,126, forward strand.
AAACCAATACTCATTCATTCTAGGGGAGCAGAATTAGAATGTATCGAATTATTAGAAAAAAACAACTGCAAAAAGGTAATCATGCATTGTTTTAATGGTAAAAAATCTTTAATAAAAAGAATTATCCAAAATGGATGGTTTATAAGTATACCAGCAGTAATAACGCGTTTAGAACATTTTAAAATGGTCGCAGAGATAACACCAATTAATCAGATTTTAACAGAGACAGACGCACCTTATTTATCACCTGTAGTAGGAGAAAGGAATATCCCAAATAATGTAAAAATAACAATAAAAGAAATTGCTAAAATCAAAAACATAGAAGAAGAAGAAATTAGAGAACAAATAATAAAAAATGCAAAAATGTTTTTTAATAATAATTTTGAATTTTAATATTTAAAATTTATACCTACTGCTTTTTTTACTAAACCCTTTCTACAATCTTTAATATCTTCTTTTTTAGCTTTCTTTAGATATTTCTTAATTCTTTTTTTCTTCTCTTGAATTGAAATCTCTTTATTTGTATGTGGTCCTCCGATACATCCACCTTTACAGAATAAACAATCTAAAAATAATATCTTTTTTCTCGATTTAGATAGAAATTTTTCTATCTGTTTTATGCCGTCTACAATATATACATCTTTAGGTTTTAATATACCATTCAAATGAGCAGTTTTATATAATCCACCACTTAATGGATATATTTTTGTATAATCATTATAAAATTTATCAAACTGATATTTTGTATCATTTTCTGTTATGTTATTTTTTAAGAATAAATCTTTTAATTGTTTATAATCTATAATAAAATCAATTTCTTTGTGCTCATTAGCTTCTATTTTTTTCATATTACATGGTGATATAAAGAATATTTTATATTTTGGAAAATACTTTCTGCAAATTTTTGCCATAGCAATCATCGGAGAATCTATTCTTATAATATTATTATACAAATCTGGATAATTATTTTTTATATAATTAACAACTCCAGGGCAAGTGGATGAAATCAACATTTTTTTTGTATTTTTTAATTTTTTATTATATTCACGATTAATCATTTTTGCTCCAAAAGTTAATTCAACTACCTTATCAAATCCTATTTTTTTTAACTGACCAATAATTGATGGATAATTAAAATCTGTAACAAAACTCGGTGCAAGCATTGCTAAACATTTTGAATTAGATTTTAGAACACTTTCTATTTTTAATATGTTATTTTTATTCACAACCATTTTTTTTTATAATTATTTTATTTTTATTAATTAAAACTTTATAAATATAAACTTTATCATAAGGAATATTCCAACTAATAGCTTCTTTTATAGAAGATTTCTCTATTATTTTTCTAAAAAGCCTAATTGAATTTCCATGCCCAGAAATAACAATATTTGTTTTGTTTTGTTTAAGAATATCTATAATCTCTTTTATAAATATTTTAACCCTTTTTTCAACATCTTTAAAACTCTCTCCATTTTTTGCAGATACATTCCATCCTCTATGTATTTTATTAAATTCTTTTATTCCATTTTTTTTTATAAAATTATCGTGACTAATACCTGATAAATCACCATAACTTCTTTCTATTATATTGTTATTTTCCAATATTTTCTTACACTCTGGATGATACTTTAAAACTTCATACAAAGTTCTTTTTGAACGAATTAATGATGTGTGTATAGCAATTCCTAATTTTTTATTTCTTAATTTTTTTGAAATTTCTTTGGCGTTTTTAATACCTTCATTTGTTAATTTTGGATTTTTCCATCCAGTGAATATTCTATCTCTATTATACGTTGTCTGTCCATGTCTAAATATATATATAAAAAATTCTTCTATATTATTTTTCATTCTTATCATCTTTTATTTTTATTTTTTCTTGAAGAGAAAAGTCTTTTTTTTGATAAATAATACCTATTGCAATTTTTCCATTTTTTTTATTATAATCATATTCTTCTGAAATTTCCTTAGCTTTCTCGTAATCTTCATTGTCTTCTATTTTATACATAAATTTATCTCTGTTATTAAATTCTTTATTGAATATTAAACAATCTTGTATAACTTCAACAAAAGAAAATCCTTTATGTTTTATTGCTTTTGAAAAAATTTCTACCATATGAGGAATATCTCTAGCATTTGTTCTTGCGACAAAACTAGCTCCAGAAGAAATAGCTATTTTAATTGGATTTAATGGGAAATTTTCTTCTCCATTGGGTTTTGTTTTAGAAATAAATCCTTTATAAGAAGTTGGAGTTGATTGTCCTGTAGTTAAAGAAAAATTTTGATTATCATGTAAAATTAATGTCATATCTGAATTATATCTAAAAGAATGAATAAAATGACTAATTCCTTCAGAGTATACCGCGCCATCTCCTGCAAAAGTTATAACTTTTAATTTAGGATTACCTATACTTATGCCTAAAGCAACAGGTAATGCTCTTCCATGTAAACAATAAACTCCACTTAAATTAAGATAATCGAACATCTTTGAATTACAACCAATATCGGTAGTTATAACAAAATCGTTTTGTTTATATGTTTTTGAATCTATTAATTTTGCTAAAGTTTGTTTAAATGCTTCATAAATCATAAAATTAGGGCATCCGGGGCACCATGTTATTTCTTCTTTTGTATTTAATTTGTCTTTTGTTTTCATTTTAAAATTTTCTTTATTTCTTTATTTAATTCATCGGCATAAAATGGACGTCCATCATATTTCAATATTTTATTTTTTATTTCAATTCCTGTTTTTTGCCTAATTAAATCTGATAATTGACTAGTTGAATTATTTTCTATAATAATTATATTCGAAAATTTTTTTAATTCTTTTTCTATTTCTTTTGGGAAAGGAGACAAATATAATATTTGTAAAAATTTACAATCTAAATTTTTTATAGAATCTATTATTACTCCTTTTGTAGAACCCCAACCGACGATTAAATTATTAGTCTTCTTTTTCCCATGAATTTTATAAGTTACAAAATTTTCTAAATCTTTTTCTATATCTAAAATTTTGTTTAATCTCTTATCTACATTTTTCTCTATGGTATTAGAGTCTTCTGTAGAATTTTTATAAATATTTGTCTCATAACTAGAAGTTTTAACTATTTTATTATTTCCAGGAATATCTCTATTTATTTTTATAGATAAAATTTTTCTTACTTTTTTAAGAAAAGAATATTCACTTTCTGATAAGTGTTTATCTGATAATATTATAGATAATACTTTATGTTTTTCAGATAAATATAATAATTCATTCGTTTTTTCAAAAGCTTCTAATGGATCCCCTGGAGCACAAACTATTCTATGAAACTCTCCATGCCCTGAATAAAGTGCAATATTTAAATCTGATTGTAAAGTATACGTCGGGACACCAGTTCCTGGACCTGGACGAGAAGCAAGATAAACAGTAAGTGGAATTTCACTTATTCCTTGAAAACTTAATGATTCGGCCATTAAATCAAATCCACCACCACTAGTTCCTACCATTGTTAATTTTCCAGCAAAACTAGTTCCTAATGCTATATTAGAAACAGCAATTTCATTCTCTGCTTGAAAAACACTAAGATTATTATTTTGATATTTTACTAGTTCAGTCATAACGCCCGTTGAAGGAGTCATTGGATATGTAAAATAGAAATTCAATTTAGATTCTTTTGCAGAAAGAGCAATAGCAGAGCTTCCAGATAAATTTTCTATCTTATTTTTATTCTTTTTTAATTTTATTTTTGTATTTTGATAATCAAATCCACTTAAAACAGAATTTATAGCCGATTCATTATTAAAATACTTTTTTACAATTTTAATTAAAAAATCTTTGGAAATATCAAAATATTTTGATAGGGAACCAAGTAAAAACAAATTCAAATTACTATCAGAAAAATTTGAATCACTCTTTATAATAATTCCACCTTTCTTTAATTCTTTTTTATGCAAAAATATAGTATTATTATCTAAAGCAACGATTACATCTAAATATTTATCGATACTTGAAGTTAATACATTACTGAAATTTAAAATATTGAAATTATGTCCTCCACGAATTAAGCTCTGATAATCTCTATAATTAAATGTAAAATATCCATACTCATTTAAAATCTCAGACATCATTTGAGTTATTTTATTGATACCTTGACCTGCAGCTCCACCTATAAGTATATTATATCTCATTTTCACCTCAAAATCAATAAAACCTCTCGATATATAAATTTGTTGGTAAAAAAATCGTAACATATATAAGCCATTTAAAATATTTATAATGATGATTTATGGAATAATTGGATTCATTTTTATCGTTATTGGCTGGATACCACAGATAATGGATATGATAAAAAATAAAAAAAGTAATTTAAATCTTTTATTTTCTGTATTATATATTTTAGGATCTTTTTTACTAATTCTTCATTCTATTTATCTAAAAGATATTATTTTTGTTTTTCTCAATAGTTTTGCTTTTATTATGGGTATAATTGGATTATTTTATAGCTTAAAATACAAAAAAACAAATAAGCGAAAACTTATAAACTAATATTATCTTGAAACTATAATATAGACGAAAAATAATTGTGTTTAGGCATTAAATGTCTAACTAAAAAATTTGCTTCTTATATGATAAACGATAAAAAATGAAAGAATTTGAAGAATTAGGAATTGGAAAAGAATTAATAAAAACTCTTAGAACAATGGGATTCAAAGAGCCATCAGAGATTCAAGAAAAAGCAATTCCAATAGCATTAGAAGGAAAAGATATTGTCGGGATATCTGCTACTGGTAGTGGTAAAACTCTTGCCTTTATGTCTCCGATTATAGAGAAAATAAAACCTAACGGAAAAACACAAGCTATAATTTTAACTCCTACAAGAGAACTTGCAGAACAAATTACTGAAACAACAAAGACTTTTATTGGAAATAAAAAAATAAACATTTTATCTATTTATGGAGGAGTTAATATAGAAACTCAAATAAAAAAATTATACAATAATGACATAGTTGTTGGAACTCCTGGTAGAATATTAGATCACTTAGAAAGAAAGACACTTAAATTAGATTCTATAAAATTCCTTGTTTTAGATGAAGCAGATAGAATGTTTGATATGGGATTCCAGAAAGATGTTGAAAAAATAATAAAAAAATGTTCAGCCGATAGACAAACAATGATGTTTTCAGCTACAATATCAGAAAATATTAATTTTTTTATAAAAAAATACACAATTAATCCTATTAAAATATCAGTAAAATCTTTAGTTGATCCATTATTATTAGAACAAGTATACTATGATATTCCAGATTATAATAAATTCTCTTTATTAGTTCACCTAATTAAATCTGATAAAAATTCTTTATCTATGATATTTTGTAACACAAAAAGAAATGTAGATTTTGTAACAAATAATTTACAAAAATTAGGAATTAACTCAAAAGCTATTCATGGAGGAATGATTCAAAATAAAAGAATAAAGACTCTTGAAGAATTTCATAAAAAAGAGATAAATGTTTTAGTATGTACAGACGTTGCAGCAAGGGGTTTAGACATTAAAGATGTAACCCACGTGTATAATTACGATATACCACCAACATTTGAATATTATGTACACAGAATTGGAAGAACAGCAAGAGCAGGAAAAAACGGAAAAGCAATAAATATACTATCAAGTAGAGATTATGATAATTTTAGAAATATTACAAGAAATAAATCTATAGCGATAAAAAGAGAAGAAATTTCTGAAATAGAAATTGTAAAAATTCAAAAAAATGTTTACAGAAGAGAAAATAATAATTTTAAAAGACCTTTTAATAAAAGAAATTCAAAAGGAGGTAAATATGGAAGGAAAAGTTAAGTTTTTTAATGAAATGAAAGAATTTGGATTTATAACTGGAGACGATAATAAAGATTATTTTGTTCATAAAAGTTCTATAAAAGAAGATATTAAATTAAAAGAAAATGATTTAGTTGTTTTTGATGTAGAAACAGGAACAAGAGGATTAAAAGCAATAAATGTCTCTAATAAATAAATATAAAAAGATTATTAGCGAATAAAATTTATGTATGGAGAAATATTTTTATTTAATACTTTAGGAAGAAGTATAGAAGTTTTTAAACCAATAAGAGAAGGTCATGTTGGAATATATACATGTGGACCAACTGTTTATGGAAGAGCTCATATAGGAAATTTAAAAGCATATATATTTGCAGATACGCTTCGAAGAATGTTTGAATACGCAAATTATGAAGTAAAACATGTTATGAATATAACAGATGTAGGACATTTAACAAGTGATTCTGACGAAGGAGAAGATAAATTACAAAAAGCAGCAAGAGAATCGAAACAAACTGCTTGGGAAATTTCTAAGAAATGGACAGAACAATTCTTTAAAGATACTAAAGAATTAAATATTAAAATTCCAAATATAGTTTGTAAAGCTACAGAGTATATCAAAGAACAAATAGAATTAGTGAAAATACTAGAAGGAAAAGGATTCACATATAAAACTAGCGACGGAATTTATTTTGATACTTCAAAATTCCAAAAATATGGTAATTTTGCTAAATTAAACTTAGATGGATTACAAGCTGGAAAAAGAATTGATTTTGGAGAAAAAAAAAATAAAACAGATTTTGCATTATGGAAATTTTCAAATTCTGGTGAAAAGAGAGATATGGAATGGGATTCTCCGTGGGGAATTGGATTCCCTGGTTGGCATATAGAATGTTCTGCTATGTCTATGAAACATTTAGAAAATCATTTTGATATTCATACAGGAGGAATTGATCATATTCCAATACATCATACAAATGAAATTGCTCAATCAGAATGTGCAACAGGAGAAAAATTTGTAAATTATTGGATGCATTCGGAATTTTTAGTAATGAATGAAAATAAAATGAGTAAATCTTTGGGGAATGTATTAACACTAGATACCCTAAAAGAACAAAATATTAATCCTTTAGATTATAGATATTTCTGTTTAAACACACATTATAGAAAAAATTTGAATTTTAATCAAGAAGCACTATACGCTGCAAAAACCGCTTATGAGAATTTAATAAAGAAATATAATGAATACAAAAAATCTAGTAAAGAAAATAATCCATCTGAAAAATCAAAATCATATTTAAAGGAATTCAAAGACGCTATTTTTAACGATTTAAATACACCTAAATGTCTTGGAATAATTTGGAGCTTAATAAAAGACAATGATATATCTGATAATGAAAAATATTTCTTATTAAAAGATTTTGATCAAGTATTAGGTTTAAATTTAGAAAATTCTGAAGTAAGACAAAAAATTGTACCTGAAGAAATTATCAATATAGCAAATGAAAGATTAAAAGTAAGAAAAAATAAAGACTGGAAAAAATCAGATGAACTAAGAGACAAAATAAAATATATGGGATATGATATAAAAGATTCAAAAGATGGATACGAATTAGAGTTAATTAATTAATTCTTTAATTTTATTAATTATTTCTTTTGTTACAAATTCCACATCTTGATTTCCATTTATTATTATGATATTTCTACCTCTTTCTCTTAGAAATTCTGCAACTTTTTTATACCAAATTTCTGCTTCTTTTAGAAATTCTAGTGTTTCATAACATTCAATCTTTTCTTTTCTATTACTTATTCTTTTATAAGCAATTTCTGCTGGGACATCAATTATTAAAGTAATATCAGGTGTTATAGAACCTTTTTCTTCATGAAATTTATGCATTTCATATAATTTTTGTAAATCTTCTCCTTGAGAACCTTGATACGCAAAAGTTGACATATCAAATCTAGAACAAAGTACGTGAGAATGTTTTAATATATTTCTTATAGTTTCTGAATGTTCTATCCTGTCTTTAATAAATAAAGATGATGATTTTTCTGGAGAAACATTACCTTTTCTTATTAAGTCTGAAATTAATTTACCAGATTCTGTAATTTTTGTAGGTTCCCTTGTTAACCAAACATTTGCATATTTATTTCCAATAAAACCATTGTCATCATCTTTTATTGCTTCACTTATTCTAAAAAGTTGAGTATCTTTTCCACTTCCATCTATTCCTTCAAATGTAATAAAATAATTTTTCATGATAAAATAAAATTATTCCTTTTTTTAAATATTTATATAAATTCTAATTAAGTTTTATATTTCCATTCTGCCAATCTCTTAAAACATATCTTGCAACCATATCTGTATTTACTAATCCACCTTTTTTTAACATTCCAAGCCTTTTTCCTAAACTTTCCAAAAACAAATCGGCATCTTCATCATAATCAATTTCATAGTGATTTGTAATTTTATCTTTATAGTCATCAACTAATTTTTGAACAGAAATTTCTGGATTTTTTACTTTATTAAAACTTTTTGAACCTAATTTTACTTGACTAGATATTTTATCTTTATCGCTCATCGAATATTCTTTATCAGAAATAACTCCAGGAGTATCTAATATAAATATATTGTTTGTTAATTTTACTTTTTGCAATCCTTTTGTGAAACCAGCTTCATTCCCTACACCACTAGCGGGCCTTCCTACTAAAAAATTAATCAAAGAACTTTTCCCAGTATTAGGATACCCAATTATTCCCACAAAATATTTCTCTTTATAATCCATTTTTTTTATCATTCTCTTTATTTGATCTCTTAAATTAACACTTCCCATTCTTCTTGTACAAGAAATTAAAGAATAAGGTTTTAGTTTTATTTTATCTAATTGAGCTTTTTTAACTAAATCTATTTTATTTATAACATAAATTATTTTTTTATTTAGTAATTTAATTTTCTTCTCAATATCCTTATTTCTTGTATCATCAATAAATCTTGCATCTAATATTTCTAATAATATATCACTTTTTGCAATTACTTCCTCAACTACTTCAGGATATTTTTTTCTTTGTTTTCTAATATTTTCTATATGGCCAGTATGTCTTGAACCAAAAGAAAATCTTACTCTTACCATATATTAAATTACTAAACTTAGATTTTAAATCTGTCTGTAGTTGTTTAGGGCCATAGAGACATCAATAAACCTTCAATAATGGCTGCAAATAATAACAAAGGAATAACAATCAAAAAGAACATTATAATCGATCTAGACATGTATTGTTTTATTACTTTATTTTTTATACATCTAAATAAAACGAATATCATGGAAATAAAAACAATTAAAGAATATAAAGTAGACACAAATTTATTTATATTAAGAAAAGTAATAAATTGAATTGGAATCATAATAAAAGAAATAATCCCAATAATCAAAAATCGTTTGTTTTTATCTTTAACATTTAATTCTTTTTCAATAAATTTATTTGCTAAAAAAATTCCTAAACCTATCGATATAAAAATTGCTGTTAACTCAAAAATACCATGAGGTAACAATCTTAATAGAACAGATAACCCTTCAATGTTAGTAGCTTCTCTACCAACAAATCCAGAAATATACCCATTAAAAAGAGAACTAAAAATACTAATATAACCAAAACAAATACCTATAAATATTGAAAAAAAGCTTGCTTGGCCATTATTGAAAAATATTTTATATATTGTCTGAAATGTATTCAATCCTTGAAATTGTAGAGCCATTGATTTTAATAGTTCTTTTATTTGTACTGGAAATATTTGTATTGAAAATCCAAATACAAAAAATATACAAAATAACAAAAAAGAAAAAACAATAAACCATTTAGCTTCTTTAATTAATTCAAAACTTTGTTTATAATATTTTTTTAATTCCATATTAATTTGTAAACTTCTTTTCAATCATTTTAGTTTTTTTTGGATATTTCTTTTTTAATACTAATGCAAATATTATACCAAAAATTAATCCACCAAGATGCGCCATATTTCCTATTGGTAAGTTTATAAAAATTCCAATTATAATTAATGGTAGAATAGATATTATTGGCAACATCCACATCTTTAATTCTACTGGTAATGTTATTTTCTTAAAATTACCAGAGAAATTTAACATTGATATAACTGCTATAAAAAAATATATAGAAATTAAAATATTTAAAAAATTAAGTATTATAGATTCTTCGGGGAGTATACCTATTAAAACATATTCTAAAATTATTGCAATAATAGGTCCCATTATCATATAAACTTTTGTTTTAGGTGTAAGAATTGCAAGAACTCCTACGAATCCAAATAAAGCCCCAGATGCCCCAACCCCATAAACAATAGAATCTCCAAATATTTTTATAAAAAAACCATTTCCTAAAAAAAATGATACTAAAACCCAAAATATACCAGCAAAAAGACCTGAAACTAAATATAAAAATAAAACTCTTTTTCCACCAATTATTTTTTCAACAAAATTTCCAATAAAATAAAAAGAAATCATATTTACAACTAAATGCCAAAAAGAAATATGAATAAACATACTTGTCAGCAAAGTCCAAAGATAATTGCCAGAAATGATAGACGCTGGTTGTAAAGCTACATATTTTATAAGATCATTCTTGAAAATGAATAGAAATATGCTATTTATTATAAATATTATAACATTTATTAAAATCAATTTATTAGTAATACTCTGTAAAAAATTTTTTGGTGATAACATTATAATATTAAAATATAAAATTATTTCTTTTTATTAATAACTTTTTTTGGTTGTTTTTTGACTTCTTTAGATGTTTTTTTATTATCTACTTTCTTCAAAATCAATTTAGTTTTAACCTTTTTTAAAACAGGCTTTTTATTAACTTTATCTTCTGAAAGTTTTTTTGAAATTTCCTTAGTTTCTGAAGTTTTTTTTGCTCTGATTTCTCTATTTCTAAGTTTCTCTTCTGCTTTATCATCAGCTATTTTTTTATTTTGTTTTTCAATTTTCTTTTTTTGTTTTTGTCGTAAAGAAGTTAATTCTACATTTATTTCAGTAATTTCATTATTAATTCTTGTTATTTTAGATTTAATATCTCTTACAAATGGACTATTATCTGATAATTGATAAATTTCAGCACATTCTTCGCAACTAAAACCATTTTCTAAAGCAATATCTTCTTCAACCTCTATATGACAATAAGGACAAGTATAATATCTCTTCGTTTCTCTAAATTTAAGTTGTTCCTCTAAGTCAGAAATTTTTTTTCTTAGATGATTTTCAATTAAAGCTAAAGATTTTTCATTACTTAGAGTCCAATAATAAATATACCAACCCTTTTTTTTATCTTTTTTTCTTATAAAAGAAACTAAACCTAAATTAGATAATTTATATAATATATTTCTAACTTGATTAATTGTTAATTCCATTTTTTTAGCAATTAAAAACTCATTAACATCTTTTTTATTAAATAAAGTATCAACTATTCTCCCATTGTTTTCACCAGCAATTTCCTCAATTAAATTAAAAAGAAGTTTTTCTTGCATATAATTAATAATAAAACATTTCTTTTTAAATTTTTGCGAAGATATTGTGTAGTCATTGTATAATTAATCCAAACCTATAAAAATGAATATTGATATTTTTAATTTATGGCTTTGTTTAAACACAAGGAAAATATTCCAGAGTTACCGGTTGCTTTAAGTTTACCTTCTATAAATAAAAATATAACAAGTAGGGACATTAATGAATTACCAACATTCCCTCGATCTACAAATTCTCAAAATGATAACTTTAATCAAGATTTGGTAAAGTCTGCTGTAACAGATACATCTGAAAATTCTTATGAAAATGAAGATGAAACCCAAAGTACAAAAATTCCTACAATGCCTCTTTTTGATGAAAATCGTGGCAAAATAATGGACGCAGATCAACAAATGTCGTCAATGATTCCACAAAAACAAACTATATATATAAAAGTCGAAAAGTTTAACGCATTACAAGAAGCGCTTTCTGAAATTCAAGAACAAATAAAAAGTTTGACTAAACAAGTTGAATTATTAAAAGATGTAAAAATAAAACAAGTTCAAGAGATTAATGAGTGGGATAATGAAATGAAAAAAATTAATCAAAGATTATCAAGAATAGATTCTGACATATTCGGAGAAGTTTAAATGGTTGCGAAAAAAAAGCAAAATCAAGTGAATATAACTAATCCAATTTTCTATAATTTAGATGTTAATATGTATAAAAACTCGAGAATGAATTTATTGTCTGCAAAAACAAATCTATTAGTATCCAGAAATTATGCAGTTAGATTCTTAGATTATTATCAGAAAGAAGAAAATATAAAAAATGAAATAAAAAAAACACTAAACAGAATGACTCTGATTTTAAAAAAAATGAAATCTGAACTGCCAACTGTGTCTCCTCCAAAGAATCAAAATTTAAAAAAGAAAAGTACTCCAAGAGCAATAACTGTTTCTAATGATAACTCTGATATTAGAAATGAAATTGATTACGAATTAGATTCTATAAATCAAAAATTAAAAGAACTAGCTGGATTATAATATTTTATTTTTTTAAGTTAAGTTTATATATTTAATAATATAGTTTTGATTATGAGTGAGATTTGCTATTCAGATAATTGTATAAGTTTTAAAGTTAATTCTTATGATGATTTATTTTCTAAATTTGATCCAAGAGATTTTTTAAAAAGATCTATATCGGAAGATTTTATTGAAGAATGTGAAAAAGTTGCAAAAGAAAAAGGAGCTAATGTAGAGTTAAATTTATTCTTAAAAAAGAATAAAAGGAATCTAAATAGCGAAGAGAAAATAAAAAACAGATTAAAAGAACATTTTAAGCATCACGCAAATATTCATGCTAATGAAATAAAAAATATAAAAAAGAAAGGTATAAAATGGTTTATCATTGGAACTATATTTATGTTATTTTCAACGTATATAGGAACATACTCCGGATTTTTATTTAGAATATTAGAGACAACACTTATACCAGCTGGATGGTTTTCTTTTTGGGAAGGACTTGGAAAAATATTTATTGATGCAAACTACAAAGAAACAAATATAGAATTCAATGAGAAAATGAGCCTAGCAAAAATATCTTTTTTTAATCTAAAATAGAATATTAAATTAGAAGTTTTTCCATATATATCTTTTCTTTATCTATTTTATAACCTAATTTCTTATAATATTCACGGACTCCAACGCCAGAAATAATTTTTATCTTTTTATATCCTTTATTAATAGCAATTTTTTCAGCCTCTAATATCAATTTCTTCCCTAATCCTCGATGTTGCCATTTTTCTAATACATTTTCACCAAGAAAAGAAGCTGGCCCATAAACATGTAATTCTCTTATCATAGCAATTTTTTCTTTGTTTTTTTCTAATCTTAATCTTAACAATCCAAATAATAAATCATCTTTATTAACAATCTCTAAAAAATATTCCCACCCATTACTTGCTTTATATCTAGTTTTATTAAAAAATAACTGTTCATTTAATTTACGATTATCTCTCAGTGCAAAACCTATTTCTCTAAATCTTATTTCTTCAATTTTTATTCCTTTTTTTCTAATATCTTCTTCTATATCTTTTCTTAAGTCAATATTAACAATACCTGCAGTTAAATATGCTTGAGGAATTTCTCTCATAATTCTCATAATTCTACAATATCTCGGAGTTAATTCAATCATTTTTTTTATTATTTTAATAGCAATTTCTTTTGAATACGGAACATACTCACCGCCCCAATACAATTCTTCTAGTTTTGAACCCTTCATTACCTGACAAGGATATATTTTTATTTGATCGGGTTTGTACATATGATTCTTGAAGATTTCTTTAAACATCTCAATATCCTTTTTGGGATTACTTCCGGGAATTCCAGGCATTATATGATAACCTATTTTAAATCCGGCTTTCTTTAACCTTTTTGTTGCGTTTATAACGTCATTTACTGAATGCCCTCTATTAACTTTCCTATAAATATTATCATCTATTGCTTGAACTCCTAATTCAACTCTGGTCCCTCCATACTCTAACATTTCTTTTATATCTTTATCTGAACAAATATCTGGCCTAGTTTCAAAACAAATAGCTATACATCTAAAACTTGATTTCTCATTTATTTTTTTTGCTTCATTTAATGTTTTGGATTTTTTTTCATTTAATGCATCATAACATCCTTTAACAAAATTATAACGAAAATCTTTTGGATAAGATAAAAAAGTACCGCCCATTATAATTAATTCAATTTTGTCTGTCGGATGCCTCATACTCTTCAACATTTTTATTCTTGCTTTAACTTGTTTATAAGAATCATAATCATTAGCTTTCGCTCTTAAAACAGCAGGACTTTCTGGAGTATAACTTTGAGGAGCATTTAATGTTGGACAAAAAAGACAGGATCCATGAGGACATGCTCTAGGTGGAACCATAACTGCAACAGGAGCAACTCCAGAAATAGTTCTAGTTGGCTTCTTTATCTCTTTTTTTTTCATATATAAAAATAAACAAATAAAGCTTTTAAATTATTCTAATTTCTTTAATTTATACAATAATATTGATATTAATATCACTATAAAAGAAAATAATAATGTAATTAAATAAAAAGATTTATTCTTTCCGATTACTGCACCTAATCCTAATCCTGTTCTTAATTCATCTTTTGAATTTATTTCTAACACTTTTCTGGATTCATTAGATATACCAATACATTCTTTTAATTCAATAGGTCTTTGTGATTTTGATAAATAACATTTATTTTCTAAAAAACAATATCTTGTTTGATTACCATTAATACACTCAGACCATTCCGAACAATTCCACATTTCTTTACATGTTGTTCCACCACTAGAAGAACCGCCATAATTAGATGATTTTGGTTTTGAAGTTTCTAAATATGTTAAAAACTCTGTGAAATGTTTTGTCCAAATTATTATATCATTACCATCATCAAAGAAACACTCTCCATTGACTGCTAAATTTGAATCTGCCCAATTTTGAGAATTAACAGAACATAATGTTGATATTTCATTAAAAACACCATCATTTAAAAGGTATGCGACTTTTTTCCCAGATTCACCTGGAAACGTTAATTTAACAGCTTCTGAAAATAAAAGGCTTCCACCTTCAAACCCAACTTTAATTGCGATACCTTGAGTTCTTGTTTTTCCTTCAATAGAAGGTATACTTACAATTGTAACGATTGGTGTAGATATTGTACCATCCCAAGATGTATTAGTACTTTGTATTTTTGTAGCAGGAATATTTACAATAACATTGTTAGCATTGGATGCATTGATTGATATACTCGGAATTTCTCCACTACCATTAGAGAGATTTATCAATGAACTTAAATTGATTTTTGCGTTTTCAATATTTGGTTCTATTTCTATATAAAAACTTTTATTAGATGAATTTATTAAATAAGTACTATTTATTTCTTCTAATTTATTACTATATTTTGCTGTTACGTTTAAATCTGAAGTAATATTTATTAAAGACGGAACCCATTCTACAAAAAAATAATTTTCTCTCAATGGATCATCAAAAGATGCATTAGATAAATATTCAACTAATTGTGTTCCTAAAAATGTTCCATTATAATCGTAAAAAGACACAAGATATTTATTAATATTATATTGTGCCATTATTGTTGTATTTTTTGAAATATTATCAAATGTTGAGTTCCAACCAATAAAAGTATATCCTATTCTGTTTGGAAGTTCTAATGGCATTGCAGAATTTTCGCCATATAAAACAAATTGTTCTTCAAATAAACTTCCATCATAATCAATAAATTTTACATTATAAATATTTTTTTGGTATACTGCAGAAACTATAATATCATTAATTATATTATCTAAAGAAGAATTCCATCCAACAAAAGTATACCCTTGTCTAAAAGGAATAAAATTATAATCACCATGAGAATTGTATTTAACATCTTCAATTCTAATTATACTTTCATCCCAATCTTTGTATATTATTTTATTACATTTATCAACATTCCCATTAAAAACGCAATAATTAAATGAAGAATCAAAATTTTGAACCACTCCATCTATAAAATGGAATTTATATGTTCTACTAAAATTAATTCCCTTTTTTGTTTTTCCTATCATTTGGAAATCATAAATATTATTCAAAAAAATATTATACTTTTTAGAAATCGCGCCAATTACACTACTTACTCCAGCCCAATTTAATGCTAAACCTATAGATTCTTCTTCAATCTCCGATTCTGTTTTTCTTATTCCATTTTCATTATAAACATCTATTTTATTATTTCCTGAAATTATTTCATAAGAAGCATTAGATAATATAACATTCATCATACCAGTCTTTAATCCTAATCCTGATGTTCCTGATGCTAAACTTTGGCCTTGTAATTGTTTTGATAATAACAAATATAATGTATCTTTTTCTTTATCAAAATAAACTCTTAATCTATTACCACCTCCCGTCTTTGATTGTTCGTTTATTGTAATTTCTAATCCTTTTTTTGTAGTTAAGGTTTCTTTCCTGTTTGAAAAAGACAAATCAAAATCTATAAATGCTTGAATTATATCAATATTCATTTTTAAATCATTTATTGAAGATACTATTTCATCAATTTCTTGTTCATTTATATTTTCTTTGTTTTTAAATTGATTATATATATTTAATAAATTATTTCTTGATAAAATAAAAGAATTCCATGCATCTTCCCATTCTTGTATATTATATGAATAATATGGACGCTTTATATTATTTGACAATGTTAAATATGATTCTATTTCTGATATATATGAACTTACATCTTGAGCAATCATAAAATAACTTAAATTTGTCAATAAGAAAACAACAATAATTATTTTCAATAAGAAAAATATACTATATTCTTTTAACATATAACTATACTACTAATTAGTGATATATAAATATTATTATTTGTTTTTTATTTTATTATCTTTATTTTTATTATCAATTTTTTTATTATTTTTATTTTTATTATCAATTTCTTTATTTGAATTTTCAATTTCTTTATTTTCTTTATTTGAATTTTTAAAATGAACAATAAGTATAATTAATAAAATAATTACTGATAATAATATTATAGTTATCCATATTAATGGAGCAGCTCCTCCAACAACAGCTCCTAATCCAAGTCCTGCTCTAATCTTATCTAATTCGTCATTTTTTTCTTGATTGTTATTTAATTGAATAGATTCAACTAATTTAGGGGATACACATTCTTCAAATTCTATTGGTTTTGCATAATTTGGCATACAAAAATTATTTGGGTAATTACAATCTCTGGTCTTCTGTCCATTAACACATTCAGACCATTCCGAACAACTCCATGTAGTTACACATACTCCATCATAATTAGATGATTTTGGTTTTGAAGTTTCTAAATATGTTAAAAACTCTGTGAAATGTTTTGTCCAAATTATTATATCATTACCATCATCAAAGAAACACTCTCCATTGACTGCTAAATTTGAATCTGCCCAATTTTGAGAATTAACAGAACATAATGTTGATATTTCATTAAAAACACCATCATTTAAAAGGTATGCGACTTTTTTCCCAGATTCACCTGGAAACGTTAATTTAACAGCTTCTGAAAATAAAAGGCTTCCACCTTCAAACCCAACTTTAATTGCGATACCTTGAGTTCTTGTTTTTCCTTCAATAGAAGGTATACTTACAATTGTAACGATTGGTGTAGATATTGTACCATCCCAAGATGTATTAGTACTTTGTATTTTTGTAGCAGGAATATTTACAATAACATTGTTAGCATTGGATGCATTGATTGATATACTCGGAATTTCTCCACTACCATTAGAGAGATTTATCAATGAACTTAAATTGATTTTTGCATTAGTGCTATTTGCGGATACATTTATCGTAATTATATCTTCTTTTACTGAATCATCAATTATTATTTCTGGATTATCATCATCAATAATATAATCAACTTCTTCTACTAATTTAACAAATATATTATTACCTTCAAAAAATACTTTGAAAGACAAGTTATCATAATCAGAATTTTTTATATCTATATTTATTGAATTTTCTTTAAAAATAAATGTAGATGAAAATTCATGAGATTCAAGATACATATTAACAAAAAATCTATCTTCTAAGAAATCTATATTTATTTTTATATTTCTTTCACAAAAATCTTCGAATCTTACATCAAAATCAAAAGATATATTTTCTTCAAAATTTTCTATTTTATCATAAAAATTCGAGGCATCTAATATTTCTATTATATCCTCTTTATTATAACTAACATTTAACCAAGTGCCATTAAAATTCACATTTGAAACATTTAAATCTCTAACAATATCAAAAAAAATTGTTTCAGTAAAGAAATTATAAAAATAACTCAAGTTTGAAATATTTTCTTCATTAAATTTTATATTTTCTATATAATCTGATGGATTTTCAAATATATTATTGTATAAATCTTTAATATTAATTGAAGAAAAATCAATCTCTGATGTTATATTAATTTCTAAATCATCTACATTATACTCAAATTCTTCAACAATTTTTTTTTCTGCATAAGTTATATTTTTTAAAATATCAATAAAGTCATTTGCAACATCTCTATTTAATTGATCTTCTATATAATTTTGATATTTTTTTGATAAATCACCACAACTATCTGCACTGGAAAAAGATATGCTTACAACTGAAAAAAACAACAAAAACAGAATCACATTAAACTTAAAATTGTTGATCTTCATATCCTTTTATTAATATTTTGTTGTTTAAATATCTTTTTGATGTACAATAATAGTACTTAATGTGATAACATATAAAAATAGATGTTCTATTTTATTTTAGAGAGGTAAAAATGTTAGATATAATAGTTCCAATCATTATTGGTTTAATCATTTTCTTGTTTGGATTAGAAAGTTTTAGTAATGAAATAAAAAAAATAACAAGTGAAAGGTTTATTAAAATATTAAGAAAGGCTGTAAGCAATCGTTTTACAGCAACAGGAACTGGATTATTTATTACAGCAATTTTACAATCAAGTACAGCAACAACACTTATTACATTAAGCTTAATAAACGCAGGATTCATTTCTTTTGTACAAAGTTTGGGAATAATTTTTGGTTCAAGTATTGGTTCTACAATTACTGTACAACTTGTAGCATTAAAATTAACTTTTTTTGCTCCAATATTTATTATAATTGGATTTTTACTAACTTTTTTTAAAGGAAAATATAAGTATATTGGAAAAGGTATGTTCTATTTTGGATTAATATTCTTTGGATTAACTTTAGTATCTAATTCTGTTGAACCTCTAAAAAATGATATGATTATCTTAAACTATTTTTCTCAATTATCTAATATATTTATAGCCATTTTTATTGGATTTTTATTTACAGCAATAACTCATTCTAGTGCTCTAACAATCGGAATAGTAATTGTTTTATCTAGTGCTGGAATGATAAATTTGAATCAAGGAATTCCAATATTGCTCGGAGCAAATTTAGGTTCAACAGTAACGACATTTATTGCATCCCTAAAACTTAATCTTTATGCAAAAAGAATGGCTGTAGCACACGTAATGTTTAATATTTTAAGGGTTTTTTTAATTTTACCATTTTTAGAACCATATACTAATTTAATTTCTACATTAGGAGGAACTGTTCAACAACAAATAGCTAATGCTCATACTATTTTTAACGTTTTTTCTGTTATAATATTTTTAATTTTTACAAATCCATTTAGAAGAGTTGTAGAAGCTTTAGTCCCTGGAAGAGAAGAAGAAATATTATTAAATTCTAAATATTTATCGGAAAAAGTTAAGGACAATAATGAAGAAGCTTTCGAAGAATTAGAAAAAGAAATAAAGTATTTAATAAATGTAGACGTAAAAATGTTTGAAATATCAAAACAAATACTTGATTTATCTAATGAAAAAAAGATAGTCATACTAGAAAAATATGGAACACTCAGTAATATATTAACAAAATCTATAGGAAATTATCTATACGAATTATCCCAAAGAAAATTAACTGATATTGAAGCAAAAAAAGTTTTATATTTAATAAGAATTTCTAATGAATTAGAACAATTTGGAGACATTGCAGAAGATTTGGGATTATTACCAAGAAAATTAATAGATAAAGGAATGACACTCCCAAAAGAATCAAATGCTGAATTGAAAAAAATTTATGATAAATTTGATATTCCATTAAAAATTCTTCAAGAGAATTTTCCGTCTGGACAGATAAAAATAGCTAAAAGAATGACGGAGAGAAAAAAATTTGAATCTCTAATTAATAAAAGTTATAAATCTAATATTCCCTTTTTGAAAGGAGACAAACAAAATTCAGCAACTCTATTTGTAGAATCTGTATCAATATTTGAAAATGCCGTTTCAAAATTAAGAGGAATATTAAATTTAATAGAAAAATATGAAAAAATAAATAAGAATTAAGGACTTAATCTAGTCATCGTTCTAGGAAATGCTATTGCATCTTTTATTGTTTCTAAACCACATATCCAAGAAATAACTCTTTCAACACCCATACCATATCCACCATGTGGGACTGAACCATATCTACGAGTATCAAAATAAAAATCATAATTTTCTAATTTTTCTCCTTGATTAATTAAATTTTCTTTTATAATATCTAAATTTTCTTCTCTTTGACTACCTCCAACAATTTCTCCATATTTTTCTGGACCTATTATGTCAAATCCTAAAACAACTTTCCCTTCAACTGGATGTTTGGATGGTTCTTTCATATAAAATGCTTTTACTTCTTTTGGATAATTTGTAATAATTACAGGTGTATCAAATAAAGTACTTAAGTTATCTTCTTCAATAGTCCTTAAATCTTTTCCCCAAGAAATGTCCTGATTAAAATTTTCCTTTAATATCTTTAAAGCATCTGTATATGTTATTCTAGGGAATTTTTTCTCAAGTATAGGTTTTAATTTTTCTATATCCCTATTTAATATTTTTAATTCTTCAATGTTTTTTTCAAGAACTTTTTTAACAATGTGTTTTAATAACTCTTCAGCATCTTCTTGAAGTTCTTCAAATTTTGCCCAAGCGACTTCCATTTCTGCCATCCAAAGTTCTGATAGGTGTCTTGATGTCTTTGATTTTTCTGCTCTAAAAGCGGGTTGAATAGTAAATATTTTTTCTAAGGCAAATATAGCAGGTTCAGCATGTAACTGCCAAGTCTGACTCAAATAAGCAGGTTTTCCATAATAATTTACTTCAAATAAAGTAGACCCTCCTTCACAAGAAGCACCTAATATTTCTGGACTATGATATTCATAAAAGCCTTTATTTGTCCAATGTTCTCTCATTGCTTGTAATATTGTACTTCTTATTTTAAGAATAGATGTCATTTTCCTACTTCTTATCCATAAATGTCTTCTATCTCCTAATAATTCTTCATTCAGATCTTTATTAATTGGATATTCATCAGCTATGTGAACAATATTAATTTCACTAACTCTTATTTCATAACCAGTAGGAGCTCTTTTATCTTCAAAAATATCACCAGATAATTCTATTGAACTTTCAATTTTTAATTTATCAATATCGCTCCATTTGTCTTCAAAATCTTCTTTTTTAATCACACACTGAATAATATTAGTAGAATCTCTTAAAACAATAAATTTCATATTATTACTTCCTCTTTCTCTATAAACCCATCCTCTTATACTTACAAAACCTTTTTGTTTAGAAATAGCTTCTTTTATTGAAACAAATTTTTTATCCATTGAAATATTAAGAAATTTGGCGTTTTTAAATTATTTGTTCGAATAAACTGTTTTATTCTTTTGGTCAACAGATTCTTTTATTTCTTTTAAATCATAATCAATAGTATAATTATCTGTTATTTTACTATTTCTATAAACTAATATTCCACTTTCGGGAACAAATAAATTATCTTCTTTAGGTTGATGAAAAATTAATAATTTATTTTTTGGAATTCCAAATTTTTTTAATTTACTTAAATCATATTTAGGAACAATTAAATCGCTTTCATCATCTGTAATAATAATTGTCGAATATCTTTCTTTTCTATAATTATTAATTATATCATTAAATTTTTCAACATTATTTTTTTTATTAAAGATATTCAAAGTACCATCATACTTAAAATCAGTAAATGAATCTATGATAATAATATTATTAGAATCATTATAAATACAATTTAATTTTATAAATTCATTAATTTCGTCTCCAAAAGACGAGAAAATACTATCAACAACTATTCTTTCTAAATCATTTTTACTACAATTCTCATTACCAAAAGAGTAACCTTCACAAATTGCATTTGAATAATCTAAGTCTGACTCACACATAGAATAAACAGGAGCCATTTTCCTATCTTCAGGCAAATACAAATGAATATTTACAGGGAAAATGTTATTATCAGACAATGATATTTCTACATTCCTTATATTTTTCATTTCCATAATAAAGATAAGAATTGTTCTTTTATAAAATTATTCCTTTATAATGAAACATTTTTTATAAAATTATAAACTATTTTTGATATTTCACTAATCATCACATCAGCCTCATCTTGATTTACACCCTCACTCATAACGCAAATTAAATAAGGATTTCCAGGTTTGTATACAATACCACAATCGTGATAATAACCAGCTTCTATGCTAATTCCTATTTTATGAGAAATTTCAATATTATCTGGGATACCAGCTGGTAATTGAGAATTATATTTTGTATCAGATAATAATGTTAAAGCTAATTCTGAAAAAGATCTTCTTAAGTATGTTGAATAATATAATGATCTAAATAAATTAGAATATTGCTTAGGACTTATTTCTATATTTTCTGAAGATGGGCTTACTCCAACCAATCCAATTAAATCAATATAATCGCTTTCCTCTATAAAATTATTCATTAAAGCCATTGATGCTGTATTATCTGATTCTTTTATCATTATTTCAATTAAATCTTTAACGCTTATTTTATATCCAACACCTTTTGAAGCTAAATCTCCAAATTTATTGTCTATATCATTATAATTTAATATTATTTTTTTATCAAAAGATATTTCTCCTTCTTGTACTTTCTTTAAGACAATCATCATAACAGGGATTTTAAATAAACTCATCGGCATAAATTTCGATTTTTCATTTATACCTATAGAGGCTCCAGTGTTTAAATCTTCAAAATAAAAACCATAAAAACCATTTGAATAATTATTTATTTGTTTACTTATTAAATCTTTTAATTCTCCATAATTTCTATTATTTAATTGTTGTTGAACTAAAAAATCTTCCGTTTGCATCCAAGAGATAGAAGGAGATATTAATTTGAAAGAATTATCTATTTTATCAATTTGTTTTTCTAAATTCAAATTTTCTATTTTTAATTTTATTGTAAAAGATATTAATAATATAGTAAATAATAACATAAATATTGTAATTAAATATATAATCTTTTGCTTCATTAAATATAAAAAATTATTTAGATTATAAGCTTTATCTTGTTTAAATTAATTTTTTAAAAAATAACGAATTGGCATAACACTTTTGATGAATATAATTAATACTTCTGAATCAATATATAAATTATTTTTTTATATTATATTGAGATAAATTTATCTCTACCAGCCTCTTTGGCCATATATAATGCCTTATCTGCTCTAGATATTATATCTGATGGTACTTTGTCTGAATCTTTAATTTCAGTAATTCCACCACTGATTTTTAAATTGTATTTTTTTAATAAATTGTTTAAATTAACTTCTTCTTGTATTCTTTTTACAATTTTTTTTGCAATAGTTAAATTATCTTTTACTAAAATTATAAATTCTTCTCCTCCAAATCTTGCTACTATATCCATATCTCTAATTTTTTTTAATAAAAGATTTGATAATTCTAATAAAATTTCATCACCAACTAAATGTCCGTAGCTATCATTTATTTTCTTAAAAAAATCTATATCTATTATTATGAGAGATATTTTGCTCTTTTTTCTTAAACACTCTTTTATTTCTAATTTTAGAGTTTCTTCAAAAAATCTCATATTATATAAATTAGTTTTAGAATCTCTTATGCTTCTTTTATAAGTTAATATCATTTTTTCTACAATTTCTTTTATTGATTTGTCAAAATACTCTAAATTCTCTTTAGTTAAAATATATTTATCTTCGTCTATTTTTTCTATACCATTTTCTTCAAAAGAAGAGTAAATTTTTAGAATTTCAATTATATCAGGATATTCAGCAAAAAATTCTTTTGGGATTTCTTTAAATAATTTCTCTAATCTAGACATTAGAGTTTTTAAAAAAAGTGGATTTATATAATTAATGTATTATATTTTTTTATGATAAATAAAGATTTAATTAATAACTTACCGAGAAATCCAGGATGTTATTTATATATTGATAAAAATGACAATATTATTTATATTGGGAAAGCTAAAAATCTAAAAAATAGAGTTAAATCTTATTTCTCAAATAAAAATTTAGATATTAAGACTCAAACTCTTGTAAAAAATATTGACAAAATTGATTTTATAATAACAAATAACGAAATAGAAGCATTATTGTTAGAAAATAATTTAATAAAAAAATATAGACCTAAATATAATATTGATTTAGTTGATTCAAAAAGATACGCTTTTATTGAAAAGACAGACGAATTTTACCCTAAATTTAAAATTGCTAGAACGAATAATACAAAGGGAAAACTATTTGGACCTTTTATTTCTGCAAAAGAAAGAGATTATATTCTTGAAACTATAAACAAAACATTCAAATTAAGAACATGTAATAATTTACCTAAAAAAAGTTGTATAAGATATAATATCGGATTATGTTCTGCTCCATGCATAAATAAAATTTCAAACAAAGAATATTTAGAAAATGTAAAATCTGCCGAATTTATTTTAATGGGAAAGGTTTCGGAAATTATTAATGATTTTGGGAAAAAAATGAGAGAAATGTCTGGAGAATTGAATTTTGAAAAATCAATTGAATATAGAGATATAATAAATTCCTTAAATAAATTAAAGGAGAAGCAAGATGTCGAAAGACAAAAAAAATATAATGAAAATATTATTAATTTTAGAATTAAAGAGAATAAAGTTTATCTCTTACTTTTTAAAATATACAAAGGAATACTTGACGAGAAACAAGAATTCGTTTTCGACTATTCAAATAACTTTTTTGAAGAATTTTTATTATCTTTTTATTCTGAGAACGAAATTCCTAGAAAAATAATTGTTCCTATAAAAATAGAAGATAGTTTGATTAATTATTTTAGTAAAATAAAAAATAATAAAATAGATGTTATTATTCCTAAAAAAGGGGAATTGAAAAAACTTTTAGATTTGGTTGATAAAAATATTGAAATAAGCTTTTTTAATGAAGTTGAAAAATTAGAAGAATTAAAGAAAATATTAAATCTAAATGATATTCCTAATGTTATTGAATGTTTTGACATCTCACACTTATCTGGTAAAGATATCGTAGCTTCTATGGTACAATTTAGATATGGGAAACCAGATAAAACAAATTATAGAAAATTTAAATTAAAGACAGTATATTCAAATGATGATTTTGCATCTATTAGAGAAGTAGTATACCGTAGATATTATAGATTAAAAATAGAGAATTCTTCATTTCCAAACCTTATAGTAATTGATGGAGGAATTGGACAATTAAATTCTGCAATAGAATCTTTGAAGAAATTAAATATAAAAATTCCTATTATAAGTTTAGCAAAAAAATTAGAAGAAATTTATATTCCTGGACAAGAAAAAACTATAATACTAAATAATAAAAATAAGGCCAAATTATTATTACAAGCTATTAGAGATGAAGCACATAGATTTGCAATAAATTATAATAGAAAATTAAGAGAAATAAAAAAATGAAAATCAAAAATCAAAAATATATTTGGAATAAAATTGCTAATAGTTGGAATGATAGAAGAAAAATTCCTCCAAAATTTGTTCAAGATTTTTTAAAAGATAAATCGGGGAATATACTTGACTTAGGATGTGGTTCTGGAAGAAATTGTATAAAGATTGGTCCAGAAAAAAAATACTTTTGTATAGATTTCTCAAAAAAAATGTTAAAACTCGCGAAGAAAAATCTAAAAGAAAAAAAAATAGAATGCAATATTTGTTTTTCAAAGAGCTGGGAAATTCCATTCCCTAATAATTTTTTTGATAATACTATATGTATTGCTGTATTACACTGCATAGAATCAAAAGAAAACAGAATAAAAACAATCAAAGAAATGAATAGAACATTAAAAATTAACGGGAATATTCTAATTAGTGTTTGGAGTAAAAATAGCCCTGCTTTAAAAAATAAGAATAAAGAATCAGAAATCTCTTGGAAAATAAAAGATAATAATATTGTAAATAGATTCAATTATATTTATGAATTAGATGAAATAAAAAAAGAAATTATAGAAAACGGTTTGAAAATATTAGATATTTATGAAGATGAGAATATTGTTATTATAGCAAAAAAGATTACTTCTTAGTTTCTATTCTCATAAAATCTGACATATTACTATTTTTCTCGTTGATAATTGAACCATCTAATGCGTTTATTTCTATTTTTATTATAGATAATCCATTAATACATGTTATATTCCAAATATCCTCTTTTATAATAGCTATTATTTTTTCTATTTTTTTATTTAAATGAGATTCTATAAAATCTTTTAAATTATCTAAATCTATTTTGAAATTCATTTGTTTAATCTCTTTCTCAAAAATAGATTCATCTTCAAATAATTTATAAGAACAAAATGGATACTCAAAACTAACATTTTTTTGAATTCCTTTTATAAAAAAATTTAACTGAAAATTATCTCCATCATTTCCTAATATAAAAAAACCTGCTGAAAAATAATTATCCGGATATTTTAAATTAAATTCTTTATATGAATTTCTTGTGTATAATTCTTCTAACAATTCTTTAATCTTCATATATTAATTTATAATGACTTATTTTTAAATTTATCATAAAGTATACTTTAAATTATATAAAAACTTTTATACTAAAAACAATATTTTACATCGGTACGATGGTTGTAAGTGAATTAGTAAGAATTTTATGTAAAGAAGCAGATAATTTTAATATAGTAAGGATAAATCCTTCTAATGTAAGAAAAGTGGTTAATAAATTTGGATATGACTCTACTATTGCTATTGATATTAACTCTCGTGTTTTATATTTAGATCCTTTGCATAATCCTACGATTGAAATGGATTTCTTAGAACAAATGGCTATATATCATTCAAATGAAAAATATATAAATATTAATAAAAATTTTGATACTTTTTCTCAAAATAATCCCGAAAATTTATCGTATGTGCAAAATTACTTAAAAAAACGTTTTCAAGAAAAATATCAATTATAATAAATCAGTTTTAGATATTATACCTACTATTTTATTATTCTCTACTATAATTACAGCTCCTGATTCTTTTATTATTGGAATAATATTTGTTACTATGTTTTCCGTATTTAAAATTGGTAATTGAGAACTCATCACTTTATTTATTGGTAAATTCATTAAATAATCATAATCAAAACTAGACATTTTTGATAAAATATTACTTTCTGTTATTGTTCCAACTATTTTATTATCATTATCTAATACTGGGATTTGTGAAATAGAATATTTTTTTATCAACCTCGAGGCTTCTGAAACTTTTTCTTCGGAATTTATAGATATAACTTTCTTTGTCATAACGTCTTTACATTTTTTCTCATTCTTAAATTCCAATTTTTCTAATGCTAAAAATATATTTTTTACTATATTATATGAAGGTTCTATTTTTTTTGTTTCAATTTTTGCTATCATAGATTGAGATACTTTTGATAATTCAGATAACTGTTTCTGATTTATTCCATATTTCTTTCGTTTTTCTTTAATTAAAGATATTTCTGGAAACATATAGTTATCTAAATAAAATAATTTATAAATATTCTTATTGGAATAATTCTTTCAAAAATAATTATAAATCAAATTATGGTTATTCTCTTATGAATTATTACTTTACTTCTGAATCTGTTGGGATTGGTCATCCAGATAAGATTTGTGACCGAATTAGTGATTCTATATTAGATGAGTGTTTAAAGATTGATGCTGATTCTAGAGTTGCAGTTGAAACTCTTGTTAGTGAACAAAAAGTTGTAGTTGCAGGGGAAATAACGAGTAAAGCTGTATTA
The DNA here is from genome assembly GCA_964612895.1 of Candidatus Woesearchaeota archaeon. Lineage (GTDB taxonomy): Archaea > Nanobdellota > Nanobdellia > Pacearchaeales > GW2011-AR1 > JAGVXH01. The sequence continues at coordinate 250,183 of CAZTFL010000001.1, forward strand.
AATTATGAAGAAATTATTAGAAATACTATTAAAGAAATTGGATATACTAAAGAAAATATCGGATTTGATTATAAAAATGCTAATGTTGAAGTGTTAATACATTCTCAATCAAAAGATATTAGTCAGGGAGTTAACGAAGGTGAGGGGTTATTCTCAGATCAAGGAGCAGGAGATCAAGGAATTATGTTCGGATATGCTACTAATGAATGTGAAAATTATATGCCTATGGCTCTTAATTTAGCTAATATGATAGTAAAAAAAGCAAAAGAAGTAAGAGAAAATAACGAGATAGATTTTTTATATCCTGATTGTAAAAGTCAAGTAACATTAAAATATGATAATTTTGGGAAGATTTTATCAATAGATACAATTGTTTTTTCTACACATCATAAAGAAAATATTTTTTTAGAAGAAATAAGAAATGTTTGTATTGAAAAAATAATAAATCCTGTTTGTGGAAAATTTATTGATGAAGAAACAAAAATTTTAATAAATCCTACTGGAAAATTTACAATTGGAGGACCAGCTGGAGACACCGGAGTTACTGGAAGAAAAATAATTGTTGATAGTTATGGTGGATATGCTAGACATGGGGGAGGAGCATTCTCAGGAAAAGATTCTTCTAAGGTTGATAGGAGTGGAGCATATGTTTCTAGATGGATAGCAAAAAATATAGTTGCAGCAAAATTGGCAGATAAATGTGAAATACAAATCTCATATGCAATTGGATATTCAAAACCTATAAGTGTTTTTGTAGAAACTTTTGGAACAAACAAAATTGATAAAAATATAATAGAACTTGCCGTAAAAAATATTTTTGACTTAACTCCAAAAGGAATAATAAAATCTTTAAATTTAAAGAAACCCATCTTTAAAGAAACTTCTTTTGGTGGGCATTTCGGACAAGAACCACATGATGATTCTTTTTATTGGGAAAAAATAAATAAAGTCCAAGATATATTAGATTTTTGTAATAAAAGTATTATTAAAGGTTAATTGATATATTTGTTAATGGAATACAAAGCTTATAGTTTTGACTTAGATGATAACTTGTTAAAAATTCCTTCTTTTGTTTATCTTGAAGATGAAAATGGAAATGAAGTAAAGTTCTCAACATCTGAATTTGAAAAAATAAGACAAGATATAGATAAGTTAAAACTGAAAATTAATAAAAATTCTTTTAGAGAATTTAAAGATGATAAAAAACTTATGGAAGATATAAAAAAATCTAGTGAAGCTGGAAGCTGGAGAAATTTAATAAAATGTGTCTCAAAACATGCTAGCATTTTTGCAATTATAACCGCGAGGGGACATAGCCCTTTAGCTTTAAGAGAAGCATTAAAATATAAAATATTAGAGAAAATAAGCGAAGAAGAGATGAATAATTTTAGAAAACAATTTATTGAAAAATATCCTGATAGTGTTTATGATAAATCAAATGAAGAAATTTTTGAAATATATTTGGATAAATGTAAGTTTTACCCTGTTACACATAAATCTATATTAAAAAAATATAAATGCGAAGATGTTAGTGAACTTAAAGCAAAAGTTTTTGATGAATTTTATAAATATATTCATAAATATGTAAGAAAATATTTAGGCAAAAAAACTCAAATAAAAATTGGATTTTCTGATGATTCTCCTCATCATTTAAATAAAATGATAAATAGTATTTTAGAAAAATATGGATTATTCTTTTATCAAACAATAGACGACAAGAAAATTAGACCAAAAATTCAAATTTCTAAAGAATAAATTTTAAGAAATATTTATAAATTCATTATACTTATTATATTTATAAGAAGGTTAATTATGAAAAAAATATCTTTAATTATATTAGTTTCTTTAGTCATGATTTCATTTGTTTTAGCTGTTGGTGGAAATAATTTAAAATCAAACCTTTCAGATTCTGGTTCTTCTGATAATCAAAATATTAATGATAGTAATAAGGTGAATATTGAAGCACAAGTTCAAAATAAAGGAGAGTTAGAGCAATTACAAAACCAACTCAGAGTTAATTCTGGAGAATATAAAATAGCAAATGGTGAAAAAATGCAAATACAACTTGAAGAACAAAATAAATTAAAATTCAAAGTTGGAGATGTAGAAGCAAAATCTAATATGCAAATAAGCTCTGAGTATGATTCTAAAAATGGAGAAACTTTGTTAAAAACTCAGTTATCTAATGGAAGAAATGCAGATGTTAAAATAATGCCAAATACTGCATCACAAAATGCTATAGAAAGATTGCAATTAAAAATTTGTAATTCTGAAAATAATTGTTCTATTGAATTAAAAGAAGTTGGAAATGGAAATCAAACTAAAGTAGCTTACGAAGTTCAAGCACAAAAAGAAGCGAAAGTTTTAGGAATGTTTAAAACAAAAATGCAAGTTAAAATGCAAATAGACGCTGAGACTGGAGAAACTATACAAACAAAAAGACCTTGGTGGTCATTTTTAGCTTCTGAGTAAAATAACAGATTTTTATTTATTTTTTTATTTATTTAGTAAATTTTAATTATTATCTTTGAAAATTGAGGTTGGATTTTTATATAAGAAAATTTGTTATTATTTCATTAATTTCCATGCTACATTTATATCGTAACTTGTTTCATATAATTTATTAGCAATTTCATATAATTTTGTAGCCACATCTAAATTCCCATTGATTTTATTTACATCTGCTTTACTTTTCATCACATCTGCTAAATTTTCTATAAATTGAGATGTTTGGTAGTATGAAAAATTACCAATAGATCGTGCTAATTCTTCACTGGATAATCCAATCTGTTCAAGATTTTTAATTTTAAACATATTTTATACAATCTGTTAAATTATTTAAAGTTTGTTGATAAAATATAGAAATATATATAAAATATAAAATATTTTTTGACTTATGTTTATGTTAAAAAGAGGATTTATTTATTTGTTTGAAAACGATGAAATTTCTTTATAATAATTTAGTTTTGATGCATAATCCAGGAAGTAGCGAGGAGGGTGGATATAGATTCTCAGATATAAATAAAAAAGTAAAATCTGAACCTATAAAATTTAATGGAGAAGACTTCTTGAGTCTAATTCATTCAGAAAAATATATACAATCAGTTAAAGATGCCTCCGAAAAAGAATTGTTTTTTGAGTATATTCAAAACAATAAAGAAAGTTTTTCAACCGCATGTTTAGCTGTAGGAATGGCGATTCAAGCTTCGCAAGAAGGCCTTTTTGCTTTATGTAGACCTCCGGGACATCATGCACGTAAAGAAAAAGGAGACGGATATTGTTTATTTAATAATATTGCAATAGCTATTAAAAAATTAATTAATGAAGGGAAAAAAGTTGCTATCGTAGATTTTGATGCTCATTTTGGAGATGGGACTGCTGCTATTTTTTCTAAAAATCCTTTTGTAAAATACTTCTCAATACACGAAGAAAAACAATGGCCAATTTCTAAAAAATTAGGTTGGCATGATAATTGTTATTTTTGTCCTATTAAAGCATATTCAAAAGATGATGTTTTACTTAAGTGGGGAGAAAAAGTCAAAGAAGAAATTAATAGATTCAAACCAGATATTATTGGGATTTCTGCTGGGTTTGATGGATTAGAAGGAGATTATATTTCTAATTTAAATTATTCTATTAACGGATTTAAAGAATTAGGAAAAATAATTGGAAGTCTAAAAATAAAATCTTTTGCTGTTCTAGAAGGTGGATACCACGACAAAATTTACGAATGTGCTTCAAACTTCTTAGATGGATTTAATTCAACTTTCGAAAAATAATTATTCTTTTTATATTTAATTTTAAATCTTTTACACTACTGATATTTTATATAAAATTAACCTATCATCTTATTATACGTGAATTTTCCGAAACAAATAAAAAGCAAAGATGTTATTTAATTTTATGAAAAAGAAGATTGAAAAAAATAATAATGCAAAAAATGTTATTTTAACAATTTCAATTGCAATTATTTGTGTATTTTTCGTTGCGTATGCTATTCAAGCAATATATCCATCTCCTATTTATTCTGATTATTGTGATGAGAAAATTTCTACTCCTTTTACAAATAACTCCGTAGAATGTGAGGGAAATAACGGAATATGGACGGATTATGGAAAGGGTGAAGGATATTGTGATTATTATTCAGTTTGTAGTAAAGAATACAATGATGTGAAAGATGTTTATGAAAGAAATGTATTTATTATTAATTTAATATTAGGAATTATTATTATTTTATTATCTTTTTTATTGACTGTTGACTCTGTTTCGACTGGATTTATGGGAGGAGGAACAATATTATTGATATACGGAACTATTAGGCATTGGAGTGATTTGTCTAATGTATTAAAAACTATTATGCTGGGTTTTGTTCTTGGAATTTTAATTTGGTTAGGTTACAAAAAATTAAAATAATTTGTTTGTTATTATAATGAAATATTTCCTAGAAACTTTTTTATTTGTTTTCTAGCTGTAAATGTCTTAGTAAATTTTAGCCAATCTCTGGACGGACCTTTCGCCTTTGGGGATGTTATTATTTCAACAGTATCTTCATTTTTTAATGGAGTTGATAACGCAACCATTTTCCCGTTAACTTTTGCTCCTATACATTTATTTCCAATGTTTGTATGAATTGCATAAGCAAAATCTATTGGTGTTGAATCTGTTTGTAAGTGTACAATTCTACCTTTTGGGGATTGAACAAATATTTCTCCTTCGTATAAATCTACTTTGAATGCGTTAATTAATTCTTCGTTTGTCATCGAAGCACTTTGTTCAACTATTTCTCTTATATGATTTAATTTTGTATCAAAGGAATTCATTTTTGTTCTTTTTTCTTTGTAAATCCAATGAGCTGAAATTCCAAATTCTGCATCTTTATGCATTTCAAATGTTCTTATTTGAATTTCTATTGGAATTGAATTAAATAAAATTGTTGTATGAATTGACTGGTATCCATTAAACTTTGGAGAATTTATATAATCTTTAAATCGATCTGCCAATTGAATAAATTCTTGTTGTATTTCGCATAAAACAGTATAACATTCATCGGTGGTATTTACTAATATTCTAAATGCTAAAAAATCATAAATCTGATTTAAATCATAATTTTTATTAATTGTTTTTCTATATATACTGTAAATATGTTTTTTACGCCCCATTACTTTTCCATCAATATTTATCTTTTTTAACATTAAAATAAAGTGATTATTAATTGAAGTAATAATTCTTTCATATCCTTTGAATTTTTCATTAACTTTTATTTCTATTTCCTTATATATTTCTGGACTTAAAATTTTAAAAGATCTATCTTCAAGTTCACTTTTTATATTTGATAGGCCTAATCTTGATGCCATTGGAGCAAAAATCTCTAAATTTATATTTGCTTTTTTTTCTTGTTCTTCTTTTGTATACATGTTTATACTTCGCATTTCTGCTAGAGCAAAAGCTAATCTAATAAAAACGACTCTTATATCTTTTGATATTGCTAGAAATATTTTTCTAATATTTTCCGCTTCTTCTTTTTTATTGGCATTAAGCCCCATCTTATGAAGTCTTCCTAAACTTTCAATCATTATTACAATGTTTTCAGGAAAAAATTTCTGTAAAAATTCTTTGGTTATGTGATTATGTGTATATGGGAAAAAAAGTGTCGCACTAATCATACTTTCTTCGTCTAAATTAGTATTTTTTATTATATTTTGAACATCTTTTGTTATTAAAATAGACTTTTTAGAACATTCGTTATTAAGAATTTTATTTGCTTCATTTTGTAATAAATTATTGTTTTTTTCTACCAATTTATACCTTTATATTATATTTATTAGATTTTAATTTAACTAACCAGTAAAATCATACTTAATTTAAGTATATATATATTATCAATCAATTATCTCTAAATTTTTTTTATTCAAAAAATTTAATAATCAAATTATCTTTTTGTTTGATATTTAAAGAATTTATTTATTATCAAATAATAGTATTTATCAAAAATTCCATAATCAAATAAATAATATACATAAATATTAGAATTAATCCTTCTTTTTTAGTTATTAATTTATCAGTTTTCATAAAAATCATTAACGCCAATCCTCCTAGAAAAAGAGTAGCTCCCATAGAATAAAGATTATTAGAGTTATATGTAAATGGAGAAATAATTGCAACTATTCCAAAAAGAATTGTTGAACCAATAATTACACTTCCGAGCAAATCTCCGATTACTAATTCATCATTGTTATTTTTTGCTGCTTTTATTGAGAATATCAATTCTGGAAGACAAGTTCCCAACGCAATGATTGTTAATCCAATGAGAATCTCTGGAATTTTAATGCTATGTGCAAATTCTAAAGCAAATTTGACTGTTAGTATTGAACTGCCCAAAAGTATTCCTATACTTAATATTAATAATAATAAACTTTTAATAAATGATTCTTTTTTTGCATATTTAAATTTTTTATTAAATTTTTTGCTATCAAAATAAATTTTAATAAAGAAAATTAGTCCAGTAGCAAATAAAATTAGTCCATCTAATCTTGAAAAACTACCATCTAATCCTAAAATTAAAGGTAATATTAAAAATAATAAAAAATAAAAATTTCTATTTATTATTTTACTTTTAATACTTATTCCATTGGAAGAAAAAAGAGCTGCTAAACCAAATACTAAAGTTAAATCAGTTATTTTACCACCAAGTAATGTTCCTAATCCTAATTGAGGATTCCCTTTTATCGTAGAAATAATTGAAATAGTTGCTTCTGGAAGAGATGCTATAACTGCTACAATAAAAAAACTCACAATAAACTCTGAAATTTTTAATTTCTTAGCTAATTGAGAAGAATACTTAACAGTATAATTAGAACATTTTATTAGTATTCCTAAAAATAATAAAAAAAGTATTAAACTTATCACCATCTTATATAATTTTTTAAGAAATTTTCTTTTAAATACCTAACTAATATAATATTAAAAATAACTTTTCCTGTTGACATAATTTCTTTTAGACAAAGTTTCTAAAAAAATAAATATTTAATAAAAATAATTTCTGTCTCCGTAAAAGAACACTTGTAGATTTTAAAAAATAATTTCATTAATTTTGTAAATTTTAAAAATTCCTAAGTAAATTAATTCTTTTTTGTGTATATTCACTAATTTCATTAAAGATTTCTCCAAAGATAATTCCTGGACGACTCAAACAATATTGCATGTGTTCTCTAATTTCTTTTGATGGTAATCCATACACTTCAGATAATATCCCAGCATATTCACTAACTTGATCTAAATAACTCATTAAAGATTTTTTATCTGTAATCTTAAAATTTTCTAACTTTCTTTTAAATTGCATATCTTCATTACTTAATATTACATTTCTCAAATTTTTATTACTACTCAAACAATCACAAATTTTATCTAGTGAGTCTTCTTTTAGTATTATCTTATCTAATGTTGTATAAACCATGAATAAGACATAAAAAATACTATTTATAAAGCTTTCTCAGTGACTACATTGTTAAGTTAATTTGGTTTTTTAATAGGTTTTATTTGAAAAATAAAAGATTTATTGTAACTTAATAATTACAAACCTTTAAATAGTTTTTAAGTAAATTGTATAATTATGTTGAAGAGAGAATTATCATTAGTTCAAACATCTGCTGGTGGTGGAACAAGAGCAAGACCTCTTAGTTTGTACTCTGCTACGACTATGATTCCAAAAGGAATGATGAGAGTTATGGGTATACCAATCGCAGAAATTCAATTAGAACAAGCAAAAAAAATAGGGATTAGAAATGTATATGTTGTTGCAAAAGATTTAGAAAATAGGGATCAATTAGCTTCAAGATTTAGTGATGGAAGAACGAAATTTGGAATGAATATAAAATATTCTCATCCAATAGATGATATAATAAATAATGGAAGTGGAGATGCATTATTAACTAATATTTCAAGAAATAATTTGTCTGGAGATAGTTTAGTTCTTTCTAATGATAATTTATTTGAATATGATATAGATAAAATACTAAGAACTCATAGAGATAATAATGCAGTTGTAACCATCTTAACAATACCGATGTCTCCTCGTGAAACAATAAAAAAATATGGATTAATTGATGTTGATGAAAATGGAAAAGTAAAAAGAATATTAGAAAAACCAAAATCAGAAGAAGAAATAATTAAAATGATGTCTTATGATTTTTCTAGCGATTTAGATTATAGACAAGTTCATGTTAATACTGCTGGTTATGTACTGAATAATAGCTTAATAGACAAAATATCAAAAACAGAAAAATGGATAATAGATGCTAGAAAAAAAGATAAAAATTTTGATATGGCTGGAAGCTTATTAACAGGTTTAGTGAATGAAGGATTTCCAATTTTTGTTGAACCGATACAAGAATGGGGAGATTTAGGAAGTTTACATAATTATATAGAAACTACAAAAAAAGCATTAAGTGGTTCATATAACAGTATTGATACAATATTATATGAAAGAAATTATATAAGATATAATAATTCATGGGTACATACAGATTCAATGAATAAAAAAGGTGGTAAAAATAAAAAAACTTTATTAGAAAGATTAAATAATAATGATTTGATAATTGGTCCTAATAGTTTTATAGGTAGAGATTGTATTTTAGGAGATGGGTGTATAATAAAATATTCTGATATTGAGAAACAGACAGCTATAGGAGAAAATTCATATTTAACAAATTCTGTAATCTTTCCATATTCAATAATAGGAGATTATGCTGAAATAGATAGAACTTGTTTAGCTCTAAATTCATATATAGATTCAAATAAAGATTTTCCATCAAAATTAAGTGATGGTAGCGCTATTGGTCCACAAGTAAAAATACAAGCAGGTTCTAATTTAAGAAATACAATAATTTTTCCAGGATTTATTTCAGATAATCCAATTAATTATTCAAATGAAACTATAGAACCTAGTTCACAACAATTAAGTATTTTACAAAAAAGTTATGGCAAATAATCTCAATCTAAGATTTTTTTAAATGATTCTTATTTAATTCTAAAAAAATAAATTTGTATTCTTCAGAATTGTGATTATATAGAGTAAAATTATTAATATTATTATTTTTGATTAGTAGATAAATTTTTTATTACGATTAGTTCATTAATTGATATATTAATATTTGTAATACTAATTTTACTTTATTCTACAATTTTCAGTAATAATAATGTTAATAATTTTACCAAATATTACAACAATATTAAGTATATTTTTTATAAACAATACATAATGTAATTGATGTTTGTTATACAAATTTATTTAAACAAGATAATCTACCTTAGTTGGCTAATGAGAGTCGAATATGAAACAAAATTGGATTTTGATGATGTTTTAATTAGACCTAAGCGTAGCACTCTTAATTCTAGGCAGGATGTCTTATTAGAACGAACCTTTAACTTTATTCATAGTGGACGAACTTGGACAGGTATACCAATTATCGCTTCAAATATGGATTCTACTGGAACTTTTGAAATGGCAAAGGTTCTCTCAAAATATAAAATGATTACGGCTCTTCATAAATTTTATTCCGTTGAAGAATTAAAACAATTTTTGCCAGAGTTAAACGAACCAGATTATGTTGCATATACTTTAGGAATAAAGGATGAAGATTTTGAAAAGCTAAAATATGTATTGGATAATAATTTAGATATTTATTTTAATTTTATAGTTTTAGACGTTCCAAATGCATATTTAGAAAGATATGTTGAAAATTTAAAAAAATTAAAAGAACTCTGTCCAACTCATACAATTATTGCAGGAAATGTTGTGACAAATGAGATGAGTGAAGAATTAATTTTATCTGGAGCTGATGTTGTAAAAGTTGGAATTGGAAGTGGGTCAGCATGTTTGACGAGAAAAATGACTGGTGTAGGATATCCACAATTGAGCGCTGTTATTGAATGTGCGGATGCATCGCATGGAATATCAAATTCAAATCCTGGTTGTGGTCTAATAGTTAGCGATGGAGGAGCTGTATCTCCATCTGATATTGCAAAAGCATTTTGTGCAGGTGCTGATTTTGTAATGCTTGGAGGAATGTTTGCTGGATATGACCAATCAGGAGGAGAAATTGTTGAAAAAGATGGTAAGAAATATAAACATTTTTATGGAATGAGTTCATTTGTTGCGCAAGAAAAATATTATGGTGAAATTCGTAATTATAGAGCAAGTGAAGGACGAGTTTTAGAAGTTCCATATAAAGGTGATGTTAATATATTTGTTCAAGAATTGTTTGGAAGTTTAAGAAGTACGGCAACGTATATAGGTGCAAGAAAATTAAAAGAATTTTCAAGAAGAACAACATTTATTAGAGTTAATCATCAACTCAATTTAAGTTTAGAAAAATACGATAAAGAAATAAAATAATTATTTTAACTTTTATATGCTGTTAATTATTCTTAACTAAATAACTTATTAAAGCAACTTATTATCTTCTGAATAAAACTTTGACTAATACGTTTCCCATCAAGACATAAATTAGACATACATTTAAAATTATTATCACAATTTTCTTCACTCTCTTTTTGAATGATAAATGTTATAATTGTCAGTAAAGAAAATAAAAAATATCATACAACCAGCAAAGATCACCTATGATTATATTAATATAATAAGAAAAAAGTAATTTATAATATTTTTCGGTTATAAAAATAATATTTGTAACTACTAAATCGTTACATTTTTAAAGGATAGAATCCTTGTTAAATTATGAAAAATATTATAAAAATTATTGGGACATCGCTTTTAGCTGGTACTTTATTGTTTGGATGTTCTGGTAAAAATAATTTAGAGCAAAGAATTAATCCTACTCAAATAGTTGAAAATGTAAATCAAGAAAATGAAAAGTATAATACTCAAGTTACTGATTATGTGGTTCCTACTAATTATATGATTCCTACAAGTATAAATCCACAATCAGAAGAAATTGTAGAATCAGAACAAACTTTTGACTTATATAAAGAATTAGCAAAAAAGAATACATCTTTAAAAATGGATTCAAAATACTTAAAACAATCAGACAAAGGAGTTGAAGTTGGATATGATATAATCTCTAAGAACGGAAAAGATTATTTTGTTGACTATACATTATTTGATTTTAATAAAGATGGGAATCCTGAACCTGCTACATATATGGAAGAAATAGAATCATATACAATTGATAAAAATAAAACAATTATAAACATTATAGCAGATAATAACATAAGCAAAATTATCATAACATATAATGATAAAAATAATATTACTTTTCAGGATGATAGACTAGGATCAGAAGAATATAAAATGAATATGACAAGTAGTCCAATAAAAAATTTAGAATCTACACTATATGTTAAAATGTCTGAAAATAATATTCCAGAAATAATAGATAAGAATGGAAATATTTATGATTTACCATATGTATATATAAATTCTAATAATTAAAAACAACTCTCTTTAGAAAATAAGTACAAATCATATAATTCTTGTAACTCATTAATTTCTTTTTCTAATGTTTTTATATTATACGTATTTTTTAATATCAAATCCCATTGTCTAGTTTTTAAATTATATTCAACTATAAAAAATTTATTGTTTGGAATATCTTCAGAATCACAATCTTTTGTTTTAGCATTAACATAATGTTGCTTTTTTTCAAATTTATCTAAACTATTATATATAATTCCATAATTATTACCATATGTTATAATATTTATTTGATTTTCAACATGCCATTCTCCGCAATTAGAATAATAATCAGATATATTTATTGTTTGATTTATTTTAAAATAAACTTCTGAATCTTGACTTTTAAAAAATTCATCTACTATTAGTTCTTTTTGCTCAATATTTGATGTAGGTTCTAAATTGAAAATATTGTTAAGTAAAGATTCTATTTTAGAATAAAGAAATTGTTGAGCTTTTGTATTATTATTTTTAAATTCATTTAATACATCTAATACTTCTTTTTTTTGTTTTGTAATATCTGAACTTAAAAGTATATCATTTATGTATTCATTATTGTATATTCCCAACATAAGATTTTTGGATTGACTTTTGTCTTTTAACTCTGTAGCTAAAATTTCTGCATAATTTTGTATTTCAGACGGAGTTCCATCATTTAATATATAACACTTATATAAAATATAATTATTAAGAGAAGAAGTAGATAGTACAGAAGAACATTTTTCATTAAAGTCTTCTGGATATTCATTTTTATATCTGATAATTCCGGCACAATCTTTACCAATGTCTAAAATCCAAATTGAAGAACAATTATTTTTTATTTTTTCTATTTTCTCATCACTCAATTCCAAGTTTGCAAATTCAGAATCTATACCATAATCTGTTATTATAATTTCTGTCAAGGCATCTATCTTATCCTCTAATTCTCTTTCTAATTCTACATTTTCTTCTAATGAAAATAATTTATTATAATAATATTCTATTAAATAATTGTAGATTTTTTGGTTATAACCTATTGTAAAAATATCATTATTTAAACTATATTTTAAGGAAACATACATCGGAAAACTTTTATTTGAAAAGAGTCTGTAATCATCTAAAAAAGAATAATCTACTCCGCTATATAAGAAATCTGACTTGTCCAACCAATTTTTATTACTCTCTAATTCGTCTTTTAATTTAATAATGTCTAATAAATTCTGTTTATCAGTTCTTTTATCAAAAATTGTTCCTAAATATTCTCTTGTAAATGTATGTTTTGGGATATTAGAATTAAATAGAACATAGGAATCAATAGATTTTTTTGTAATATTAATTTTATATATTTTATCATCACCAATATTAATACCAGACAAACCTTCTGTTGAATTTAATATACAATAATCTCCACAAAAACTTTTATTAAAATCATTCCCATTTTCTGAATGAATCAATTCATAATAGCAAAAATCTTCAGAGCTTATTAATTCAGAATCTTTTTGCTTTGCAAACATAATTAAAATTTTATTTGCTTCAGAAGTTATTTTTTCTGTAATTGGAGAAAACCAACCTTGCGAACTTCCCACGATAATAATAACTATAAAAACAACGGCCATAATTATGGCCAATAACTTTCCAACAGACATTTGTCCGTTTGAACTCTTTTGCATGGAAATCCTTAGTGTAATATATTTATATTGCTTTTGTTATATACAAACTTTATAAATCCTCAATTTCCCGACGCCCCAACCACTACGACTGGACGAAGTGCTACTCCAATGGGTGAAGATTCCTCAACCGAACGACGGATAAAAGTGTCTCAATTATGGTTTTTGAGTTCTTTCCACATCCTTTTGTTTATATTTTTTTGACTTTCTTAAACTACTTTTTTATTTTTCCCTTATTATACCAATCCAAAAATATTTTATTTCCTTTTATGTTTTTTATTTAAGTATAAGATTAATAAAATTAAGATTAATAAAATAACACCAATAATATAATAATATATATTATTTCTTTCTTTTTGTGGATATTCCTCTTCAATACTTGTATCTATTTCATTAATTTGTTTAATAGAATAATCTTCATTAATTTGTTTAATAGAATAATCTTCATTAATTTGTTTAATTAATATATATGCTTTATTATTTCTTATTGAATTTACTTTAATATACAAATCATAAATATTATCCATCTCGAAATCAACTTTCCATTCTTCCCCAATACTTAATTCTTTAATTAAAGGTTCGGATTCAATTTTAATAGTAACATTATTATCTTTTATCCTTTCAATAGTTATTTTATGTGTGCTCTCACTTAAGTTAAAAAATTTAGATTCTTCCTCAGAATAATAATTTATATATCCTTGTTCTAAGTATTTATTTTGTATATAACTAATGCTTGTACTTCTTTTATGTTGATTTTCATTTTCTTCTTCTAATTCAGTTTTCGATACATTAAAAACAATGTTTGAGTAATTTACATTATCATAATTATCTATTGCCCATATTTGTAAGTTATATTGACCATTCCCAATTATTTCTGTAATTGTTTGATTATAAGATTTATTTAGGCCATTATAATTATAATATATTTCTTTTAGATTTACATCATAAACATCAAGATTAATTTCTATACTGTTATTAGAATAATCCTCTCCTTCAATAGGTGATATAATATTTATTTTAGGAGAAATAACATCTTCTATCATTCCTCCATCATTAATTGTCCAATTGTATTCTGTTATAATTCTATTTTTATATATTTCAGGATTTCCTTCTGTATAATTAGTATTCCCTAAATCCCAAACAACATCTCTTTGTAACTCTTGAGAACCCCAATTAATTAATAATTTATCATATAATTCTGTAGAAAGTTCTATTGCAAAATTAGATAAATCTGTAACAGACGAAATATTCCAATTAGAAATATCTGATGAGAAATTTGTAGCTCCATAAATCATATAAGACATACTTTGAATTTGATTCATTTCCCAATTAGAAATATCAGCATTGAAATTAGTAGTTCCAGCAAAAGCTGCTTCTAATTCCATTAAATTATTTAATTTCCAATTTGAAAAATTTCCAGAGACATTTCCATTAATATTCGCAAATAAAGCTGCTGATTCATAAGTATTTCTTAAATCCCAGTTAGATAAATCTCCGGAAAAATTGATAACCGTTCCATCGAATATTCCTCCTAATGAATTTAAACTACTTAAATTCCAATTAGATAAGTCTCCGTTAAAATTAAAACAATTTGTAAACATAGAAGTAAGACTAGATGATCTTCCTAAATTCCAATGACTCAAATTACCTTTAAATTGATCTGATTCAGAGAACATAGAAGTAATTGATTCTATAAAACTCATATCTAAAGAATTTAGATTACTTGAAAAATTAGTAGTATTTTCAAATAAATTATTTAAATTATTAATCTCCCATTCAGTAAAATTCCAATTAGATAAGTCTCCATTAAAATTAGTAGAATCAGCAAAAAGATAAGTAGCTGTTGGAACATAAGTTCCAACAGATTTCCAATTAGACAAATTTCCAGAAAAATTTGATGAATACCTAAATAATCCTTCTAAAGGCATGTTCATTTTAGTTTTAAATTCCCAATTAGATAAATCAGCACTAAAGTCAGTTGAATTATAAAATAATTCAAAAATACTATTTACATTACTTACATCCCACGAAGTTAAATCACAATTAAAATTATTAGTATCTTTAAACAATTCTAAAAAATCAGTCATTTGACTTATATCCCAATTTTCTACAGCATCACAGTCATTTGCTAAAATTGCTTCACTTAAATTATTATAAGACTGAACATTAAATCCAACAAAACCCGTTAATGATAAATAATTAATAATAAAAAACCCAAAACATAAAATAACTATAATTGCTAAAAAATACACTCTTTTTTTGTCCATTTATACTATTCCTATTAGTAAATTAATTTCATTATATTATTTAAATATATCTTAAATACATAATTTAGATAATATAATTTTTTTAATAATTATATATATGAAATTATAATTTAAAATAATTAAAAAAGTATCAAATATAACAAATTACCTTTATTTATTTAAAATACTAAATGTAAAAAAATATATATCTTGTTTGAACGTTTCAGGTCATTCTGATGGGGGGGAAAAGGTGACTACAAAATATTATTTTTTAGACTCTGTGGACACATTTTTTAATGTTTTTTTGTATTGTTTTATCATAAAATCCAAAGTTGATTTAAGGTTGTTATTCTTTGAATATTCTTGTAATATTTGTTCGTAATTATATATTTTTCTTCTCTCGCTCACCATCAGTGTGGTGTCTGTTTCGTGTCATATATATATCTTGTCGACCACCAACCTGTGACACAAATATAACATTTTACCGAGAATAAACTAGATTGTGCGAAAGTACGCCCATGGAAATGACATACTTTATAGACCGCCCCAACCGCCGTGATTGGGACGTTGTGGTTTTTAGGGGTGAATAGATATCAAGCAGTTATAGAAGGCAAATTTGATGAACTATTAAATTCATTAATTACCCACTTAACTAACTTATATACAAAAAATAAAAATCCTATTATTCCTACAATTCCACTTATTAAAATCCATAAATTAATACTATCCCAAAATGTATTCTCTTGTTTTTGTATTATCTCTTTGGTTTGATTGTTAGGAGAACTATCTTTTATTGTATTAAAAATAATGGCTGCAATAAAAATTAAAAGAATAAATGAAATTGTACTAATTATTTCTTTTGAAAAATAATTTTTTAAATTAAAATTTTTACTCATTGAATAAATTTGAAAATAGATTATAAAAATTTTATCTTAATTATTTGTCACCTTCTGGTGGACCGACAAAATTTATAAAATCCTTCCATCGCACACACAACAATGAAACGGAGTGCAATTAATCATAAAATAAGATACCAAAACTGGAAAAATAATTATGGTAAGAGAATTCCAGATATCAGTGAAGAAAATTCAAAAATAATATTAAATTATATTAATGATATGGAATATGGTCTTAATGTTGGAAAAAGTAGTAAAAAAGGAGGTAGAAGTTATAACCGACTTTATAATTTACAACAGAGGATGGTTTTCATAACAAAAAGATTAGAATCTTTCTATGGAGTAAAAGATTTAACTAAAATAGAAGAAAGAGAAATTCATGAATTTTTTACTGGAATGAAAAGTGGTGAAATAAAAAGAGTAGATGGTGGTATATATCAAGATCCTGCAAATTTTGTTAAAATTTTTAAAGCTTTTTGGCATTGGCATCAGAAAGTTAATCGTAAAAAAGGAATCGAAATTTATGATATTACTCAAGACTTAGATACTAGTGTTGATAAACCAAAATGGGTTTACTTAACTGAAGAAGAAATAAGGCTTCTTTATGATAAAGCTCAATATCATTACAAAGTATTAATAATGTTTCTTTTTGATACTGGGATAAGAGCTCCTAGTGAATTAATTAATATTAAAGTTTCAGACTTTCAAAATAATTTTAAAGAATTAATAATTAGAGATGAAATAAGTAAAACTTTTGGAAGAAGAATAAAATTAATGATTTGTTCTGACATTATACGAGGTTATATCAAAAATGAATCTTTAAAAAATGATGATTTTTTATTTAATCGAAGATCTGATACTATTAACCAATATTTACAGAGATTAGCTAAACGAGTATTGGGAGAGAAAAAAAGTCCTGCTGGCCAAAGATATTCTGAATTAACAATGTATGACTTCAGACATTGTAGTTGTTGTTATTGGTTACCAAGATATAAATCTGAATCTGCATTAAAATATAGATTTGGTTGGAAAAAGTCAGATAAGATTCATTATTATTCTGAACTTTTAGGGATGAGAGATACTATAAGTGAAGAAGATATGTTAATAGATGTAACTAAAACAGAAATTGAAAAACAATTAACTAAATCTGAAAATAAAAATGAAATATTACAAGAAAGAGTTGATATCTTAGAAAAACAAATGAAGATATTAGCAGAAGCAACACAAAGAATTTTATTGAAAAGTCAAGGATATTTATGTTAAAAAAACCACAAACTTAAATATATCTTTTTCTTAAAAAATTAAAGAGGCACAATTATTTTATTAAACATGAAATTAAAAAAATTAAATAATAAATCTATTAAAATAATACTTCTTTTATTAATCTTCATCTCATTATCATTAGGAATAGCATATGCTTCTGGAGCATTCTTAGGAGGAAGTAATGAAGTCTCCTTAACAAAAGGATTAGTCGGACACTGGAAATTAGACGAAGAAAGTACGATAGATTTTACTATTAATGAATATTCTTATCCTACATTTGATACATCAAATTCAAATGGTGGATGGAGTCATTGGGGCAGGAGTGGTGCAATAGGAAGTTATTCTCAAAATACAAATAAAGATTATATTTTTAATAAATCAAATACTTATTCACATAGGGTTTCAAATGGACCTAGTGCTACAGGTGAATATCTTTTATATAAATCTCCATCAATCGAAGGTATTACTAATAGATCTCTTTCAGCAATTGTAAAATTAAGTGATGGAAGCCAAGTTACTAATGATAAAATCTTTCCGTCATGGAATGCTATTACTTCAGGAAGTATTCCAAATAATATGTGGACTTCAATAGAATATTTAGGTGATGGTTTTTATTTATGTAAAGCTGAAGGTATTAAACAAGATGGAAGTAATGATTTAGTTGGAATTTATGTTTCACCAGGCATAGAAGCTTATTTTTCTATTGTTCAATTAGAACAAAAAATCTATTCTAGTTCATTTGTAAATGGTGCTAGAAATGGTACAATTGATGATAGAAGTGGATATTCAAATAAAGGAATTAATTATGGTGCAATTTTAACTAATGGGATAAAGGGAGAAAGTAAAGGGGCCTTAAGTTTTGATGGTATTAATGATTATATAGAATATGATGATAATAATAATCTATTTAATTCATTACCAATTAGTTTTTCTATTTGGTTTTATCAAGATGGTACTCGTAGTGGAGATTTTATTAATAAATATTATTCTGGTTCTGTTAATGGTTATAGTATTACTTTGTCTCCAACAGGAGGTATAAGACTTTATTATTTTAAAGATGCTTCAAATTATATAGAATCTTATAATGGTTATTATGGTCAACCAATATTAAATTCTTGGAATCATGTTGTTGTTAATGTTGATGAAAATAATGCGAAAATTTATTTAAATAATAATCTAGTTGTAACTAAAAATTGGGTTGGAACTTCCGGAAAACCTACAACAAATCAAAAATTATCTTTAGGTCGTTATCCTGGATCAACAAATGTTTATTCAAATAATATTATTTCAGATGCTAGAATTTATAATCGTGCCTTATCAGAAGAAGAAATAAAATTATTATATGATTCTTATAAGCCTCAAACAACTATTGGAAATTTGAATAAAGGTTTAGTTGCACACTATCCTTTAGACGGAGGATATGAAACAAAAGATATAACTTCATATGAAAATCATGGAACTAATTCTGGTGCAACCTTAAGTACAGGAGTAAAAGAAGAAGCAAATGGAAGTTATCTTATAGGAACAACTCAAACAATAAATATTCCTTATAAAAATCAATTGAATGTTAAAAATGCAATAACTATTTATGTTTGGTTAAAAAGAAATTCAACTTATACTCAATCGTCTGATTGTTTTTATATTTCTAGACAACCTTCTTGGTACTTTTATGATTCTTATGGTAGTGGAGAGATTAGGGCTGAAGTATTCATAGATGGAACCCGAAGAGCAGCAAGAACAGTATCTTTACCTTATGATAATAATTGGTATAACATTGCATATACTTACGATAGTAATACTAAAACTGGTTCTATTTATAGAAATGGATTATTTATTTCAAATATTACTTTATCTGGATTATCCAATTATTTGATTGATGATTCTTCTTCAGGTATAAATATGGGAAGCGGTGGTGCTGGGAAAAAAACATTTATGTCAGATGTCCGTATTTATAATCGAGCATTAAGTGCAGAAGAAATAAAATTATTATATGATTCTTATAATCCTCAAACAACAGTAGCTTCATTAAATAAAGGATTAGTCTTAGACATGCCTCTAACATCAACTTGGACAAAATCTGAAACACCTGGTTCTGAAATCATAACAGATAAAACTCCTTATTCAAATAATGGGCAAAATTATGGGACAGTACTCTCTGGTGAAGGAGCCACATTTGATGGAAGTAATGATTATATTGTAACAGGATGGGGTCAAGGACTTAATCCTTCAACAAATCCTTTAACAATAACAATGTGGGTTAAACCAAATAATGTAAATTCAGCTACTATGTTTTTTTCTAATAGACAATCGGGAGGATCAAGTAACCGTCTTTATATAAGCATATATAATGGGAAATGGGATTTAGGAATTCATACAACTACTTGGGGTAGTGGAACAATTAATGCAAATACAGACTGGAATTTCATTTCAGTTGTTATGGATGGTTCCCAAGCTACAATGAAAGCAAACTTACAAACAACAAGAACAATTTCTTATGGCTCTTATAATTTAAATTTAAATGCACATTTAGGAACACATGATCTTAATTATTGGTATAATGGATTAATTAAAAATGTTAGAATATACAATAGGGCTTTATCAGATGAAGAAATAAAATTACTTTATGACCAAGGTAAAACTTAACTTAATTGGTAGAAATAAATAACTCTAAAAAATTATAATAAAATAAGATACTTTTGAACAAAAAGATTATTTAGAATTAATTAAAATTTTTCTTAATTTTAGATAAAGTAAATTATTTAAATAGATTCTATATATATTATATATGGAAAGAATTAATACACGTTCTGTTTACATTGATTTCAAGAATAAAGGATTATTAGAAAAGAAATTTAATATTAATAATAGACTCTTAACTGCATATATTATTCCTAGAACACTGGTGTCGGAAGCAAAAAAATTTTTTGAAGATAATATAATCAATAATCGAGGTATTTACTATTTAATTGAAGAAGATGAAAATAGTCCATTACAAAAAATTTATGTTGGACAAACAATTAATGGTATAAAAAGATTAGATGATCACTTGAAGAAAAAAAATTATTGGGGCAAGGCAATAATGTTTTTATTTGATCATAATGAGGATAATGATATCGATCTTAATGCTTTAGAAACTTATGCTCTATCTAAATTAATAGAGCTAAGAAAATATGATGTTCAAAAATATGACGTTCAAAATAAGCAAATAACCGATAACAAAATGGATTATAATAAGACAGATGTAATAAAAAAATGTTATAATTTAATTAAATTTTTAATGATCTCTTCAGGATATTCTTTAGAGTCAAATCAAAATAATAGTTCTATATTTAGAACAAACAGAAGAGGAATAATTGGTTTAGGAATATATACTGGAAATTCTTTTGAATTAATTCAAGGTTCTGAAATTGATGTAAATATCCGATGTAACTTGGATAAATATAATCAAATGCGTGAAGAGCTAATAAACGAGAATATATTAGTTAAAGAGGGTGAAAAATATATCCTAAAAAAGAATTTAGAATTTAAAACTCCAAGTGGAGCAAGTGATTTTGTTTTAGGTGGTGCTACCAATGGATGGACTGAGTGGAAAAACAATGAGAATAAAACATTAGATGAAGTTTATAGAAAAATAAATAATTAAAATTAATTGTTATTACAACAACCATCATCATATCCATCAGCATAAACTTCTTCTAGTAAATTATCAATTTCTTCATCAGTTTTAGATTTCTTTAAACTTTTTCTTTTTTCTTCAATATTATAATTCATATTTTACCTCCATCAGATTTAGTTACATCTATCCATCTCTCGTCTAATTCAATACCAATCCACTTTCTATTCAGTTCATTACAAGCTTTACAAGTAGAACCAGAACCTGCAAAGGGGTCTAAAATTAGGTCTCCTTCTTTAGAACTATGTAAAATAATTTTTTTCAATAAATCTAATGGTTTTTGATGAGGATGATTTAGTTTATTATGATTAATATGTGAAGAAGTTTGTACATCAGAAAAATCAGTTAAATTATATTTTGGTTTTCCTTTTTCTAAAACTAAAATTAATTCATATTGATGCCTAAATGCCCAACCTAATCCAAAGTTATGTTTTTTCCATACGATTAAATGTCTAATATTAAATTTAGTATATCTAATAATAAATTCTGTTAAAAAAGGATAATGTTTCCAGTTTGTGAATATATAAAGAGAACGATTTTGTTTTAGGATACGATACATTTCAATTAAGGCATTACAATTAATTAAAGGATTTTCATTATTTTTGATTATTTTATTATTCCAACCATAAGCAACATTATCTCCATAAGGAGGATCTGTTAAAATTAAATCTATACAATTGTTGGGATAAGTTTTCATTATTTGAAGACAATCTCCTTGAATTATTTTATTTAGTTCCATTAATCAATTCATCAAGTAAAGCATTTATTTCTCTTAAATTATAAATAATCTGATCAAATAAATCTTCAAAATTATTTTCTTCCATAATTAATCAATATAAAAAAGAATATATAATAAATCGGAAACAAAAAGTGGATAATTTTTTGGATAAAAAAAGTCTCCGATTTCATTTATAAGGATATAATCTCATCACATCATGACAAAAAAATGTTATGTTTGTGGAGATTTTATTATTGAAGGAGAAATCTGTACTACTTGTTTAAATGTATTAAAATTAAAATATCCAAACAAAAAAGAATTAGAATCCATTTTACAATGGCACAAAATAAATGCCGAATTAAATCAAGAAAGTTGACTATAACTCCAATATTATTATTGTTGTTTTTGGTTTTACAATTAAGTTTGGTTTTAGCATCAAGTGAATCAGACTTTGAAGAGATTTTACAACCATTAATGACAATTTATAACTTGGTGAAATATGCAGCAACAATAATAGCAGGACTAGTAATGTTATTTGCTGGAATAACTTATATCTCTAGTGGATCAGATCCTGGGAAACGAGAAAAAGCAAAAAATATGGTTATGTACGTTATTATTGGTTTAGCAGTAATTTGGGCTGCACCTTTTATAGTTGACTTAATATTGAAATGAAGAAATTTCTTTTTTGGGTGGTTGTTTTTTTATTACCACTAACAACCGCCCTTAATTGTCAAGAATTAAATAAAGAGTATCAAGAAATTTGTTTTAAAATTAAAAGTCTTAATTTATCTCAAGAATATGAGACTAGTCTAATTTTAGATATGATTAATAATTGGAGATTAAAACCAAATCATGAATTTGTTAATAATTGGAATTCGGGTTTAAAATTAAATAATTCTCCTTATAACAGAGGGGTTGGAGCAGAGTATATCCAAGATGCTTGGTTTAATATTTTAACGATAAGTCCTTCTGTTAAAGAAGATAATATTCTATATGTTCCTAATAAAGCAAAAATTTTCTCTGCGTATAATTATCAAATATCCCATCCAACTAAACTTTATCCAGGAGATTGTAAAACCGAATATAAATTAGTTGAAAATACATCAACATTAGAAATTTATGCTAATAATGAATTAATTGGAAATGATAAGATTACATCTTTTGAAATAACAGATAAATTAGATAATATCACTTTTGTAGGAATACTTTCTATAAGAGTAAGATATCAAGTAATTAGATATAGATTAGTGAATAGTGTTTGTACATTTTATCGTGATACAGATTATACAGGTGAATCTACTGTTAGAAATGATGTTTTAATTGTAAGATTGTATAATAATAATTTAAATTTTGATTTGAATCTTACCCCACAATATAATCAAACGATTCAAGGGGAATTAATCTCAAATAATTATACAGCTATTAATTTATTCTTTGGAGATTCATATTATCAAAAAACAAAGTATCAATATTATTATGAATTTGAATCAGGAAATGTTTTATCAATTAAAGCAAAAAAAGACGAAAAAATTAATTATTCACAAATTATTGTGAACTCTTTTTTAAACAAAGTTATTTTTAAAGTTAGTCAACCTTCAGAATGTGAAATTAGAATTTATGATCACTTTAATTTTAATTCTAAACATTGTGAACTTAATTTTTTAGAAGAAGAAATTAATATAATAATAGATAATAAAACTCATTTTAAAGAAAATGAAACAATAAAAATAGAGATTATTCCTAGAGATGTTTATGTTAATGTTACTTATGGAAATAAAAAATTTATAGTTAAAGATAAAATTTATTTGAATGCAATTCCAGGTCAAAATGAGATTATAATAGAATTTGATAATAAAACCATAAGGAAAATAATAACTGTCTTTGATTCATCCAAACTAAAAACTATAAGAAATATATTCCTTATTTTAGGTTTGACTTTTGTTATTTATATTATCCTAAAGAAATTTTATATTTCATTAAATTCAAATGAGCGAATGTAGTATTTCAAACTTAGGCTCTTGTATTATGGAAAGTTTTTCTAATTTTCTTATTGATCTATTAAATTTACCTATAAAACCTTTATTAGAAGGAATTAGAAATTTACTTATTCAACCTGTTAATATTAATCTTTTCTTAGAAATTTGGTCTATAATAATTTATATTTTATCTTTATTTTATGGTCTTTTATTATTATTCATTGGATTTCAATTTATTGTTTCAGGCTCATCGCCAGAGAAAAGAGAAAATAGTAAGACAAATCTTGCTAATATTGTCATAATGATGGTTCTTATTCAAGCTAGTTTTTTATTGTATGAATTAGTTCTAGAAATTGTCTCATCTCTTACACTTACAATTTTTAGTTTAATCCCTTCTGATTTCTTTTTAATGATAAATAATAACTTAATTGGTTTAGAATTACAAATAGTTTTATTGATTCCTTATATTATGACTTTAGTATTAACATTAATTTTATTATCTTTGAGATATATTTTGGTAGGGATTGGTGTTATTTTATTAGCTATTGGAATTTTTTTATATTTCTTAGAACCATTAAAGAATTATGGTAAATTAATATTAAATTTCTTAGGAGTTCTAATTGTCTTACCCTTCTTTTATTCAATTATTTTATTAGCATCATCTAAATTTTTAGAAGTTAATATATTTTCTAATCTAAAAATTTTAGTTATGATTGGTGGTTTTAGTCTACTAAATGTTTCCAGTCTTACTTTAATATTATTTGTTATAATCAAATCAGCTCTTGCTGTTAAAACCCCAATTAAAGAAATAAAAAGCACATTTTCTAATTAAAATGTACGAAATACCTCAACAATTAGAATATAAAGAAAGAATTATTTTTGGTCTTACCTTTTCTCAATTAATCTATGCTTTTTTATTTTCATTTATTATTCTTTTAATTTTTAAAACAAATTTAACTCTTTTTATTAAAGTTTTATTATTTTGTTTTATTGTAATAATTGCTTCGGGTTTTATGTTTTTTAATTTATCAATATATCTTAAAAATTGGTATACTTGGTATAGATCACAATATCTTGAGGGTTTTAAACTAAAAAATGAATTAGAAATTGGAGAAATAAAAGATAATTTAATTTATCATAAAAATAAAAAAATTGCTATTTTAAATGTAGAATCAATTAATTTTTCTATTAAATCACAAAAAGAACAAGAAGCTATAATATTATCTTTTCAAAAATTATTAAATTCTATTGATTTTCCAATTCAAATTTTAATGACTACTGAAACTTTAGATTTAAGTGATTATTTAGATGGTTTAAAAAACAAAATGTCTAAACACGAAAGAATCTTTGAATCATATCAAAATCATATCAAAGATATTATATCTAAAAATTCTGCAATGAATCGTAATTTTTATTTAATTATTCCTGAAATATTAGATATTAATGTTCAATTAAAATTATGTGAAGAAAGGTTACATAGTTTAAATTTGAGAACTTATAGATTAAAAGATAATCAGTTAAAACAAGTCTTTTCTAAAATTTTTGATAGTAATGGAGAATTACCAAATAAAATATTAAACAATCCTGAATATCTTAAGATTGATAATAAATATCATAAAATTATTTATGCACATGGTTATCCGAGGTCTGTAGAAAAAGGATTTTTAGATAAATTAATAAGTTGTTCTGGTAATTTTAATTTCTCTTTACATATTAATCCTCAAACAATTGAATATACATTATTAACTTTAAATAGAGAATTACAAAAACAAAGAGCTGATTTATACTCAGCTCAAATAAAAAACCAGTTTAATCCTAGTTTAGAAATTAAATATAAAGATACTAGGTTTGTACTTGAAAATTTACAAAAAGGTTCAGAAAAATTGTTTAATCTTGGATTTTATATTGATTGTAAAGCTAATAGTTTAGGAGAATTAAAATTATTATCAAGGAAAATAGAATCTGAATTAAATTCTTTATTAATAATTCCAAAAGATTCAAGATATAGAATGATAGCAGGATTAAAATCTTGTTTACCTTTTGGTAAAGACTTTTTAAATATTAATAGAAATATTACAACATCAGCATTATCAGCTTTTTTTCCTTTCACTTCTTCATTTTTTAAATTTGATAAAACTGGAATTTGGCTTGGTTTAAATAAGAATAATATTCCTTTAATTAGAGATATTTTTAAGTTATCTAATTCTAATGGAATGTGTTTAGCAAGTTCAGGTGCTGGTAAAAGTTATATGACTAAATTGTTTATTACTAGACACTTATTGAATGGTACAAAAGTGATTGTAATAGACCCACAAGGTGAATATAAGAATTTAATTAATAAATTTCAAGGACAAAGAATTGATCTTTCAAGAGAATCTAAAACAATAATAAATCCTTTAGACTTAATGGGCCATGATTATACTGAAAAAAGATTAGCTTTAGTTGATTTAATGCCTGTAATGTTAGGACAATTAACAGAACCACAAAAATCTTTTATTGATCAAGCCTTAACAGAAGCTTACGAAAAAAAAGGAATTTATATGAATGATAATAAAAGTTGGAATAATGAACCTCCGATTTTAGGCGATGTATTAAATGTTTTAGAAAGAATGGAGAAAAAGGCCAGTAGTCTAGAGAAAAACACCTTACGAAGCCTTACAAACCGTTTAAAATTATATGTTACAGGGGTATTCTCTTTTCTAAATAAGCATACAAATATTAATTTTAATAATGATTTTGTTTGTTTTGATATTGGTAATATGCCTAAACAAGTTAAACCAACTATAATGTTTCTTGTTTTAGATTATGTTTATATGAAAATGAAAAAAGACATTCAAAGAAAATTGTTGGTTATTGATGAATCTTGGTCTTTATTATCTAGAACTGAAGAGTCTTCTTATATTTTTGAAATTGTTAAAACTTGTCGTAAGTTTAACATGGGTTTATTTTTAATTAATCAAGAAGTAGAAGGAATGTTAAATTCTGAGGCTGGTAGATCTGCTCTTGCTAATTCTTCTTATACTATTTTGTTAAGACAAAAACCAGCAGTAATCGAGAGTATACAAAGAATTTTTAATTTGAGTAATGTTGAAAGAGTAACCCTTTTAACTGCTGGAATTGGAGAAGGTATACTTCTAATAGAAGATGAACATTCTGAGATTAAAATTGTTGCATCAAGTGAAGAACATAAACAAATAACTACAAATGCTGATGAATTATTAGAAGAAAAAATCACTGAAGAAATAATAGTTTCAAGAGATATTAATATTAATGTTGATTGTGATGTTTTAGTTCATAAGAAGAGTAAGTTATCTATTGAAGAACAAGAATATCTTATTAAAAAAGGATTTAAAGAAGAATTATTAAAGAGTATTTCTTGTGAAACAAAAGAAAGATTCTTTGTTAAACCTAGATTTAATGAGAGTATTAATCATTTATTTGCAATATATGATATTAAAGATTATTTAGAAGAAAAAGGAATTAAAGTTGAAATCTTTGCAACTAAAAAACCTGATATTGTTTTTGAATTTAAAGGTAAAAAGCATGCAATAGAAGTTGAAACTGGTTCAATGTTAAAAGTAAAAAAAGTTTTTAATGAAAAAGTAGATAATCTTAACAAAAATTATGATAAATGGTTCTTTGTAGTGACTAATTGGAACAAAATCCCGAAATATAAAAATTATGGAAAAACATGGGATTATCGTTTTGTTCGAGGACAATTAGACAAACTTTTAAAAAATTAACTTAGTCACTCTATATAATAAACTATTATTATCATGGTGACGATTATTAATAATTAGTTTTATCCTTTTTTTGTTCCCAAATTTTAAATGGAATTAAAGCATCTTCTCTATCTAACCACTTAATCTTAACTTGTTTCTTATTAGCCTTTCCACTTAAAACATCATAAATAAATTTATCATCAAAACCAATTTTTTCAGCATCTTTTCTAGTACATCCATAGTATACTTTTTTCATTTTAGCCCAATGAATTGCAGAAAAGCACATTGGACAAGACTCACCAGAAGAATAAATTTCACAATCAGATAAATCAAATCTACCTAATTTTTTACAAGCTTTTTTAATTGCAATCATCTCAGCATGATTTGTAGGATCATTTGTCTTTATAACCCTATTATGAGCTTTTGAGATTACTTTTCCATCTTTAACAATAACTGCACCAAAAGGTCCACCATCTTTTTTTTGAATTCCTTTCTTAGCTTCTTCTATTGCTAATTGCATAAATTTATTTTTCATTTTAACTCACCATATTATCAACTTCAATTTTATGATTTTCCAAAATTGCTTTACCCAATGTTTGTTCAATCTTTTCATTGATTTCTTTTAATTCTTCTCTATTTTTTACTAAAAAAGCATAATATAAATTAACATAACCTACAGCTTTTATACAAATAATAAATCTTGGGTCTTGTTCAATAAGTTTCATAAAATTTTCTAATTCTTTTACATAAGAAGGATCTATTCTAGATATATAAGTATATTCTGTAAATCCTACTTTTTTCAAATCAATGATTGGGTAACATCTCTCAATAATATCTCTTTTTTTAAGAGAGTTTATTCTCCTCATAATTGAACTAGCAGTTGTATTTAATTTATTTGCTAATTCAACTGTAGAAAGTTTAGAATTATTTTTTAATAATTTTATTAAATTTAAATCTTCTTTTTTTAATTCAACACTTTCGGGACTACCTTTAATATCAACTTTTGCTTTTTTCTTAGGATTTAAGATTCTAGCAAAATAAGTTTTTGAGTTAACACTTTGAAAAGATAAATAATTTTTTATTTTATCTTTAAAATTAATTAATATTTTTGTTTGTATTTCGTCATATCTTTCAATTGTTTTAGTCCATACAGAAATATAAAGTTTCCATTGGCTTACTTCATGAAGCATATAACAACAACTAACTTCTTCAATAGATGTTATTTTTTTCAAATATTTATTAACATCAATAAAAGAAACTCCTTGTATGTCTAAATAAATAGAATGTCTACTAAAACCTAATTTTGGATAATTAATATTAACTGTACATTTTTTAATAATTTTTCTTTCTTCCATCTTTTTGATACGATAATTAA
Organism: Candidatus Woesearchaeota archaeon; assembly: GCA_964612895.1. Lineage (GTDB taxonomy): Archaea > Nanobdellota > Nanobdellia > Pacearchaeales > GW2011-AR1 > JAGVXH01. The sequence continues at coordinate 279,168 of CAZTFL010000001.1, forward strand.
CTGTTTGTTGTGGAAGTTGTACTGATTTTGATATCTTAGAAATGGGTTGACGGCAGTCTTGTAATAATTCAAATAAAATTAATTTGTCTTTTTCATCCATTTTTCTTATATATTAGTAGATTTTGCACTTTTTAAAATTTATTTGTATTTTTGAACAAGATTTTATTACAAGAGTTTTAATAAAAAGATGAATTAACTATTATATCCTAAGGGAAAAAGTGGTTAAAACTAAAAATGCAAAGACCACTAATACCACGAACAAGAATAGATAGTGAAGGAAAAATATATTACTCTGAGAGCTTTCAAGCATGGAATACATTAAAATTAAAGAAAGAGTTATTTTCTGAATTTCCCCAATTAAAAGAAAAGAGATCTAAATTCTCATATAAATTAAATTATTTCAGAAAAATTGAAGAATTACAACTACAACTAAAAGAAATTATTAAAGAAAATGGGATTCCTTTATTACTCTGGTTTTATAAAGATGAATAAAATTAGCTAAATCTTGTTTTTATTGAATTCACAACGGCATCGATTTGCTCTTGATTAAGGAAGTCTGGTTGTAAATCTCTGATAAAATCATGAGTTATCCAATTAGCACCATAACACTCTCTTGAATATTCTTTCATTAAATTAAATCTCCAACATTCTTTTTCTGCTCCTAAAACATGCCCCAATTCATGAGCTAAAACCCAACCAGACATTGAATTATTTAATGTAACTATTGCAAGATTACCCTTACCACATATATGTGCCATCCCTTTTGTTGAACCATTAAATTCTAATAGAATTAATTTTATTGTTTTCTCATCTTGATAATTAGTAAGATTAAACAATTCTTCGATGATTGTGCAATTCTGGGTAAAAATTAATTTAGTATAATTTTCTTCTAATGTTCGATTTATCTTTATTGGATCTAAAATTGAAAAAGTAATATTATACCAAGAATAAATTTCTTGGGCTTTTGAAAAATTCTCGTTAGGATAAAGATAAAACTGATTTTCAAATAAATATGGTTGAATATTAAAACTCAGGGGTTCATTGTTTAAGCCTTGCTTTTCTAATGGGAAATAAAAACTCAAAAGAAAAATAAAAAATAACATAAGCATAATTACAATGTAAAGCAGAATATATTTTATTACATCTAGTCTATATTGATGTTTTTTATCAACAAGATTATAAAATTTTTTTATCTTTCTAGTTGAATAAATCAATACTCCCAGATAAAGTAAAGGGATTGTAAGAAATACCAAAATTGAGGTTAATCCTTGAAAGAATGGAGCTATTGCGAAAGTAAATGTCCATATTGAAGCTAGAGTTACAATTAATGTAAAGATCATCATAATTATGTAAGCTAATAAAATTTTTACGGGGGGATATTTTTGGTAGAATTGCATTTATTTTTCTTCCTCCTTTTTTGGAAAAAATTTCTCAGGTAACATTCTTACTTGTTTAAACATTTTTGACGAATTAATGTCTTCATAAAAATGATGTATATACCCTATTAAATTTCTATCAAAGTCAGAGAAATTATTAAGGTAGTATTCAAAAGCTGTATCAGTATCTCCTAATGTAACAGAGAACTGTTTTCTTAGATTGAAATAACTATTAAAGATTAAATCTAAAAAACTAAAAAAGAGGTTATCTTTTATTTGTGTTGATATTTCAGTATCCATCTTAGATTGATTAATAGTTTCGTTTGCATTACAAAAGAAATTTATAAGTGTGGAAGTAATTATTCTCTTCTTAGTATCATCTTCTTTAGAAAAATCAATCTCAAACTTATTCTCTCCATAAATTATTTCTTCTTTGATTAAACTCTCATAACTTTCATTTACCAATCCTATTTACTCCTTCAATATAAGCTCTTTTTTTATCTCTAAGAGGATCATTCTCTTCAATCTTTTTAATTTGAGTAATTTCTTTCTTTTTCATAGAATTTGTATGGAGATTATTTAATAACCGGATAAAAACCTATCCTTCCAGAGATATTATTTCCAGTAAAATGTATATGATTTAATTCATCCCTGTCTTTAGAAGGCTGTTTATTATCTAAGATAATCACTTGAACATTGTTTTCAATACAGAACTGGGATATAGACTCAAAAAAATCTTCTTGAATAGTTTCAGACTTAAGATCTTCGGGTTTGATTGTGTCTTTCTCTTTATAGGTTGTTAAGGGAGAATCAATAACTATAAATCGTGGGTGAGGTTTATCGTTTTTTAAACAATATCTAAGTAGCCCCAACATAAATGCAGCTAGATATATTGCCCTATAACCCTTTCCATGATTTCTTCTTTCATCCCCATTGATAATAATATCATTTTTATTTGGATCAAATAAAACTTCTTTCACGCCTAACTTCCAAGAGTTCAGGAAATATTTGACGTCTTCAACAAAAGTATCATAGACTTCTTTTTCTAAGATTCTTTCTTCGCCCTTAACATTTCTTGTTTGTAATTTATTTTGGTAATATAAAATATCCTGATTTATCTTAGCAACCTCTTCTTTCAATAAGTCCAGTTGTATTGTTTGATCCTTTATCTTTAAAAAATCTTTTAATTGATTTTCATTTATTTGTTTTACGGGGGCAATACTGTTTTTTATTTTTATATTAATTTTATCAAAAGAGACTTTTATCAATTCATGGTTTTTGAGCACTTCTTCTTTTTCATTTTTCAAATTAATTAATACTTCAGAGAGTTCTTTCTTTTTTATCAAGATTTTATCAGCTTCTTTTTGAATAGATTCCATAAAAGCATTGTCTAGTTTTGAAACATCGGCTCCGAATATTTTACCACATACGGGGCAGTTTTTATCCGCCAATTGATCAATTAATTGACCGCCTTCATTAATAAAATCTAATCGTTTAAGATCGCTATCATAGTGTTTATCAAGTAAAATAAATTTTCTTTCAAGGTTATCTAATTGGTTTATTTTACTCCTTATAACATCAATTTCCTTCCAAATTTTTTGTCTTTTTTCCTCTTCAATAAAAAGCTCTTTCTGATTTTCGTTTAAAATAGATGTCAACTCTTCTATCTTTAAATTGATAGAATCTACCTTAATCTCTTTTAACCTATTATCTAAATTAAAAATAATCTTCTCTTTTTCGGATAATTCTTCTTTAAGCAATTCTATTTTGGAGTTTACTCTAATCTTAAATGTTTTAATAGGTTCGATAGTTTCAAGTTCATCATCATCTCTCCCAGATAAAAGTAGTTTAAATAAAGAGGTCTCCATAGTTTTCTCAGTATACTGCCCGGTGTAAATAGGAGAACTCTCTGAAATTACCTCCTCTTCATTAACTAAGCATATTTTTCTTAAATTTCTAAAACTAATTTCTTGTTTTTCATTAGAATCATTTTTCTTAAGTTGACATCCCTTTAGATTTATTAAATTCAATAAAAAACCAGATATATTCTCTTCCCTACTACTCCCTTTTTTAGCTTTTAATTCTTTTGAAGCTATTTTACCATATTCTTCTACTGAACCTTCAATGAATTCTATTTTAGAATCAAACAAATCTCGAATAATAGTATACTCTTTACCCTCATAGGTTACTAAATTTAACAACATCTTTTCATATCCTGTAGATTCTTGTATTGGTTTTGGTTTAGACTGGGCTCCAAGCATAAAGTCCATACACTGAAAAATATATGACTTGCCTGTGTTAGATGGACCCGAGATTACATTTAGAGAATTGTCTAACTTTATTATGGTTGGCTCTTTGTCTTTTCCGATAACTCTTAATTCTTTAAAATAAAATCCTTTATACATTTAAATTACCTGAGAAAACTCTTCCCCCCATTTAGTTAAATTACTATTGATAAATTTAGATATTTTTATATCATTTTCTTTTCCAAAATAATCGCATATCCATTTAGCTGTTTCATCAATATTCCTCGAATAATCGCTTTCAAAATAACTAAGGAAATTCAAAGTATCTTTATTTTTAGAATAGTAAACACCATTTGTTTTATATTTAACAGAAATTACTCCTTTTGAAAGGAGTGTCTGGATAGCTTCTTTGTAATTTTCTCTGAGAACAATTATTTCACAAGATCTATTAGGCAAATCAGGATGTAAACTACTTGGACCTCCAGAAATATCTGAAGAATGAAGCATTAAATAATTGTAATAAAGAATTCTTTGAAGATCTAAATCTTTATTGGAATGTTTTAGTAAAAATAGAAGCCTGATAGCTAATTCTACCCTTCCATTAAAAATTACTTCTTCCATTTTATCTCCAATTTTTCATTAGCTAAATGATGACAAATTCCCTTTTTATCAGAATTAGAAGCTTGACTAGAAACCAGGGTCGGTCTTATTTGAACAAGAGAAGAATGACTTAAAACCTTTTTTAATCTTTCAAATCCATTTTGGCAATCTTCTCTAATTTTTTCTAACACTCCTTCATAGATATCGTTTTTTAATGAGTTAAACTGCTCCATCTCCGGATCTATATCTCTTGAGAACTGTTCAAGAGATTCTGCTTCATAAAAATAAGCTCTTTGTTCCTCAAAATCTTTTTTTAAATCGCTGTTTTTATCCAGTTCTGAGGAAGAAAAAGCATCTTTTCCAAGATAATCTGCATAAGCATCAAGTATCTTTTTTATATAAACTGCCTCGCTATTCATAATTTCTTCAGGAGGTCTTTTTGATATTGGACGAGGTTTAGATAATATTCCAAAGTGGTATGAAAAACATGGCGTCTCTTTGTATTGTTCAATAAAGTCCTTTATATCTAAAAGTTTAAACACTGAAAAATCAAACGATTCTAAATAACTTTTTAGTTCATCTGTCAATGGAATACCTGATGTACTTATAGATTTACAACAAGAATTGTCCCAGTTAGAAATCAACTCTTTTTTGAGATTTTCTTTTGAGTTCAAAATATCCCATGCATTTGGAGTGACTCCCTTTGGAGAAAATATATAATTTTCTTTTGGAGGCGTTATACTTCCTTGTTTGCAATAATAACAAATTTTCCCAACTTCAATCAAAATCTCTTTTTTTGATAATTTCTTAGCATATTTCTTACATTGATAATTTATCCAGGTTCCATCATTTTCATAAACACCAATATCTCGTCCCTTATCTCCTGGACCCCCTATCCTAATCACTTTCACATCTTTATTTTGTTTCTTCTTAAATAAATAAAAAGCCCATTGTTCAATAATTCGTTCAAACTCTTCGTCACCAACTATCTCTAAAAATTTTATTGGATCCAAAGAGTTTGATCTAAGGATTATTCCGCCTTGAGGCATTACCGGTTCAACAAGGTCGTTTATCATAATTTTCTAAAGAAACCCTTATTTTAAAAGATTCGCATTATTTTGAGAAGCAAATAATACAGGAGTAATACGGATTAAATAACTTTTTAAAAATCAGACTCATTAATTAATTATGGTGGAAAAAATAACCCTTTCAGAGATGGAATCATACCTTTGGGGTGCTGCCAATATCTTAAGGGGACCTGTTGATGCTTCAGATTTTAAGGCCTATATTTTTCCCCTACTTTTTTTTAAGCGTATTTCAGATATTTATGATGAAGAATATGAAGATGCTCTAGAAGAATCGGGAGGAGATGAAGAATATGCCTCTTTTCCTGAGCAACATGATTATATAATTCCTAGTGGAGCTCATTGGAAGGATGTGAGAGAAAAAACTACCAACGTTGGAGAAGCAATTCAATATTCCTTTAGAGAAATTGAGAAGGCAAATCCAGATCAACTTTATGGTATTTTTGGAGATGTTAATTGGACCAATAAAGAAAGATTGCCTGATGAACTTTTGATTAACTTAGTAGAACATTTTTCAAGCAAAACCTTATCTAAGAAAAATGCAGAGCATGACCTTTTAGGACAAGCATATGAATTTTTAATTAAAAAATTTGCAGATTTAACTAACCGAAAAGCAGGTGAGTTCTATACTCCAAGGACAATAGTTCATTTAATGGGTTCAATATTAAAGCCCAAAGAAACAGATAGTATTTACGATCCTGCATGCGGTTCGGGAGGTATGCTTTTAGAGGCATATCATTATGTTAAGGAAAGAAATGGGGACTTTAGAACATTAAGGATTTATGGGCAAGAAAAGAATTTGACTACTTCTGCAATAGCTCGGATAAACTTATTTTTACATGGAATGAAGGATTTTCAAATCATTAGAGGAGATACTTTAAGAAATCCTGCTTTTAGAGAGGGGGATAGACTAGCTCAGTTTGATGTAGTAATCGCTAATCCGCCATTTTCTTTAAAGAATTGGGGATACGAAAATTGGGCACAAGATCCTTTTGGCAGAAATTTTGCAGGAGTTCCGCCAGAGAGCTATGGTGATTTTGCATGGGTTCAGCATATGGTAAAATCAATGGCCCATCCAAACGGTAGGATGGCAGTTATTCTTCCGCATGGGGCTTTGTTTAGAAGTGGGGCTGAGGCAAGAATTAGAAAAGAATTGATTGATAATGATTTAGTTGAGACAATTATTGGATTAGGACCAAACTTATTTTATGGGACTGGAATAAGTGCATGCATTTTAGTTTTGAAACTAAACAAAGAGAAAAATAAAAAGAATAAAATTTATTTTATCGATGCTTCTAATCAATATCAAAAAGGCAGAAATCAAAATTATTTTTTAGAAGAACATACAAATAATGTTTTATCATGGTATGAATCTTATAAAGATAAAGAAAATATCAGCCGTGTTGTCGATGCTTCAGAAATTGCCGAGAATGATTATAATCTCAACTTACTTAGATATATAAAAAAGATAGATGAAGAAGATAGGGTTAGTTTAGAGCAAGTCTATAAATCTCTTTTAGATGAAGAAGATAAATTCAATAAATCACAAAAAGAAATGAGTAAAATTTTGGAGAAATATAATTTAATATGAGCAAAGCAAAACAAGAGATAGTCGAAGGAGCAATAAGTCAGCAAGAATTAGAGGGATATCTTTGGGGTGCTGCGAATTTACTTAGAGGAGTAATTGATCCAGGAGATTATAAAAGCGTTATTTTTCCATTAATGTTCTTTAAAAGAATATCTGATGTGTATGATGAAGAATATGAAGATGCATTGAAAGAGTCCGATGGCGATGAAGATTATGCAAACTATCCCGAACAGCATGAATTCCAAATACCAAAAAACTCTCATTGGAAGGATGTAAGAGAAGTCAGCAAGGATGTAGGAAAGGCAATTAAAAATGCAATGGACAATATTGAAAAATCTAATCAAGACAAATTAATGGGCATTTTTGGAGATACTAATTGGACCAACAAAGACAGATTAAGTGACTCAATTCTTACAAGTTTAATAGAGCACTTTTCAACTTTAAATCTCACAATAAAAAACGTTCCTCAAGATGAATTTGGAACTGCATATGAATTCTTGATTAAGAAGTTTGCGGATGATAGCGGACATACTGCTGCAGAATTTTATACTAATAGAACAGTTGTTAAGATATTAGCTATGATTTTAGATCCAAAGCCAGGCGAATCTATTTACGACCCTACTTGCGGTTCAGGAGGAATGTTGCTTAATTCTGCCTTGTTAGTTAAAGAAAAGGGAGAGGAATATAGAAACTTAAAATTATATGGGCAGGAAATAAATATGATCACCTCAGGTATTGCGAGGATGAATATGTTTATTCATGGCTTTAATGATTTTCATGTTGCAAGAGGAGATACATTAAGAGACCCTGCTTTTGTTGAAAATGATCAATTAAAAAAGTTTGATATTGTTATCGCCAATCCGCCTTATTCAATTAGCAAATGGAATCAAGAAGCGTGGAAACATGATCCTTGGGGAAGAAATAAATATGGGCTTCCACCAAAAGGCAATGCTGATTATGCTTTCTTTCAGCACATAATTTGTTCAATGAAAGATAAGACTGGAAGATGCGGTGTTTTATTTCCTCACGGAATTTTAGAAAGGGATGCAGAGCAGGAAATGAGAAAAAGAATTATTGAAGAAGATTTAATTGATTGTGTTGTTGGACTTGGAAAAGATTTATTCTATAATTCTTCAATGGAGTCTTGTTTAGTCTTTTGTAAAACTAAAAAAGATCCTGCGAAAAAGGGAAAGATATTATTTATTGATGCAAGAGATGAACTTACTCGAAAACAAACTCAGAGCTTTTTAGAAAAGCACCATATTGATAAAATCTTCAAAGCATATAAAGAATACAAAGATGTTGAGGGTTTTGCTAAGATTGTAAGCAATGAGGATGTTTTAAGTAACAATGGAAACCTAAACATTAAATTGTATGTTGAGAATCATCGACACCTTAACATGGATATTATTACAACTCCATTAAAGAAGTTTGTCGATGATTGGAAAAAAAGCTCTAAAGAACTTGAAGAGTCTACTAAAGAAATGAATAAAGTTTTGAAGGAGGTAATAAATGGAAAATAAAATTCCTAAGGGTTGGGAAAAAATAAAGCTCGGAGATGTTGTTGAGCATGTAAAAGATAAAGTTCATAATCGAGAAGAGTGGACCTTTGATAGATATATTGGAGGAGAACATTTTGAGGAGGGAGAGATAAGAATTACTAAATCTGCACCAATTGAAGGCAATGAAGGAGTAATCGGCTCTGCGTTTCATATGAGATTTAAGCCAGGACAAGTTCTTTATGTTACAAGAAATCCAAGACTTAGAAAAGGAGGCATGGTTGATTTTGAGGGAGTTTGTTCTAATGTTACATTCACACTCCAAGCTAATGAAGAAAAACTATCTCAAAAGCTTCTGCCATTTATAATTCAAACAGAGAGCTTCACAAAACATGCATGCAATAGTGCTCATGGTTCTACAAATCCTTTCTTAAATTGGAAAGACATCGCAAGTTATGATTTATTACTCCCGCCATTAAACGAACAAAAAAAGATTGCAGAAGTTTTGTGGGCTGTGGAAGAAGCCATAAAAAATAATGAAGGTGTTATTAAAAAATTTGAATTATTTAGACTTAAAACTATGAAAGAAGTCTTAACAAAGGGAATTGGAAAACAAAATTATATTGAATCAGAATTGGGATTAATTCCTAAAGGTTGGAATATTAAAAAGATTTCAGATATATGCAATATTAGAAGGGGGGCTTCTCCAAGACCGATAAATGATAAAAGGTTTTTTTCCAATTCTGGACCGGGCTGGATTAGAATAGCAGATGTAACTCCAGTATATAAATATCTTAAAAAAACTACACAATATTTATCTGAATTAGGTGCATCAAAGAGTGTTCGGGTTATGAAGGGAGATCTAATTATGAGTATATGTGCAACAATCGGGAAACCAGTTATAATTGATATGGATGCATGCATACATGACGGCTTTGTATTGTTCTCCGGTATAAAAGAAAAAGAAATTTTAATGGAATATTTATTTTATGTGTTACTTTTTAAAGAGAAAGAGTTTTTATCAAATAAACAGGTTGGGACGCAAGGGAACCTAAATACTTCTATTGTGGGAAATATAAAATTAGGTATTCCTCCAAGCATAGATGAACAAAAAAAGATTGTAGACGTATTGGTAAAAATTGATAATGGACTTTTTAGCTATAAGGAGAATCTTAAGTCTTTAAAAGCCCTAAGGCAAAAACTTATGAATGAGCTTTTTTTGGGTAAAATAAGATTGGAGAAATAAAATGTTTAATGAACAAAACACCGTTGAAGATTATGTAAGAGACCTTTTAGTTAAACACGGTTGGACTTTCGTTCCAAAAGAAAAACTTCCTCGTCAAGAAACAGATGTCTTAGTTGAGAAACAAGTTAGAGATGCCCTTATTAGATTAAATCCTTCAATTGAAGAAGATCATGATAGAGCGGATGAAGTTTTGTATAAATTAAAAGCCATATTGGTGTCTGCAAGAGGGACAGGGGTTGTTAAGACTAATGAAGAGTTTACTCGATGGATTAGAAATGAAAAAACCATGCCTTTTGGAGAAAATGGCGAGCACGTATCTATAAAATTAATTGATTTTGATGACTTAAAAAATAATGAATTTATTGTTACAACACAATATACTTTTATTTCTGGACAGAATAGAAGAGCAGATTTAGTTCTTTTAGTAAATGGAATACCTTTAGTAATCGGAGAATGTAAAACCCCTGTTAGACCTGCAATTTCATGGGTTGATGGGGCGATTCAACTCGAAGAATATCAAAATTCCTTACCTACATTATTTGTCCCTAATTTATTCTGCTTTGCTACAGATGGTAAAGAATACAGAGTTGGTTCAATTAAACTACCAATTGAAAAATGGCAACCTTGGAAAAAAACAACAGATACGGTTTTTGAGAAATTAACCGAATTAAAAAATTCTGTTGATTTAATGTTAAAACCTGAGATTGTTCTTGATTTATTATTAAACTTTACTTTATTTAGCACAGATAAAACTGGACAAAGTATTAAAGTTCTTTGCCGATACCAGCAATATGAAGCTACAAAACAACTTATACAAAGAGTTATTGATGGCAAAGTTAGAAAAGGATTAATTTGGCATTTTCAAGGTTCAGGAAAATCCTTATTAATGGTTTATGCTGCACAACTTTTAAGAAAAGAACCCAAACTAAAAAGCCCGACAGTTATTGTTGTCGTAGATAGAATCGATTTAAATTCTCAAATAAGCGGAACATTTAGTGCTTCACAAGTTCCAAATATAGTAGTTGCTGAATCTCGTGAAGAATTAAAAAAATTATTAAAACAAGATACTAGAAAAATAATTATAACAACAATTCATAAATTTGCAGAGGCTAATGGGATTTTAAACGATCGAGAGAATATAATTGTTTTAGTTGATGAGGCACATAGAACTCAGGAGGGGGATTTGGGTAAAAATATGAGAGATTCTTTACCAAATGCATTTTTATTTGGATTAACAGGAACTCCAATTAATAAGAGGGACAGAAATACTTTCTGGGCTTTTGGAGCTGAGCAAGATAAAAATGGTTATATGAATCGATACTCATTTGAGCAATCTTTAACAGATAAGGCAACACTTCCGATTTATTTTGAACCTCGACCCGTTGAATTAAGAATTGATAAAAAGGCAATTGATGATGCCTTCGATGAAATAACTGATGCCCTTTCAGATAATGATAAAGCAGAACTATCTAAACGTGCTGCGAAAATGGGGGCTTTAATTAAATCTAAAGATAGAATTAAGGAAGTTTGTAAAAATATGGTAGAACATTACAAAGAATATATTGAGCCTAATAATTTCAAAGGACAAATTGTTGTTTTTGATAGGGATGCGTGTGATTTGTATAAAAAAGAAATTGACAAATTATTATCTCCAGAAGAAACTGCAGTAGTTATGACTGTTAATACAAAAGAAACTGAATGGAAAAAGAAATATTTCTTAAGCGACGATGATATGGAAAAATTGCTTAATAGGTTTAGAGATCCAAAAGATCCTCTTAAATTACTCATCGTTACATCAAAGCTTCTTACTGGTTTTGATGCTCCTATAAATCAAGTTATGTATTTAGACAAACCAATGAAGGACCACACATTATTGCAAGCAATCTGTAGAGTTAATCGACCATATAATGGAAAAAATAATGGTTTAATTGTAGACTATTTAGGAATTTTTGATAATGTTTCTAAATCATTAAATTTTGATATAAAAGATGTTCAAAAAGTAATTTCCAATATTAGTAATCTAAGAGATGAAGTCCCTAATGCTATAAAAAAATGTTTATCCCATTTTAAGAAAATAGATAGATCTATTGATGGATACGAGGGTCTTTTACTCGCACAGGATTGTTTACCTACAAATGAAAAGAAAGATGAATTCGCTGCAGATTATTCTTATTTGAATCGACATTGGGAAGCAGTATCTCCTGATAAGTTCTTGGATAACTATCAGAAAGATTACAAATGGTTAACTCAAATTTACGAATCTTTACAGCCTCCAAGTGGAAATGGTCGATTAATCTGGCATACTTTAGGAGCAAAGACAATCGAGCTCATCAATAAAAATGTAACTGTTCAAACAATTAGAGATGATTTAGAGCCATTAATCATGGATTCAAGTGTTCTTGGAAGAATTAATGAAAAAGATGCAAGAATAAAAGCAAAAGAACTTGAGATGCGTATTGTCTGGAATTTACATAAACATGCAGGCGATCCTAGATTTAAGGAGCTTGGTAAGAGATTGGAAGAGTTGAAAGAAAAACATTATAAGAATGTAATTAATAGTTTAACCTTCTTAAAAGAACTTTTAGAAATTGCTAAGGAAACCGTTAAGCTTGAAAGAGAAACAGAGGCAGAACCGATCGACAGCTCAAGAGAAGCATTAAGTAAACTCTTTTTAGAATGCAAAGTTGAAACTACTCCAAAAATTATAGAAAAAATAGTAGAAGAAATTGATGGGGTCGTAAAGGTTACGAGATTTGATGGGTGGCAATGGACATTATCTGGAGAAAAAGAAATAAAGATGGCTTTAAGAAGAACCCTTTTGAAATATAAACTTCACAAAGAACAAGATTTGTTTGATAAAGCATATGATTACATAAGGGAGCATTATTAAATAAAAATAAAACAAAATAAGATATAATATTTTTTATAACTAAGATTAATCTATTTTATTTAATTCTTTAATAAAAGAAATTAATATATCATATGCTTCTAAAAACTTATTATAATCCTTTCTTTCATACAACATTTCTGAAGGAATATTCCCAGAATCTTGTCTTGAAGAGAAATCTTTATTATGCATAACAGTATTTCTAAAATAAATAATCTTTTGTATCCCTTTTTTTAATTCTTTTTTTGAAGTATATTGTAAAGATATTGCCTTTTCACTCAGTGAATAATATAGTAAATCTCTTAATTCTATATGTTGAAATGGAGGTAGTTTTTGTTCATAGATATTTTTTTCTAATTTTTCTAATTTTTCTTTATTTGAACTTTCACGATTTTTTAAAAATAGTAATATATCCTTATCCTCTTTTTTTATTAGAATTAATTTCTCTCTTAATAATCTTTCAAATACATTTAAAATAGAATAAAAATAAATATATGCCGTTGAGCTAATTAAATCACAAAAGTGTATCACTCCTACTAACTTTTTATTATCTAATACGAATAACAAATCTCGCTTTTTTGTTTTGTCTATTAGTTCTGATAAATTAGATTTAGCTGAGATTGTATCCTCTTTTTTAAACTTTTTTTTAGTGAATCTTTTTGTTTGTTTATTAAAAAACATATAATATTTAGTAGAATTTTTTATTGGTACTTTCTCTATATCTCTTCTCAAACAAAATTCTTTTGATTCTTCTTTGTTCTTAAAAAAGAATAACTCTTTGACCATTAATTCTTCTACAAGAATCATAGATCTTATTTGAGATAATATTTTATCTTTTCCTCCTTCAGCATAAAATTTAACTCTTACACCACCATTAATCTTCTTTGTTCCAAATTTTTGTATATCATTTTTAATAATTTGGTAATATTTTACTTTATTCTTAAAATCTTTAGAATATCTTGAACCAATCCATGCACAATAACCAACATTTAAACCAAAAGCTTCTCCAAGTTCCTCAAGACCTTTTCTTTTAGCATCTTCTTCATTTATATTTTTTAAAATAACAGTTTTGTCTATAAATTTAATTTTAATATCTTCCGGATTCATAATAATAAAACTAATCTTATCTTTAAATAATTTTTTCTATACATTTCTTTTTTTAATCTCTTACTTTATTCTTTTTTCCCATTTTTCCCTTTCAAGATCTTCCAATTTTATTCCTTTTTCTTTAGCTTTTTTTCTCATAAGTTCAATATACTCTAAATAATGAGAAAGATACCCGAAAAAGGGGTAATCTTCTGAATTTATTGTATCTTTTGGTATATCGTTTTGTTTAAAACATTTCTTTTTTCTTAGTTCATTTATAGTGATTACATCAAAAGGTACATATCTTTCTGGAAATTTTATTGTAAGTATAAATGAAGCAATAGATATGGTAACTCCATTAATATTACATAATTCTTTTATTGCATCTTCTGTTTTATCTCTTTTTGCTAATTTAAAAGCCTTTCTTGTTATTTCTTTAATCTTTTCTTCAGAGTCTAAAAAGTTTTTTTTAGGTTTAAAGTTTTTAAGTTTTAAGAGATCAGAACTAGACCATTCTTTTTTATTCCTTATTTGCTTCGCTATTTCTTCAAATTTTTTTCTTGCATTATCCATTTTTTCTTTGTTAGTTACTTTTACCATTTAAAACCTCCCACAATCCTTCAACAATCTTAACTTCTGCTAATGTGTCTAATTCACAATATTTTTCTAAGGCATTTCTCATTTCTTGTTTTTCTTTAGGATTAATGTCATTAAAAGTAATTCTTTCCCATTGATATGATGCTTCATCTCCTTTTTTTATATGCTCTAAATTTTTATAACTTAAATCAGAAATTACTGGAAGAACATATTTGATAGAGCAAGAGCCTTTTTGCTCGGGATCATAATAATAGAAATTCCTGAAAACATCCCATAAATCTTTGATTCTTGGCAGGATATTCTCCTCGTACCATTCTCTAAATTCTGGAAAAGCAATTGCTGATTCATTCAGAACTCCCTTTTCAAATCCTTGATTATACACAAGTATACTTCCTTTATCTCCTAAATTCTCTTTTAATGATTGCATAAATTTAAGTCTTGGATCATTTGTTCCATCAGCTAAAAAAGAAATATGTTTTAATTCAGCATTTTTACTTTCTTGAATATGTAAACTAAATTGAAAAGGTATCCTTTGATAAGGTTTCATTCCATCAAATTTAGGTAAAATAGGGTTTATTGTCTCAAAGTCTAAATAATAAATAGGATATTGTAAATTTTTCAAGAAGTTATCAATTTCTAATTTATTGATATGAATTCCATTATCATAAACTAATCTTTTTTGAATTTCTTGTTTATCATTTAACTTAAAACTTTCAGGAACATCTTTCATAGTAATATAACCTTTTTTGTATAATTCTACTGCTTTTTTCTTTAATATTCTATAAAACTCAAAAATATTATCTTTAGGTAAAGAACTCATAAATTCATCAAGACATAAATTATCATATTCTATTGTTAAAACATCATCAACAGAGAATTCTGGTTCAGGTCCTTTAATAATATTAAACATTTTATCTATGTTCTTTTCTAATTCTTCTTCAAAAGGTTTTATTTTATCAGTTATATTTGTTTGAACAAATAATTCAGAAGGTTCAATTTGCCCATCTTTTATATATTCATTATTAATATGCATTAAAAAACACTTTCTTATTTTCAAACCTGCTTTTTCATAAACATATTTTTGAAAAGCAACATCATGTAAATTAATATCTTTTACTTTTGTAGCAGATTTTACTTCAATAATATCCCATTCATCTTTTCCTACAGGATTAAGAATATCTGCTCTTGAATATATAATTCCTTCTTTTAATATTGCTTGAATCCCAAATTCAAATAAAGGACGTCTCATTTCTAAAGCATTAATCCCAAGTCTTAGATTTTCTTGATAATCTTCTCCAGGAATTTTAATTCCTCCTTCAAATAAAGTAGTTGCTAATTCTCCTACTAAAGTTCCATCATCAAACTTCTTTTGTTCAATTTCATTAGGTTCAGGGATTCTCTCTTTATCGTTTTTAGTAATCCACAAGAATTTAGGACATTGTATTCCTAAAAGATAGTTTGATTTTGTTAAAATTATAGGTTTCATTATAAAATAATTAGAAAAAGGAGATTTTTATGGTTTTGGATTAAAAGAAACTTATTTAAATTATTTAATTCCTTAAAGTTTAATAAGTATGATAAAAATAAATGAAGATGTTCAAGAGATTAGGGAAGAATTAACTTCAGTTTATAAAAAATTTTTTAGAGATTTAAAGATTGATCCTATTTCAGGCCTTACAGAGGATGGAAGAGGGAATAAACGTTTTGCAACATATGCTTATGTAGGTTCAAAATATGGTAGTAAAAAAAAGATTTTGTTTATTGGTTTAGATATTGGTAAGGATGAACCCCTAAATGGAGATACAACAAAAATAAAAGAAGATTATAGATACGGGATACAATATTTTGAAAAAAGAAGGAAAAAGATTGAAAGGGTAACAAAAGAAGGCAAAGATTCTAAAAAAGAAGGTCATAATGCTCATATTTCTGGAACAATGATTCATGCAGGAGAGATATTGGAATTAAATCCTAAAGAAGAATCATTTAAAGAAAAAGATTATTCTAAGGGTTATATTAAAGATCCAAGAATAATAAAACATTTTGAGAAAAATAATCCTTTATCTTATGTAGCTCTTATAAATCTCCGTAAATTTGTAGATAAAGAGAAGCAAGATAGAGAACAGGGTAAATATGTATATCCAGAAAAGGAAAAAGAATTATTATATAAAGAAGTTGAAAGACTAAACCCTGACTTAATAATATTACAAGGCATCAATTTTAAAAATCAAAAAGAAACTTTAAAAGAATTAAAAAAAACTAATGTAAAGGTTCGTTGTGGGTATCATCCAGCTTATCGTAATAAAAAAAGAACATTAAGTAACTTATTGAAGACATATAAAATGTTATAGATCTCTTAGTTTTTAGATTAAATTATTTATTTTTGATAACTTATCATATATTTTTTCTTCTTCATTTATTGCTTTTTTTATTAGATATTTTAATTCTTTTTCTTTGTATTTACTATTATTCTTTAAAATTTCTAATGCTAAATGTAAATTACTATCTAAATCACTCAAATTATTAAAAAGAGAATTCTTATTTAACATTTTAATCCCTTCTTTTATTTCCTTTGTTGCCTTTGGTCCTGGTACTATTTTAGAGGTGGTGTAATAAATATTATTTTTTCTATCAATCCACTCTTTTTTATATGCTGTTTTAAATAACTCAGAAGGGTTTACTTTTTGATTAATAGGATTTACTTTTTTTAAATAACCTTTTTTAACATAAAATATAATACCTGATTGGATTAAAATCTTAAAAATCTCTTTTATTTCATCTGAAGTTAATTTTATATCTAAATATTTGAGTTCTTTATTTATTCTTTTTATTAAGTCCTTTTCTGAGATATAATTCTCAAGAGAATTTTCATATTTGTTTATACATTCAACAACAAGAGATATTATTTTTATCTGTTCTAATGAGGGTTTAGTTTTCTTCTTGGATTCCATAAATAAATAATCAATTTAAACTTTAAATAAATTTAGAAATTAAAAAGTATATTCTTTTATGAGTATTAAAACCTATAATGTTATTACAATGTAACCACCAAATTAAATATATTAATTGTCTTTTAATCTCTAAAAATAATATTTTCTACTTTTTAACTTTTATTCAAAAAGTGGGATAAATTTTATAAAAGTACAAAAAAGGAAAAGATATCTTAAGTGATATTCAAATAAATGATGAATCTAAAATAGAATTCTTTTTAATTAAACAATAAATAAAAATACGCCCATAAAACCCACAAAAGTCCCTAACGCCCAAACCGGGAATTGGACCCGGGTCTCGAGCGCGACAGGCTCACGTACTAGCCACTATACTATTTGGGCATTTCTTGACTGAAGTTTACTCCCAAATTACTTAATCAAGATAATTTTTATTGGTTTTTGACCTTTTTAAGATTTATGTTCACTACTTTTTTTAAGTAATTTTTAATTTCTTTTTTATTATCTAAATTCTTTTAAATAATTCGAAATATTAATGTATATGCCAACTGAAGAATTTAACAATGGATTTATTTTATACGTTGGAGCTATGTTCGGTGGAAAAACAGCGCAGGCAATAATGGATGCTCAAAGAGCCGTTGTAGCAAATAAAAAAGTTTGTGTATTTAAAACAAGTTGGGATAATCGCTATTCTGATACATATTTAACAGCAAATAATGAACAATTAAAATTTCCTTCTATATCAGTACCTCATTTAGATGATTTAATTAGAGAGACTAAAAAAAAGAATCCAGAAATTTTAATTATAGATGAAATACAATTTTTTGATGAAAGAATTTATGATTATATATTAAATAATAAAAAAAATATGAGAATTATTGCTACTGGTTTACAAATGGACTATAGAGGAAATTCTTTTCCATTAAGAGATCCTAGAGGAAAAGAATATGATTCCGAAAAAATAAAAATTGGAACACTTATGGGAATTAGTACAAAAGTAAAACAATTCTGGCCAATTTGTGTTGAAAACACGAAAGAAAGCCCTTGTGATTCTGCATATTACAACCAAAGAATAAATGAAGACGGGAATTTATCTAAATATTCTGAACAAACTGTTGTAATTGGTGCAACAAATAAATATAGAGCTGTTTGTGATAAACATTTTATAAGACCAATATCCAACGATAAATTTTTGACTCCTAATGGAGAAATTATTAATTATGAGAATACAAGAGATTATATAGAAATTCTAAAAAATAAATAAAAACAAACTTATTAGTCCAAGTAACCAACAATATATACTAAATATCCAAAATTTGTCGTTTTTTATTATTTTAACTAAAACATTTAGGAAAAAAAGACTTGTGATAAAACAAATTACAAATCCAATTAACATATCTAACGATACAAAAAATTTCTCCAACTTCAAGAATTCCAATATAAAAGCTCCTAAACTTAATGGTATAAATAACATAAATGAAAACTTTGTGGCTTGTTCTTTATTTATTCCTTGAAATATTGCTGTTGAAATGGTTGTTCCGCTACGACTTATTCCTGGAAAGAGAGCGAAAATCTGCATTAAACCAATAATTAATGTATTTTTTGTATTTAATTTAATATTTTTTTTCTTTACAAATCTAGTTAAAAATAGAATCGTTCCAGTAAAAATAAAAGCTATTGATAAAAAAATATAAGATGAAAATGTTTTTTCTATGAAATCATTAAACAAAAAACCAAATAGAGCTCCTGGTATAGTTGCTAAAATTAAATATATCCATAATTTTTTATGAGTTTTTTTGAATGTTAATAAATTAAAAATATCTTTTCTTAAAAAAAAGATAACTGCTAATAAACTCGACAAATGAAGCAAGACAAAAAAAAATAAATTAGGAGATGAAATAATATTAGAAATTAAAGCTAAATGCCCTGAAGATGAAATTGGAAGAAATTCGGTTGCACCTTGTATAATAGACAATAATATTTCATTAAACATGTTTAAAAAAGAAAGAAAATATTTATAAAGATATACTCTATTATGTTTATATGAAGAAGGGGTTAGATTTAGGTGTAATTGATTATTATTTATTTGGAGTCGCGTGCTTATTTATAGGATTTTTTTTATCAAGTATTTTCTTAGAAATTAGTCCTATAAGGGTTCTTTTTGTTTTTGTAAAATATAAGTGGTTGTTTTTATTTCTTTCTATAATTATTGGAATAAAACCTTGGTGGACTGCTATGTTCGGTAAAAAAAGTGCTGAGGGAATAATTATTGTAGAAAAAAAGAAAGCAAAAAAGAGGAAAACAAATAAAAAATGATTTTTAAAAACAAAAAGGGTGCTATGGAAATGTCTATTGGGACTATTGTTACTATCGTTTTGTCTATGACTCTTCTTATTGGTGGAATTGTATTGGTTAGAAATATTATTAATAGTAGTAATGATGTTGTCGACATGACTGATGCTCAATTAAAAAATCAAATTAATCAACTTTTTGGAAGTGATAGTAAAGTTGTTATGTTTCCAGATTCAAGAGAAATAAAAGCTAAAATTGGAGATGACATAGCTTTTGCCTTTGGTATAAAAAATTTATTAGTAGGAATAGCCGGACAAAATGCTGAATTTCAATATGAAGTTAATGTTGCGGATTCTGGGAATTGTGGAATAGGAAATTCCATTATTCTTGACTGGATAATTCTTGGGAAATCAGGAACTGTAACAATTCCACAAGGAGAAACTTATTCAAGTAAAGTAAGAATGTCTATTCCCGATGGTTCTCCTTTATGCTCATTTAGATTATCTATAAATGTAAAATCAAATGATAAAAATTATTATACTGATTATATGGATGTAAAAATAGCATCTTAAGAAAAACATTTAAATTACTAAAATTGTATTCTTTTATGATAAATAATAGCAAACAACCAGATTTAAAAGATTTAATAGAAAATTTCATTAATATAAATAAGTTAAAAATTCCCAGATTAAATATTCTTAATTTACAATTATACGCCGAACATTATGTAAATGAAATAATATCAACACAAGTAAAGGATTCTGTAAAAGAAGAATTAAGAAAGTATATAACATTCCCTCAAAAATTAAGAATATTAAAAAAAATGAATGTACTTGACGAAAAACAAATTAAAATTTTAGAAGTTCTTAATAAAATAAGAGATGAAATTGTTCATGAGTTAATTTTTGATGAAGAATCTATTAATAATAAATTAAAATACACAAAATTTGATTTTGTTTATGGTTGGGGATATGTTGATAGTAATGGTAAAAATATAAGTAAAATAACTGATTTAAAAAAAATATATAAAAAAATAGATAATAATTTACATAAATTTTTTATTTCAAGTACTTTAATTATAGGAATATTATATAATCATTTCAGAAAAATGAAAAATGAAAATGTTAATCAATTTATTGATATTATCTTAAAAAATGATTCTGATATAAACTTAATTGTGAAACAAATTAATTAATTTTATTTAGGACCTTCTTCCCTTTTGATGTTATTTGATAATATCTAAAATTTGAACTTTCTGGATTTTTACATTCTGCGATTTCTCTATCTTTTAAATCTAAAAGAATTCTGCTTATTGATTCTCTATGTTTTCCTAAGTCTTTAGCAATAAAAGATGCCACTTGTGGTTTATCTCTTAATTTATATAAAACCTCTCTTCTTAACTTACTTCTCGCAAAAAACACTTTATCATCATCTGTGATAATCATAAAAAAATATCAAGATTTTAAGATTTAAACAGGCGTGATAAAATGCGTAACATTTAAATAAAATTATATATAATATATAGTATGAAGAATTTTATAATTAAAATAACTTGGTGGATGTTTCACAAAAAAATAATTTCATTCAGATCACATGAAAAAATTTATAATTTATTATTTTATTAATTAATTATTAATGGCTTTATTGATTTAAATTTTGACAATTCTTTATAATAGAAAACTTCTGTTAATAATACTATAATGTTGAACATTTTTATTTATAATAAGATTTATATAATACTTGTTATATTTATTTATAAAATGGGTGATACTTTTATTAAATGGCTTTCTGAGTTGTCTAAATCTGATATTGGTATAGCTGGTGGAAAAGGAGCTAATTTAGGAGAAATGTACAATGCAAAATTTCCTGTTCCTCAGGCTTTTGTTATTACAACCGATGCATTTTTTTATTTTTTAAAAAAAACTAAAATTGAAGAAGAAATAAAAAAAGAATTAGATGTTATTGATGTAGATAATACTGGTGATTTACAAAATAAAGCTAAAGAAATACGAGAATTAATAGTACGAACTCCTATGCCTATTGAATTAGAAAAAACTATACTTGAAGCATATGAACATTTTAATATTGATTTGGATGAAGTTAAAAATTCTCCTGGCGCTTTAGCTATATTAAAATCTGCTCGTGAACCTGTTTTTGTTTCCGTTAGGTCATCAGCAACTGCTGAAGATTTAAAAGATGCTAGTTTCGCTGGGCAACAAGATTCTTTTATTAATGTTAAGGGAAATCCTGAATTAATAGAAAAAGTAAAAAAAGTTTTTGCGTCTATTTTTACTGCTCGTTCTATATATTATAGAAAGAAAAAAGGATTTGATCAGTTAGTTGGAATTGCTGCTGTTGTTCAAAAAATGATTAATTCTGATAAATCTGGTGTTATGTTTTCTAAACATCCTGTGACTGGAAAAGAAACAATTTTAATAGAGTCCGTTTGGGGACAAGGAGAGGGAATTGTTTCTGGGAAAATAAAACCTGATCAACATGTTGTTAATATGGATTTGGAAGTTCTTGAAGAACATATTTCAGATAAAAAAGTTGCAATTGTAAGAACAGCATCAGGACAAACAAAAAATGTTCCTCTAACTGAAGAACGTTCAAAAATGCGTGTTTTGAAAACTTATGAAATAAAACAATTAGCAGAATTTGCGTTAAAATTAGAGAATCATTATCAAAAACCACAAGATATTGAATTTGCTGTTGAAAATGATAATATTTTTATTTTACAGACGAGACCTATAACAACTTTAGATAATAAAAAAGATATTCAAGATATTGACGGTAGGTTATTAACTGAAGGAATGGCTGCATCTCCTGGAGTAGCTTCTGGTATTGTAAAAATTATTCACTCAATGGATGATTTATCTAAAATAAAATCTGGAGATGTTTTGGTTACAACTATGACAAATCCTGACATGGTTGTTTCTATGCAAAAAGCTTCAGCTATTGTAACTTCTGAAGGTGGTGTTACTGCCCATGCTGCCATAGTTTCAAGAGAAATGGGAATTCCAGCAGTTGTTGGAGCACAAAATGCTTTAGATGTATTAGAAGATGGAATGCAAATAACTGTTGATGGATTTAATGGAAAAGTTTTTGATGGAATTGCTCAGAATAAAAGTGTAGAGATAAAACCAATTGAAGAAACAAAAATAAAAATTAAGGTTATGGTTGATTTACCTCAATTCGCACAAAGAGCAGCTAAAACTAAAGCAGATGGAATTGGTTTAATAAGAATAGAAGGAATTATTGCTTCTAATCAAAAACATCCTTTAGCTTATGAAAAAGAAAACAATTTAGATAAATATAAGAATATGTTAAAAGATAATCTAAAACAAATAGCTGAACAATTTATAGGAAAACCTATTTGGATTAGAACTTCAGATATCAGAAGTGATGAATATTCAAATTTACAAGGAGCTCCAAAAGAAATAGAAAGAAATCCTATGCTTGGATTTCACGGAATAAGATTTTCTCTTAAACATCCTGATATACTAAAAGCAGAACTTAATGCTGTAAAAGAATTAGCTGAGAATGGACATAATTTTGGTGTAATGTTTCCACAAGTAATATCTGTTGAAGAAGTAATAGAGGCAAAAAGAATATTTGATGAAATTGGATGTTCTGGAAAAGTAAAGTTTGGGGTAATGATAGAAACTCCAGCAGCAGCAATTATAATAAAGGATATTTGTGAATTAGGAATTGATTTTATTTCTTTTGGAACTAATGATTTAACTCAGTATACTTTAGCTATTGATAGAGGAAATGATGATGTCCAATATATTTATGATGAAACTAATTGGGCTGTATTAAAACAAATAAGTAGAGTGATTAGAGAATGTAAGAATTATAATGTTGAAACTTCCATTTGTGGACAGGCGGGAAGTAATTTAAAGATGGTAGAATTTTTAGTAAAATGTGGAATTGATTCTATTTCTGTAAATGCTGATGCTGCTTATGATGTATCAAAATTAATACAAAAGTTAGAAAATGAAAATAATTCTAAAAAAGAAGATATATACACATAAATGTATTTACTAATAAATAGTTACATAAAGAAAGGTTTATAAATAATGAAATTCTTAAGTAGTTATGGTAGAAAGTATAAAAAAGTTAGATGATTTGAAAGGACAATTAATTAAATATTCCGAATTAGAACGAAGTCCTGACACCCAAAATTATTTGGAAACTTCAAAAAAGATAAAAAAATCTTATCCAAAAGGAATAAGCATAGAGGCATTAGAATCTTTAGAAGAACAAGCTGGATTGTCTTATAAGATAGGACAGAATGATTTTTCTAAAATGCAACAAATTTGGACAAATATGACAGATTATCTTAAAGATTCAAAGAAATTTGATAGCTCTCTTAAATCTTTTTATGAACCAAAAGATTTAGTGAGTATAACATTAAGTATTGATAAATGTGAATTAGCTAAACAAATAAGAACGGAAACAAAGACTTTACAAAATTTTTTTGAGAATGGCAGTGTTGTAGAACAAGATTCTATGAAACAATTAATTATAAATAAATATACAAGTGGAGACGAGAATGAGATTCTTTTGAGATATGCTATTAATAATGTTAAAAATCCTACTAAACTTGCTCAAGTTGTACAAAAAATAATAAATGAAGATACAAATAATTATACAAAACAAAATGAATTTTTATATAATGAAAATATAAAGACAAAAAATGGTAAAAAAATAATTCACAAAAAGGGAGATTATAACGCCGATAAAATAATAAAATATATTGATAAAAATATCTTTGAAGGTAAATATGACTCTCAAAAGGCTAGTGAATTCTTAATAGGCTATTCTCAATATATAAAGAAAAAATAATAAAATATGTGGAAGGGAGGATTCGAACCCCCGTAGGCATAAGCCACTGGATCTTAAGTCCAGCCCGTTTGGCCACTCCGGCACCTCCACATGTATTAAAAAAAGAATAATTCCTTATAAATTTATTGATAAAATACCAAAGCAATTAAAAATGTTAATTTATTGTTATTTCTATGAAATTTAATTCAATAGAAGACAAAGTTAGTGCTATAAAAAATCAAAAATTTTCTGCTTTTAAAAATACTATATCATTTTTGAAAGAAATAAATTCTTCTAGAATAAAAGATATGAATATTTTATTAAATATTAACGAAGATGCAATTCATCAGGCAGAGAATATTGATTTGAAAATAAAAGAAAATAAATCTGTAGGAAAGTTAGCAGGTATTTGTTTTATTGTAAAAGCTTGTATTTCTGTAAAAGGAATGGAAACTAATTGTGCGAGTAGAGTTTTGGAAGGATATATTTCGCCCTATAATGCTAGTGTTGTAAATAAATTATTATCAGAAGATGCAATTATTTTGGGAATCGCAAATATGGATGAATTTGCTTGTGGTTGGAGTGGTGAAACTTCTGCTTATGGACCAACGAAAAATCCAAGAAATATAAAATTAGTAACTGGTGGTTCTTCTTCAGGTTCTGCTGCTTCTGTTGCTGCTGATATTTGTGATTTTTCTTTAGGAAGCGATACAGGTGGTTCTGTAAGAGTTCCTGCAAGTAATTGTGGTGTTGTTGGTTTAAAACCTAGTTATGGAGCAGTAAGCCGTTATGGATTAATTGATATGTGTATGAGTTTTGATAGTATAGGACCAATAACAAAAAATGTGAAAGATTGTGAGTTAATTTTTAATATAATCCGTGGTAAGGATAATCTTGATTGTACAACTTATGAAAAAGAAAATAACTTTGAATCAAAGAAAATTATAGGACTTGTTGATGTTGATGGTTTTTGTGATAAAGAAATTTCTGATAAAATAATAAATATTACAAAAATTTTTTCTGATAAATACAAATACAAAATTAAATCTATAAAATTACCATTAGATATTTCTGTAGAGACTTATTTTATAATTGTTTATTCTGAATTTTTTTCTGCAACAAGAAAATTTGACGGAAGAAGATTTGGTAAAAATATTGAAAATTTTGCTGGGCCCGAAGTTATTAGAAGAATATTGGGAGGAAAAGAAATTACAAAAGCAGAATTTTCTGGAAGATATTATAAAAAGGCTTTGATGGCAAGAGAAAAAATAAAAAAAGATTTTGAAGAAATTTTTAAGAATATAGATTTTTTAATTTTACCTACAACTCCTAGAACAGCCCATGAAATAGGAGAAAAAGTTAGTTTAAAAGAATTAATGAGTTATGATAAATTAACTTGTTTGGTAAATATTGCTGGTCTCCCAGCGATTAGTATTCCAGGACTTAAAAAAAATAAATCTGATTTTGGAATTCAATTAATTACAAATAAATTCAACGAAAAAGAAATATTTGGTATATCAAAAAAAATGGAGAAATTATTAGAAAATGAATAAAAAAAATAATGCTAAAAAATTTTTGAATCATATAAAAAACTACGATAATATTCTTATTATTCATCATACAGATTTAGATGGAATTGCGTCTGGAATTTTGCTTTATGATTATTGTAAAAAAAAAACAAATTCTGTTTCCGAATTAGCATATGATCATGGAGATAAATTTAATTTTAAAAAAAATAAATATTTTGATAAAGTTATTTTTGTAGACTTAGCAGATAACAGTGTTATACATATAATAAAATATTTCTTAAAACAAAATAAAGAAATATTATTTATTGACCATCATCCAAAAAATTTAGAATTACCTAAGGAAACAATTATTTATTATAATAAAAATAAAAAATACTATCCTTGTAGTAGAATGGTTCAAGAAATTACTAATGATAAATTATGGCTTGGAGTTGCTGGAACTCTTTCTGATTACGGAAATAAGTACAAAGAAAATAACAGATATATTAATGATTTTTTAAAATCTGAAAAAATTGAATTAGATTGGTTTTTAAAAAATGTAGTTTTTACTCTTTCTAATTCTATAAGTTATTTTAATAAAAAATATAAAAAAATATTTAATTTAATAAAAAATGTAAATGATTTCAGAGATTTAAAGAAATTTAATACATATTCAATAAAAATAGAAAAAGAAATTAATAAAATATATAAAAAATATCCCAAAGAAAAAGAAAATATAGGAATTTTTAAATATTTTTTTATAAAAACAAAATATCCTATAAAAGGAATTGTTATATCAAAATTATCTTCAGAATTTCCATCTGAAATATTTATTTTCTTAGGACCTAATTTTAGAGATAAAAATAAATTATTTGTTTCATCTAGAACACAAAATGATAATATTAATTTATCTAAAATACTACAAAAGTGTATTAATGATTTTGAAGATTCTTCTTATGGAGGACATAAAAGAGCATCTGGAGGATATTTCCCAAAAAAATATTTATCTGAATTTAAAAATAGACTTAAAAGAATAAAAATATAAATTTTAATTTAATATCTAAAAATACATATTATTTTATAATTCAAACTCTTAATTCTTGTATAAAAAAGAAATACATTACATAAAAAAATATCTTAGTCATATTGAAAAATTAATAACTTAAACAGAATTCTGTTTATAATAATTTTGTTCATTTTACGACGATAAAACAATAAAATATAACACAAATATTTATAAAGGTTCTTTAACTTTTTAAGTTGAATTTGAGGTAAAAATGGTTGATAATAGTTATTCTTCAGAAAATATTAAAGTATTAGAAGGTTTAGAAGCTGTAAGAAAAAGACCAGGTATGTATATTGGTTCTACAGATAAACCTGGATTGCATCATTTAGTTTGGGAAGTCGTTGATAATTCTGTTGATGAACATATGATTGGATTTGGAAATACAATTTATGTAACAATAAATAAAGATGGTTCTGTTACTGTTGAAGATAATGGTAGAGGAATGCCTGTAGATATGCATCCTGTATATAAAAAATCAGCTATGGAAATTATTGTAACTAAATTACATGCTGGTGGTAAATTTGATGGTAAAGCGTATGCCGTAAGTGGAGGACTTCATGGAGTTGGAATATCAGTTGTTGCTGCATTATCAAAATTAATGACAGTAGAAGTTAGAAAAGATGGAAAAATTTATACACAATCATATAATATAGGAAAACCTACTTGTGAAGTTCATGAAATTGGAAGTTTTAGTGATGGTCCAAATGGAACTAAAGTTACTTTTTTACCAGATGAAGAAATATTTATTTCAACAGAATTCGAATATAAAACACTAGCAACTCGTTTTAGAGAAATGTGTTTCTTAAATGCTGGACTAAAAATAATTCTTAAAGATCAAAGAGGAGATTCTGAAAAGAAAGATGAATTTCATTATGAAGGAGGTTTACAAGAATTTGTTAAATTCTTAAATAAAACAAGAAATCCTATTCACCAAAAGGTTATTTCTTTTAAAAAACAAGAAGAAAAAACTATTGTAGAAATAGCTATCCAATATACCGATTCGTATAATGAGAATATCCAAAGTTTTGTTAATACTATAAATACTATTGAAGGAGGTACTCATGTTTTTGGATTTAAAAGTGCTTTAACAAAAGTCATAAATGATTATGGATTAAAATGTGGATTATTAAAAAAAGATCAAAAATTATCTGGAGATGATGTTAGAGAGGGAATAACTGCTATTATTTCATTAAAGTTAGCAGAACCACAATTTGAAGGACAGACTAAAACAAAATTAGGGAATGGTGAAGTTAGAGGAATTACTGAATCTATTACTTCTGCATCACTTTCAGATTTTTTTGAAGAAAACCCTACTGTTGCAAAAAGTATAATTGTTAAATGTATGAGTGCGTTAAAAGCTAGAGAAGCAGCTAAACGAGCAAAAGATTTAGTTAGAAGGAAAAATGCATTGACATCAAGTGGTCTACCTGGGAAATTGGCTGATTGTTCTTCAAAAAAAACTGAGGATACAGAATTATATATTGTAGAAGGAGATTCTGCTGGAGGAACCGCAAAATCTGGAAGAGATAGAGAAACACAAGCAATTTTACCTTTAAGAGGAAAAATACTTAATGTGGAAAAGAGCTCACCATCAAAAGCACTTGAAAGTGAAATGATTTCTAATTTGGTTACTGCGATAGGAACAAGTGTTGGAGAACATTTTGATATCTCAAAAATAAGATATGGAAAAATAATTATAATGACAGATGCTGATGTAGATGGTGCACACATAAAAACACTTTTGTTGACATTCTTTTTTAGATATACTCCTAAATTAATCGAGAGTGGGAAAATTTTTGTAGCTGTTGCACCTTTATATTCTATTAAGAAAGGGAATAAAATTAATTATATATATACAACTGAAGAATTAAAATCTATAAAAAAAGATATTGGAGAAAAAACTGAAATTGGAAGATTTAAAGGATTAGGAGAAATGAATGATGAACAATTATGGGATACTACGATGAATCCAAAAACTAGAAGATTAAAACAAATATCTATTCGGGATGCTATTGAAGCAGATGAAACATTTTCTTTATTGATGGGAGATGCTGTTGCTCCAAGAAGACAATTTATAGAAGAAAATGCAGATAAAGCGGAGGTTGATTTATAATGAAGAAAGAAAACAATTCTTGTGAGTTGTGCGGAGAAGAACATGTTTGTGATTGTAATAATGAGAAACCAATTAAAGTAAAATTTTGTCCTCAATGTAAAAGTACTGACGTGAAGTTCGTTTTTGAATTACAAAATTTATTTGGATTAGTTCCAAGGATAAGATGTAATAAATGTTTAAACCAATCAAATGATTTTCCAATATTAATTACTAGTAAAAAAGAATTAAATAATAAGAGGAAAAAGAATGGATGATGATATTCCCGAGGAAACAAAAAAAGTATTAGATGAACTGATGAAGGAGAAAGAATCTTCTAATGGAAAAGTTATCGAATTAGTTGGAGTTGAAAATATAGATAATTTAGATGCTGCTGAAGAAGAACAAAAATTATTTCAAAAAGAAAAAAAAGAACTCTTAAAGAATATTAATGCTAAAGAATTATTGGACGTAGAGATTTCTCCTGAAATGAGACAGGCTTATTTGGATTATGCAATGAGTGTTATAATTGGAAGAGCATTGCCTAGTGCTGAAGATGGACTTAAACCTGTACATAGAAGAATTTTATGGGCGATGCATCAAATGGGATTAGAATATAATAAACAGACAAAAAAATCTGCCCGTATAGTAGGAGATACTATGGGAAAATATCATCCGCACGGGGACGCTGCTATTTATGAATCTATGGTTCGTATGGCACAAACTTGGTCTATGAGATATCCTTTGGTTCTTGGACAAGGTAATTTTGGTTCTATGGATGGTGATGGAGCTGCAGCTATGAGGTATACTGAAGCTAAAATGCAAAAGATTAGTGAAGAATTATTAGATTCAATAGAAAAAAATACTGTTGATATGAGACTTAATTTTGATAATACTTTAGAGGAACCTATTTTAATGCCAGCAAAAATTCCTAATTTATTATTGAATGGAGCAAATGGTATCGCGGTTGGTATGGCTACAAATATTCCAACACATAATTTGGTAAATGTTTGCGATTCTATATTACATTATATTGATAACCCTAATTGTGAGATAAAGGAATTAATTTCAAAGATTAGAGGACCTGATTTCCCAACTGGTGGAATTATTAGCGGACAAATAAAACAAATATATGAAACCGGTAAAGGAAGAATTGTTATTGATGGAAAAGTTGATGTAGAAGAGTCTACAAAAAAGACAGATAAATTAAAAATTATTATAAGTGAAATTCCTTATCAAGTTAATAAAGCAGATTTAGTTGAACAAATTGCTAATCTTGTAAGAGATAAAAAATTGCCAGATGTCTCTGATATTCGTGATGAATCCAGTAAAGGGAAAATAAGAATTGTTGTAGAAATGAGAAAAGATACTGATCCTAAATTTACAATTAATAGAATTTATAAATATACAAATTTGAGAACGAGTTTTAATGCGAATATGTTAGCGCTTGTTGGACAAAAACCTTTATTATTAAATTTAAAACAAATAGTTGGTGTTTATGTAACTCATCGTCAGGGTGTTATTAGAAAAGCAAAAGAATTTGATTTAGATAAAGCACAAAAAAGATTACACATTGTTGACGGACTTTTGATTGCACAAAAAAATATTGATGAGGTTATTAGAATGATTAAATCTTCAAAATCAAAAAATGATGCAATAGCATCTCTTATTCAAAAATTTGAATTAACTCAGAAACAATCTGAAGCTATATTAGATATGAAATTATCAAATCTTACTTCTCTAGAATTAGATAAGCTTATTAGTGAATCTGAAGATTTGATAAAATTAATTGCTCAATTAAAAAAGATTCTTGGAGATGAAAAGGAAGTATTAGATATAATAAAAAATGATTTGATAGAATTAAAACAAAAATATGGCGATAAGAGAAGAACAAAAATTATTGGAGAAGTTGGAGATTTCTCGGAGGAAGATTTGGTTGATAAAAAAGATGTAATTGTAACTATTACTGATAAGGGTTATATAAAAAGAATTGATGTTGATGATTATAAAGAACAAAAAAGAGGTGGGAAAGGTGTAATTGGTTCAGATTTAAGTGAGGATGATTTTGTTTCTGAGTTAATAACTTGTTCTACTCACGACTATTTATTGTTTTTTACAGACAAGGGAAAAGTTCATTGGCTTAAGGCATATGAAGTTCCGTCAAGTTCTAAAAATTCTAAAGGTAGAGCTATAATTAATATTTTAGATTTAAAGGATGAAAGTATAGCAAGTGTTATTGCTGTAAAAAAATTTGAGAATTATTTAATGATGGCAACGGAAAAGGGTATTGTAAAAAAAATAGAATTATCAGCTTTTGATTCTCCTAGAAAAGGCGGAATTAAGGCAATAAAACTTGCTGAAACTAATGATACATTAATAGATGTAAAAGAAATAAAAGATAAACAAGAATTATTATTAGTAACAAAAGATGGACAAGCTATCAGATTTAATAGTGACGAGATTCGTTCTATGGGTAGAGCAAGTTACGGAGTTGCTGGAATAAAATTAAATAAAAGCGATAAAGTTGTTAGTTTAGAAGTTTTACCTTTAACAGAAGGAGAGATGTTCTCTATTTTAACTGTTACGAAGAATGGTTATGGGAAGAGAAGTGAAATTGAAGATTATAGATTAACAGGTAGGGCTGGAAAGGGTGTTATAAATATGAAAGTTACTGATAAGACTGGAGAAATTATTAAATCTACTAGTGTAAGTAATGAAGATGGCGTTATTATTACAACAACAAAAGGAATTGTTATAAGAATTTCTTTAGATAATATTCGTGTTATGGGTAGAGCAACTCAAGGAGTTAAAATAATTAATTTATCTAATGATGATAATGTTAGTGATATTGTTAGAATTCCAAAAGATGATGTGATAATTGAAGACGATAATATAAATAAAATTGAAAACCAAAGTATTTTAGATATTTAATTTAATTTTACCGCTGTTCCATAAGCTAACATTTCCGCTGCACCTTGCATCACAACTGAAGTAGAAAATCTTATTCCTATTACTGCGTCTGCTTTTAATTCTACGGCTTGATTTACCATTCTATTAAAAGCTTCTTCTCTTGCGAGAATTGTCATATCTGTATAAGATTTTACCTCTCCACCTATTATATTTTTAAAACTAGCCATAATATCAACTCCTATATTTTTTACTCTAATAGTATTTCCTTTGACCACACCTAAAATTTCTTTAATCTTTTTCCCAGGTATTTCATTTGTAGTAGTTGTTATTATTTCTTTCATATTATTTTATATTTTCTTTTTTATTAAATCTTTCCTTTCTTCTATTGTATTTTCTTTTTTAGTAAAAAATAAAAGTAATATTCCAATAATAAATAAGGGTATTGTCACCCATTTTTTGAAAAATAATCCAATTATCCCTGTAAATAAAAATAAAAGTCCAAAAAAAAATCCAGATTCCATAATGTTTATGATGTTTTTATATTTTTAATATCTTTTGTTTTATTTAATGTCTTTTTCTCCAATATATAATCCACCATATACAGCTCCATAAACAAATGGAAGTGTTTTATCTACAATTCTCATATTTGTAATATAATTTTTAACTAAATTAAAAATGTTTTCCGAATTTGGATTTGCATAATATTCATTTAGAAATTGAACTCCATTAATAACTAAATATGCTCCACCAATCCAAGCAGCCATTGTTAAAATATTAGTTAAATTTTTCTTACCATCATCTTTTGATAAACTTTCTAAATCTTTCATTAAATATTATGATAACTAATGTTTTTAAGATTTAATATAGTAAAATGAATATTTAAATTATTTTTTTGTAATATATTTCCTTAGAACTAAGAACCATAGTATATTAACTAATACCAATATTCCTATTACTATTATTAAAATTGTTACAGTATCATTACTTCCTGATGAATTTGATGAACGTTTGTCCGCACTAATTACATATCCTAATCCTAAAACTTTTAATTCATTTGAACTAACTATTAACTCTAAATCATTGTCTATTTTTTTGTTTCCATATTCTAAACTTACTGTTGTATCGTAACTACCTTCTTTAACACCTGATGTATCCCAATATGAAGATAATATTTGTTTTCCTAATGGTTCTATATCATAATTTGGTGATTTTATACTATCTAATTTTTTCCCATCTTTACTGTAAATTTCCATAATACTATGAACTCCTATAATTGCTTCACTCCACTTATTTTCTAAAAGCATATTTACTTTTACTATTTCACCTAAAGAGAATTCGTTTACATATAATTCTTGAAGCTCTATATTTGCCTCTCCAACCGCAAATTCATCTTCTAAATTAATTATTTTGTCGTCGTATATCAAAGCAACTTTTGCTTTATAATTTCCTATAGGGACAGAAGCTTTCCATTTGTATATTATATCTTTTTTATCTCCTGATGCTATAAAATATTTTTCTGTAAATAAACTATCTATCTTTTCATTTAATGCACTATAAACATCTATATTTGCATATACGTCTGTTAGATCAAAGTCACCTTTTGAAGCCACTGAAATAATAAATGTTGCATCCCCATTTGAATCTGCGTTTATTACATTTAATTTTGCTTCGGCGTATTTTCCCGGATATGGGACATAAACATAAACTTGAGTTACTACTGCTAAAGTCGCTCCAATATAATTCTCTCCTTCTTCTAATTTTGGATTTTCCGTTATGACAATTTCCCCAACTTGAGTCCCTGGAGATAATTGCTCAGGAAGATTTAGAAAATATGATATTTTTACTTGACTATCTGAAGAACTCATAGATACACTGCTTTTTTCTAAATTTATATAATTCGCTAAATCTCCTCTTGCCGAAATTTTCAAATTCATATCTTTATTTTCGGAATTTACTATTGTGAATGAGTATGTGTTTGAAGATTTTCCTATATAATCAATTGTATTTCTTGCTGGAGTAACTCCCAGAGCAGATATTGATGATATAAAAAATATAAAAAAAACTAAAATCAATACATAATGACTGATTCCTGATAGATAATTTTTTACGATTGATTTCATTTTCCCTGTACTCCTATGTATTTACTTTGTTCTAATAATATTTTTTTATCTGGAGACAAACTTACATTTTCTATAAAATGACTTTCGTTATCGTAAACTTCAACATTAAGAATTACACTTCCTGCATTTAGTACATTATAACCATTTTCTCCTTTTACTATATTTAATATAACAGAATCTTTTATCGTTAATGTTCTTATTTCACTTTGTGTTATTCCTATAACTTTCCAGTAATATATATTTGGTTCTAATGAAAGTGAAAGATTTTTGTTTAAATCATATTCTTTAGGATTTGTAAAATTCAAATCTGTATCAACTATTAATTTGTCTGCGTTTTTTATAGAGAATAAAATGTTTCCACCTAAAGATTCATAGTTATCAATTGGAGCTATTACTAATGGAGTAGAAATTCCTATAATCCACATTACAGCAAATAAACTCCCAAATATCAAAAAACTATCCATTATTTTAATCATCGGATTCTGACGTCGGACATCGGATTTTCTTATCATGCTTCTGTCTCCGCAAATTTAGCTTCAAATACTACCGTAGAACTCTTTAATCCTGGACCTTCATTTGGCGGCACTTCTAAATGAATATCTATTTCGGCTGAATCATTATTATCGTGAAAATCAAGAGAATCAATTATAGTAACTCTTCCTGTTATACTCATATTTACCCAATTAAATAATGATGTTAACCATTTGAATGCTCCTTCTTCTCCTGTTCTATTATCTATTTTTGTTTTATAGTATTTTGATTCTGTTTGTTGACTTGTCCATATTGGTGTAGCATTTGTACTAATGTTTATTTTTACATTTCCGTCATTTTGTATTACAAATGGTTGTGGATTTCCTGTTGATGTGTTTTTGCTTCCTAAGTATTCTATTGAACCAAAATTTATTTCACTATTTGTTAAACTTACTACAACATATGCATTTAACCTAAATGTGTTATAATTTGTCCATGGACCATATGTTTCTCCATCGTGCGCTCTAACTCTCCATGTATAATAATATCCGTAATCTCCTAAACATTTCAAATCTTGAGTTGGTGTCCATTCATTATTATTTAAATTATTTCTTGATATATCGTCGTTACATATTGCTGTTCCTGCACTTTTATGTTCCTCGATTTGTAATTCGTATGTTAGTGTATCTCCATCTAAATCTGTTCCTGTCCAATTAAATTCTGGTGTTCTGTTTGTTATATCTGAATTATTTGATGGTGAATTTAGGACGACTGTTGGTAAGTTATTTTTCAAACTAATTATATTTGATTCTAAACTCATTCCGTCTTCTACTAAATCATTTGGTGTTACTACAACTGACCAGTTTTCTAAGTCTACAGTTTCATAAGAAGATAAATTTTGCATCGAGTGATTATTTAATCCTGCAGTATATATCATTTTAATTTGTTCTTCTGATAAGGAACGGTTGAAAATTAAAACTTCGTCGATTAGACCATCCCAAGGATAAGAGCCCCCTCCTGAATGTATTCCTATTTGAAAATTTTGATTAAATGTATATGATGTATAACTTTTTTGCATACTAAATGTTCCATTTACATATAATTTTGCCATTGTTCCATTCATAACTAAAGTTATATGTGTCCAATTTGTTGTTGCGGATGTAACTGGAGAAGATCCCCAACCACTGTTCTGTATTCCCATATCCCAATATCCATTATAATGAGATAGATACATTCTAGCATTTGCGTCAGGAGATTGTCCTAAAGACATAAACATTTTCGCTACACTTGGATTATCAGATTTCACCCACATAGAAAATGTTATTGGTTGAGTTGATGGATTCTTTCCAGCTCCATAAGGAATGTTAATATAATCATCTGTGCCGTCAAAATTATATGCTCCACCAACTTTTCCGTTAGTTGTCCATGTTGCTCCATAAACTGTTCCGTTATTCCCGTTTTTTGAATAATCTTTTGTCCACGATGATGTGCTGCCTCCTTCAAATGGCATATTTAAAACTGCTATACTATTATTGTTTACTCTCCAGTCTGTAATGTTGTAAACTGTGTCTTCTGGATCTGAATCGTGAGATTGTATTACTACAGACATATTTTCTGATGTTCTTATTCGTCCGTTTGTTGTATTTAATACGACTGAATCAACTACTGGTAAAATATTTACTCTTGACCATACTCTAGTTTCTGTTGAATTACAATTATTCGCCATATCACACGCTTTAGATGAATACCAGTGTTCTCCACGAGATAAATTCGTTATATTCATTGATAGTGACCAATCTGATTCTGAGAGTTTTTGTAAATTTGATTCGTATAATAATTTAATTTCTGCGTCAGTTAAAGAACGATTGTATACACGAACTTCGTCCATGTGTCCGTTTAGATAATTTGCAATACTTCCACTTGCTCCAATTATTAAATCTTTATTATTATTCCAACTACTTGTTGATAGTGCACTTCCTCCTATCAAAATCCCGTCTACGTATAAATATCTTACATTGTTTCTAACAACTCCTACTAGATGATGCCATTGATTAATGTCTGATGCCACTCTTGTTGCGTATGGAGAATTTGCTCCGTTCCAAGAGATAAACATAAAACCATTTTCTTCAAATCCGTATGCTAATCCTGCTCCTTTTAGCGTGCTGTCTCCTTTGTGTATTATTCCGTAACTTCCAACTGATTTTAGTTTTACCCAAGCAGAAACTGTAAAATTATCTGATAAATCTAATGTTGGATTGTCGTAAACTCTAATATAATCATTTCCGTCGAAACTCATTCCTTTATTATGTTTCCCTGACTCATTATAGACTGCGCCTACGACTACTCCGTTATTTCCTGTTCCTGAAATATCTCTGACGAATGTATTATTTTCTTCTAAGCTTGTTAAGTTTTGGAAGTTCATAGCGAGAACTAATCCGTTTCCTAAAGAACTGAAATTTGTATTATCTAATGTAAAATTTAAATCTCTCAAACTGTAATCTATTACTTCTACTTTTATATTCGTATAAGAATTTGGCGTTTGTGTTTCGTTTGTTGGTGTTGGTGATACGAATCTTATTTGTGGGGATCCACTATCTATATAAAATGGTCCTAATCTTGTAACATTTCCGGCATTTCCGGCGCCATCCAATGCTTTAATATGGAAATAATTAACTCCTTCATTTAATGAACAGGTAAAATTTGTTTGTGTTGTATTTATAATATTATTTGGAAGTGATCTTTCCCAATCATCACATATAACTGAATACCCAGCAACACCTGTTGTTATTGATTGGTTTTTTATTTCGTATATTTTTACTGAATTTATTGTAATATCTTTTGCAGAGCTTGAAGCAAAATCATCTAATAATATTTTTCTTAAGCCTTCTGTTGTTGGTGTGTAGGTAAATTCGTAAACTCCTGTTGCTGTAAAATTTGGCGCTGTATTTTGCCAGGCTAACATTCCTGCATTAATTGTTAAGTTTAAGATTACTCTATATGGTTTATTTAGTTCCATTATATTTGTTGTTGAAAGCATATATGTATCAGAACCGCCTGCGCCATAGTATATTCTTGGTTTATTGTTTGCTCCAACTTCCCACTGTCCTGCGTTTGCTGTCCATCCCGACCATTTCGACGACATAGGATTTGTTGCTGTGTAATTTGAAAAATCTCCGTTATAAACTAAATTATCTTCATTTCCTTCTTTATCTTGAGTTCTAACATAGTAAAAATAATCATCTCCTGTGTCTGTTGAGGCTGTCCAGTTAAAAATTGCTGAATTAAATGTGTAGAAACCGCCAACTGAAACGTTCGGAGATGATAAACTTGAAACGTTTGAAGGAGATTTAATGTCTGAAGATGTGAATTCTAAATAATTTGATTTTGAGATATTTTCTCCGTTAACTGTTAATTTTAAATTATCAATTATCGTTGTGTATGTAGAATCTTGAGCATAATTTACTCCCATACTAAATTTTACAAACTTTGTACCATGCCAGAATTTATTATTATTAGTACTGTATAATGCTTCTCCTTTTATTGTACCACTTTTTTGCGTCCAAGAAAATGGAATTAAACTTCCAGAACTTGCTGTGTAAATATCTCCACCACTTGTGTGCATTCTTATTTTTGTTCCGGCAGAATATGTTTTTCCGACTGTAGTTCCGAATTCAATTTCACAATAATCTCCCATATTTTGAACTCTTGTAATATTTCCATTTCCTAAATCTCTATTAGGTAAATCTGCATAGTTTCCTGAATCGTCTACGTTAAACGCTATACGACCATGATTTAATACATACCAATTGGTACAATTTTTTATTTTTACTATTTTATCTGTTGATTTTATATCTTCATATAATTCAGTATGTGTTCCACCCACAGTATTAACATTCGCAGCACCTATACTTTGTTTGTTTTGATCATAACCAACAAATCCGAAATATAATCTACTTTGTCCACCTGTTCCATTTGATTTAAACATTCCGGACAATATATATTCAGAAGTATTATCCACTGGAATTAAATCTGTTGTATAAAGCCATTTATTTCCTATTTCATAAAATGCGTAATTTCCTTGATAAGAATCTGTAGTTACTCCGTCAAATCCGAAATTTGTTAGAGTTCCAAGTTCTGCATCTCCATTTATTATTGGTAAGTTTACGTCCAAATATTGTCCTGTTTGTGTTTCTGAACGATAAAGTTTATGTTTAATTAATCCGGATTGCATATCGTTTATAATTTCTTTTTGTGTAAGAGAACGATTGTATACACGAAGTTCGTCTAATTTTCCTTTAAACCATTGTCTTTGATTCCATGCACCTATTTGTGAATATATTGGAATTGTTCTTAAAACACTAGAAGTATTTACTAAAACTCCATCTAAATACAATGTTTGTCTTGTAGAATTTTGAACTAATGAAAAATGATGCCAATTATTAAGAGTATAATAAGCACTTGCTCCTCCAGAATACATTACTAATCTACTTGTGCCACTCCAAATACTTTCAAATTCAAAACCTGAAGAAGGAGGCCTACTTCCTAATATAGTTCCCCATGATCCAGAAACATCAGTTCTATAAAACCAACCCGATAATGTATAAACAGATAGAGCTGTTGAAAGAGTTATATTAATATAATCATCTGTTCCGTCGAAACTTAAAGCTCCACCATTACCTTCTTTTCCAGATGTCCAAGTTGGATTTCCATTCATTATTCCGTGATATTCATTCCCGCTCCAATCGTATGCTATTGTTCCGTTTCCTTCTTCAAATGGCATGTATAAAACTAATCCGTTGTCTTGTGCGTCTATTTTAACGTCTATTTTGTTTGTAGATGAATTTGCTATTGGTATTAACAATGGATTGATTGGTTTTGTTCTGTCGGCTGTTATGTTGTATGCAGTATTACTATAACCTGAATATGTTCCTCCTATGAAACTTCTTATTTTATAAAAATATATTGAATTATCTAATAAGTTATCGTCTAAATATATTTCTGTGTTTTCTGATGTCGTGTTTATTTCATTGAATGTTGAATTGTCCGGACTTCTTTCTATAGAGAAACCGTCTTCTCCACTTGAACTATCTACCCAAGTTAAATTTAGAGCTCCTTTTCCGGAATTTAATACTTTATCATTAATTACACTAACGTTTAAGCTGGATGGGGACATATCTATTGTCAGATTTCTTGTAGATGAGTTTGTATTTCCCGCTAAATCTTGAGAGTAAATTGTATAATTATAAAATCCGTTTCCGATATCTTGAAAATTGTTCCCGTATTGATTTGATTGCGCGTTATAAATTGATTTTATTTCTGAGTCGGATAAAGCACGATTAAAAATCATAACGTCGTCAAGAGAGCCGTTGAGCCAATAATTTCCTCCGCCTAACCTTGCAGTTGCTATTGTTTGAGGAACATAATTTAAATTCCAAGTTCCAGTATTGTCTAAGACTCCATCTACATATATTTTTGTATTAGATGAAGGTTTTGTCCCATCAAATGTTACTGTAATATGATACCATTGCTTTGCGTTCCAGGTATTTTTTA
The DNA here is from genome assembly GCA_964612895.1 of Candidatus Woesearchaeota archaeon. GTDB lineage: Archaea > Nanobdellota > Nanobdellia > Pacearchaeales > GW2011-AR1 > JAGVXH01. Next base: position 319,159 of record CAZTFL010000001.1, read on the forward strand.
TACTATTTAACGTATAGTAAGTTCCTGCATTATCTTTAATTTCCCAATATAACTTATTAACACCTTTCTGGAAAGATAAAAAATATGCTCTTTGTGTATCAACATCCCTTTTCCCAATTAATTGAGGATATTCACTAACTTGTCCAGATGGAATTTGATTTAAATTTACCCATAAAGATATTGTTTCTGATGTTGTTGGATTAATAACGCTACTATTTCCTAAATTTATATAATCGTTTCCGCCAAATTCATACGCTAACCCTCTTTTCCCGCCGGTCACACTTGGACAAGATGCGCCTGAACATGTTCCATTATTTCCATATTTTGATGAATCAATAAATGTTATACCATCTGTTGTTTCTTCTAACTTCCACCATCCAACTAGTGAATTATTGAAATCTAAGAATGCTGAATGTTCTCCTGCGGCGTCGGACGATGTTGCGTTTATTGTAAAATAAGAATTTTGTAGCGTAGAATTACTTGCTGGTGTACTTCCACTAAAATATACGTTTGGTGTTACATTGTCTACATTAAAACTTACTGTGTCTTTTCCTATGTTGTTTGCCGAATCGTTACAATAAACGGCCCAGTTGTTTTTTCCTATTACGGTTTTTGAATATATATTTGTCCAGTTTGTTCCAGCGACAAGGGCTGTTGAGTTTGTTATTCCATTATCTTTACTATACCAACAATAAAGCGCTGTGGCATCTACTGTATAGTTCAAATTTCCTATGAGACTATAATATAAATTATCTCGAACTGGATAAGTTATCTGAACATTTGAGGATGTTGTATCTATTCCATAAAATAATCCTACAAAATTGTTAAAATTTAAAGATGAAATAACTCCTGATAAAATTCCTAAGGCTGTTTTTGATAAAAAATTTGATGAGTTTGTTTGTGTTCCACCTGAAGAGACGACCGCAGCGTCTATATTATAGTTTGTACTATTAATTCCTGCACAAACAAACCCTATCCCAAATAGAAAAATAAAAATTCCTAGAACTAATTTATTTTCCATAAAACTAATTATTTAGACACATTTAGACATTCGATTGCAACTATTGTTAGAGTTTGATTTCCACTCATTAACGGAACTGATTGACAACTGCCAGTCTGTTGCATTATCTGAGAGATTGCGTACTCATAACCTGCTTGATAGACTTGAACTTGTTCGTTATATCTAGCGGTTGTGTAAAAGCCATACCCTATATATCCTAAAGCAACAATCAACAAAACTCCTAAAATAATCGCAACAATCAAAGAAATATTTTTTTTCATTTTATAAACCTCCTTTTGATTTTTACCATCGTAATATTAAAAAAATCTAAGTTTATAAAAGCAACGGATTTTAGAAAAATACTGAAAAATTATTCTATTAGAAATGTTTTAAGATATTATTGAAATATTCAAAATCTCTTTTACTAACTTGTCCTAAAATTTTTAAATCAGGAGAAATAATCTTTCCTTCATCATTTATTGTCGCTGGATTTGTAGGTTCTGAAAATCGAACAAATTTCAAATTATCTAAAATTAAATCATATGTTCCTCCAAAATCTTGAGAGAAGTTATTTATGTCCATTTTTTGTGTTCTATATCCTATAGAAAACATTTTATCATTTGCTAGATTTATAATAGATCCTGCTTCTGCTTTTAATATTTCTAAAAAAATAGACGGATATTCATCCTCTTTTGTGATTTCTCTTTTCACAAATTCAACAATATTATTATCTAATACAAAATACCAGACAAATTCTTTTCTATTAGTATTTGGATTTTTCTGAATATCAGAATATGTTTCTATATTTTCTAATTTTGAATACATCGCAAAATTAGGATCTTCTAATTTTCTTGTTATTGATTTAGAACTTATTCCATATTTTTGGTTTAATAGTTCATATTCTTCATTAGATAAATCTTCATGAAAATGAGCTTGTTTTAGTTTTTGTTCTAATTTGCTTTGATATTTAGATGTTGTTTCTTTTTGTTGTTCTGCCACAATTGAAGTTCCTGAATAATTTTCTGTTGGTTGAACTTCTCTTGAACAAGAACTAAATAATAAAGGAATAGACAAAAGCCCAGCTGCTAATATATTTTTTAATGAGTATTTGTGATTTTTATAACCACTTTCCATGAATATCTATATAATTACTACTATATAAATGTAACTTTTATAATATAAAATAATGCCCATATGAAAATTTCAGATCATAATTTAAACCCTTTAATCCTATTTTTATTTGTTCAATATTGGAACATCCTATTTTGGTATTTCCATATAAATTAATTATATTCACGGCTATTTGCTCTCCTTTCAAATCAGAATTACATATTTTACTGGCTTTTTCACAGTTAGGTTCTGTACATTCGCAATATCTTTTTATGTTTTCTATTAAACATTTATTCTTAGAATTAATTAAATATTCTGATAATATTTGTGAAAAAGATTCTCCTTCTTCTAATTTTACTTCCGAATAGCCCTTTGATGCTTCAAGCTCAATACTACCATATGAATAACATGCATCTTGCATTGTTACTAAACTATAACTTCTACCTGTTGGAATCTGTTTATTTATTTTTGTAAATGAATCGCTACAAGCTTTTTTCCTTATGTTTGTTGTATTATATTTTGATGCATCTGCTATTTCTGATTTAATTTCTTTTATTCGAAGATTAGTCTCGTCAAAACTGATATCGAATGAAGAACCTAAATCAAGTGGAGCTGATGTAAAATCTTTTATTGGATATTTTAAATCTTTACAATATTTTATATTACAGGTTATAGAATTCTCATCGTCTTCATATACTGGACATACACAAATTGTGTTTTTTGGAGATTTTTTTAAAAAGAAATTATATAAGTCAAAACTCTCGCAATCTTGATAATTAGTTTCAAAATATACTAAAAAATATCTTGTAGGTGAATAATCCCTATATACCAAATAGTTATCTTTTCCATTTTTTTCTGCAAGTGATATTGATTCTTCTAAATATTCAAAGAAACCTTTTGCAATTTCGTCTTCTTTATTGTATTTTCCTATGAGACTTACTAATAATATTATTAGAATAAAAACACTTGCTGCGGCAAGAATAATTTCAGGCATACTTTCAGAAAGTAAAGTTGAACCTCTTTTGTTTGATTTCATGAATTTATAAATCTTATTTAATTAATAAAAGTTATGGGAACTTATGCCCAACTCTTACTGATTTTTTCTTTCCAAAAAGATGGTAATGGAATGTCAATAAATCCTTGAAACTTATTAGAATATACGTAAGTTAGTCCTTTTATTTCATTATACTTCTCAAAATCTTCTTGTATTTTTTTATATATTTCTTGAATTATTTTTCTTTCAAAATCTTTTTGTAATAATGAGGATTTTTTTAATATCAAAAAATCTGCTTGTCTTAAAATATTAACTTCTAAATTTGAAGAATTTTGTGATACAAATAATATACTTATGTCTTTATGTCTTGCAATCATAATTAATTCGCTTAGTAATCTATTAGCGTTTGTCATGGACTTTCTTGAATTAAATAAAATTCCACCTTCATCTATTAAAACAAAAGACTTATTTGTTATTTGAGCAATATCAGATATCGAATTTATCCATTCTGGTAATTCTTCCTCGTTAAAACCTATTGCAAAAATTTTTTTATTTGATTTTGAATGAATATTTTCTAATAACTTCAAACCGAAAGCACTTTTCCCAGAGCCCCTTGAACCTAGAACTATCCCAATCTGACTATCTGATTTTAGTAAATTATTAAACAAATCTAAATATTTTCCTTTCTCTGATTTAATTATTTTGACTTCTTCATATTTTGATTCAATCAGGATTCTTTTATGTTTTTGATTTATTTTTTTAATTTTTTGTTTAGATTCTTTAAATAATGAAATGCAAAATTTAATCAATATGAATGGTAATTTAAGTAATAATAAAATTATTTTAAATAAATTATATAAAACATTTTTCTTCTTTTTGTTCTTTTTCATATTATATAGAAATAAATCTTGTTTTTATTTTCTTGCTTTAACTAAATCTGTGACTAATTTTGACATTTCTCCTAAAAAGGCGTCAGACATTACAAAAAGTTCATCTAACATTTTTCCTTCTATACTTGTTTTTACTCCATGAACTATATCTTTAGCTATTGTATGAATGATATCATAATATTTAACATATTTTTTATCTAATAATTTGTTTTTTACAAAATTATCTTCTAATACTTTTGAAATATCCTCTGGAGAAGCGGGCATTATATCTGCAGAAATTAAAGCTGCGTGTGCTGCATCAACCATTCCCCAATAAATACCATCAACTACAGCCAACATTAATCCTTTTGCTCTTGTAAAATGAGTTGGAGCCCTTTCTAATAATGTATAAATTGATTCTGGGGTTGCCCTAATTTTCCCTTCTTTTAATAATAGCCTTAATGGTGCAAAGAAACCTCCGAAATCTATCAGTGGTTCTCCACTTCTTAATATATTTAATACTATTGGATCACCTCTTAGTAAATCGTTCCACCATGTAGATAACTTAACAGAACTTATGTGTAATGGTTTTTGATATTTATTTTGTTCTAATATTATCGCAAGTCTTTTTCTATACCATGCAATTAATTCTTCATCAAATTTTATAGAAATATCATCAATTAATATAATTACATCTATATCTGATTGTTGAGTAGAATCTTTTTTAACACTTGAACCAAACAAAACTATAGATTTAATCATTGTATCAAATTCTTTATAGATTTTTGTTGCGAAATCCATCGCAATTTCTTGTTCTGTTGCTAACAACATTGTGTTTTTAACTGTCTGAATTCTTTTCATTAGTTGACTCTTATTCTTTGGTGGAATAGAATAATCTTCTTTTTTATTATTTTTAGAACTATTATTAGATTTTTTTGCCATAATCACTCTCTTCATTAGTTTATAGTAGTCATATTTTATAAATCTTTTTGAAGAGAAAATATTTTAATAAACATAATAATAATAATGTTTTCAAAAAGTATTAAATTTAATTAACTTTAAATAGTATATATATTAATTTATTATATGGCATCAACACCACCTGGACCACAAAAAATGAAAATAGATTATACTATTGACAGAAAAGTCTATGATTCTTTTGTTAAAACATGTAGCCATAAGGGATTTGCCCCACAGGTTATAGTTGAAAGATTAATGGGCAAGTTTGTGGAAAAAGGCCAAGTTTAGATTTTATAATAATTTTATTTTTTTATTTAATATTTTTTTATTTATAACATTTATCCAATATTGTATCAAAAGAACTATTTATTTTTCCTGCCATAAATTCATAAAATTCTTGTTCTCCTTTGGATAGTCCAGTATTGTCCTGTGCTCTATTATTATTATAACCATCTACAGCATTTTCCAGATGAGTATAGTAATCAAATCTTTCTCCTGATTTTATTATTGGCATTGGAATTTTGTAATGATTTAAAATTATATTTTGTAATGTTCTTGCGGTCCTACCATTCCCATCAACAAATGGATGTATTCTTGCTATTTGAAAATGGGCAAATGCTGAAGCAATTATTACATCAACTGGATCAATTGGATTAGCATTTTCTATTTTACTAAATTGTTTATTTAAAGAACAAACGAAACTTGGAATTTCATAATTTGAAATTTTTTCATAATTTGGCATCACTTTACAACCATTTTTACCATTTAATCTAGCAGAAACTGTTCTATATTTTGCTATAGAATTATCATATATTTCTGGTGAAATCATTCCTGCTATTTCTCGAACAAATGATTCTTCAAAATTTTTTGGATTAAAATTTTTTATTCCCCATAATCTTGCATTATTAATAGATTTTATACCATTTCTTGTTGTTTTTTTTCTTGTACTTCTTGATACTGATGGAAATTCATTGTAAACATTGGGATTTTCTATTTTGTATGATTCATATTCGGCATCTTCTATAATTCTTTTCATTTGATTTTTTTCACATTGAAAATAAAAATTATCATTTTCTATAGAATTTAGTATTCTATATTTATTTCTTAATTCAGAAGATAATTGCCTAGAAACGCATTCCATGTAAAAAGAATGTAAATAGTATATTTAAGTGTTACTATATAATAGTATATAAATCATATAACAAGAAATAAAAATATATTTTGTTTGTTTTAAAAAGTGAAAGAAAAATTTTACAAAAATAAAAAAAGAAATAATGGATGGGTTGTTAAAAATGATAGACCTGAAGAATATTTAGGAAATCCTTATTTATATTATACTGACGATGAGGTGGAAAAGTACGCTCGTTCTGGTGGAATGAGAAGAGCTCAAGAAAAAATAGCTTATAGAGTTTTAGAACTTTTAGAATTAGAGCCTGGATGTTTTTTATTAGATGTCGGCTCTGGACCGGGGTATACCGCAGAAATTTATCGTTCTGAAGGATATAATGTAACTTGTATGGATTTAATTCCTAAAATGATAGATAAAGCAAAAGAAAAAAAGTTCGAGGCATATGTTGGAGATATGAGAAATATTGAAGAAGTTTTTCAAGGACGTAAATTTAACGCGGTGGTTTCTGTTTCCGCACTTCAGTGGATTAAGGATAAAGAAGAAATACAAAAAGTAGCTAAAGGAATTTATTCTGTTTTAGAAAAAGATGGAGTTCTTGTTATTCAATTTTATCCAAAAAGTGAGCAAGAATTAAAAGATACAGCTAATATATTTTCCCAAAATGGTTTTCATGGACAGATAATTACTGATTGGCCAGATATTCCAAAGAACAGGACAACTTATTTAGTTATGAAAAGGAATTAGAGATGAGAGTTTATTTCTATTAACATTAAAATTAAATATAATTTTACGAAAATAAATGAATATTCAAAAAATAAATGAATGTGAAATAAATTGACAAACAAAATATAGTAAAGTTATTAAATACTAAATAATATTAATTATTAGGGATGTATAAAAATGGGAATGATATCAGAATTTATGGAATTTTTGAAGGAATATAAGGTAGTTGCTTTAGCAGTTGCTTTTATAATGGGTGTTGCCGCTACATCATTAATTCAATCATTAGTTAGTAATATAATTATGCCAATAATAACCCCTATGATTCCTGGTGGAGCTTGGAAAACAGCAACACTTGTTTTAGGTCCAATAGTTATAGGATGGGGATCATTTTTAGGTGAATTAATAAATTTTATAATTGTGGCATTTGTAGTTTTTGTGATTGCAAAAAAAGTAATGAAAGAAGAAAAGGTTACTAAAAAATAATTTGTTTTTTAATTTTTATAAAATGTCTATTTATTGTATTTAACATCGGGGTTTAAGGGAAGTTTATAATAGGATTTTGAGCGAAGCGTCCTTTGAATTTTTGAATTGCATATAATGTTCACAGAACTAAGAGGGAAATTTTACTTGTATATATTTATCGTTTTAGATTTTCTATAAGGTTTTTGTGCAGAATTTTGGAGATGTATTTTTGTCAAAGATTCAGCAATAGAATGACAACCTGTACAAACCACAATTAAATTATTCTTATTATTATTTGATGGATTTTTATCTATGTGATGAATGTGTAATTGTCTTTTATTTTCTCCACATAACTGACAAGCATTGTCTGCCCTATTAAATAATTCTTTTTGAACATTATTCTTTATTGGAACTCTAACTTTTCTATTTAATTCTTTTTCGTCATCAAATCCTAAATCTATTGAACTTCCTTTTTTCTTTATGTATTGAGGTTTTGGTGCTTCTCCTAACCACTGGCCTTCCTCTTCTTTCCATTCTTTATCAGAACCATATTTACATTTTTTACAAATATAATAATGTCTGTCATACTTTATATCTCTCATTATTGTTTTTTGACTCCCAGGGTCATTTTCAGTTGTTCCATCAGAATATTTGTAAACTTTGGAATGATATGTATATGGTTCTTTCTTTATTCCTAAATCTTCTTTCCATTCAATATGTTCTTTTTTAAAAAAAGGTCTTTTACAATGAGGACATCTTGTGTCCCAAATAAAATAAGTTAATCCACAAAAAATGAAAGCAATTATAATGGAGGTAGTCATTAGATTTGAAGAAACGTTACTTCCAACAATAGAATAAATAACTAAACCAATCCAAATAAGACTAACAAACACGGTATAATACAATGGATCTTTGTAAAATGGAAGTGGTTCTGTATTATTTATTATATAAATATTATAATTATTAATATTAAATACTTTTCTGTTTTGATTTAAGACGCCCCTTCATATTATTTTTTTCCGCAGAAAAAGGCACTCTGTCCGTAGGACTCGGAATCCCCCCTCGTTCGTTTCGTTTTTAGAAAATTACCCCCTTCGTTAGCCCCTGAAATTATTGAATAGAACATCGGAATTTAACGAAGTCGTGAGTGTAGCGAACGATTTGGGTGGAGAAACCTGCAAGGTTTCGGAACCGTTAAATTCCTGTTAGTTTCCCCTGAATACTTGGAAGGGTTGATTTTTAGTGCAACGATGCCGAAGGCAAAAACTCAAAGTTGCAAATTCTCGTTTATCAATTTAAGAGGGCACTTCAGGATGGTGGGAACCATCAGTTTGTAGAATTAGGAGTTTGTCGCTGTTTTATTATTGAGTCCTTGTTTTATCAATTACTTGGAGTTCTTGTTCTAGCATTGGATGACCAACACCAAAATAAAGTCTTCCACCTTGCAAAACTTCTGTTGCTCCAACTAGCAAATTCTGAGTTTTCTCAAATAATTCATAATTAAATGGAACATCAGTTTCTAGAACTCTTGGAAGATTGTTTCCAGAGCGAGGTCGAGCAATATCAAAAATATAAGTTTTTGAGGTTGGATCTCTGACTACAATAAAAGAATGATTGCCTAAATCTGCTGAAGGAGATTGTGCCTCAACTCCGCTCATATAAGAAGCAGAGTATCCATCTTGTAGAACATTTTGAAGTAGATATTGACCTAAAGAAGCTTGTTCTGCACACATTGCAACACCCTTTAAATCAGTTAGTTTCGCTTTTTCATCATGGAATTTAGCTTTTCTTTCTAAATCGCTTGGAGGACTTTCAGGTTTTACATCCATTACTGTTTGAACTTTTCTTTGAACTGTATTTGCAACAAAGAAAAGATAAGGGTCAACTTTTGAACCTACTTGAGACAACCAATCTGTTACTGATTGTCTATGTTGCTCGTAAGCTTCTGAAATTTTTTGTGGAGAATGATAGTTATCTAATTCTCCATTGAAACTATCAAAATCTAGGGCAATTTTGGTTGTAAGCTCATCGCTAAATATAGAACCTCCAACAGGCAATTCTTGTCCTCTTTCTAGTCTATCTGCCCAAATACCCCTATATATCTTTTTCATACTATTATAGTGTAAGAGCTGGTTTTAAATGTTTCGTTTTGTTACTACTATCAGGTGTCTAATTAACAAGGCGACAAGCTCCATTTTAGGGGCGGGTGGTCGGGGGAATTGAAGTGCCCTCTCCTATCTTTTAACTCAAAATTTAGAGAATTTGCAATTGAAACTAACATAGATTAAACGAACTTTTATTCTGAGGACATTTCGTTTAATCTTCCTATTTATCCTAAAAAGAGAATAAATCTTTTATTTTATCTATACAAAATTCTATTATGAGTTATACATTACCTATTGATACTTTTATTTCAAAACTGCAAGAAAGAATTAAACTAAGAGAATTTAGTGAACAAACTAAGAAAAGTTATTGCTATCATGTTAAGGATTTTCTATTATTTTTAGATAAAAGTAGACTTAATCTGAACGAAGAAGGAATTAAGTCATATCTACTTTCTCTTAATTTATCAAATAATTCTGTTCGTCTAAAAATTATGGCTATTAAATTTTTCTTCTTGGAAGTGCTAAAAAGTCCAATTAATAATTTCGATATTCCTAATCCTAAAAAACATAGAATATTACCTAAAATACTGTCGAAAGAAGATATTAAGGAAATTATTAATTTGAATACTAATTTAAAACATAGACTTATTATAAAAATTTTATATTCGTCTGGATTAAGGTTACAAGAATTAATTGACTTGAAAAGAAATTGTATTGATTTTGATAGAAATTTAATTTTTGTTAAATCTGGGAAAGGTAATAAAGATAGGTTTACATTATTGAGTCAGGAATTAAAATCAGATCTATTGAAATATTATAGTAATTATAATTTTGAAACTGATTATGTTTTTGAAGGTAGAAATAAAAAATACTCTAAAAAATCTGTACAAAAAATACTAGAATATTCTGGTAAAAAGATAGGGAAAAGGATTACTCCGCATATGCTTAGACATTCTTTTGCGACACATTTACTTGAATCTGGTGTTGATATTCGTTATATTCAAAAATTGTTAGGTCATTCTGATATTAAAACTACAGAAATTTATACACATGTTTCAAATAAAAATTTGCAGAATATCAAATCGCCACTTGATTCTTTAAACTAAAATTTCATAAATTACTTAACATTTCACAATAATTACATAAATCTCTTTTTGCAGGTTGCCCACATTTTTTACATTTTTTTATTTCAAAATTATTATTTTTTCTGATTTTTGGTAATATTTTTTGAAAATTTTTAACTATTTTTGTTTTTTGTTCATTAGTTATCAAATTCGTCCACTCTCTCGTCTGAACTCTATATGTTCCAAAAGCACATGGACATTTATCATATAATATTTTGAAGTTTTTTGATTTAGCATATTTTCTAATTTCGTCTTCTGGAACAAAGAATAATGGTTTAATTCGTTGAACAAATCCGTCTACAGACTTTCCGCCTGTTAATGGAGAAGAATTCATTCCTAATAATATATTTCCTTTTAAAAAGTTCATTATTATATTTTGAGCTTCATCATCTAAATTATGTCCTGTTACAATTTTGTCTGCGCCTAATTTAATTGCATATTTATTTAATATCCATCTTTTTATTGTTCCGCAAACTGAACATCCTGTTAGATTCTTTTTCTTTTTTAATACTGATTTAATAAAACATAATCCTTGACCTATTTCTTCTTTTAAATTTACTATTGTTAATTTGACATTTAATTCTTTACAAAAATTTATCATATTAGTGTTATGAATTTTACTCCACTCTCCCAAATCTAAATCTATCATTAATCCTTCTACATTATAACCTAATTTATGCATTATATATAAAATTGATGTAGAATCTTTCCCTCCAGATAATGCAACAATTACTTTATCTTTTTTATCTACGAGATTATATTCTTTTATTGTATCTTTAATTAGTTCTTCAATATCCATATAAAAAAGTAGTAAATATTATTTAAAAAACTAATTAACAAGCACCAGCTGCTGTAGATGTTGTTGTAGTCCATCCAAAATAAACACTTGGCGTTGCTGAGCTTAATTTTAATGTACTACATTCTTCAGGTTGTTTGTTAAATGCAGAACAAACTCCAGATAAATAACTTGAAGCACTTCTACCATATGAAGATATAACTCCATTAATTACAAGTGTTGGAGAACCTTGAACTCCATATTTTTGACTTAATTCTGAATCTTTGTCATAATATTCTTCCCATTTCCCATTATCTACACATTGAGATACCTTTTGCGAGTCAACACCAGCTTTCTGCATACAAACTTTAGGATCGTTTCCATTAGTTACATAACCATTACTGTTTACACCATCTCCTTCCAAAAAGCATTCTAGATAATCTAAAAACTTATCAGATTGTTCTTCTCTAATACATATTTGTACAGGAGTTTCATTATACTCTGGTTCATGCATAAAATAATGAACAAATCTTATTTTTAAATCTGCTAATCCTGACATTTCTTTCATCATTGGTATAAATCCTTTTTCTGCTTGTGTTCCATAAGGACAGTGTGTCATAACAAATAATTCTACTACAGGCTTATCTGTTTTTTTTACTTCTGGAGCAACTGTATTTCCAGTAACTGTACTATTTACAGAGCCTTCTTGAGAAGAATATTCTTGCATTAATTCTTCAAACTCTACTAAACTTCCATAAACAATATATTTTCCATCTTTAGTAATGTATATAGGAGAAAACTCTTGTCCACCTATTTTTGTTTTTATAGCATAAACACCACTTTCCAAAACTGTATTCATTTCTTCTATTTCTAAATTCTGAATTTGAGCAAATTCTCCAATTAGAGATTCTACTTCATTTACTGAAATTGTCTTTTCTGTAGAAATTACTAAATATACAATTGAAACAATTAATGCTAAACTTAAAATTATAGTACTAATTAACCATTTATTTTTTAACAATTTTTTAAAATTAAAATTAGAACGTTTTTTTGATTTTTTATTTTTTTCTTCAGAATGTTTTTTTACTTCAATCTTTTCCTCAGAATGTTCTTTTATGTCACCTTTTTCCGAATCCATTATGTTTTTTTATTCAAATGTATTTATAAATGTTTTGTATTTAATGAAATTATAATTCTAAAAATGCCTTTGTTTGAGATATCAATTCTTTTATGTCGTCTTTTAATCTATCTTCATATTGTTCTGTAGTTGTTCTCATAATATAATTATCGTATATTCCTCTGAAAAATTTTGTAGCTAATTTGTTTTCCCACCTTTCTTCATAATCTTTTACTAAATCCGCAGAAAAGTCTATTTTTACTTCACCATTATTTGTTTTTTCTGTTTTCCCGGACCTTTCAATTTGAGCACTATTCATCCCAAGAATGTGCCACTTCATTGTAATTGTATTTTTAAAATAATCCGTAACTTTACGTGACGCTTCCCATGTAATTAAAATTTCTTTACCAAAATCATTACTTTTTTCCGTATATTCGGTTTCTTTTAGTCCATAACCGTTATCCTTTAGCCAACTGAAACAAAAATTATAAAGTTCTTTAAAATTCCAATAACCTACTTTTTTTATAGACTGTTTATATACTGATGATTTAAGAGCCATTATTTTTTATATGGAATTATTATATATAAATCTTTTGAGATATATCGTAAGCTTTAAAAAATGTTTATTTTATTTTTTATTGAATTTTATATTATTTAAAATGAAATCAATACCTTATATATTAATAAGTATGGCAATTTTGCTAATACTAGTTACAACTTTAGCTGTTAGCGACGACGCTGGTTATACTCCTCAAAAAAGTAATAAAGTTTTATTACAGGATATAAACAAATCTATTGATAAATTAAAATCGAATAGCCAGAATTTGGACGATATCGAAAAAGAACTTTTTAGTCAGAAATATGAAATTGAAAAAACTTTAGAAGAATATAAACAGTTGGAAAATAAGATAAATGATAACTTAGACAAAATAAATGATTTATCCAGTTTTATTTACAATGCTAAAACAAATTCAAAACAAGTTGAGGATGAAATTTCTAATCTTCAGCACAAAATAGATAATAACTATTATCAAATTGAAAATCCTGCAGGAAAAGATAACACATATTATTTTATAATGTTAATTGTATTATCAAATATATTTACTATACTAATATTAAAATATTCAAAAAAGTAGAATTATTTTATCTTTTTAACTTCAGATACGGCTGAATCTATTTCCGATTCTATCTGTTCTATACTTTCTTTTAAAATTTTTCTAGGATTATCAGCTTCTATATGTAAAACTGGATTTTTAGAAGGATGTTCTCTCCTCCAAGCTGCTACTTTTGCACCATTATCGTTTAGATATACTCTTAATAACTCTGCAATTGTCAAATTTCCTATCTCTAAATCAATGATATTTTTTTCATCTTTTAAAATTTTTATTTCCATGATTATTTAGAAAAAAGTATCTTTAAAAGGTTTTTGTTTTGATAACACGAATGTTTTTATATTAAATAATGCCCTAAAATATATGGTTATTTCGTGGGTTGTTATTTTGATTCTTGTATTCATAGTACTTGCCTTTTTGAAAATTGATCATCATACTAGAGTTCTTAAGATATTTGTTTTACTTGGAATTTTATTATTAATCGCATTTTCTATGTACAACCTTTTTAAGGTTAAAGAAATCGATTTATCTTCACCGAAAGATGTTGTAAATACCGTTTATTTGTATTTCGGATGGTTAGGTAACACATTAACTCAGCTATGGGATGTCGGAAAAGATACGATAACAACTGTCGGAAATGTTATAAAAATAAACCAAAGTGAAATTGAAATAGAAAAAATTGATTGGGAAAAGGAAAAAACGAATATTTTCACAAAGATTACTTCTTTTTTAAAAAATCAATTAAAATAATGAATCTATTTCTATTTCAAAAGAAACTACAGGCATTTTTATTTTCCAATTTTTTAATACTCTAGGAGTGATTTCTCCTATTGTCCCAATTTTCTTATTATCTACTTTTATTATTCCACTTCTTCCATTTATATATGCTGGATGTTCATCATTGTTTTGTATCTCGTATTTTTTATCTAACATTTTAAATAAATAATCTAAGATTTGTTTTATATCTGTAAAATTTGTAACATCATTTATTATAGAAACTACCAATTTTTCTTTTTCATTTATTCCAGTTTCCTTACTTTTATCTTTTTCAAAAACTATTCCCATCTCAAAAATTTTTTGAGGATAAGAAGAATCTGAATTTTCTGACAAAATTTGTAATTGATTTGTTAAAAGATCATATCTTAAAACATCTTTTTCGGTTTTTGATTTTTCGATTTCTATGAAATCGTTCATATTAAAATATATTTTTTTTATGTCTTTTTTTGTTGTTAGATGGAAAGACGATGTCTCAATAAGCCCTAATCCTATTAATATTTCTGAAATTTTTCTTTTTACTATTGCCTTTTTGTCTTCGCCTGCAATTGTAGATATTTTTGGTAATATTGGCTCAAAATTTTCGTATCCATAGGCTATAGCTATTTCTTCGGTTAAATCAATCCAATGTAATATATCAGTTCTGTATGGAGGAATAAGAGCGAATGTTTCATTCTTCTTTTTTTTAAACGAAATACCCATTTTCGAAAAATATTTTATAATTTCTTTTTCTGTTAAATTAATTCCTAATGTTTTATTTATATCACTAATTTTAAAAGGCATTTTTTCAAAACTCATATCTGGTGTTATATAATTTTTCTCTTGTTTATCTATTATATTCATTGAATAGACTTTCCCACCCATAAGATATAGGGAAGTAACTAGTATATTGAGAGCTTTATTCAAGTAGTACAAATTACTGCCAGAACATTCTATAAAAACATTTTTCGTTTTAGTTGTTACTCTTCCTGTTATATTTGAGTTAATTATAGGCGGCATACTTAATACATTATTTTTTGCGTCCACAAAAATTGGAAAAACTTCTTTATTCTTTAATAAATCTGCGTATTCTATCCCAGTAGGATGTTGTTTTAATATTTGTTTTGCGTTCATTATTTTATCTGATTCTAATGGTATAAATTTTATATCTTCCGGATTCTCTGCTTTAAATGTAATTGGAAGTGTAATTTTATCTAATGGATATATTCCTATTGCTAATTTTCGTCTTTTTCGCCCTATTGAATTATGTAGTTTTTCTTGAATATCTATAATACTCTTCAATCTTGATTCTGTGAAATTTATTCCTTTAACAATCGCACAAACTGTATATGGCCTTACAGCTTTTACCGACTTTTCTATTTTGACCGTAAAATCCTTTTCTGGCTTTGATATATTAAAGTTTTGAATTTTGGACTTTCCATTATATTGATTTATTGCAAGGGAGATATTCTCTAATGATAATAAATCAGGTCTATTTGGAAATATTTCTACAGAAACTTCTTTGTCCGTCACTTCTTCTATAGGTGTACCCATATCTGTAATTAATTTTTGAAGTGAATCTGTAATCGGACCAATCTTCTTCTCCAAATCTAACCTGCTCATTGTTAGTATTGTCATATAAAAAAAAAGTATTAATATTTTATAAAGCTTAGTTATCCTAACCAGTTCTTTATATCTTTTTTGAAATTAGTAAAGTCTTCTTCATCTAGTGCGATTGTTACATTTGCAAAAGAAACATAATAAAGACCATCTTCTTTCCAAGCTCCTAAATATTCACCATCAAAAATATCTTCTGAATCTTCCATTTTTACCTCCTTTTTTTTAAATATTTTATCTATTATAAATTTTACTAAGATATTTAAATTAAATTTAAGACCTCTATTTATTGCCTGTATGGCTCAGAAGGTAGAGCGTCACATTGGTAATGTGGAGGTCCCGAGTTCGATTCTCGGTACAGGCTTGAGTAGAAATTAATAATTTGAAGAAAGTGTTAGTAATGAAATAAAAAGCCTCTGACGAGATTCAAACTCGTGACTTTTTGCTTACGAAGCAAACGCTCTATCAACTGAGCTACAGAGGCGTATTTTAGTATTTAATTAAATGAGTTTTTATGTTCTTTTTGACAGAAATTACATATATATTGAAAGTTTAATTTTCCATCTTTTTTCTTTTTAACAATTGTGCCTACGATTTTATCCATAAAACCTTTTTCTATGTTTTTTCCACAAATTGAACACTTTTCTTTACTCATTTTTTAATATAGACAATTAAGTTTAAAAATTATTGGATTTTAATTTTCTCATGGATGGCTTTGATTTAAGAAAATTTCAATTAGATGGAGATGATCATGAGAAAATTAAATCAATTATGGGAAAGATTCTTTCTGGAAGGGAAGGATATGAAGCTATTGTAGAAAGAAAGCAAGAACAAAGAAGATGCCCTGAATGTGAATGGGTTCTTGAAGGTGGAGAAAAATTTTGTCCTGAATGTGGTGCAAAAATAAATTAAAACTAAAACATTAAAAACAATTATTTTCTATTATTAAAATGAGCAAATTAGCAATAATTCACAAAGGGAAATGTAAACCTGAAGTTTGTGGTCATGAATGTAAAAAATACTGTCCATTAGAAAAACAAGAACAAGATAGTTGCATAATTATTAATGAAAAAGCTTCTATTGATGAAAAAACATGTGTGGGTTGTGGAATTTGTCAAAAAAGATGTCCATTAGGAGCTATTGAGATAATTAATTTACCTAGCATAAAGGAAGAAAATTTAATTCATAGATATGGAAATAATGGTTTTGCACTTTATGGAATTCCAACTCCTAAACAACAAAGTGTTATTGGACTTCTTGGAAGAAATGGAATTGGAAAAACTACTGCTGTAAAAATTTTAGCAAATCAAATAAAACCTAATTTAGGGAAAAATGCAACGAATGAAGAAATAGAATCTTTCTTTAAAGGATGTGAATTATTAACTTATTTTAAAGATTTAGAAAATAAAAAAATTGCATATAAACCTCAGAACTTATCTTTATTATCCAAAGATGTTATTGTTAAGGATTTGTTAACACAATTTGGAAATATTGATAAAATTGATAAATTATCTGAAGAGTTATCTATTAAACAAATATTAAATAATAAAATGAATGAACTTTCTGGGGGAGAACTTCAAAGAGTTGCAATTATTGCTGCTTCATTAAAGGATGCTGATATATATTTCTTTGATGAACCTTTGGCTTATTTAGATATAGAACAAAGATTAAGGGTTTCAGACTACATAAGAACACTATCAAAAAATAAAATAGTTTTTGTGGTTGAACATGATTTGTTGATTTTAGATTATCTAACTGATTATATCAATATATTCTTCGGTTCTCAGGGTGCGTTTGGAGTAATTTCAACTATTAAATCTTCTAAGAATGGTGTTAATTCTTATTTAGATGGTTTTCTAAAAGACGATAATATGAGAATTAGAGAGAAGCCATTACTTTTTAATTTTACAAAGAATTCTCCACTTTCAGGACAAATGATTGCTAGTTGGCCAAAATTTAAAACAGAATTTAAATCTGGGTTTAAACTTGAAGTTTTAGGTGGAGAAATTCATAAAAATCATAGTATTGGAATTCTTGGGAAAAATGGTATTGGAAAAACTACTTTTATAAAATGTCTTAATGGATTACAAGAAGTTGAAATAAATGGAGAAATTAAGAAACTTGATTTAAAATTAAAAGTTTCCTATAAACCTCAATATATAGAACAAGATTCTGATGAGATGGTTAGAGAAATAGTTTTTAGAGAAAAAATAACTAAGAAATTATCTGTCACATTTAATATTGGAGTATTAAACTCAAAAAAAATATCTGAACTTTCTGGGGGAGAACTTCAAAGATTATCTATTGCAAGATGTTTAGCAAAAGAAGCTGATGTCTATTTTTTCGACGAACCCTCTGCTTATTTAGATGTTGAAGAAAGAATTTCCACAGCAAAAGCAATAAAAGAAATTATGATGGAAAAAGAATCAACTGCGTTTATTGTAGATCATGACTTGTTATTAATTTCTTATGTAGCAGACTCTATTATAAATTTTAATGGTGATTCTGGAATAAAGGGAATTTCTTCAAAAATAGAAAGTTTTGAAGTTGGAATTTCTAATTTATTAAAGTCTTTAGATATAACACTAAGAAAAGAAAAAGACACTGGAAGGCCTAGAATTAATAAAAAATATAGTGTATTGGATAGAGAACAAAAAGAAAATGATAAATGGGTTGTTTTATAATTCGTAAAATTTAAATAAGTAGTAATATTTCGATAGTTAGTTAAACAAAAAGGAGGATGAAGATGGTTGTTAAAAAAACGAAAAAAGTAGAAGAGAGTGTAAAAAAACCAGTTAAGAAGAAGGGTTTTTTTAGTTTTTTAAAATTTTCAAAAAAGTAAAAATAAAAGGTAATTTAATAAACCTATTTTTATATTTTCTTTTATGAAAGATATTGTAGTTGATTTGCTTTCAAAAAATCTGGATATTGAACCTAATTTTATATTTAATTTAATTGAAATTCCGCCAAGTGAAGAATTGGGAGATTTTGCATTCCCATGTTTTTTTATGTCTAAAGAAATGAAAAAATCTCCTCTTATGATTGCAGAAGATTTATGTGAAAAATTAAGAAAAAAACTCCCTAAAGAAATTTCTAATGTAAATAATAATGGAGCTTATATTAACTTTTTTTTTGATAAAAAAATAATTGCTGAAAAACTATTTAGAAAAGTTTCTAAAAAAAATTGGGGTAATTTAAAAATAGATAATAAAAACATTGGAATTGAATATCCTTCTCCAAACACAAATAAACCCTTACATGTTGGACACTTAAGAAATATGACTATAGGAGACAGTGTGTCAAATATATTAAGAAGTGTAGGGAACAGTGTTTATCATTTAAATTTAAATAATGATAGAGGAATTTTGATTTCAAAATCTATGTTAGCATATCAAAAATTCGGAAACAATTCTACACCTGAAAAAGAAAAAATATCTGGAGATAAATTCGTTGGAAAATATTATGTTTTATTTAATGAAAAATTAAAAGAAAATCCTGAATTAGAGAAAGATGCTCAAGAATTATTAAAAAAATGGGAAGATTCTGACGAAGAAACTATTAAATTATGGAAAAGGATGAATAACTGGGCTTATTCTGGAATGAAAAAAACTTTTGAAATTTTTGGATTAAATAAAATCGACAAAGAGTATTACGAAAGTGAATTGTATAAAGAAGGAAAAAGAATAATTGATGATGGATTAAATAAAAAAATATTTGAGAAGAAAGATGACGGAGCTGTTATTATCAATTTAGATGATGAAAAACTTGGTGAAAAAGTTTTATTGCGTTCGGATGGAACTTCGGTATATATTACACAAGATTTATTTCTTGCTTTAAAAAAAATTAATGATTTTGATTTAGATTCTTCGTATTATGTCGTAGGTGATGACCAGATATACCATTTTCAAGTGCTATTTAAAATTCTAGAGAAACTTGGAATTAAAAAAGATTGGAAACATTTTTCTTATGGAATGGTTACTCTTCCTAGTGGAAAAATGAAATCTAGAGATGGAAGTGCTAAATCGGCAAATGATTTTATAGAGGAAACAAAAAAAATAGCCATAAAAAATATAAAAGAAAGAACAAATAACATTGATGATAAAGAGTTGGATAGAAGATCGTTAATCATCGCACTTGCGGCAATTAAATATTTTTTAATTAAGGTTGATATAAATAAAAGCATTGTTTTTAATCCACAAGAAGCATTATCTTTTGAGGGAAATACTGGGCCATATCTTTTGTATTCTTATGCTAGAGCAAATTCTATATTAAAAAGAATTAAAATAAAAGATGATAATCTAAAAATCGTAGATATTAATTCTATTGAATCTTCGCTAATAAAACAAATTTATTCTTTTCACGAAATTTTAAAAAAATCTTATGAACAAATGTCTCCTAATTTATTAGCTAATTATGTATATGAAATGTCCAAGACTTTTAATGAATTCTATCATAAATGCCCTGTTGTGAATTCTAATCAAGAAAAATTTCGTTTTGAAATTGTAAAATCATTTAAGATAACTTTAGAAAA
Organism: Candidatus Woesearchaeota archaeon; assembly: GCA_964612895.1. Lineage (GTDB taxonomy): Archaea > Nanobdellota > Nanobdellia > Pacearchaeales > GW2011-AR1 > JAGVXH01. The sequence goes on from CAZTFL010000001.1 coordinate 339,540, forward strand.
ATCTCTGAGTCTTTTAGGAATAAGCGTATTAGATGAAATGTAATAAAAAATTATTGTAAAACTTCTTCTATTCTTGCTCTTATCTTTGCATTACCACCACTTGGAATTGCAATTATTCCACCACATTCTAAACATTTAGTCTTAGTCGAAGCCCTTCCAAATATGACTTGACTATTTTTACATTTAGAACACTTTACTCTTATGAATTTAGCGCTTTCTTTGTGTACCATATGATGATTTTGTATTTTTAGTTTAAAAAGATTTTGATTAGTAATTTATTTAATAGTAAACTTAATAAAATAGTAAATATTAATTGTTTTATGTTTAAAAATAAAAGGGGAGATATTGAAATAGATACTTTGGTTATGATTATTATTGCTGTTGTTTTTTTTGGTATCGCGGTTTTCGCAGTTTTTTTGTTAAAAGGAAAAGGTGGAAATATTCTTGGTTCTATTAAATCTTTCTTTAGATTTGGATTTACTCAAATTTTAGGTTAAAAACAATATCTTTTAGTTGAGAATATTGATTTCTGTTTGTATTTTCAAAATATATATTTGGTATTATCAAAAAGCCATCTTTTCCATTATAGTTTTTGCTTTTATTGAATTCTAGATCAAATTCTCTACCGATATTTATATTTGTTAGAAAATTTTTGTCTTCTAATGTATACATTTTTATTCTATTTATTAAATAATCTTCTCCAAATTCTTCAATAATCTTTTTTACTTGTTGTCTTTGATAAATTTCGTCTAAACCTGTTGTTAGTGTTATTGCTGTACTTATTGCATCTCCTATTTTGCCTGGAATCTTTCTTAATAATTCTATATAAGCACCACTTGTATCCACATATTCAAAATTTTCTTCTATTTTTGTCTGAACTTTTTTAGCTATTGAACTAAGTGAGTTGTTTTTAAAAAAAGACACTACATTTGATATTGAAAACGATTCTTCATCTTCTTTTAATTCTTCTGTGGATGTTTCTTCTTTTTTTAAATTCAGTCTATCATTTATATTACTTGCTAATTTATATGCGATTGTTCCATCTCCTGAAATTGCATTTCGTGATAAAATTTCTCCTGTTTTAACATTTTTAAAAAATATTTTTTGTAAGTTATCTACTAGATTTATTCCTTGAGGAAGAGCCAAATATAGATATGTATTGTTTGGATTCTCATAAAAAAAAGAGTTTTCATATCCTATTTTTTGTTTTTCTGAAGAATTTAAATTTCCATAACCATTGTTATAATATCCTATTTTTAAATTATTTTTATCAGATTGATTTATGTTGACATATACGTCTAAAAAATTACTATCTATAGAATTTATTAATTCTTGTTTGTATGAATTTCTGACTATTTCATCTAGACTCTGATTTGAATTATTTGAATAAACTAACACTTGTTTTTCTTTATTATCTAAGAATTTTGGAGAACTTTGGTTTAAAGTTGATACATTGTATCCGAAAATTTCTGAGCCATTATTTGTTTTAAGATATTCTGCTGAACTAATATTTGATAGTAAAAGGCATCCCGAGAGAATAGCTGGTAAGATTTTCTTTTTTAAGTTATTCATAAATAATATAATAATAACAAATACAAAAGTCCTTTTTGATTTTTTGGATAATTGTTTTTAATATTTATAAAAAATGATATTTTTATTATCCACTTTTAAATTGACTTCTGAGCTTATCCTAGTCTAATTATTACAGAGCCGCCTGCTGATGTTATTGTTACGTTGCCTGATGTTGTGTTTACCGTTGGATTATTTGTAACTGTGTTATCCACGTCTATTAAGAAACCACCTTTTGTTCCATTTACATGGAATTTCTTTAATGGAGTTGTTGTTCCAATTCCAATTTTTCCACCAAAATAATTATCTCCTGTTCCTGTTGAATAAATACTTCCTGCTGTTTTAACTTGTGTTACTGCTGAGTTTCCTAAAACTATTTGATTGCTTGCGTCAGGTTCAGCATCATAACCTAAAGCTACTGAATTTGAATAAACAAATTGTGGTGTTAAAGTATGACCTGTTCCTGTTCCTACTGCTGTAATATATGTTAGATAATTTGCTAATTCTAAAGTATTTGCATCTATTATTTTAAATCTATAAATTTCATTATTAGTCATTCCTGTAATTGCAGAAGTTCCCTGAACAAATTTCATATTAAGATAAGTTCCTGTTGTTCCTAATCCATGAGCTGTTAAAGTTATGTAATTTGTTGCTGCATTTATTGCTGTATAATCAAATGTTTTAGTTTTAGAAGCATCTAAATTGAAAGCATTAAAAGCCTCATTACCTATTGCTGTGTTTTGTGCTCCATCATTATAATAACCTGCATTATAACCTAATGCTGTTTGAGAACTTCCTGTGTTGTAATAACCTGCATAATAACCTAAAGCTGTTTGAGAACTTCCTGTGTTAGATAGACCTGCATAATAACCTAAAGCTGTTTGAGAACTTCCTGTGTTAGATAGACCTGCATTATAACCTAATGCTGTTTGAGAACTTCCTGTGTTAAATTGACCTGCTTGATAACCTAAAGCTGTTTGAGAACTTCCTGTGTTTGATTGACCTGCATAATAACCTAAAGCTGTTTGAGAACTTCCTGTGTTGTAATAACCTGCAGAATAACCTAAAGCTGTTTGATAAGTTCCTGTGTTACCTTCTCCTGCATACATACCTAATGCTGTTTGAGAACTTCCTGTGTTTGATTGACCTGCATACATACCTAATGCTGTTTGAGAACTTCCTGTGTTAAAACGACCTGCATAATAACCTAAAGCTGTTTGAGAACTTCCTATGTTTGATTGACCTGCACCATAACCTAATGCTGTTTGAGAACTTCCTGTGTTAGAATAACCTGCACCATTACCTAATGCTGTTTGAGAACTTCCTGTGTTTGCATAACCTGCAGAATAACCTAAAGCTGTTTGATAACTTCCTGTGTTTGCATAACCTGCATACATACCTAATGCTGTTTGAGAACTTCCTGCGTTGTAATAACCTACATAATAACCTAAAGCTGTTTGAGAACTTCCTGTGTTACCTTCTCCTGCGTGTTCTCCTACTGCTGTTGAATAAGTTCCTGTTCCACCTGCATCATCTCCAACAAAAACATTATGAGTAGTTGTTTCATCTGTTCTAAAATTATCAGAATATATTCCACCATTAACTTGTAGTTTTCCTAATGTTGGACTTGTTGTTCCTATACCTACATTGCCAACAGAATTAACAAAAACTCCTTCATCTTCACCATCGCCACTTAACCAATTTGAACCTAAAATAACATTAGCACTTGTCCCTGACATATTCAAATTTCCTGTCATAGTATCTCCTGATTTAAGAACATAGCTTCCTGCTGCTCCGGCACTTACTGCATCTAATTGAGATTTTGTTACAGCGTCTTGAGCAGCAGAACCATTCCCTAGTCCTGTTATTCTATTCGAGTTCATTGTGATATTAGCTGTCAGATTAATTCCAGCAAATTTTGGAGAACTTGTTGTTGTTACGTTTTGGTTCATTGCATATAATTCATTTGCGCCATTACCGGTATTTATTGTTGCAAATGTTGGAGCATCAGTTGTTCTTAAATTCTGATTACCTAAATAAGCAGCAATACTATTCACCTCCATTGCACCATTACCGGTATTTATTGAAGCGCCTGTCAAAATTCCGGTAGTCGTCAAATTATAACTTGTTAAATTTAAATTTCCAGTCATTGTATCGCCTGATTTTAGAACATAACTTCCAGCAGCACCGGCACTTACTGCGTCTAATTGAGCCTTCGTTACGGCATCAGTTGAAGCTGTTCCATTCGCTAAGCCTGTTATTGACTTCAAATTCATTGTTATATTTCCGGTTATATTTAATCCGGCAAATTTTGGAGAACTTGTTGTTGTTACGTTTTGGTTCATTGCATATAATTCAT
>CAZTFL010000001.1:343567-507566 GCA_964612895.1 Candidatus Woesearchaeota archaeon
TTGAAGCTGTTCCATTCGCTAAGCCTGTTATTGACTTCAAATTCATTGTTATATTATTGTAAAATGTCAAGATTCCGCTTTGTTTTATTCCGTAAACTTGTTTATCTGTTCCTCCAGCCCCTTCACTCCATAATTGAAGTTCATTATTATCATCGCTACCACTACCCAAATATTTCCAGTACCATCCGTATCCGTTATAACCAAAATTTATATTCATATCAGAAGAACCATCTCCTGTACCTGCTTGAAATATCACATTTCCTGTAGTTGGATAGTTTACATGTAAAGATGCTTGTGGAGTTGTTGTTCCTATTCCCACTCTACCATTAGCGTCAAGTGTAATTCCTAATGTATCCGAACCACCTCTTGTTATAAAAGCATTATTTGTAGAAGTATTTGTATAAATTCTAAATGTTGTACTTGTATCTCCAATCCTTAAACCGTTTGTTGCTCCATCTCCAGAAATATGTAACTTACCGTATTGAGGATTTCCTGTTCCAATTCCTACGCTTCCACCATTGTAGTAAATAGCTGTTCCGTTTGTTATCCATTGAGATGCTCCTTCAATTCCTGTCAAATTCAAGTTTGTTAATTTTGAACCGTCTCCTATAAAATAGCCCGCTGTAATATTCCCTGTCGTTAGTAAATTTTGTCCGTTTAAGTTTACTTGACTATTAAATTCTACACCTGAGACTGAAATATTTTGAGCTCTAAAAGCATATGGTGTAGATGTTAAATTAATTCTAGGAGTCATTTCAGCGTCTGCTCCTACAGTTATTCCCAAGAAATATTGAACTGTAAAATCTAAATTAATATTTTCTAAAATAACATTATAAACACCTTCAGAATCTGGAGTCACTGTTTTTGTTGTTGTGTATAAGTGAGTTCCAGAGGTAGAAACATTATAAATTTTAAAAGTCATACTCGTGGAAGTTGTTATTGGAGTTCCTTGATTATTTGTTAATTTTCCATGAACATTAAATGTTTGAGGGATAGCAGAAACAAAATTAATAAATAAGAACAAAAATATAAAGAAAAAAACAAAAAATATAATAATTTTTTCAAAATATAAATTATTACTATTCATCCTCCTTAATTACCTCTAAAATTATTATATTTTATAGTATTTAAAAGCTACGTTTTATAACGATAAATCTCTAAAATTAGACGATAGAAATCAATATTATGCGTCAGATTGAGTTGCTTCTTTTTTTTGGAATAAATCTTCAAATTTTTTACTTCCTTCTTTTAAAACTTTTGTATTAATTTGAACTGTATTTACAGATATTTCTTTTCCACGAACTGTTTTTCTTAATCTCAAACCTGCTGGTGTTTTATTTGAACGAGCTTTTTTACCTTCTCTTTTTGGTCTTTTATGCATTCCTGTTTCATAACTTAACAACACTTTGTGCAAACCTGTTCCATTTATGTTAGTTAATCCACAAAAACCTGCAGTATCACTTGTTCCTGTAATTATTAATTTATATCCAGACAAATCTTGTGATATCAAAGAACCTTCTATTTCATCTCCGATTTTATAACCTGACAAGTGTTCTCCTTCAACTTCACATTTGTAAGTTTTTCCGTCTTTTGCTATATTAATTTTGAATACCATAATAATTTGTAAGAATTTGCCTTTAAAAGGTTTTTTATTAATAATATCATTCAAAAATCCTCTTTATTATTTTATTTCTACTTTCTTCAGCTAAACATTTTTGACAGATTTTGCTACCATTTAAAGAAATTCCAAAATATTTTTCTTGTGTTAATCCGTGACATCGACTACAAGCTCTTAAACAATTCAAACATATCTCTTCTCCTGTTACACAATCTTTTCTCGTACAATTTGAACATATGTATTTTCCACACTTTGGACATATTTTAAAACAATCCTTACATAATTTTTTCCCACAAGTTGAACATATTTTTGTTAAACATTTTTTACAAAACAATTTTCCACAATCTCCACACCTTTCAAGACAAGATTCACAGACTACATGTCCTGATGAACACAATAAAACTTCATTAAGTTTTTTATTACAATTATCGCAAAAAAGACCTGATAGTTCTTTCGTTAGTGGATCATAATTTATACTAATAATATGTGAAATTTGATTATTATTTTTAGGATTTTTTTTAACATCAGATTTTAGAATCAATTTAAAATCGTATATAGGATAGTATATAATTGTTGTATTGATAACTTTATTTGTTATGTTTAAACTAAACTTTTGTTTTGCATTTTGGATGCTGAACTCTTTTTCTTTTAATATTCTTTCTTTAGCATCATCCGTTCCTATTTTCAGCAATCCCTTTTTTAATTTTTCAATTCTCGTCTTTAAATCTTCTTTTTTCCCATCTTCACAAATTCTTAATTCTAATTCCAATTCTTCTATTCTCTCTATTTGTTTTGATAAATCTCCTCCTAATTCTGATAATCTAATATTGTAATATTCGGAGATTCTATTTAATTCTTTATTTAAACCTAAAGACAAATTGTTTCCGATTTCTGTTGTTTTTGATTCTAATAATTTCTTTAATTCTTCTTTAGCTATATCATAACTATCTTTTAATTTATCTAATTGAATATCTGTATTACTTCCTTCAACAATTTTATATCCTGATAAATCTCCTAAAACAACTTTTTTATTATGTATATATATTTCGTTTAAAACTTGTTCTCTTTCGTTTAAATAATTAAACACTGATAAAAAACTTATTCTCGTAAAAAAATTATTAATATGTTTTTTTTCTATATTATTTATTTCGCAATTTTTTAAATTTATATTTTTTCTTATTTCTTCTTCAGGATTTACTTCGAAATCTATTTTAAGTAAAGTTGTTCTACCTGCACTTTCAAGATATTTTTCTATTGATTTCAAAATTTGAGAATTGTTATCTATAAAATCATAATTTTCATTTAAATTAAAACTTATTTTTAATGGTTCATTTTTTTTTAATATATCTAAAAAACTCTTTGGAACATTTGTTATTGTATATCCTATTCCGTCGTCTGCAACATTACATTTTATTTTTCTAAAAAAATTCAAAACAAATTCTTCAAATCTTTCTGTCATAATTCGAATATTAAAAATAAGATTAAAAATATTTATATTTAAAATGTATTAATTTCTTATTTCTTCAACACGAAATCTGTTTGGTAAAACTTGAGTCTTTTTTGGATAACCACTTCTTAGTTGTTTTACGTTATAAAACCCAGTTGGAGTTAATAAGACTCCTGTTGTTTGAGATGCTGTAGAATAAGTAGAGTTAGTAAGTCCTTCTAATTCTTGTGAATATTTTTGAGCTCTATTAATTACGACTTTTCCGTTTGATGAATTATTTAATGATTTCAAAAATGATGGGAAGTCTTGACAATTTTCTATAAAAAATTCTGTTTTTTTACTAAATTTTTCATATTCATTTCTCAATCTTCTATAATTAAAATCATCTACTATAACACTATTGATTAATTTATTTTCTTTAGAAACGTAATAATCGTCTATTAAAATACTAAATACTTCTTCTTCTTTTCCTCTTGGAACTGATGTTGTAATATCTATAAATTCTCTTTTTGAAGAATTTGTATCATATAAACTAAATAAATTTTGTAAATCCACAATATCATATCCTTCAAAATCATAATCATATGGTTCTGAATTGTGTTGTAAAAAAATTTTGTCCTTTCCTTGAAAGAATTGTTTTGGGTATTTTTTTAATAATGATTCTAAAATGCCTGGTGAAATATAACTTTTGATACCAATCTCCCTAGGATTTCGTGAATAAGCATTCATATTTGAAAATCCTTGAGTTAGTTGAATCGCAAATAAATTTGAAATCATCTCAGACATCTGAGAATCTGAATATCTAGAAATTTTTTTTTCTAATATCTCAGAAGATGCTATTCTTAAAGAATTTCTTTTAGTAGAATTTGTATTATAAAAAAATTTATAAAAAAATGATGAATTTTCAGCGAAAATATCATTTAATACTATTGTTTCTTCTTCCATTCTTTTTTATGGATATTTTTCTTTTTAAATTTTATCACTCTAAAAATACTACACTAAAAAGCTATATTTGAATTAAATTCTCTTGATATGTTTTCTAACATTTTTTCTTTAATTTTTTCTTTATTATAATACCACGATTTATGTCCAAGAATCCAGCCTAATTTTATAAACGCTGTTTCTGATAACATATCATCTAAATAAATAACTCCTGCTTTTTCAATTTCTCTTCCTTTTGAGTATATATTTGGATTTAATCTACCATTTATAGTTTGAGCTACGGCAAATATACAAATATTTGAATCTATTATTTTCTTTAATTTTGGGATCCAATTGTATTTTCCATTCTTACCTGGGACTTGTCCAATTCCAGCCATCTCTAATATAATTCCCTTATAACCTTCATTTTTATAAAAATCTAATATTGAGGGATTTTGACCTGGAACAACTTTAATTAAAGCTATTTTGTCATTGAATTTTGAGTCTAATTTTACTCTATTATTATTTCTTGGATTAAAATCTCTTAATATTTCTATTTTATCTGACATAATTCTAGCTATTGGTGAATCATTTATTACTTTGAAAGTATCTCTTCTTGATGTATGCATTTTTCTTACTTTTGTCGCTGGTAAGGCCAAACAACTAATATCATTTAAATTTTCATGTGAAACTAAAGCTATTTCGGCGATATCACTTACAGCAAATTGTGCTGCACAAATTAAATTCAAATGTGCGTCTGTACTTGATCTATCTATTGAACGCTGTGAACATGTCAGAGCTATTGGTTTATTTAAATTTTTTATAAAAAACGATAGAGCCGACGCTGTATAATGTAAAAAATCGGTTCCGTGAGTTATAATTAATCCATCTATATTTTCATCATTTAGATATTTTTCACATGTTAAAGCTATTTTTTTCCAATCTGTTGAAGACATATCTTCGGACCATTTCATAAAAGGTTTGTCTATCTTTACTATATTACAAATATTTCTTATATCTGGAGCTATATTTAATATTTCTTCTGCATCTGTTGAGACAACGCCTCCGCTTTTAGGATCTAATCTTGAGGAAATTGTACCACCTGTAATTATTATAACAACATTTCTGAGATTTTTGTTTTTTTCAAATACTAATTTCTTTTTTTGTTTATTTTCACTTTTATTAATTAAAGATGATGAAATTATAGACTCTTTTCTTATTCCGATATTATATCCATTCTCTAATTTTAATAAAACTATCTCGCTGTCATAAGATTCTAATAAGTATCCTTTCCATGTTTTTTCTATTGTTTTTAATTCAATTAAATCTCCAAAATCAAATTCTTTTAAATCCATATAAACAAATCCATAATTAAATATAAAAATCTTTGGAAAGGAAAAATAGCGGGAACAGGATTTGAACCATGTGACCTCGAGGTTATGAGCCTCGCGAGCTGACCAGACTGCTCCATCCCGCTATAATTAGATAAAAATATTCTTATTTTTAAAAGTATCTAATAACTATACATCTAAAACACATCTAATAAACCATTTTTCTTTTTTTTGAAATATTTTCATATTATTGTATGTTATAGCTTTTATGTTATTGGAAATGTTTTTGTAATTAAAAATATTATCTCCTATAAGCATAGCTTTAATTTTATTTTTAGAAATTTTAATATTTGTTATTTTATTTGTAATAAAATTTTGTGAATCATAAATATATAAAAATTCTTCTAAAAAATTATATAATAATTCTTCTAAACTTTTTGCTTTAATTTTTATCTTTTTTGTTTTTTTGTTTTTTATTTTCTTATTATTTTTCATTAATGAGATCAAAGCATTCGCTGAATTTTTAAAGACTTCTTCTATTGTTTTTCCTGTAGCTTCAAACTGTACATCTGCTGTGTGTTCTATAAATTTGTAACTCATATTTTTCTTAAGGATTCTAAGTTTAAAAATTATTTTAATATTGTATTTGTTTCTAAATACCACATATAAAGATCTAGTTCTCCTAAATTCATATTGATTTTTTTTGCTATTTTTTTTAATTCATTTTCTATTTCTATATATCTTTTTTTTGTTATTGTTTTTGGTCTTAATATTATTTCCTCTTTTACCAATAAATCAATTATGTGAAAATCAATTATGGCGTAATTAAAGAAACCTATATTTCTCAAAAAATGACTAGCTTCTTTCATTCCTATTCCTATAAAATTTTCTACTATCCAATCTCTTATATTTTCTTTTTTTTCTTTTATATTTTTAAATAATTCATCTTTTTTTTCTCTAGCTAATATAATTCTTTTTGCTCTTTGTTCCCAAAAACGATGTCCTTCTTTTTTTAAAATTTCTTTAAGCGTTTTCTCGTCAGCTTTTTCAAACAAATCACTATATTTTTTTTGAATTTCCCATGATTTTTTTGCTTGAAAATTGGCTGTTAAAAGACAGAAACAAAGCTCTGAAAATATATTTTTGTTATTCTTTCCATTATTTTCTAATTCCAATAATCTTTCATTTATCTTATCTTTTATTATAGTATGCCTCAAATTTTTAATTTTTAGAAATAAATTCATGTTATATATAATACTAATTATTTTAATAAGTTTATTATAGTATCCTTTTTATACTAATCTTTATTGTTTTGTTAATGGATAATGTTTATGCAAAATTCAAAATAAAATCAGAAGATTTTATAGTAGAAGAAATTACTAGAGAAAATAGAATCTGCGATATTTCTGACATTAAAAGTAATATTCCTAATGAACCTGCAAAAGATTTTTTGTGGTGTGATTTGATAAAAAAAGATATTGATGAATTTCGTGCAATTAAAGAGTTAGCTTCTTCATTAAATAAAGGTGTTGATTCTATTGGTTTTGCTGGGACTAAAGATAAAAAAGCGATTAGTTGTCAACAAATATCAATATTTAAACCTGATATAGATAAAATTTCTAATTTTTCACATCCTAACTTAAAATTAAAAAATTTCAAATGGAATAAAAGAAAAATAAAAATGGGATATTTAAGTGGAAATCATTTTATTATAACATTAAGGGACATAAACGCTAAAGATGCTATAAAAATATCTAATAAAATAAAAAAAACCAAATTTTTTCCTAATTATTTTGGCAAACAAAGATTTGGTAGTGTTAGAAATAATAATGATGAGATAGGAAAATTGATAATAAAAAAGAAATTTAAAGAAGCTATTCTAAAAATTTTAACACAAACTAGTTCTAATGAAAGAGAAGAAGTTATTAAGGCTAGAGAAAGATTGATGATTGAAAAAGATTATAAAAAAGCATTAGAATATTTTCCTTTATTTTTAAAATTTGAAAGAAATATTTTATATTATTTATCTCAGAATACCGATGATTATATTGGTGCTATAAAAAGAGTTGATAGAAAACAAGTTCTTATGTTTATACATGCTATTCAGAGTAAGATTTTTAATGAAATATTAGAAATTGCTATTGAAGAAGATTTTGATTTTAACAAAAAAGGACAGCAAAAAATACAACTAATAGGATATAAATCTAGAGATGAGGATAATAGAATAGGAGAAATAACGAAGATGGTATTAAAAAATAATAGTATTGATAAAGAAGATTTTAATTTAAGAGAAATTCCTTTTTTAAGAATTACAGGACAGTTAAGAGATGCTGTAATAAATGTAAAGGATTTGATATTGAATATAGAAAATGATGATATGTTCGAAAATTCAAAAAAAATAATTATAGATTTTAGTTTACCTTCAGGAGTTTATGCTACTACATTTTTAGAAAACTTCTTTGATTTGGACGAAAAATAATTACCACTCAATTGTTTTTGGTTGTCTTTTGATATATTGGAAATCCCCTTGTAATTCGTATATTTCTATACTTGTATCAACTTGATCGTCAAAATACCTTAGTTGATATTCTCTTTCATTTTCTGGATTAAAGAATTCTATAATCATTTCTTTTGTTGTTTTATGATCAATAAATAAAAAATGACTGTCTACCACCATTTCTTTTCCATTTATGAATATTCTATCAGAATTTTTTAGTTCAGAAATTGGTTTACTTTTTTTTAATATTTTTAATTCAATTATTTCATCTTCACTCATTTAAAGAAGTATATTTTAATATTTAAAAGCATTACGAGTCTTTAGTTCATTCTTTTTAATAAATCATCTAATTTTGATTTGTTTGCTTCTATATTTTTTATTTCTGAAACGCTATAAACATCCTGATTATTAATTCTTGTTTCTTTTATAACTTTTAAATCTCTAATAAGTTTCTTTCTTACAATATCTGATACAAACAATTTTCCATCACTTAAATTAGACATTTTTTTAGAAAAAGATAACGTATCGCCAACTCCTGTATATTTTAAAATTTCTTTGTCTTTTTGAGCTATCAAATCTCCAGAGTGAACAGATATTCCAAAGTCTATTTTTGTCTTATATTTTCTATTATAATTAGATAATTCTCTGATTAAATTTAGAGCAACTTGTACAGAATTCATTTCATTTTTGTAAGTTTTTGTGATTAAAGGATTAAATATTAAAAATAAATAATCATCTTTTATATCTATTGTTGATTTTTTAGACATATCTTTTATTATTTCAAGTAATTTCTTTTTTATTTCTTCATTTAACTCATTATTGTTTTTTATATTAATTGATATTATTGATGAATTCATTTTTTCACCATTTAAAACTAAAGTAGATTCTGCTGTTAATTCTTTTTTATCAGATATAAAATTATCTTCTGTTCTTTTTTCTTCTTTTTTATCTCTTCTTTTACTAAAATTAATCATTTTTACAAAGTTTTTTATTGAGAAATTTTTTTTATTTATAGATTTATTTTTTATTTTTATTTTTTTATTTTTTGTGTAAAATAATGCTAAAATAACAAATATTACGAATATTAAAACGAATAAATATATGAATAAGTTTGTAGATTTCTCACTTAAATCTTTAATAGATATTGAATTACCTGTCAAAAATGTAGTTCCTGAAAAACTATTCTCTTCGTTATCGGAAGATATTAAGATATCATAATCTCCGTCTGGAGCCTGAATATTAAATTGTTTTGTTGTTTGTGGAAGTAATTTTAAGTCTATTGAATAATCTTTATTTCCTATACTTATATTTAGTAGATTTTGATATAAACAATTTCCTACATTTGAGATATTTAATAATCCACCAACCACTTCGTAATTTAATTTAGGTAAGCAATTTAGAGTTACTTCGTATTTTTGAGAATATATATTTCCAAAAAATGCATAAACATTCCAAATTCCCATACTATCATTTGATAAAAAATCAATATCCTCTGTTTCGCCTGAGTCAATGTTAGATATTCTAACTTCTCCTTTGGGTGATTCTAAATATATGGTTATTGATTCTTGCATTAAATCATTAGCCTGATCAAATAATTCTGGATTTATTTTTAATTTTTCTCCTGGATTTAATTGAGTATTTGATATTCCTAGATTTACAGATGTTGCTTTTTGTGAAACAACAAAATACTCAATTTTAGAATTATTATTCAAAATTTCTCCCTTAGAATCTTCGTCATAAACAATAATATTCAATAAATATGTTCCTGATTTCTGTTTTTCATCAAGCATTATTTGAGCACTTGCTTTTCCATTAATTAAATCACCTTTTATAAAACTAAAATTACTTATTTCATATTTACCATTAAATGCTTCCCCATTTGAATTTGTTGATGCAATATCAATAGAAATCGTTTCACCTGGAGTATATGTTAATTTATTTATATTAGAATTTATTTTAACTAAATTTGTTATTTGAAAATCTTTTGTTTTTACTGATTCAGAATTTAAAGAAACAATTACTTTACATTTACCTATTATTTTGTTTATGTCATCTATCTCCAAATCATCTTTTGTCAATATTTTGTATGGTAAAGAATAAGATTGTTTTGTATCTGAAGAAAAAGCTCTTGCAGATATTTTTAATAAATTAATTGTATTATTTCCACAAATTAGGTTTATATTCAAATTCCCTTCAGAACTTCCTTTTATATCATTTATACTTATGTATAACTTTTCTCCTATATTGTATATTTCTTTTGGTTCATTTACTTGCATTTCTGCAAGAACATTAGAGAATAAGAATAATCCAATTATTATAAATAATATTTTTTTGATATTCATATCTATTTATGAGTATTTTAGTATTTAAAGATTATTGGACGAAAAATATTTAAAATGATTCTAATCTATAATCAAATGGATATGCCTTCACATTTAAGAAGACGCAAATTAACTTTTGGACAAAAAGCGGCTGATTCAATTACTAAAATTGCAGGAAGTTGGATTTTTATAATTGGTTTTTTTTCTTTTCTTATTGTTTGGATGATATTAAATACTGCTGCTTGGTTTCATAATTGGGATAGTTATCCTTTTATATTATTAAATTTGGTTTTAAGTTGTCTTGCTGCTATTCAGGCACCTATAATTTTAATGAGTCAGAATAGAGAAAATCAAAGAGATAGAATTAAAGCTGATTATGATTATGCTATAAATAGAAAAACTGAAAGACAAATTGAAAAAATAAAACTTCAATTAGACAAAATAGAAAAGATAATACTCAAATTTGACGATAAATGTAAATAATCGAACAATAAATGTTTATCCTTTTATAACGGCTATTGGTTTTAATGAAACTATTTTTTTAGTTAGTTTAAGTTTTTCTGATACGTCTATAACCTCTTGAATATCTTTATAGACTTCTGGAGATTCTTCAACTAAACCTTTTTGTGTTTTTGAAATAACTTCTATATTCATCTTCTCTAAATTTTTTATCAAATCTTTGTATTCTAAATTTTTATTAGCATTTTTTCTTCCTATAATTCTTCCCGCTCCGTGGGCGGTTGATTCGAAAGATAAATTTTCTGATTTTTCTCCTCCAATTAATATATATGAATTTGTTCCCATAGAACCTGGGATTATTACAATTTCTCCTTCCTTTGCTCTAGTTGCTCCTTTTCTATGTACTAATAATTTTGTTTTTTTATTGTTTACAATATGTTCTTCTATTTTTGCAATATTATGACAAACATCGTACAAAAGATTAAATTTGTTTTTTTTAAAATATTTCTGAAAAATATTTCTGATTTTATACATTATTATCTGACGATTTGCAAATGCAAAATTCACAGCACAATTCATTGCTTTTAAATATTCTTGTCCTAGTTTAGAATTTATTTTTACATACGAAAGCTGTTTATCGTCTAAGTTTGGATTAAGTTCTTCCATTTTTTTTATATAATCTGAAGCTATCTGATGACCCAATCCTCTAGACCCAGAATGTATCATTAAACATATATTATCTTTATCAAGACCCATTTTTTTTGCAATTTCTGGATTAAATATTTCATTTATTACTTGAATTTCTATAAAATGATTTCCTGAACCTAATGTTCCTAATTGGTTTAATCCTCTAGATTTTGCTCTCTGTGAAACTGTTTTTATATCTGTATTTTCAATTTTTCCTTTTTCTTCACAATTATCTAAATCTTCTTTATATCCAAATCCGTTTTTTATTGCTTCTTCTGCACCGTCTATTAAATATTTGTCTAATTGTTTTAAATCTATTTTATCTTCTAAACCAAAACCTAATCCTGTTGGTATTTCTTTATCTATTTCTGATAGTATTTTTTTTCTATGTTTCAAGAAATCTTTTTCTTTAATATTTGTGACCATAACACGAACGCCACAATTTATATCAAAACCTACTCCTCCTGGACAAACGATTCCATCTTGTGCATCAAATGCTGCAACTCCCCCTATACAAAATCCGTATCCTTGATGCATATCTGGCATAGCTATTGAGTATTTTACAATTCCTGGCAGTTTTGCTACATTTACTATTTGTTTAATAACTTCTTCTTCGTTCAAATTGAATAATTTTTCTGAAGCATAAATAATTCCTGGAACATTCATTCCATTTTCTTTTTTTATTTCCCAAATAAAATCATTTATTTTTTTTATATTCATAATATATCTACAACTCTTGAATTTTAAAACTTAATCTTATTATTAATTTTGATTATTATCCATAACTTTTTTAAACAATATAATACTTACTCATATATGCTCTCGTAGTCTAGTGGCCAAGGATACCGCCCTCTCAAGTTGGAGTGTCTAGTCGATGAGACAAAAATACTCTGTCCACGAAATCTTTGGACGCATCTTCCTCCGATGAGGTGATAAATCTCAGGATTTTTCGGAGAACGGCGGCGACCCGAGTTCAAATCTCGGCGGGAGCATAGAACTCTCTGAGCATTTCTTGAAATAAAAAATTTATTGAAAAAGATAATAATATTACATATTATTCACCTAATATAATAAAAAGCATTAACGAATATCAATTCAATCACAATATACCATTATATCTTATATTTCTAACAACAATGAAAAATAATGAATCTTATCTACTCTATCAATATTGATTTTATCTAACAATTTTATTGAATATACTATTTCTTGAATTTTTTTGAGAATATTCTGTGCTTTTTGAAAATAATAGAGCATATCCGCTATTCTCTGAATTATATAAAGAATTTTGAATATTTACAGAATTATTAATTGCATGTTTATTATTTTTTGAGAAGAATAATGAATATCCACTATTAGTTGAACCATACAATGAATAATCTGTATTTTTTGAAAAATCTAAAGAACATCCACTATTATTGGAATACATTAAGGATTCTTCACTATTTCTTGAATTAAACAATGTATGATCAATATTTTTTGATTCTTCTAATGTTTTTTCTGAGTTTATTGAATTATATAATGATTCTTCTAAATTTCTAGATAATCTTAATGTATTTCCTGAATTATAAGAAAAACTTAATGATTTTTTTGAATTTGTTGATTTTTCTAATGAATAATTTGTGTTTGTTGAATAATGTAGTGAATTCCCAGTATTTATTGAATTTTTTAATGCAAAATTTCTATTATCTGATGATTTTAAAGAATTATCTGTATTTATTGAACTTCCTAATGTGTTTTCTGAATTCTTTGAATTATGTAACGAATTTTCACTATTCTTTGAATTATTAAGGGAACAAGATGTATTATCAGAAAACATAAATGATTTTCCTCTATTTTTTGAGTTAAATAATGAATATCCTCTATTCTCTGAATTACAAAGAGCATATTCATTATTATCTGAATTTTCTAATGTATTTCCTGAATTCTTTGAACAATAAAGTGCATGTTTATTATTTTGTGAATCTTTGAAAGAATTTCCACTATTTTGTGAACCTAAAAAAGAATTATCTGAATTTTTTGAACCTAAAAAAGAATTATCTGAATTTTTTGAACCTAAAAAAGAATTATCTGAATTTTTTGAACCTAAAAAAGAATCACCACTATTTTCTGAAAATTTAAAAGATTCGTCATTATTTTCTGAGAATTTAAAAGAATTTCCACTATTTTTAGAAAACCATAATTGTCTTTGATTAAATATTAATCCTTCTTCTGTATTATCTATTATTGCTCCAAGTCCTCCATATTTTAAACGATGAATTAAAGAAATATTATTTGTAATCAATGCATAGGCAGATGTTGCTATTCCTGCAATATAATCATCTTTATCTATAAAAAATTCGGATAACTCATTTGGTTTATCTTTGTATGAATTTGCAATTATTCTAGTTAAGTGCCTAACTCTATTACCATTTTCATCATTTATTGCTTTTGTTAATAATGATGTTAATCTTTGTTTTTTATCTTCCATCTATAAAAATTATTTTTAGCATTTATAAGTCTTATCTTATTGTCATTTAAAAGTTAATAATTTTGAGTTATTTTTTCTAAAAAATATGGTAAAGTTTTAATTATTTCTTTTTGTATGTTTTTTTTATCTTTTTGCAATTCTGTTAAATGTTCATAAAAATTTTTCAAAGTTTTTGTTTTTAAAACTCCATAAAAATTTTCAAATGAAGGCATATGTGTATCATCTACATTAAGATGATTCTGAATTGTATCTGTAAAGAAATATGCAAATCCTTCAGATATTCCTAAGTAAATTTCTCTTGTTTCTTTATTAGTAAAATTATATTTTTTCGCAAAATCTTCAATAATTATGTTTATTGATTTATTATACACAAATTTATTAAAATAACTATGTGTGTATTCATGTACTAATACGTCATTTATATGATGATTAAATGTATAATCTATATTTTGATTTAAATGTAATATTTTATTTGGTAGATATTTTTCTTCATGTATTATTTGTGAATTTGTATTTAAATATATTATATTTTCTAACAACATACCTGAAGGTCCATTAAGTAATTCTTTAATTTCTAATTTTGACATTTTTTGAGAAAAAAAATCTTCTACTTTTTTAATCGTTTTATCATTATTATCTTGAATAAAATTTACATTGGATTCTTCCATTCTATTAATTTTTTTTGTAATTATTTGGTTCAATATAAAATGATACTTTTTCTTGATCAAATACTATACTTGAAAATAAATAATTTACTACATCAAATGTTTGGTAATAAAATAAATTCTTGTAATCAATTGATTGAATTTCATTTCCTTCTTGAATTTTACCCTCTAATCCTAAGTTACATTTTATATTTTTTACTATTTTTTCTATTTGAATATCTGTTTTTTCCTTAAAAGAAATATTCATATTATATTTTCTAATTTCCATTATTTATTTCTTGATAATTTAATTGAACTCTTATTTTCGTAATTGGGTCATTATATATCTTTTCTAACAATCCTTTCATCTGAATTTTATTTATTTTCCCTGAAATTACTGACATTTTTTTATCTCCTAAAACAATGTTTTTTGTTCTATTTTTATTATAATCCATAAAATTCACACCTTTTAATGTATCAACTACAGTGTTCTCATCTTGCCACTTATAAAAAAGATTTACTATATAATCTACTACCATAATTTCGTAACTACTCTTGAGTTTATAAATTTATTGTTAAATGTGTGATATTTGGGTCAATATTTTATATTTTTTATCTTAAATATATTATATTTTAATGAGATTTATATATACAAAGAACATGTTTTACGAGTGGAAAAAAATATGATGATATTATCAATAGTTGATAAAAAATAATCAATAAAATACAAAATTCTTTTATTTGTTTAATGAATATGCTGTTTTATTAAATTTTTTTTCTAATTCTTTATAACTAACTTCATTATCTGATCCTTTACAATCATTTAAAACTCTTGATAAATAATCTCCAAAATTATTTATTTCAAATAATCTATTTCCATCTTCTATACTATTCACAAAGTATGGTTCATAATTTAATATTTTTTTTCTTTTATCTACATCTATGCTTGTCTTGTCAAAAGCATCAGTCAAACTTAATTTATATTCATCTAAAAATTCTGGGACTTTTGTCATTGGAGACCATTTCAAATAAGAATCCTGAGTAAATTTTTCATCTCCTTCTTTAAGTGTTTTTCCTGTATCTTTGAATATATACATATCGACTAATCCATAAAGTAAATCCGAAGAATAATCACTATAAGTTATTCCTTTATATTTTTTATAATCTTTAGCACTATTTATTTGTAATTCAACTTGTTTATTCCCATTTTTTACTATATCGCTCCAATAATCATTTTCATTAGCTGTCCAAATTTCGTTTTCATTGTATTTTTGAGGATTTTCATTACTTGTTATTTCAGAAGAAATTGCTACATTTGTATAATCTTTTTCAAATATATCTGTTTTAGAAATACTTTGACAACCAACTAACGATGCTAAGCCACCAACTAACAATACATAAGGTGCAATCTTTTTTGTTACAGTTTTTTTTAATTTATTTAATAAATTTTTTGTCTCCATATAGTAGTTAATTTATCGTTATATTTAAACCTTTCTATTAGTAATCACCATATAGTGACATCTTTCTAATATAGGAATAATTAATTTATTAACAGAATCCTCTTTGGCTTGATGGATTTCGCCAATCAAAAAACATCAATTTTACCCACCCCAACAGAGGAATTTTGAATACGGCTTTCCCTAGAATCTGTTCTTTTTTTATGTTTTTTTCCACTTCTAATTGTTCATAATTTGTTATATAATTATCTCCTTTGGTTTGATATGGTTCTATATTATCTATTATTCTATGAATTATTGGATGGTTCGCTTTCCCGTTAAAAATTATAACGTCACCTACTTTAATATTTTTTGCACCAACAATAAAAATAATATCTCCTTTGTTTAGCCCATTTTGAAAATCCCAATAGGTAGTATTTTCTGTAGATATATTATTTTTTGAATAAATTGAACTTGTGAATACCTTTTGAAATCCATTTTCTTGATGATACATTGAACAAGATTCAACTATAACTAAGGGATAATTTGTACCCGTAACTAATCGAAGTAATGGAAAGAAAATTAGTAATAAAAACAAAAAAGCTACTAATAAAAAAATTATCAAAGAAGGAAATGTGTCCTTTTGTATAAAATTCCAAAATTTCTTTAATTGATGAATTATTTTTTTCATCTAAGTATTTAATTAAATTATTTTATTAATGTTTGTAATCTATTTAAGTTATTATATAAATATTAATAAAGGATGATGTTTATCACTTTTTCATGTCACAGAGATACTCATTAAAAAACAGACCTTACAACAAATCGGTATCGGAGAATAACTGTAATTTTATTAAAAATTTAGAAGGAAAACTACATGTAAATTTTGTAGAACAAAATCCACAACAACATATTTATTCTTATTCTGATACCTTACGTTGTCAGCATCTTTATTTAAAATAATTTTAATTCCAGACTATACTTACCATATCTGTTCTTTCTTTTGGGTTAATATCTACTTTGTGAAAATCTTTTTGTATAAAAAATATTCCTGATTCAAACATTTTCCATCCAAGATATGCTATCATTCCTGCATTATCAACTAATAAACTTCTTTCTGGACAAAAAAAACTAACACCTCTTTCTTCACACATTATTTTACACATTTCTTGCAAACGAGAATTACAGGCCACTCCTCCACCTAATAATAATTCTCTCTTTCCTGTATGTGCTAGTGCTCTTTCACTTGCTTCAACAAGCATTGCAAATGTATATTCTTGAAGAGAGTAACTTAAATCTTCTATTTTTTCTCCTTTTTCTAATAGTGTTTTTAATTTTGTTTGTAACCCTGTAAAACTCATGTCCATTCCTTTTATAGAATAGGGTAATTCAATTAATTTATTTCCTTTTGTTGCATATTCTTGTATTTTCGGACCTCCAGGGAATCCTAAACCAGCAAAACGCGCAAATGTATCAATAAAATTACCAACTCCTATATCCAATGTTTCCCCAAAAACTCTATATTTACCAGCTTCATAAGCTATAATTTGCGTATTTGCCCCACTTGCATATAACATTACGGGATCTTTTGCGCCAACTGTTTCTCCAATTGCTAAATGTGCTATACAATGATTAACAGGAATTATTGGAATAGATAATTTTTTTGCTTTATCTTTGGCAAATTCCATTCCTACTATTAAACATGGAGCTAATCCTGGAGCGTTTGAAAAAGCTATCGCATCTAATTTATTCTCTTCTATATTTGACTCATTTAAAGCTTTTTGATATAAAGATTCTCTAACTTTTTCATGATGTTTTTTAACTTCAATTGGAATCATGCCTCCCTCTTGAGTTGTATATGCATCTTTTACATTTGAGAGTATTTTTCCATCAACTAGAACTGATACCCCAAAAGTATGAGCTGTTGATTCGATCCCTAATATTATAACCATAAAAGAAAGAATTAATTGTCACTTATATTTGTTTAGATTATTATAAATTCAACTTCCAGAGACCATGTAAATTACAATATTCCCTAACATAATATATTTTTCCAATTTCTTTTGAAATTTTTAATTCTGGTTTCTCATCAATCTTTAAATATTTCCTAAATATGCCATTTTTACTTACTACTTCTATCCATTCTATATGATGTTCTTCTGTCATAGGATGTTCTATCTCTCCAATTTTAATAACAATATTACTTTGTAATTCTTCTATAAATGGAACATGTTTTTCTCCTTTTTCTTCATCTGATAATTTTTCTTGAAGTTTTATCATTGGTTTACCACAACAAACAAGAATTCCACTTCCTGGATGTAAGACTTCTACAATATTTCCACATATTTCACATTTATAGATAAACATTATTTCTGTCATTTTTCGTTAATAATTTTCTACATTTAATTCGTAATAACTTTGAGGATGTTTACAAGCAGGACAAATATCTGGAGCATCTTTTCCTTCATGAACATATCCACAATTTCGACATTTCCATGATACAATTTTATCTTTAGAAAATACTTTATTATCCTCTATATTTTTTAATAATCTAAGATATCTTTTTTCATGTTGTTCTTCTACTTCTGATATTTCTGTAAATGATTCAGCTATTTTATCAAATCCTTCTTTTTTTGCTATTTTCGCAAATTCTGGGTATAATTCAGTCCATTCTTCATTTTCTCCATTTGCCGCAGATTGAAGATTTTCTATTGTATGTCCTATTCTTCCTGATGGGTAACTTGCTGTTATTTCTAAAGGTTCTCCACCACACTCATCTAAATATTTAAAGAAAATTTTTGCATGTTCTTTTTCATTGTCAGCTGTCTCTGTAAAAATTGCTGAAATCTGTTCATAACCTTCCTTTTTTGCTACTGAAGAAAAATATGTATAACGCATTCGTGCTTGACTTTCTCCAGCAAATGCTTTTAATAAACATCTCTCTGTTTCACTTCCTTTTAATTCCATATATGATGATAATACTAAACCTTTTTATATATTCCTATTTACTTCCATTTATGAAAAAAGTTTCAAATGACACTTTAGGAAATATTATTATTTTAAGATTTCATAAAAAACATTTTAAATTTACCAAGAAGAGATTTGCAAAAAAGTTATTAAAAGAAAATAAAAATGTAACAACTGTTTTAGAAAAAACTGAAAATATATCTGGAGATTTACGTATTCCTAAATTAAAATATTTATTTGGTGAAAAAACATTCGAAACTTTATATAAGGAAAATGGCTGTACTTTCAAATTTGATGTGTCAAAAACTTATTTTTCTCCAAGATTGAGTAATGAAAGAAATGTTATTAGTGATGAAGTTATAAAATTATGTAAAAAAAATAAATTAAATAGAATTTTAATAATGTTTGCTGGGGTTGGACCATATCCTATTGTGATTGCAAAAAAACTACAAAAAAATAATTTTAAATTTGAAATATATTCTAATGAGCTAAATAAAGAAGCAAATTTCTATTCAGAAAAAAATGTTAAAATAAATAAAGTTGAGAAAAATTTCTATTTTGTTAACGGAGATGCTAAAAAATTGACAAATAAAAAAATTGGGAAATTTGATATTATTTTAATGCCTCGTCCTAATATAAAAGATAGTTTTTTAGATACTGCAATTAATTTAAGCAAAAAAGGTACTACTATTTTTTATCATGGATTTGGGGATAGAGAAGGAGTTATCGATGAAATTAAAAAAGACACAAAGAATAGAATTGGTTCTATTGATATAAGAAAAGCAGGAGATATTGCTCCACATAAATATCGTTGGCAGGCAAAATTTAAAATAAAATAAATTAACAAAATCCAAAAATTGTTTTAATAGGATTCCAGACTAGGTATAATGCTAACAAAAACATAACTACTGATGCTCCTAATTTCATCCAACTTCTTTTTTGCGTGTTCCATTTTTGTAATCTTTCTGGCGAAATTCCTTTATAAACCAATAATGTTAATACGATTAATGGTAGTACAAAAATAATATTATACAAAAATAGATAAAAGTAAGAAGCTGTTACGTGTTTTGATAGCATTGTTATTATTGCAATATAAACCCCACCGGTACAAGGAAGTTCGAACAATGAGACTACTATTCCTAAAATTAATATTGCCAAAATTGTACCTTTTTTTGAATATTTTTCTATAAACGGCTTTATTTTTGGACTAATTCTTAAAAGTGATTCTTTTCCTTTTAAAGACATAATATAATCCCTAAATTCTATAAAAGACATTAATAGAACTATTATTCCTACAAATAAATAAATCCAATTTCTAATTGAAGTTAATTTCTGAATTATGGAAAAAATACCAAATCCTGCTAAAAAATACACAATAAATACTATTAATGTATAAAACAAACCTATTTTCAAAGCTCTTTTTGATGAACCTAAATTCAATAAAGAAATCATTAAAAATAATAAAACTCCAAATGCGCATGGATTTATAGAATCTATTATCGCTGCTAATATTAATACAAAGAGTCCTTGTACCGATAATTTACCATTATTTAAAGAACTTTCAAAACTATCCTCTACAAAACATTTTATTTTTTCAAAAAAAGATTGTTTATGTTTATACTCTGAAATGTTATTAATCATTTCTATCGAATTTTCTATTATTGGTTTATCTCCTATTAAAAAATTAATTTCTTCTGTTATATTTTCTCCATTTGTTTCATTTTGCGTTATTTTTTCCACAATTAAAAGTGGAACTCCAGATGGCATATCTATTTTTTTATGATAGTTAAGATATTTTTCAGATCCCTCTTCGCTGGTTATATCGTATTTATTTAAGTTAACATTTTTAAGTTCTTCTATTTTTTCTAAGATTCCTGAGTTCACAACATTTGCGCAATGAGGACATGATGGACTATAAAATTCAGAAACTTCTATTTGTGCTAAAGCTATATTTAAAGATAAAAAAAACAATAAACAAATTAATAATCTCTTTTCCATCTTATTATAAAAAATAAATACTTTAAAAATTATTCTATCTTTTGTAAATACTCATGAGCCGAATATGCTGCAATTGCCCCGTCTGAAGAAGATGTTATTATTTGTTTTAACGGGCCGTCTGTTATATCTCCAGCTGCGAATACTCCTTCTATATTTGTTCTCATAGATTTATCAACTTTAATGTAATTATTATCATTCACTTCTACATTTAAACAATCAGACATTTTTTTACATGGCAATGTTCCTATCTCAATAAATATTCCATCAGTTTCTATTATCTGTTCTTTGTTATTGTTTTTAATTTTTATTTTTTCGACTTTCTCTTTTCCTATTATTTCAACTGGAACAGCATCGTATATTATTTCAATATTTTTTTTATTTTTGATTCTTTCCATATATATATTTTCACATCTTAATGAAGATTTTCTATAAATTATAGTAACTTTTTCACATATATTTGATAAATACAAAGCACTTTTTGCAGCAGAATCCGCTCCTCCTATAATTGTAACTTTTTTTCGTTTGAAAAACATTCCATCGCAAGTTGCACAATAACTAACCCCCCTCCCCAAGAATTCTTCTTCTCCTGGAATTTCTAATTTTTT
The DNA here is from genome assembly GCA_964612895.1 of Candidatus Woesearchaeota archaeon. Classification (GTDB taxonomy): domain Archaea; phylum Nanobdellota; class Nanobdellia; order Pacearchaeales; family GW2011-AR1; genus JAGVXH01. Next base: position 364,969 of record CAZTFL010000001.1, read on the forward strand.
ATGAACCGTTCCATTTGCTAAAATTAATGTTTTTGAAATAATTTCTTTTCCATCTACTTTTACTAAAAAACCATTTTTGTTCTTTTTTATGTCTTGAACTTCACTTAAAATAAAATCTACTCCATATTCTTTTGCATGATTTTGAAAATTGTTAAATAATTCTAAAGCTGAAATTGATAGTGTTCCTGGCCAATTTTCTATTTCTCCAGCACTACCTAATGATCCAAAATCTTTTGATATAACTAAAGTTTTTCTTGCATATCTTCCTAAATAAATGGCTGCTGTTGAACCAGACGGACCTCCTCCAATAATTATAACATCATATTCATCTTTCATGTTTATTCATAAATATTCAAATTTAAAAACATTTGTTAGAAATGATATTTGTTAATGAAAAATAATTTACTATAATCCTTAAATTTAAATATTCATTTTTACTCTTTAAGATATGGATTATTTAGATAGATTAAAATTAATTAAAAGAAACCTTCAAGAAATAATTGATGAAGAAAGTTTAGATGAAAAAATAAAATCTGGAAAAGAATTCTCTATTTATTGGGGGACAATGCCAACTGGGAGTATTTCTGCGGCTTATTTTTTTCCAATGTTAAAAGTTGCCGATTTTTTAAGAGCAGGTTGTAGAGTAAAAATATTATTAGCTGATTTACATGCAGCACTTGATAGTACTCCTTGGGATATTTTAGAATCTAGATATGAATATTATAAGGAAGCAATAATAACTATATTAAAAATAATAAATGTTCCTTTAGATAAATTAGATTTCGTTAAGGGGAGTAATTTTCAGTTAGAATCAAAATATTTTCATGATTTATTAAAATTAAGCACATATAGTACTATTAATGAATGTAAGAAATCTGCTGCTGAAGTTGTTAAATTGGGAGATAATCCAAAATTATCTGGAATTATTTATCCTCTTATGCAAGCTTTGGATGAAGAATATTTAAAAGTTGATGCACAATTCGGCGGAATGGATCAAAGAAAAATTTTTGTTTATGCAAGAGAGTTTCTTCCAAAAATAGGATATTCCCCTAGAATAGAATTATTAAATCCAATTATTAGAGGTTTAGTCGGAGAAAAAATGTCATCTTCTATTCCTGCAACTAAAATAGATTTAATGGAAGATGAAGAAACTATAAAAAATAAAGTAAAAAAAGCTGATTTTATTGAAGGAAATGTAGAAAATGGAATTATGTCTTTTTTCAAATATGTAATATTTAATATTAAGGAAGATAAAAATAAAAAACTAGAAATAATTAGAAATGAAAAATTTGGTGAAAATTTATATTATTCCAATTATGAAGAATTAGAAAAAGATGTTTTAAATAAAAAAATTCATCCTCTTGATGTCAAAAACTCTTTTTCTAAAGAAATGATTGAAATTCTATCAAAATTTAGAAATAACGATATATTATCAAATTTACACAAAAAGGCTTACCCTGAAAAATAACTTCAATTATATACATCAAAATATAGTATTCTTTAAAAATAGTTTAATATTTATAATAATATGGAAAAAAATTGTGCTATATGTAAAACAAACGAATTAGAAAAAGAATTATTTGAAGGTGTTTATGATGATGAAATTGTTCTTGTTTGTAAAGATTGCGCTAGAGATGAGCATATTCCAATAATAAAAAAACCTACTGAAGAACAATTAAACAAAGCAAATGTGAGATATTCTGTAAGAGAGAGAATGGAAAAACTTTCTGGAATGAGGAAAAATTTGTATAGTAAAGAACAAAATATGGTTAGAATGAATCTTTCAAAACTAAGGGTTCCAGAAATGAAGGAATCTAATTCAGATGTTGTTGATAATTATTATTGGGAAGTAAATATTGCTCGTCGTAGAAGGAAATTAACTTTAAACCAATTAGCTATTCAAACTCAAATTCCTTTAGAAATAATTGAATCAATAGAAAAAGGTAAAATTCCTACAGATTATGAAAATATTTTTAGAAAATTAGAAGATTATTTGAACATAAAAATTCTAAAAAAACATGAACAAAAATTAAATTTTAATTTAAACTTAAATGATGAAGAAAATATTTTAAAAGATGTCCGTGAGAAAATGAAAATAAAAAAAGATAATACTGAAAATATTATTAATAAAAAAGAACAAATTAATAAGATAAAATCTGGAGAAATTGATTTTTCAAAAAGAGATAATTTAAAAGATATTACTTTAAACGATTTAGTAGATTTGAAAAGAAAGAAAGAAAAGGAAGAATTTAGAAGAAAAGTACAGAAGCAAACTGAAGATTTATTCGGTGATGATATTGAATTTGCTTAATTAACCTAAATATCTTAATCTTCCTGGTCTTGGTTCGTAAATAACGCCTTCTTCTAGTAATTTTTTTATTTCTATATTAATTGAATCTGGACTTGATTCTATGTCTATTATTATTTTATCTATATCTATACCACCTTCTGTTTCGGACTTTTTTATCAAATTTAGTATATTTTCTTTTAAATTATTTACATCTTTAGTAGTTATATTTTTTCTATTATTTTGAATTTCTAATTTCCTAACCAATAACCATCTCGAATCTACTTTTTTTATTAATTCTGGAATTATATATATTTCATTATTCCATTCCCTAACATTTCCTATTATTTGTAATGTATCTCCTTGTAAAACATCTTGGATTATCGTAGTATCATCTGCAAATACTTTCAATCTTATTTGTCCCGAGGCATCATCAATCGTTAAAGAACCAAATTTTCGTTCTCCTTCATTGATATATTTGTCTATACAATTTGCAATAATATTAACACGAACTACTTTTTTAGAATTAATATCTATATACATAAAACGTCCTTCTACTGAAATTGGAGAAGCATTCAATAAGTCACCAATTCTAACCTTATAAGCAACATTTCTTTTTCTAGACTCATTATCAAGCATATCCATTTTTAATATAAACAATCTTTCTTTAAAAGATTTATTGGTTTGCAGTTATCATAAAACTTTAAAAATTAAAAAGTTTTAATATTATTATGAATAATAAAAGAGGTCTTTCCCCTGTTATTGCAACAGCTTTATTATTAACTCTTGTCATCATATTATCTTCCATTGTATTTTTATGGGCAAAGGGATTTGTTTCTGAACAAATTCAAAAATTTAACCAACCTGTTGAATTACAATGTGAAAAGGTTGAATGGAAGATTAATGTATTAAGTTCATATACAGGACCTATTCTAGAAATAAGTAATCGTGGGAATATTCCTATTTATGGAATTGTACTAAAAAAATCTATGGATGGGAATAAAGAATCGGAACAATATAATGATTTAAAATTAGATATTGGAAGTTCTATAGAATTGCCCATTTCTTTTTCATTAAAAAATGGACAACAGGCAAGTGAAATAGAATTTATTCCATCCATTATTGGTTCTGTAATTGGGAAAGATAATATCAAGAAATCTTACGTTTGCCAAAATAATATCAAAAAATATAGAGTATGATACTAAAAAAATATAAATACAACATCTGTTTTTTACAACCATGAGTATTGAAAAAGAAAAAAATCTTTTTGATTATCTAAGGAAAATTTCCCCTGGATGTTTTATTAGAAACGCACTTGATGATATATTAAAAGCAGGATTAGGAGCATTAATCATTTTAGAAACCCCTGATTTATATTCAAAAAATATGTTTGAAGGTGGTTTTAAATTAAATACTATATTAACAGCTCAAAAAATATTTGAACTATCAAAAATGGATGGAGCTATTATTATTTCTGATGATTTTAAAAGAATAATTTATGCAAATACACTAATAACTCCAGATAATTCTATACATACTGACGAAACAGGAACTAGACATAAAGCTGCTGATAGATGTGCTAAACAAGCAAATACTTTTGTTATTTCCGTATCTGAAAGAAGAAAAAAAATAACAATATACTTTTCTGATAATAAATATGAATTAAGAAATATGGATGAATTACTAAGAGATACTTCATTAAACCTTCAAATGCTTGAGAAACAATATGAACTTTTTAATGAATATTTGAATAAATTGAATATTTTAGAAGTTTCGAATATGGTCTCTTCCATTGATGTTTGTAAAGTTATTCAAAGAGCTGAAATGATTCTCAAAATTTCTGATATTCTAAAAAAACAACTTTTGGAATGTGGTAGAGAAGCCAGCGTTTTAAATTTAAGATATCGAGAATTAATTAAAGGAATTGATAAAAAAGAAATTGATATCCTGAAAGATTATTCAAATTTAAATCCACAAAAAGCAAAGAAAATATTAGACAGTTTTAGCTTTGAAGGATTAACGGATATTGATGCTGTTTCTAGGCTTGTTTTTGAAAAAGATTCTAATGAAATTATTTATCCAAAAGGATATCGTTTTTTATCTCATTTGAATTTATGTGAAAAGGAAATAAATTTAATTATAAAAGAATTTGTTAATTTAAAAGAAATAATTAATGGCTCAGATAAAGAATTTGAAGAAATAATACAAAATAAATCTTTGAATCTAAAATATCAAATAATAAATTTAATAGATCAGGTTTTATCTGAAAAAATAATTTTATAATGATAAAAAAAGACGAAATAAATGAAATTAGAAATTTATTAGAAGCTTCACAAAATCCTCTATTCTTTTTTGATAATGATGCGGATGGATTGTGTTCTTTTCTTATATTAAAGAGATGTATAAATAGAGGACATGGTGTTCCAATAAAATCGTATCCAAATTTGTCTTTACAATATATTAGGCGTATTAATGAATTTAATCCTGATTCTGTTTTTATATTAGATAAAGCAGAAGTTTCTGCTGATTTTATTAATGAAATTTCTAATAGGAATATACCTATTACTTGGATAGATCATCATCCAACACAAACTCCAGAAGAAATTTTAAGAAAAACTAATTATTTTAATTCTGGAGAAAGTTGTGAACCAGTTACTTATATCGCACAAAAAATTTTCAACAGACAAGAAGATTTAGTTTTAGCTTTAATCGGATGTATTTCTGATGTCTACATGCCAGATTTTGCTTATAAAATTTCAAAAATATATCCAGAACTTTTTGATAATAATGTATCTGCTTTTAATTCTTTACATACAAGTGAATTTGGAAAGTTTGTAAAAATGTTAAATTTTGGTCTTATGAATACAACAACTAATGTAATAAAAATGATGAAATTTCTAGAAAATATAAATAATCCTTATGATTTGCTAGAAGAAAATAATCAAACAAGAGATTTTCATAAAAGATATAATGAATTAAATACAGAATTAAATAAATTAGTTAATAAAGCAAATAAAATTGATAAAAATTCAAAAGTTATTTTTTTCTCTTATTCTGGACAGGTATCAATGTCTGCAATTTTATCTAATCAATTATTTTTTGAAAATAACAATAAAATAATTATTGTTGCACATAAAAAACCAGAAAAGATTAATTTATCAATAAGAGGGAAGGGAGCACTAAAAATTACTAATATTATTACTGAGAAAATTGAGGGAGCAAGTGGTGGTGGACATGAAGAAGCAACTGGAGCGATGATTCCTATAACAAAATATGAAGAGTTAAAAAAACTTATATATGATTTAGAACAAATAATTTAAAAAGGAATTTTATGTTAATATTTTGTAAGCCCATATCGCATAATGGTATTGCACCGGTCTAGAAAACCGGGCCCCCTGGGCATCCCCGTTCGATTCGGGGTATGGGCGTTTTTGAATTTATGAAGATTATATTATAAGTGATTAAGTTTTAATTATAGATTGGATACATAAAATTATTATTAAAATATTTTTCATGATAATAATTTTAAATTTTTTGAATTTCTCCTTTTTTCGGACTGTATAAGTCGCCTGATTTTAATAATTCATCAACTGCATATTCTACTTCAGTTTTTGACATTTTTCCTGATAAAGCCTCTTGAAGTTCTTCTATTGGAAATCTTTTTCCTAATTTATTGCTTAGTTCTTCTACTTTTTCTCTTACAATTATTATTTTATTTCTTTTTGATGCTGTATTTCCGCTTATTTTATCAATATCTATCTGATTGGTTTCTTCATCTAAACCAACTTCTAATAAATAACTTTTTACTACATCTATTGCTATTTTTGCATCTTTAGAGGTAACTTCTTTACTTAATCTCATTCTTGCGTGAGCCTCTGCTAAACGAACTAAAGCTTCTAACTGTCTAGCACCTATTGGAATTGCTTTAATCCCACTATCTTCACCATATGCTTGAGAACGAAGTCCTACATAAAAATTTTTCATTTCCTCAATTGCTTCGTCTGTTAAAACTGGATTATATTTTTGCTTTGAAAATGATATATATTTTCTTAATAATTCTCTATCTATTACTTCTGGTTTTATTTCTTGTTGATGTTCTTTTAATACATGCATTGCTATTGATTCATCTCTTTCTTTTATAGGAATGTCACGCATTATAAATATTGCATCAAAACGGCTTAATAATGATGGTACTAAATTTACTTGTTTTGGAATTGGTTGAGTTGGATCAAATCTTCCATATTTAGGATTTGCTGCTGCCAAAACTGATGTTTGAGAACGTAATGTAGCTTGTACTGTTGCTTTTGCTATTGTAACTGTTTGTTGTTCCATTGCTTCATGCATCGCACTTCTATCTTCTTCGTCCATTTTATCAAATTCATCTATACAAACAATTCCTTTATTCGCTAAAACCATAGCTCCTGCTTCTAATCCCCATCCTTTTAGTAAATCATCTTTTACTACCGTCGCTGTAATTCCTGCTCCTGTTGTTGATTTTCCAGAAATATATCTAGCTTTTGGTGCTGTTTTTGCAATATAACTTAACATGACTGATTTTGCAACTCCAGGATCTCCTACTAAAAGAATATGAATATCTCCTCTCATTTTTGTTCCATCACTTCTAGTTTTTTTTACTCCACTAAATAATTGTAAAGCTAATGCTCTTTTTACATTATTATATCCAAAAACTGATGGTGCAATGCTTTTTACCATTTTATCTACCAAATTAGGATCTGCGGCTAATTCTTTAATTGCTCTTTCATCCTCTTCAGTAATATTAATATCTTCAAAACTTTCTTCCATTGGAATAATATTATTAGCTTCTATTGCTAAATCAAATCTAGTAAGCATTGCTCCTGATGATGATGATAATGCAATTTCTTTTAGAATTCCTATTATTCTAACTCTACTTCCTGGAGTTGTTCTTGTCTCCATTCTTGGGTCTACTAAATCTTCTTTTAGATATATACTCATTCTTTTAGGCTGTTCTCCACCGCTTAAATCGTCAGAAGCTTCTTCTATTGTAAGACCTTGAGCATCTACCATATCTTTATCTAAAAGTCTAAAACCTCCTCTTCTTCCACAACTACATCGACTCGGTTCTTTGAATTTTTTATCTATTTGCAAAACTGATATTATTGTTCCACATGATGGACACTCAAATTTAGCGTTTGTAACTAATGGCCTTACTTCGGACGCTTGTCTTACTATTCCTTCAATACTAATCATTTTACCTAAATTTTTTGCTCTGATATCTCTTATATGAATTTCTTGAGACTCTGAAATATTTACAAAACGTACACGACATTTAGTTGGAGCCCATTCTAAATCTTCCAAAGCAGATTCTAATAATTGTATTGTCTCTTCTGGCCTTTCTATTAGTAATTCAGATATTTCTGGAGAAAATTCAGATAGCTCAAAAAAATCAACTTTAATGACTTTTCCACCTTGTTTGGAAACATCACCTATTTTTTTTCTGTTAATTTCGAAAAAGTTTTTTGCCTCTGTTATTATTTCTTCTTGATTAATTTGATTTCCTAATTGACTATTTCTTGAATTTTCTGACATTTCTTCCATTTTAGTAGAAAGAATAATTCTTATTTAAATGATGCTGTCTAAAATTATATGCTTTTAATTATACACAAAAACTGGTTTTGCAACAAAATCTTGATTTTTTAATTTTATCGCTATCTCAAGAAAGTCATTTTCGTAAAATACTGAGAATAAACTATTTTCTTTTATTTTATCAAATGTTTCTTGATTTAATATATCAGAACTAATTAATTTTTTACCTGTTTTTATTGAATTTATACTTTCTTTTTTTATTTTTATTATTGGGAAATTTTTCTTAATTATTTCTTCTGCTGGATAAATCATAGATAACAAATCTTCTTTTTGTGAATTTCTATATTTTAATAAAGCATCTTGGAACTCATACAATGTGTAAATTTTTTCTTCAGAAAAAAAACCAGCTTTTATTCTTCTTAATTCCGCCATATGTGCTCCGCCTATTATCTCCCCTAAATCACTACATAATTTTCTGATGTATGTACCGCCTTCGACTTTTGTTATAAATAAAAATTCTTTATTATTTATAGTTTCTAAAATTTCCCATTTATAGACTGTTCTCTTTCTAGGAGCTCTTTTAACTGCACTTTTGTGAGGCGGAGTTTGTATTATTTCTCCTAAAAATGTTTTATTTATTATTTCCTGAATTTTTTCTTTTGTATTTTCTTTGTGTGTTTGAAGAATTCCAATATATTCTTTATCGTGTCCTATTAAAAATCCTGATAATTTACATGCTCTTCCTAAAGCTATTGGTAAAACTCCACTGACATTTGGATCTAATGTTCCCATATGGGATGTCTTTTTAATATTCAATTCTCTTTTTAGAAAATTTGATACGCTAAAACTTGTTGGACCAATTGGCTTATCTATATTAATAAAACCAAAATTAATTAAATCTTCCATTTAAGAGACATTATCAACTTCATTTAAAAATATTATTAAAATAAAATAAAAAGGGAATAACCCAATAAAAATTTTTTTAGTAATAACTTGTTTCTACTTCTTCAACAGCTTTATCTTTCTTTGATATCAAGACAACTAAAACTACAAGTAATACTACGAATATTATTGCTAGTACTGCTAATAAAGCTACTATTGAGCCTGACATTGTAGATGTTGCTCTTCCAATAACATTTGCTGTAAATACTAATTGTTTACCATCAACTATCGCAGTAAATGTATATGTTCCTTCTTCAGCTTCGTTAGCTTGTTCTACTTCTATAGATACAACTTGAGAGCTGTATGGGCTAACTGTAACTAATTGTGGAGCAATTACTTTCAAAGAACTACTTGACATTGTTGTTAGTGGTAAAGTTTTTACACTATTACCATTATTTACAACAACTATATCGTATGTAGTTGCTTTTCCTGCAATTAAGTCTTGATTATTCATAGTTGTTAATACCTTTGTAGATGTTGCTTCAGATATACTTATCAATTTATTAACAAGTGTTTGAGTTTCTCCATCTCTGTCGTAAGCTTTTACTGATAGTGTATAAACACCAGCTTTTGCAGTTTCTGGAACTTCCAAGTATACTACTGATTCTTTTGCGTCATCATCTTCATCGTCATCTAATGGAACAATATCTCCAACATAACTACGAGTAGTTACGCCTAATTCTGGAAGGCTTACTTCTACATAAACATCATCCATTTTATTGTATCCAACATTCTTCAAAACTACAGAAATTGGAAAAACTTTTCCAGCTTCTACTTGAGAAGAAAAATCAGCAGACAATACACTCATTTGATAAGATTCTCTTTGCAATGTAACTGTATACTTAAGTTCTGTTTTATCTACGTTGTTAAAAACACTAACATAAAGAGAATACTCTTTTGTTAAGTCATCTATCCCAGATAAAGAGTCTAAAGATAAAACTTTTCTATATGTTTTACCAGCAATTATGTCTCCAAAATAAGCATTATCGGATTCTCCCATAACTTCAACCTTTACCTTAACATCACTTGCGTTTTTAGCAGCATCAAAAATAACTTCAACTTCAGCTTCACTATCGATAACAAGATCTACTCCAGAACCTAATGTAACACCATTAAACTTTGTTGTAAGAGTTGCAACGTTAGCCAAATCTGCAGCGGAAACAAAACTAAGCATTGATAAAGCTACAAAGACGTAAAGAAAAACTAGATTTTTTTGACTTTTCATTGTTTTTTTAATTAATTTAGTTGTTCGTCTAAAAGCCATTAACTTTATAAATTTAATGTTATGTTGTAATTATTGAATGATAAAAAAACTTAAAAAGTATACGTGTGTATACTATTTATCGTAAAATGGAGTAACTACAAAAAATGACAATAACAACAATAAAACTGCAAAAAGAAACTAAGGAAAGAGTTGAAAAATTAAGAGAAAGCAAAAGAGAAAGTTATGACGATATCTTAAAAAAAGTTCTTTATGTTCTTAATTTAACAAGAGATAATCCTACAAAAGCAAAATCTTTTTTAGAGAAAATTGACGAAATAAGAAATCGTATGATTGAAGAAGAAAAATATGAGAAAGAAGAAAAGAAAAAATTGTTAAACGAAAAGAAAAATATCGAGAAAAATAAATAATAAATTATTCTATCATTTTTAGCCCCATTAGTGCGTCTTCAATTGGATTTGGGGATTCGTTTATTATTGTTATTGTTTTATCAATACTTTTTATTTTATCAATTAAATCTTTCCAGTCCTTCATTTCGGTGTTTAAATGTTTTCTTTCTCCCTTTTCATTATATTCTATTCCAGAGAAATGACAGTGCCATTCTTTTTGTGGGAAACTTGTAAGTACTTCATCGAACATGTCTTTTTTGTATCTTGCTAGTATGTGAGCAAAATCTATTGTAAACGAACATCCAGTTTCTTTAGCTAATTTTGAAATTTCTTCTATTGAACCAAAAACATTAACCTTCCCCATAATCTCTGGAGATAATTTTACATTCCATTCATTTTTTTTAATTAAATTTTGAATCTCTATTATGCATTTTTTTATATTTTCATATGTTTTCAATTTATCTTCTTTCGAATAAAATCCTGAATGAAATACTATTTGCTCTACTCCCATTAAATGTCCAATTTCACAACATTTTATTATTCTATTTTTTGATGCTTCTACTTTTTCTTTTTCTTGAGAATTTAGGTTTATAAAATATGGAGCATGTATTGATAATTTTATATTCAATTCTTTTGCTTTTTTGCCTATTATAATAGCATTTTCTTTATTTATATAAATACTATACGTAAAAGTTACTTCGGCTGCTGTTATTCCTAATTTTGAATATTTTTCTAGATTTGATATTATATCCTTTGTTGGACCAATACCAGAAGGGCCTATTCTTATTTGCGAATTATTCATTTATATACCCTAAAGGATTAATTATATTTTTATTTAATTGACCTAAATTTTGAATAATATAACTGTATAAATCATTAATTACTTGTTCTTGGAGTTTTTCTTTTAATTCTCCTCTGCAATTTGATAAATCTGATTCTGGTAACATTACAACTCCATATTCCATTGAACAAATCATTTCTTTTCCTTTGAGTGTTTTTGTGTCCTGATTATTTAACTGTCCTTCTAATAGTGTTACACTTACTTCGCATATTTCGGAATTTCTGCCATTTATTACATATCCAAAAATTATATCTGTTCCACCCGCGAAAATTGTTTTTTTACATTTAGCTAAATTTTCATTAAAACATTCCCAACTATTACATCTCTGATGATAGCTTAAGATAATATAGAATAAAAACATTATAAAAATGAAACAAATTACTAAAATTATTGGGAGTTTATTTCTTTTTTTGTTAGAAATATCTTCTAACATCCACTTCTTTTTCATTATCTTATTTGTATAATTTAGTATATAAGTTTTTGGACTTTAATATTTTATAAAATTTTGAGATTCCAAATGAATAAAAACTTTCAATGTTTAGAAATAACATGAATCAGGGGGTCGGTGGTCAGGCGACAGAAGTTAGAGGGCAGAAGTCGGATTTTAGACGTGAGGGGTCAGATTGGAGTTGGAAAGCTTTTCGCGATAATCTTAGGTGTTATTGTTTTAGTTATAGTTATTGTTGGAGCTACTACTGGTGTATTTCAACCTATGTTTGAAAGGATTGGTGCGAAAGGAGACGAACTACTAATAAAATTAAATACTGAGAAAAATATTGAAGCTAATGAAGATTATTCTTGTTATTCAACGGTTAAAACGATAAATGATCAAGAAGTTAACTGGACAATTTGTGAAGACGGTGAATATTTTAACGCAACGCAAGGTCTCGATGGTTTAACAATAAACGGAGTAAAAATAACAAAAGTATTTTATGGAAAAAATGACATTATAAAATATTATCTAAAGGATGACGTAAGAGAATACAAAATTTCTAAATCAAATTCTTATGAAGAATGGTTAAAATTAATGAAAAATGAAGATTTGTTAAATATATCGTATCTACGTAGTAATTTAACGGAAAAGGGTACCAATAAAACAAATTTTGGAGACTACAAAGATTTGGACGATTATTATTTTTTCTCTAATAAAACTTTTCCGATGTTTTTATTTGTAGAGCATAGAATGAATAATGATTATCAATTAAAAAATTGTCTAGATATAAAAACGCCTTTTGGATATCAATTTAAATTAGATTTTTTCTCTAATAACTTAATATTATATCCGAATATGTTATATTTTAATAATAATTTTATAAATTCAAATTGTAAAGTTTATTTACCTGATTCCTATGTTAATGAAGGAAACGAAATAATTATTAAAAATAATATTTTTGACAATCAAATATTACAAACATATTTAGGGCATTTAGAAGGAGGTAGTGTTTCTTTAGCTGAATGTAGAAATTCGCAAGAAAGAATTACGAGAAACTACCCAGAATTTATCCAATACTTTTCACAATATTACTCAGATTGTACTACTATTTGTAAAAAGGTAACTTTTATTAATTCTAATACTTGTGATGATATTTGTCAAGAATATTATAATTATTATGATATTTTTTATAACATATTTAATGGAGATTGTAACTCAGAAAATGCTGATATTCAAAATAATAAATATGAAAATTTTATCAAGAATATTACATATCAAAAGATTTGGTTAGGTGTTCTTCAGAACTCTATTATTTTAGGTTATAGAATAAAAGATAATAGTGATTCTAATTTTAGAGATCCTGAAAAAGGTAAAATAATATTTGATGCTATTCTAATTGAATTCAAACAAAAAACTTCTGAAGAACAACAAAGAATATTTAGTGAAATGCAAAAACAATTTAATGATTTAAGAACCGATGATTTTAATGTTGAATATAAAATTAATCAAACAATAAATATTTCTGATTATTATTCTGAATGTGGGAAGTGGCATATAGAAACTGGTGTAAATGTAGTAACTTACGGGCGTGATTATGGAATTATTTATAATAGTTTAGATAAGTTTGAAAGAAAAATGAAAAACAAAAATACTCAATGTAAAAAAGAAAATTTCTCTTCTTTAAAAAAATTTGTAATTGTTGAATATAATTCTATAGCAAAAATATGGAACTTAAATTTATCATCACAAATTTTGAATTCAGAGGATTTGAATAATTTAGAAAAAGAAATTAAGAGGTCTATAGAATTATCTAATTTGTATAGTTATAAATCCTTAAGAGTAAATTAATTATCTATTATCATAAAAAGATGTGTCTCCAAGCGTTTCTATCATTCCTGCTGGAAAAGAAAAAGAATTGCCATTATAGATAAATTTTGTTTGAAAAGGATCTAAAACAACTGGATATTTCTCACCTAAATCATTCATATCAGTAAATGAATTTTCTTTTAGAGGGCTATTGTTTTCTACTTTTATACTATATAATAAATCATCAATTCCATTGTAAAATTTACCTGTTTTATTGAAATCCATATCTTTTTCATAATCTAAAATCATATAATTACTAATATTTGAAAACATGTCAGTAATCCAGAAAAATGTCTCTTTACCCTCTTGTGCATTTTTGTGTTCTTCAGATATTGAAGCAATTACAGTTAATTTCTTTTTCCCTTTATCATAATAAAAATCAGAATTAAAATATCCAATAACATATTTTTTATCACCAATAGAAATCAAATCATATCCTATACTAACGTCTGTTTCAAACCCTTCAAATCTATTTTTATTTAATACTATTGATGTATTTTTCTTTGCTAAATATTCAACCATGTTAAAATTTTCTTTAACTTTTTCTTCAACAACATAACTATCTTTTGCAACGTTTTGTGATGTATTTATTTCTCTAATGTATTTTTCTGTTTGAGGTTCAGTTTGAATGTAAGATTCTTGAGATGTTTTTGTATCTTGGATAACAGGATTTTCTTGTTGTACTATTTGAGCTGCAGAGGTCTGGATTACTTTTTCGTCTAGTGTTTTTTTAGAATCTTTACAAGAAATAGAACCAAATAACAGACTAGCAACTAAAGCGGACACTCCTAATGCTTTTGCTATCCGGTTAGTTGTTTTATTCATAAAATATGAATGTGTTTAATCTTTAAAAATGTTACGGGGTAATAGTAACAGTTTTATTTAATAAAAATTAAAAAAACCAATACTAGATATATGAATAGTTTTTTAAATTGAAGTTTTGATTATTTTGTATGAAAAATTTAGTTATAAATACTGGTTCGAGTTCTTTAAAATTTAGTGTATTTGAAAATGATGAATGTATAATCTCTGGAATTTGTGAAGGCATTAACGAGAAAAAATCTAAAATAAAATATTTTATTAATGATAAAAAAGTTATAAATGAAGATATTCTATTTAAAAATCATAAAGATGCTTTTGATTTGGTTGTCTCTATACTAAAAGAAAATAATATGCTTGATGATATTTCATTTGTTTCACATAGAATTGTTCATGGTGGACCTAATTTTATTAAAACTGTTTTAGTTGATGATAATATTATTGAAAAACTTAAAGAAAATGATTGTTTAGCTCCATTACATAATCCTTCTAATGTTGAAGGAATAAAAATTATGAAAGAAATACTTCCTAGCGATGTAAAACATTTTGCTGTTTTTGATACTGCATATCATTCTACTATGGATGAAACTGCTTATTTATACGGAGTTCCTTACGAATGGTATTGTAAATATAAAATAAGAAGATATGGATTTCATGGAACTAGTCATAAGTATGTAATAAATAGAACATTAGAGTTATTAAAAAATAAAAAATCTAGAGTTATTTCTTGTCATTTGGGAAATGGAGCGAGTGTTTGTGCGAGTAATTCTGGAAAATGTGTTGATACTTCTATGGGTTTTACACCTTTAGATGGATTAATAATGGGAACTAGGTGTGGTTCTATTGATCCTGCAATAATTCCTTTTGTTGCCAATAAAGAAGGTTATTCAATGTTAGAAATTGATAATATACTTAATAAAAAATCTGGGATGTTGGGAGTTAGTGAATTATCAAATGATATGAGAGATTTAGAAATAAATGCTGAAAAGGGACATCCTGGAGCTGTTAGAGCATTAAAAATGTATTATCATAATGTTCTAAAAATTATTGGTTCGTATATTGCTGAATTGGGAGGAGTTGAAGCTATTGTTTTTACAGCAGGAATTGGGGAGCATGATCCGCGTTTAAGAAAATATATTGCAGAACACCTTTCTTTTCTTGAAATTGAAATTGATGAAGAAAAAAATTCTTCTAATTGCACTGGAGAAATAACAACAGAAAATTCTAAGGTAAAAATTTTTATAATTCCTACAAATGAAGAATTACAAATGACTATAGAATGTAAAGATTTGTTGTGCTCTAATAAATAAGTTTATAAAAAGAGATTGTTCTTTTCTTAAAAGGTGAAGTATGACAAGTTTTTATATTTATGATATAAGTTTTTTGATCCTTTTTACTCTTGGAATCAGTTACTTGATTTATAGAAATAAAAAAAAGGCAAAAAGAGATGGAATTATTTTTATGTTTAGAAC
This sequence comes from Candidatus Woesearchaeota archaeon, assembly GCA_964612895.1. Lineage (GTDB taxonomy): Archaea > Nanobdellota > Nanobdellia > Pacearchaeales > GW2011-AR1 > JAGVXH01. The sequence goes on from CAZTFL010000001.1 coordinate 380,805, forward strand.
TCAGTTTGGAACAAAAATTATGGAAAAAATTGATAAAAAATTTCATCCAGTTATTCGAATTTTAAGATATTTTATAATTATTCTTGGTTTTATTTTGATGGTTTCAATGATTTCTTTGCTAATCCAAAGTCTTTGCATGTATATTACAAATCCTGAACTTTCACAACAAATAAAGGCACCTCCTATAGCTCCTTTGATTCCTTATTTCCCAGAATTATTCGGAATGGAAAGTTATTTTCCACCTTTTTATTTTACATATTTTATTATTGCAATCTCAATTGTAAGTATCTTTCATGAATTTGCTCATGGAGTTTTAATGAAATATTCAAAAACAAAAATTAAATCAACTGGATTTATGTTTTTAGGTCCTATACTTGGTTTTTTTGTAGAACAAGACGATAAAGATTTTAAAAAGAAAAAAAGAATAGATCAAATGGCAACTTTAGGTGCCGGAGTATTTTCAAATATTATGGTTGCTGTTATATTTTATTTGTTATATATAAGTTTTTTTTCTTTAGTTTTCCAACCAATAGGATATTCTTTTGATATGTATAGTTTAAGTATTTTGAATACTTCTAATATTGATGATATTTATTTAGATGGAGATTATGGTGTAATAACAATTGAAGAATCTAAATATTTCATAGATAAAAATAATATTGAATCTATAGATAAAAATAACTCTGAATTAATTTATGCTTATGACAATACTCCAGCTTTTAGGAATAAACTAAAGGGTATTATTTTGCATATTGATGATTTTGCTGTTTATGATCAAAAGAGTTTATCTCAAGTTATGTCTTCTTATAATCCAGGAGATAATGCTATAATTTCAACACTTTTTGAAAATCAAGTTTTAGAATTTAATATAACATTCGATAAACATCCGGAAAATGAATCAAAACCATATCTTGGAATAGCTAAATATGATAATGGGAAAAAAGGTGTGAGTGGAATTCTTTCTAATTTAATGAATATAAATATCAACGAAGATGACTATGAAACTAAAATAAATAAAGAATTTGCAGTGTTTATACTTTACTTATTTTGGTGGATTATGATAATTAATATGTTAGTTGCTTTATTTAATATGTTACCTTGGGGAATGCTTGATGGTGGAAGATTCTTAGAACTTGGAATAGGAAAATTTGTTAGTGAAAAAAGAGCTTCTTTGATTGTAAAAATTATAGGTAAAATTATATTAGGCATCTTAATTTTTATGACTATTTTATGGTTTGTTAGATTATTTTAATAAATTTTTAAAAACATTAATTTTAAAACTAAATAAAACTTTTTTTATTTATGTTGCCTTCAAATATTAAAAAAAAACTAGAGAAGATGCATTATGGGATAGTTGGAAATCATTCTGCTGTTCAAATTTGTAGATGGACGAAAAATGCATTAAGAGGAGATCGTGGTTGTTGGAAAGAATTATTCTACGGAATTAAAAGTATCGGTTGTTGTGAAATGACTCCTTCTGTTATGTGGTGTGAAAATTCTTGTATTCATTGTTGGAGGCCTATAGAGATGAATCTGGGAACTAAAATACTTCAATATGATAGTCCTAAAGAAATATTAGATGGAATTATAAAAAAAAGAACGGAATTATTAGAAGGTTTTGGAGGAAATAAAAAAGTCGATAAAAAAATATTAGAAGAAGCTAAAAATCCAAAATTATTTACAATGTCTTTATCTGGAGAACCTACTATTTATCCTATGATTGGAGAGTTGTTTAAAGAAATAAGAAAAAGAGGCGCTGTTAGTTTTTTGGTAACAAATGGACAAAATCCTGATGTTGTAAAAAATCTAAAAATTGATGAACTTCCAACTCAAATTACTTTATCGACTAATGCCTCTAATAAAGAACTTTTTAATAAATGGCATAATTCTTGCAATAAGGACGCATGGGAAAGATTTCTTAAAAGTTTAGATGTAATAAAAGAATTGGAAAACAAAGTTCGAAGAGTTATTCGATTAACTTTAGTAAAAGAGGGTGAAGATGAATCTAATCAATTAAATTCCTTTTCGAATATGAGAGAAGAGCATATTTTAGAGTATTCCAATTTAATTTTAAGAGCTAATCCTGATTTTATACATATTAAAGGATTTAAGAGTGTTGGATATTCAAGAGAAAGAATGGGATATGATAAACAACCTTGGTTTAAAGAGATTAAGGAATTTTCTATTAAATTAATGAATGAGATTAACAAAATAAATAATGATTATATCATTGGCGGAGAAGATGAAAGATGTTGTGTAGTTATGTTATCAAAAAAAGGAAAAGAACTAAAAATAAATAATATATAATAAAATAATAATATTTATAAAGTATATACACCCCGTATATACATGGATATATTTGATAACACTATTTTATGTAAGAATTGTGAAAACAAAATGCTTCCGAAAAATGTTGTAAAAGATGGATTTACAATAAGAACTTTAAAATGTCCTAAATGCTCAAACTTAATATTTCATCCAGAAGATTTAAAAAATTATGAAGAATTCAAAAAGATAAAGGGCAAAAACTTTAAAGTCAAACTTAGATTTGTAGGAAACAGTTATGCTGTAAGTATTCCTAGAGAAATAATAGACTTTATTAATGATAAAGAAATAAATGATATAGTAAATCTGTGTATTGAAGATATAAACAGATTGTCTCTATACTTTGAAAATGACAGATAAAGAAATGAAATTAAGAGTTGTAGAATCATTACAAGATGATGCGTATAAAGGGATTTCTAGAGTAGATCCTTCTATGATGAAAAAATTAGGATTAGATAGAGGAGATATTATATCAATAAAGGGAGATAGGGAAACTTATTCTATTGTTGATTATGGATATCCTGCGGATAGTGGTGAACAAATAATTAGAATAGATGGAATTACTAGAAAAAATGCAAAGACAGGAATTGGTGATTTTGTTTCTATAAAAAAATATAATATAACCGATGCAAAAAAAATAACAATAGCTCCTGCACAACAAGGTGTTCAAATTAAAGGAGATCCTAACGGTTTTAGATCTGCTCTATTAGGAAAACCTGTAAATAAAGGAGATGTAGTTGTTTTAGGTGGAACACAAAAAAGAAGAGATATCATTGGAGATGATTTTGGTGACATTTTTGGAGATTTATTTAATCAGATGGGATTAAGTGGGATGGGTCTTCCTATAAATATGGGGATGTCTCAAATAAGATTTATTGTTATTTCTACAACTCCAACACAACCTTGTATAATAACAGAGAATACTCAAATCAGTTTAAGTAATAAAGCAGTTGATGTAAATGAAGAAAATATTCCTGAAATAACTTATGAAGATATTGGTGGATTAACAAATGAGGTTAGAAAAGTTAGAGAGATGGTTGAACTACCATTAAAAAGACCAGAAATTTTTTCTAGATTAGGAATAGAGCCTCCGAAGGGGGTTTTGCTTTATGGTGCTCCTGGAACTGGTAAAACACTCTTGGCAAGAGCAGTTGCGAATGAAAGTGATGCTAATTTTATTGTAATAAATGGTCCAGAAATTATGAGTAAATTTTATGGTGAGAGTGAGAAAAAAATTAGAGATATATTTGAAGATGCTCAAAAAAATGCTCCTTCAATTATTTTTATTGATGAGATTGATGCAATTGCTCCAAAAAGAGAAGATGGAAATGGTGAAGTTGAAAAGAGAGTTGTATCACAATTATTGACGATGATGGATGGACTTCAATCTAGAGGAAAGGTTGTTGTAATTGGAGCTACAAATAGGCAAAATGCAATTGATCCAGCACTTCGTAGACCTGGTAGATTTGATAGAGAAGTTGAACTTTCTGTTCCAGATAAAGACGGAAGATTGCAAATATTAAAAATTCACACTAGAAATATGCCTCTCACTAAATCTGTTAGTTTAGAAGAACTTGCAGAAAAAACTTATGGATTTGTTGGAGCTGATTTAGAAGCTTTAACCAAAGAAGCTGCTATGTCTGTATTAAGAAGAAATATTCATAAATTTAATTTAGAAGAGGATAAAGAAATACCAAGAGAAATATTAGAAGAATTGATTATTACAAAAAATGATTTTACTGAAGCATTGAAAAGTGTTAGGCCTTCTGCTATGAGAGAAGTTTTGGTTGAAACTCCTGATATTAGATGGGATGATATCGGAGGCATTCAAACTGTGAAACAAGAATTAAGAGAGGCTATAGAATGGCCATTAAAATATCCTAATAGTTTTACCAGAATAGGAATTAGACCTCCTAAAGGAGTTTTACTATATGGACCTCCAGGAACTGGTAAGACGCTTTTAGCAAAAGCTGTTGCCAAAGAAAGCGATGCTAATTTTATTCAGATAAAAGGACCTTCTTTGTTATCTATGTGGGTTGGAAAAAGCGAAGAAGGAATTAGAAAAATGTTTGAAAAAGCAAGACAGGTATCACCTTGCGTAATCTTTTTTGATGAAATTGATTCTATTGCTGGGAGAAGAGCAAATATAGAATCCGGAAGTAGAGCTACTGAAAATGTTTTAAATCAATTGTTAGCAGAAATGGATGGAATTGAAGATTTATCAAATGTCGTCGTTATTGGTGCAACGAATAGACCTGATATTTTAGATCCTGCAATTTTAAGACCTGGCAGATTTGATAGAATTGTTTATGTTTCTATACCTAAAGAAGATGGAAGATTACAAATATTTGAAATACATACAAAAAACATGCCTATAAAAGAAAAAGAAAATGTTATTAAGAAATTAGCTAAAGAAACTGAAGGATATACTGGAGCTGATATTGAAAATTTATGTAGAGAAGCAGGCATGCTAGCATTAAGAGAAAATATAGAATGTTCAGAAATTACAGAAAGACATTTTGAAAAAGCAATGGATAAAGTTTTACCTAGTGTAAGTAAATCTGACGAAGAAAGATATAAACAGGTAGAACAAAAATATCTTAGAAGTGCTAATTCAGCTTTATCAAATAAAACAACTACTTATTTAGCATAATGAAATATATTAATATAGAAAATTATTTGATTAATAATCAAGATTTATTAATTCGATTTAAAGAAAATGATGATTGTTATCTTTATTTTTTACCTGATTCATTAAATAGACCTAGCATCGCAGACATGTTTAATACTGATAAAAGAAAAATGATGAGAATTATATCACATAAATCCTCTTATGAAACAATTAAAGGTAAAAAAATATTAAATCCGTTTGACACAACTCCTAAAATATCTGAAGGCCCTGTGAAAAATAGTTTTTATTTAAATAAATATTAGTTATTTTCTAATTTTTCTAATTCTTTAAATAATTGTTTTTGTTCTTTTGACAAATTTTTAGGAGTTTTTATTTTTATTTTAATAAATTGATCTCCTATTCTGTAATAAGAAACATTTTTTACACCTTTTCCTTTTAATCTAAAAACTGTATCTGGTTGAATTCCTGCTGGAATTTTTATTTTAGTATTCCCTGAAAGTGTTGGAACGCTGATTGTTGAACCTAGAGCTGCTTGAGAAAATGTTATTTCTAAATCACTATATATATCATCTCCATCTCTTTGGAATATTGAATGAGGTTTAACATTAATAACTAATAATAAATCTCCTGCCTGTCCGTTATAAATTTCATTTCCAGAATTTGGAACTCTTAAAATTTGACCATTATCTATTCCCGCTGGAATTTTGACTTTTATTTTTTCTTTTTTATTTATAACTCCATCTCCCGAGCATGTTGAACAAACTTGTTTTGGAATTTTACCAGAGCCTGAACATGTTGAACAAGCTCTTGTTTGTCTTATTATTCCAAATGGTGTTCTTTGTTCTAAATTAATTCTTCCTTTCCCAGAACATTTTTCACATTTTATAAATTCTTTATTTTTTGCTCCCGTGCCTTCACAATTTTTACAAACTACATTTTTTTTGATTTCTATTTCTTTTTCTGCTCCAAAAACTGCTTCTTCAAACTCAATTGTTAATCTATATTTTAAGTCCTCTGCATCATTTTCTCTTTCATAGTTATCTCTACGATTAAAATTATTAAAAAAACTTCCTCCAAATAAATCTTCAAAAATACTTGAGAAATCTGCTCCTCTAAAAATATCTTCTTGTGAATATTGTCTATCGAATCCTTCGTGGCCATAAGTATCATATTTATTCTTTTTTGAATCATCTGATAATACGGCATAAGCTTCACTTATTTCTTTAAATTTTTGCTCATATTCTTGTTTTTTATCTTCTGGTGCTCTGTCCGGATGATATTTAAGTGCTAATTTTTTATAGGCTTTCTTTATTGTCTCTTTATCGTCTTCTTTTTTTACTCCAAGAATTTCATAATAATCTTTTTTCTCCATAAATTCATCTTGTTATTTCCTTATTTAAGTTTTATTGAAGAAAAAATATTTATTCAACAACTTCTGCATCTTTTACATCATCTTTTTTTGAATCTTTTTCTTCTTCTTTTGTCTCTTGTTGAGCACTTTGTTGATACATTTTTGCTCCCATTTCTTGAGATAATTTTTGTATTTCTTCTAGTTTGTTTTTTATTTTTTCTATTTCTTCATTTTTCAACAATTCTTTTAATTCATTAATTTCTGAAGTTATTTTATCAACAGTTTCTTTGTCTATTTTTTCTTTATATTCTGTTAGCATTTTTTCTGTCGTATAAATTAAAGATTCTGCATTATTTTTTACTTCTATTGATTCTTTTCTTTTCTTATCTTCTTCTTTATATTTTTCAGATTCTCTTAACATTTTTTCGATATCATCTTTATTTAATCCTGAGCCTCCAGTTATTGTAATCTTTTGTTCTTTTCCTGTTCCTAAATCTTTTGCTGAAACTTTTACAATTCCGTTTGCGTCTATATCAAATGTTACTTCAATTTGTGGGACTCCTCTTGGAGCTGGTGGTATTCCGACTAAATCAAATCTTCCTAAAGATTTATTATCAGAAGCCATTTCTCTTTCTCCTTGTAATACGTTTATTGTTACAGCTGGTTGACTATCGGCTGCAGTTGAGAAAACTTGACTTTTTTTCGTTGGTATAGTTGTATTTCTTTCTATTAATGGAGTTCTTATTCCTCCTAATGTTTCTATTCCTAATGTTAATGGTGTAACATCTAATAATAAAATATCTTTTACGTCTCCGCCTAAAATTCCACCTTGTATTGCAGCACCTAACGAAACTGCTTCATCTGGATGAACGGATTTGTCTGGAACTAATCCTGTTAATTCTTCAACGATTTTTTGAACTTTTGGAATTCTTGTGCTTCCACCTACTAATATTACTTTGTCTATTTTTTCTAATTTAGCATCTTTAATGGCTTGTTTTGTTGGTCCTTTTAATTTCTCAAATATAGGATCACAGATTTCTTCAAATTTTGATCTTGTTAAATTTACATTCAAATGTTTAGGTCCTGTTGAATCTGCTGTAATATATGGAATGTTTATTGCTGATTGTTGTGAAGAACTTAGTTCTATTTTTGCTTTTTCTGCAGCATCTTTTAATCTTTGTAAGGCAACTAAATCTTCTCTTAAATCTATTCCACTCGTTTTTTTGAATTCTTTAGAAAGATAATCAATTATTGTTTCATCTATATCATCTCCGCCTAAATGATTATTTCCGCTTGTTGCTTTTACCTCAAAAACTCCGTCTCCTAATTCCAGAACTGAAACATCAAAAGTTCCACCACCAAAGTCAAAAACTAAAATATTGTGTGATTCAGATTTGTCTAGTCCGTATGCTAGTGCGGCAGCTGTTGGTTCATTTACTATTCTTTTAACATTTAATCCAGCTATTTGACCAGCGTCTTTTGTTGCTTGTCTTTGAGCGTCTTCAAAATATGCGGGAACTGTTATTACAGCATCTTTAATTTCGTAGCCTAAATAATTTTCGGCGTCTTTTTTTAATTTTTGTAGAATCATTGCGGATATTTGTTCTGGACTATAATCTTTTCCTTCTATAGTAACTTTTGTTTTTTGTCCCATTAATCTTTTTATACTTCTTACTGTATTCTTTGGATTAGCTACTGCTTGTCTTCTAGCTATATCTCCAACTAATATTTCGCCATTACTTATAGCAACTACACTTGGAGTAGTATTATTTCCTTCTGTATTTGGAATTATTTTTGGTCTTCCACCTTCAAGTACACTAACTGCTGAAAATGTTGTTCCTAAATCAATTCCTATTATTTTACTCATTTTTTTATTCTCCTTTTTTTGTTATTTTTACTTTTGATACTCTTATTATTTTATCATTTAACATGTACCCTTTTTGTAATTCTTCAATTATCATTCCTTCTTCTCCTTTACTTTCTTCTTGCATTAAAGCTTCGTGATATTTTGGATTAAATTTTCCTTGAGTGTCTATTTTTTTCAAACCTTTTTTTTCCAAAAGTGAGTATAATTCTGAATATATCATTTTTACCCCGTCATCTTTTGTGTATTTTAATGACAACTCAAAGTCATCTATTATATCTAATAGCTCAGTTATTAGACTTTCTTGTGCATTTGTAATAATTTCAAACTTTTCTCTTTGTGTTCGTTTTCTGAAATTATCAAATTCTGCTTGCAAACGCTGTAAAGTCTCTATATATTCTTTCTCTTTTGACTCATTTGTTTGCTCATTATCCATTTTATTGCGCTTCTGTTGAGCTTAAATCAACAGATACAGTTTACTTAAAATCAACAGGTATTTAAACTTTTCGTTTCTTATTTATTTATGGATTATTTTAAGGAAATAACTATTATTAACATGGATAAACTAAGTGATGATGAACTTAATGAAGATATTCAGTGGATTTCAAATTGTTTAGGGATGTTTAATAAGAGGGATAAGGAAAAATCTTGTTTTAGAATTTTTGTAAATTTACTTAAAGAAAAGGACCCGATATCCTCTGATGAAATTGCTGAAAAGTCTAATTTATCAAGAGGAACTGTGATTCATCATATTTCAAAACTTAGAGATTCTGGAATTGTTATTAAAAAAGAAAATGGATATACGCTAAAGACGAGAAATTTTGAGGATTTAATAAAAGAAATAGAAAAAGATGTTTTTAGTACGATTGAAAAGATAAAAGAAGTGTCAAAAAGAATTGATGAGAAGTTAGGAGAAGATTTTTTTTAAAGAATATAAATATTTATTTCTCTACTAAATAACTAAGTATTCTATAACAGTTAGTATTCCTTTAATTGTTGTTCAAAAAAATAATCCTGTTCTTGTAGATATGAGAATATTTTGTATGTTTTTCTATTTTTTAGTAATGTTCAGAAACTTAATCATTTTATATCAGTAGTTTTATAATAAGAGATTTCTTTAAGACAGAGTAGATAATATTCAATAAAAATGTTCAAAAAAACCAGACAAAATCATTAATTTAACAATAAATACTAAAAATCTTATTTTATAATCACGTCATTCTCGTTTTGTGTTCTATGCTCCGTCCGGGATTTGAACCCGGGTCGCTGCCGTGAAAGGGCAGTATCCTTGGCCACTAGACTAACGGAGCCTAATATTTAGTATTTAAAATCGTTTTTAAAGTTTAGTGTAATGATATTAATTAATCATTTTCATCAACCTTTAATGTAATAATACGATAAAAAAATCAGGAATATCTACTCAAATAAAAATTGTCCTAATGATGAAAAATATTTTGAACTAACTACCCAGCGGTTTTAGGATTCTATTTTAAAAAATGACATTTTTTTGTTCTCGCGCAAATCCTACTTCGCCATAAACCTTAAAAAGGATATTTTAGATAATTTAATATGGCAACAAAATTACCTGCAACACAAAATAGATTGTTCAAGAATGCTTTTGTTTGTAAGGTTTGTAAACATAAAATGCATTTAGATAATTTGAAGATTTTATCTGGAAAAGCTAGATGTAGAAAGTGTGGTTCAAATGATTTTAGGCCACAAAGAAAGAAATAATTATATTATACAATGTCTTTATTTCGTATTTTGATTTTATTCTTAAGATAACTATCTTTTTATAGGAATAAATGCCATACAAAATTTATTTATGTTAAAGTTTTCCTATCAATTTGATATCAACTTTCAAATCTTCTTTCCCTATATCCCATCTAGCTGGGCAGGCGTGTCCTGGATTTTTTCTTGAATGAATTATTGCGGATATTTTTCTAATTAATTCTGTAGCATTTCTCCCTACTGGTTCGTCTGTTACTTCAATAAATTTTATTATTCCTTCTGGGTCTATTACGAAAGTTGCTCTATCTGCGACTCCTTCTTTTTCTCTTAAAACTCCATAAAGTTTAGAAATTTCGTGGGATGGGTCTGCTAACATAGGAAATTTAATTTTACTTATTTTTGGAGATGTTTCGTGCCAAGCCGCATGAATAAAATGTGTATCTGTTGAAATACTCAAAACTTCTACTCCCATATCTTTTAGTTTTTCATAATTATCCGCCATATCTTCTAATTCTGTTGGACAAACAAATGTAAAGTCTGCTGGATAAAAAAACAAGATAACAAACTTACCTTTATAATTCTCTAATGAGATTTCACTAAATGAATCATTCAAAAATGCATTAGTTGTAAAACTTGGTGCTAAACTATTTATTGATATCATAATACTTTATTAAAAACTACTTCATTTAAATAAATTACTAAAAATGGATTTTTAACCATAAAAATCACGGTTCTTTTAATATTAAATGTTCCCAATAAATTTATAAAGAAATTTTTTCTTCATGATTTGTAGAAAATGGTTTCACAAAAATTATCAATTATAAATAATGATCATATTCACTTTCGTTTCGTATTAGTGAGAAAAATTAAGTGATAAGCATATTTCTACAAAAAATAACTAAATTATAGGAGAAAAAATGGCAAAAATAAGTCCTTCGTCAATAAAATATTCTATCATTGCTGACTTTGAAGCAGAAGGTCCATTCCAAAAACCAGATGTAATTGGAGCAATTTTTGGACAAACTGAGGGTCTTTTAGGTTCAGACATGGAACTAAGAGAATTGCAAAAAGATGGTAAAATAGGTAGAGTTGAAGTTGAATTAACTACTGTTGATGGAAAAACAAAAGGAGAAATTATTATACCAACTGCTTTAGACAAAACAGAAACTACAATAATTGCTGCGTCTTTGGAAACAATAGATAAAATTGGGCCAACTGATGCAAAAATAACTATCCGAGAAATTGAGGATGTTAGAGGTAGCAAAAGAGATTATATAATGGAAAGAGCCAAGCAGTTATTATCAAGAATTCAAAACGAAAGTATGGATTCAAAAGAGATAGGAAATGAATTAAGAGAATCTACAAGAACTGCAAAAATTATTTCTTATGGTCCTGAGGGTTTAGCCGCTGGTCCAGAATTAGAAAGTTCTAATGAAATAATTGTTGTGGAAGGAAGAGCAGATGTTGTTAATATGTTGAAATACGGATTTAACAATGTTATAGGTATGCAAGGGACAAGATTCCCTCAAACGATCTCTGAACTTGGAAAAACAAAAGAAATAACTCTTTTTGTTGATGGTGATAGAGGAGGAAATTTAATTATCCAAAATGTATGTGATAATGCTAAAGTTTCTTTTGTCGCTCAAGCACCAGATGGAAAAGAAGTTGAAGAATTAGCTGGAAAAGAAATTCATCAAGCACTTAGAAAAAAAGTAGAGGCTAGTTTCTTTTTAAGAAAATTAAACAACAATTCTTTTGAAAATAAACGTAATTTCCAAGAAAAAAATGAAAATCCAAATACTTCTAATGAAGATACAAATACATCTAATGAGAAAAGATCATTAACAGAAGATGATAAAAAGAAAATAAGAAAAGCTTCTGAATTACTTAAGAATAGAAACGTATTGATTCTTAATGAGAATATGGAAGTTATACAAGATGTTTCTTTATCTAGACTCAACACAATAGGAGCTAAAGATGCCTTTGTTTTGATTAGTTCTAGCGCTACATCTGTTTTAGTAAATAATGCAGAAAGATTAAAAGCAAGAGCTATTGCGGCAAAGACTTTCTCAAAACTTCCTGATACAAAATTAGAAATATTATCTATTTAATTGGGATTATTATTTTTATTTCCCTTTTTTATTTTTTAATAATATTAATAATTCTATAATTATTAAACAAAATATTAATACAAAAAATATTGAAAAATTAAATTTATTATTATATTTATTTTCTATTAGTTTTATTTTATCTTTTGATTTTACAGTGTTAAAATTTATCCATATTCCAATACCTACCAATTCATCTATTGGTTTTACTAATAGTACTCCTTTTTTATTTACTAGATATTTTGATTTAAAACAAATTTCATATAAATTAATATTTTTTGAATAATTAAAATTAATATTTTCTCTTTCATTAGATAAATTATAATCTGATATTTTTCTACTAGAAATATTTTGTGTCCATTTTGAACTAATTTCTAAATCTGATTCTTTAGATATCTGAACACTAATATTTTGACACAACCATTCATTTGTATTTCCTGAATAATTTAATTCTTTTGGAGAGATTTTAAAATCTAATGCATATGAAAAAGAAATAAAAAAAATAAAAAATAATATTATTATTTTCATCTTATGGTGTTGTTACCCAAAATATAACATCTGCCTCCTGAAAAGATTGTACATTCCCTGAATAATTTATCAAATCAAGATACATATATACTCTTTCAGTTCTTGTTCCACCAACTTCAGATGGTTTTGATATTGTAAGAGAATACTCCCCTATTGTTTTTAGTGTATCACTTAATATATTCTTAAATGCTAAATTTGTAAATATTTCATAGGCTCCTGTATTAGCTTCATCAAAAACTACTTCTGGACTAACAACAACATCCACTGTACCTATGTTTTTTATATCTAAATCTGTACGATTTGAGAGATATCCAGATGCAATACTTCCTATTTCAATAGAATTTGGAATTGTTATTCCTATTGTTGATTCCAATATATCAGCAGATACATGCATAACGGGATTTTCATTAGCTGCAAGTATAAAATTAGAACAAAACAATATTCCAATCATTATTAAACCAATGTTTTTTATCTTCATGCTTACCTCCTTTTGTATTTAGAATTTTTTTTAATATTAAATTTTTAAGAAAAATTTTGGATAAATAAAATATATTATTATCAATAGTTTAATGTTTAAAATATTTTTATTTTTTAAAAAACTTAAAATTTATAAACCGTATTCCCGCTAGTCATTTGTGAGCCCGTAGCGCAGCCAGGTAGCGCACCGCTCTGATAAGGCGGGGGTCCTGGGTCCAAATCCCAGCGGGCTCATGGTTTAAACAATAAACTTTATAAATAGATTTTTCAAAGATTAAATATGGGACTTACTAAGTATCTTAGAGAGGCATGGAAAAAGCCTGATATGAAATTATTAAGAGAAAGAATGATTGAATGGAGAACTGGTGATTCTATAGTTCGTGTTGAACATCCATTAAGAATTGATAGAGCTAGATCTCTGGGATATAAGGCTAAACAAGGAGTTGTTGTTGTTAGAGTTAGAATTATGAGAGGAGGACATAAAAGAATTAGACCGAATAAAGCTCGTAGATCTAAAAGATTACATAATAGAAAAAATTTAAGGATGAATTATCGTGAAATTGCAGAACAAAGAGCTGGTAGGAAATACAAAAATATGGAAGTTTTAAATTCTTATCAAATTGGAAAGGATGGAGTGCATTATTTTTATGAAGTTATATTAGTAGATAGAGTTGCTCCTCAGATTGTGAGTGATAAAGAATTATCTTTTGTTACAAAACCTGCCAATAGAGGACGTGTATTTAAGGGATTAACTTCTGCTGGAAAAAAGGCTAGAGGACATCGTCATTCTAGAATAAAAGTTCCAAAAGCATATCCTTCTTTGAGAGCTAATGGGCGAAGAGGAAATTAATATGAGAAGAAATAAGAGATTTTATAGAGCTAATGCAAAAGATTCTATGATTGGAGGGGTTTGTGCAGGAGTTGCTGAATATTTTGATATAGATCCGACTTTTGTTAGAATATTATGGGCTACTTTTGGACTTGTTTATGGTGGTGGGATTATAGCTTATTTGTTGTTTTGGATAATTGCACCTCGAAAAAGTTAATTATTATAGTAAGGTTTTTAAATATCTAAATTTTTTGTTATATATACAATTTGAATAGTGGAGTTAATTAATTATTAAATTCTAATATGAAAGATAAAAAAACAAATAAAGATTATGATAAAGAAAATCATTTAAGTCACATTGATTGTGATAAAATTGATTTTTCGTTTTCTGGAAAGAGAATTATAGTAAGTGGTGTAGTCCAAAGAATAATTCAAACAGCAGGTCCTACTATTTTTGAAATAAATGATGGAACTGGAAACTTATCATTAAAGGCATTTGTATCTGCTGGAGAACGTTCTTATCCAAATATAAATGAAGGTGATGTTATTCTTTCTATTATAAAAATTTCTGAATTTAATGGTGAAATTGAAGGAGATATAATTAAAATATCAAAAAAAACTGGAGAAGATGCTGAAAAAATAATTAAAAATATAGAATATAAATTAAGGAAAAAAGCAAAAGTAAATTTTAATTCATTTTTGATTGATTCTCCAATTTTAGATAAATTAAAAAACAAAATGATTAAAGCTGCTGAGGAAATCCGTTTAGCAGTATTGCAAAATAGACCAATAATTGTTAGACACCATAATGATGCGGATGGTTATGCTTCCGGATTTGCTTTAGAGAAAGCTATTATACCTTTAATAGAAAAACAACATGCGACACCAAAAGCTTCGTGGGAATATTTTGTAAGAGCTCCTTCATCTGCGCCGTATTATGAAATAGATGATTCTATTAGAGATACTGCTTCTTCTCTAAGAAATGCTGCAAAATTTTCGAACAAAATGCCACTAATCATTATTGCTGATAATGGTTCTACTGAAGAAGATTTAATTGCAATACAGCAAGTAAAAATTCATGGTTCTGATGTAATTGTAATAGATCATCATCCTTATGAAGAAGATGTTATAACAAAAGAAGTTGTTGAACATATAAATCCATTTTTAGTTGAAGAGAGTGGGGATATGTTTTCCGCAGGAATGTTATGTACTGAATTAGCATTAATTATTAATCCTACAATTAGTAATATCGAAATGATACCTGCAATGTCTGGATTAGCAGATAGAATTGATATTGCAAATAAAAAAGATGTTGATAAATATTGTGAGATTGCATCAAAAAAGGGATATTCTAAAAAACTATTAAGTGAGATTGCATTAGTTATTGAATATACTTCTACAAAATTAAAATTTATGGAAGCAAGAGAATATATTGAAGTATTATTTGGAGAACCTCGTGAACAGCAAAGAAAACTAGTTGAATTAATGGCTCCTTACATAAAGAGTCTAGATGAAAAAGGGCTTTTAATCGCAAAAAGCAACAGAACACTTGAAAAAATAAATGGGAAGACTCTTCAGATAATAAATATTGACGAAACTTTCCCTGGATTTGGTTTCTTTCCAAAACCTGGTAGAGCTGTTGGTTTAATTCATGACGATATTAAAAATGATGGAATTATTTCTTTAATAAGTGTTGGTGTAATGAATACTGCTATGACATTTAGAGCAACAGATTTGGCTAATTTTTCTGTTCATGAATTTATTAATTATGTTAAAAAGAAAGACCCTGAAAGTTTTATTGAGGGTGGTGGACATAAAAATGCTGGCTCCGTAACCTTTTTGCCATATAAGAAAAATATTATTCTAGAACTTTTAAAAGAATTTTTGAATAATTAACAACAATATAATTTTCCTTTTTCGCCTTCTTTTAATTCTCCAATTGGATTAGAAAATTTTCTTATATTTTCAATCATTTCTTTATTTTGTTTAAGTTCTTTATTCATTATTACCATTGCTTCTCTTGCTTTTACTATTTTATCACATATTTTTAAATTTAAAGGACATTTCTCTTCACAAGCTTTACAAAGATTACACTTAAAAATTACCTCATCTAATATATTATTTGATAGTATTATTGATTTTCCCCTCGGAGATACGTTTTCTTCTCTTAAAATCTTAAAAACTGGGCATAGATTTTTACACATACCACATTTTATACACTTTACTAATTCTGAAGAGATATCTTCCAATATATTATTAACTTGTATTTTTTTTTGTTTATTATCATCTTCCATATGATTTTTAATATTTAAGAGTATAAAAAAGTTTGTTGAAATAAATAATTTTATGAATTATTAATTTTAATTAAAACTATGCGCATATTGTTTTAATATTTCTATTTCTTTATTTGAAATAGCGGTCCCTTTATATTTTACACCATATAATAATGCATCTATAAGATCTTTTGATTTTTTTATACCTATTATATTTTTTTTATATGCTATAAATAATAATTCAGCTGAACGTATTATCTTATGATTTTGAATACTTTTAATTGAATTAATATTAATATCTAAATTTGTATGTAATTTTTTTTCCATCATTTCTTCAAGCTTTTCTGGTCGTTCACTCAAAAATCTTGTAGTTCTTTCATCTACTACTATCATTGATTGTTCTTTGGCCAAATTACAAAATGCTAAACAACTAGCTTCCCCTTCTTGTATTATATTTATCTTTTTACCATCCTGATTGTAAGATAATATATTATTAGATTCTTTGAGTACTTTTTGAGTTTCTTTTTTTAAATTATTTTCATCAATATAATTGTTAGCATTCTTCAATATACCTTCATCAATCAAATTTTGTATTTTTATTGCTTCAAGTTTATATTTTTTTATTTTCATTGGTCTATCAACTACTTCATATTTTACAGAATTTGTAATAATAAATTCTCCTCGGAAAACTTGTTTTAAATTTTTTAATACATCTAATAATCCATTTAATGTTAAGGATATTAATGGTCCAGCATCAAATACTAAATATTTCATTCAAAAAATTCCTCTACCATTTTTATTCTATCGATTTCTGGCATGCTTTCTACCATCTGCATTTCATTTATATTAGATTGTCCTATATATGAACATAAATCCCAAAGAGAAACCCCTAATAACTTTGCTGTATGTTCCATTGATATACCGTGTTCATATAATCTTGATGCTTTATTTATTTCTGCTTTAGAAAAAATGTCTTTTATGTAATCACCTAAATTCCCATCCATTTTATTTAATGAGTTCCTTATTCCGCCGGCTAATTGAATTGTTTTTTCATATTCATTTTGTTCTGCAGCTTTTAACATAATTTTCCAATTTGATAATAAAGAATTATAAAAAAAATCCCACCCTTCCAATCTTTTATAACTATCTCTTTGGAATATTTTACTAATTGAATAAAGTAATACTGCAATTATTATATTTGCGCTATCTTGATGTATTGTAGCAGAATGGATTGTTTGATCTGATAGATTTCTTAATTTTAATTCATCATAACTCTTTATAGAAGAATATGCTAATTTTAAAATTTTAGCAATATTTGATAAGTCTCCATATTCCTCTATAGACTCACCTTTCATTATTAAATTAAATTAAAAGAATATTTAAACTTTGTTAAACTCGTCTAATTATGAAAATTTTATTAGATACTAATTTTATTTTAACTTGCGTAAAACAAAAAATTGATTTCTTTAATTTGTCTGAAGAATTATTTGATTATAAAATAGAATGGATCATTCCACAACAAGTATTAAATGAACTTAATAAAATGAAAAACAAAAAAGATAAAACACTAGCAGAAATTGGATTAAATATAATTAATTTAGAAAATGTTGATATTGTAGATATTGGAAAAAATAAAAATGTTGATATTGCCATTGTTGACTATATTACAAATAAAGACATAATTCTTGCGACTTTAGATAAAGGTTTAAAAAAAAGAATAAAAAATAAAATATTAACTATTAGAAATAAAAAAATGCTCGAAATAATACAATAATTCTTAAAAACATAGAAAAATAAATATAATCATGGAAAATATAATTGATGATAGTATAAACAAAATAAAAAGTAAATTGTCTACTATGAATACTGAATTAAATAAAATATCCTATTTGGAAAATGTAATAAAAGAAAAGAATTATACTCTGGATGTGAAACGATTTATTTTTTCAGAATTAGCAAAATATTATGAATTACTTAAGATGTATCGAAAGGCTGCAAAAATTATGAATAATAAAGCAAATATTGAAATTACAAAAAAAGATAAAATTGATTCTTATTTGACATCAGCTGAATTATATTCAAAACTTGGAGATGTTGATGAAGCAGAGCAAATGTTTCTTCTCGCAATAAGAGAAGCATCATCTGAACAAAAACCTGCAGTAATGTTAGCTAAAAAAAATATTTACCAAAAATTTGCTTCTTTATTAGAAAAAAATGGGAAAAAGGCTTCGGCTATAAAGTTTTACGAACATTTAATAAAAATGGATATTGATTTAATCGAAAGAGACCAAATAAAATCAAAATTAAAAAATTATTACAATTCATTAGGTATGTTTAGAGAAGCTAAATTGCTTGAATAATTGTTTTCTTATTCTTTTTTCTAGAATTTTGTTTTAATGCTTCTTTTATTGTATAATTTATTGGATTTTTTATCCCTGATTCTGGAATCACCCCAAATTCTTGATATATCGGTTTGTCATAATTTGGAGGCATTGGTTTTTTCTTTTCAAACCAAGAGACTTGTGAATCTATGTAATTCTGGGGTAATTTATTATAGTTTTTTTCATTCCATTCATAAATTTTTGATTGTACATATTCTTTTGAGAACCCTAATGAAAAAAAGAATGATAAAAGAATATACAATGCTCTTTTTCTACCATCTTTTTCTATTCCTTTTAATATATTTTTTATTACTTGTGGAAACATATCTTCAGTTATTTTCAATCCTTTTATATCGATAGAAGAATTATTGCTAAAGTTTTTCTTTTCTGTTTTAACTTCTTTAATTTCTGCTTTATCTAATGCTTGATATAAAAGATATCTAGCTTCATTTTCTTGTGAATCCGGTATAAAATTATTTATTTCTTTTATTTTTAATGGATCTGCATCAACTGGTTTAAAATTAGGTAAATCTTCTTTTTTTAAGACAATTGAAGACAATGCTGTTTTTTCATGTAAAGAATATGGAACTCTAAATAAATGTCTTGGAGATACTAAAATAATATCAACAACGTCAATTAATTCTTTTGCTGTTGCTTTCTTTTCAAATAATTCTGGATTTTTTTGAGAGTTCAAATTACAATTTTCACAAAAATAAACTTTTTGCATTTCGACTCTATTCATTTTAGAATTACAAGACGGACATACCATTTGCTTTCTGTTTGATTTCATTGAATTTACAACAGAACGACATTTTAGATTTGGACAAACATATTTTCCAATTTGTTTTTCAATAATTTTTTTCCCACATCTTTTACAAAGTATTTGATAAATACTATTACCTTTACTTTCAATATCTGTTTCATTTGATAAATTTAAAATTTCTTCTGTAATTTGATCGTGTATTAAATCTGTCAGATAATCTGCGATTAATCTTGGCCATTCAGGAAACATATCTTTTGTTTTTTTTCCATTAACTTCTTTTGGAAATGATTTAAATGGAATTATTATGTGAAATCCTTTATTTCCGGAAAATTTTATTCCTATGTTATTTATTCCGTGGTGTTCCAATGCTTGAATTAATAATTTAGCAGCTATCTTTGAATAATCAAAATATTTTGAATCTATGTCTATTAGGAAATCCCATCCAATTCTTATTTTATTATAATCTTCTTTTGACATTTCTGTCTTAATATCAAGGGGATTTTGCCACAATTCTTCAGAAC
This sequence comes from Candidatus Woesearchaeota archaeon, assembly GCA_964612895.1. Lineage (GTDB taxonomy): Archaea > Nanobdellota > Nanobdellia > Pacearchaeales > GW2011-AR1 > JAGVXH01. The sequence continues at coordinate 400,588 of CAZTFL010000001.1, forward strand.
AATGAAAAGAAGTTGCTCCATTTTTTGAATAATTAAATATATCATTTGGATAATCTAGACAATCTGGCCTTTTTCCAAATCCTTCTAAATATCTAGGAACTGTCTCTCGGTTTTTACAAAAATCAAAAATTGCATTTTGTATTTCTTTTCTTGAGTAATATGATTGTGAAAGAGTTTGAACTCTTTTTAATTCTTTTTCATCTTCCATGTATTTAATAGAGTTTTATTCTTTTTAGAATTATTGTTATATCTTCTATAATTCTCAAAATCTTTATAAACAAAGAAATATTCCATTAATTATGAGAAAAATAGGTGTATTTTTATTATTTTTATTAATCGCGAGTTTTGCATTTGTATACGCTGATGAAGAAATATCTGAAACAAATAACAAAACTAATCTAGCGTTAGAATGTCTTAATGAAAAAATTGGAAATTCTTGTGAAAAAACTGCGGATATTCAGGAATTAGCATTAACAATATTAGCTAGACCAAAGAATGTTAATAGTTGTGTATCTAGATTAAAAGCTAATATAAGTAATAATAATTTGGGAAGTATAAAAAATACTGCATTGGGTATTATCGCTTTAAAAAATGCTGGAGAGGATGTCTCAAAAATGACTCAATGGTTAAGCAACAGAAGTATTGTTCCTATTGATATAACTTGGTATATTCAAGAACATTCAAATGGTGAATCTATTTGTAAAGTTAAATACAATGGTTCTTCCTATAATTTTTCTATAAGTCCAATAAAAAAAATAGTATCCACTCAATTGGGAAGATGTCTTGAGATTGATTCTAGTTTCTGGTTTAAAATAAATCCTTCTTGTTACGGAACTACTTTTGAATTTAGTTGTGAAAGTGATTTTAAAACAAATATTATGTATTCTAGTAGTTCTAATCAAAATACATTTTATGTTTTAGACAATACACAATCTGCAAACTCTTATGGATCAATAAAAATGAAAGTAGATTCTAAATGTTTTCCTAAACGTTTTGGAGAAACTATATGTTCATATGAGGATACTTTATGGGCTGTTTATGCATTACATTTTTTAGGTAAAGATATTTCGTCTTATCTTCCTTATTTAAACGCTATGGCAATAAATAATAAAAACTTTTTACCTTATGCTTTTTTAACTTTAGTTAATTCTGAATCTTCTAATTCTTTTTCTAGTCAATTACTAGAAGAGCAAAAAACTGAAGGGAATTGGTTTGCTAGTGGTTCTGCCTATAATAAATTTTATGATACAGCACTTGCTCTTCTTGCTCTTGGAGTAAATAATGAGATGACACAAAAAGCGGAAAGTTGGCTATGGTACAACCAAAATTCACAAAATGGATGTTGGGCCAATAGTGTAAGAGATACTGCTATTGTATTATGGTCTTTATCAGAGAAAGAAACTCTTATTCCTTTATTGGATGTTACTTATTGTGAGATCGCTGGATTTTATTGCGTCTTAAATAGTCAATGTTCTAGTGTTAATGATTTAGGAAATCAATATTATTGTTCTGGAAGTGAATATACGTGTTGTAAAGAGTCTCCTATAAAGAGCTGTTCTGCATCTGGAGGAAAAACATGTGCATCTGGATATACATGTTCTACAACTCCAATAAGAACAACAGATAGTGATAATTGTTGTATAGGAAATTGTTTAAAAGAAGAAGTTATTCCAACAAAAACTGTCAGTGAGTGTGAAAATGAAGGATTTCTTTGTATGTCTTCTTGTAATTCAGAATATTATACAACGGTTAGTTACAATTGTGATAGTTCTTCTAAAATTTGTTGTAAACGTTTGCCTTCTAGTAATGGCGATGATGAAGTTCCTTTTTTTATATGGATTATTGTATTTGCAATATTAATTGCTGTTGGAATTATGATTTATATTTATAGAGAAAAAATTAAACTAATGTTTTTTAAATCTAAAATAAAAAAGAACTCTAAAGATGGGAATTCAAATAATATGTCTTCAAGTGGAAGACCACCTTTTACTCCTGGAAACCATCCTGGAATTTATGGGAATGTTCCACCTCGTAGACCTCCAGTTCCATCGTATAGACCTGGATCCTCTTTTAGACCATGAAATTAAGTTTTTTGTTTATATTTTTATTGATTTTACCTTTCTGTTTTGCTAGTCCTAAATTAGAAATTTTTAATGATAATCCTAATTATTTAGAAACTATTGTTGCAGAAATATCAACTGATGGAGTCTTTTATGAAGATATTTCTATAGATGATATTAAGTTATTTGATGGAAGAAGAGAAATTAATGTTGAGTCAAAATTATATAATAATAATGGAACTTATTATGTTTATTTTAATTTTTTATCAGCTGGAACTTATAATATAGTTATAAAAGAATTATTGTATAAAGTTGGAAACAATATTTTATCCGGAAATATAAACGAAAGTATTACGCTATCAAATAACAATGATAATGTATTGTCTATTAATCCTGGAATAGTTTTTTCCGAAAATCCAAAGACCTTACTTACTAATAATGGTAAAAATAAGATAAGTGTAAGATATGATTCTTTAAGTTTTGATTTGGTGCCTGGAGAGTCAAAATATATTGAATTTTCTAAAAATTTATCTTTTGAATTAGTTCAAATAAATAGTTATAAAACATTTAAAATTCCTGTTATATACATAAAACCTATAACTTCCACAAAACCATCTGAAGTTGTAAAATCTTTTAGCGTAAGACCTCAAGAGTCAAGTATTACACTAAACTCATATGAAAATGAAAATAAATATGCAACTTTTTCTTTTCTAAACTTTAATAATAACAATATTTCAAAATTTAAAATCAGTAATAGCTTAAGTTTTGTACGTTTAGAAGTTGTCGGAGAAAACATAAATCCAAAAGGAAATATAAATATGTCAATTAATTATGGACACGATACTGAAGGAATGTTTGTTGATAATGTAAGTATTTCTTATTATGAAAATGGTATTTTTTATAATTATACAATTCCTTTATATTTCATTGTATATCCAAGTGTTGTTAGTGATCCTTCTACTGGATATTCTTTCTTTCAATCTAAAACATGTAAAGAGCTAGGAGGAGAACTTTGTTTGGGAACATGTGCAAATGGTGGAACATCATATAAAACAATTGATGAGGGAACTACTTATTGTTGTGTTGGAGGAACTTGTGTCCAAGATATTGATATTGGAGGAAAGAATGAAGAAAAATCTAGCGGATGGATTTGGGGATTGATTATATTAATAATTCTTGGATTTGTTGGATATAAAATATTTGATAAATATAAGAAATTTGGAAAAAAAAATTGAATTATTTATTTTTACTTTTTTTAGCTTTATCTATTAATTTCCCGTCTTTTATAAGATTATTATTTTCCATTATTTTTATAGCTTCTTTTAATTGATTATTTAAAAGAAAAATTCTTTCATGCGCAGCTCTTGCTATAGCATCATAACTATGTAATTTTGCTATTAATGAGTTTAAAATATCTGTAGATTCTTTACATTTTATTTTTATTTCTGATGGTTCTACAACTTCTATAGAAGAAGGCATAAAATTTATAACTATTTGAGAAAGAATTTCAAGTGATGGACATGAGATTTCGACTTCTGAAAAACACATAAAAACATCTTCTTTATCATCTTTTTTTGGCTCAGAAATATTTTTTGATATTATTTTTACCTCTTTTATTTCCCCAATTTTATTTACATGTTCATTTAAAGTCTCAATTAAGTGTTCCTTAGGTCTCCCAAGCATTTCTATAATCATTATTGCATTTACCATGTCTTATTAATTGAAATAGTAAAATTGAAACGAAAAACACAATTAATATATAAAATAAACTATTCTTTACTTTATATGTTTTCGATTCATAGACTATTTCTTCTGAAATATTATTAGAATTTAGCTTTATAATTGTTTTGGATGTAAATGTTTGATTTTTTTGTATTATTTCTTCCTTTGTTTTATTAATTACTTTTCTAGTATTATCTATTTTTTCATCTTTATCTTTTTGAATGTCTTCTTCCTTAATATTTTCTTTTAAAATTATTCTTATTTCCTTTTTTTCTTCAACAACATAACCACTTGTTCCAGATTGTCTTATTCTCATTAATATATTAGCGTCTCCTACATAATCATTAATTATTGTTTTAATTTTATAACTACCCGATTTATCTACTAAATTATTAATATACCAATCTGATCTTTGCCAGTTATTATTCCATACTTTATTTATTGTAGAATTAATTCCTTGAATTTGGAGTTTAACATCAAAATATTCATTAACATCTGAAATATTTAATGTACAATAAAAGTCTTCTCCTGCTAACACCGAATTTGGACATTCAAAACTATCCAAAGAAATAGCATTTACTGAAGATATAAATAAAATTATAACAAAAAAGAATTTCATCAATTATAAATAAAAAATAATATTATATTTTATATCATCCATTTTGGATAAATTTCAGAAAAATTTTCATATTTGATATATATTTTATTTTTTATTTTATCCTTTTGTGCAATTATTATCTCTGAGAATACTTTATTCTTCAAATACCATGAGCATTTTTCTTTTTCTATCTTTTGTAACAAACCATTTGATTTTACTTCAACTCCTATTACTTTATAATATTCATTTATTTTTTGAAATGCTAGAAAATCTGGGAATCCTGTTCCTATTGTCATTACCCCCATATTTTTATTAAATCTTTTAAATATTCTTTTTGATGGTATTATTTTATTTTCATCTATATTATTTGACCATTTAACCACAATCCACCCCTTTTCTTCTAAATCTTTTCTTACTTTTAATTCAAATAATGAACCACTTGATTTACTTTTCTTACCTTTCAATACATTCTTTTTATTTTTTAGAATTATATTTCCCTCATTATCAAAATCTATTTTATGCTCTACCTCATTTTCTAATTCTTCCATTTTATGTAATAATTATTATATTTTATATAATTTGTTTTTAAAAATCATAAATCTCTAGACAACAATGTTCTTCTGAAATTTTCTTTTGCTCTTTTTTCTGCCTTTTTCAACATATCTTCAACTTGTTTTTCAAATTCGATGAAAAATTCATCACTAACTGAGAAATCTGTTATTTTTCTTATATTACTTCTTATTATCAATCCACCTTTCATGTATATTACAATTATTGTTTATTTATATTTGTTATGTTTAGATTAAACTCATTAAAAATATTAATTATGCGCGAACTTTTAAAAATGTATATTAATTCTATTTATTGTGGAAAAAAATGTTTGGGAATTTACTAATCAGAAAAAATTAGATAAAAAAGAATTTATTGCCTATTTCGAGAAAAAAGTGTTCAAAACTATTAGAAAATATGGTTTACTCCCAAAAAACAAGATTTTTAAAATTAGAAAATCTGGAGATTTGAATACTATTGTATTGAAATATATTTTAGAACAAAAATTTAGTGTTGTATTTTCTAATAAACCCAATGTTATTTCTGATAATCTTTCCGATATAAGTGAGGAAATTTTTATTAATATCTTAAACGGGATTTTTTCTGGATTATTACCAAAGGAAAATGATATTGGAATTCCTTTATATTTTAATTCCGACAAAGAATTAATTTTATATGCTAAATTGAAAAACTTAAAAGGCTCTTTAAGAAAAAGAGATAAAAAAGTGCAAGAATTATTCTCTAAATTTATTGTAAAAAATCCAGATTTGGAAATAAATATAATAAAAGCCCTTGGACAATTAGTTGATTAATTCTTTCATCTCGTCTGTTATAAATGATGTCTGAGAACCTGAATATGTTATAAATAATTTTTCTTTTGCCCTACTTATTGCGACATAAAACAATCTTAATTCTTCAGAATCCTTGTCATAATTTTCGTTTTTTATACATTCTATTATTGGATGATCTGATGCTCTACATGGAAAATTTTGATTATTACACCCTACTAAAAAAACTGTATTCGCTTCAAGTCCCTTTATCGCATGAATTGTAGCAAGAGTTAAGAAATTTTCTTTAATTTGAACATCTAAACTATCTTCTGTTTTTAAAATAAAATTAATATTTATTCTCCTTAACATATTTGCTATATTATTTAATTGTTTATTAGTTCTTGATAATATAAAAATTTCATTTAATTTTTCTTTAGTTTCTTTTAAATATTCTATTATAAAACTAATTTCAGCTTCTTCATTTTCGAAACTAAATATTTTTATTTGAGAGTCATTATCAAATATAGCTTCTAAATCCGGGAGCTCCATCTCTTTTATTGAATTATTCATCAAATCAACTATTTTGCTTTTACTTCTATAATTTTTTGTTAGATTTATTATTTCACTACTTAAAAAATCTTTCTCAAAATTTAATATAAAATTAATATCACTTCCTCTCCAACCAAAAATTGATTGTCTTGGATCTCCAACTGCATAAATATTAGAAGGGGACAATAATTTTATTAACAAAACTTGTTGAGTATTTACGTCTTGATATTCATCTATCAATATATGCTCAAACTTAGGAATATCTTGTGGATATTTTTTAAAGAAATTTATTGTATCTATTATTTGATCTGTATAGTCTCTCAAATTGTTTATCTCCATATGTTTTTTGATTAATTTTATGATATTATATAATAAATTTGCATTTCTTTTTTCCTTTTCCTCTACTTCTTTACTAAAATCGTAAAATTCTTGTCGTGTAATTTTGAAATATTCTATTATAGAAAAACAATCATTCAAAAAAATATTTTGGAGCTGATTTATTTCTTTTCCTTCTTTTTGTTTTGAGGAAAAATATTCATTTATTACTTCTTCTATATTTCGTCCTAACATATCTAATGCAAAATTCAATGCAAGAAATTTATCTGTATAACTCATCATTCTCATCTTTTTACCATATATTTTTTGTTCATTTTCTTTTAATATTTTCTCACAAAAAGAATTAAATGTATGAATTTGAACATTTTTTATATTCAATAATTCTAATCTTCTTATCATTTCTTGTCGTGCTTTTCTTGTAAAAGTAATTGCTAAAATATTTTCTTCTCTAACTTTTTTATATCTTATTAAAAATTCTATTCTTTTTATTAGAGTAGTAGTTTTCCCAGTACCAGCTCCAGCGACTGTTAGTATATTTTTTTTATCTGAAATTATAGATTGTTTTTGTTCTTTATTGTATCCGTCTAAAAAATCTATATATTTTTCAAATTCTAATTCATTTTCTTTAGATATTTCTTTTATATTTTCAAAATATTTTTTCTTTTCTTTATTTAATGTAGGATTTATTATTTCGTTTTGACCTTTTATTGTTAATCTTAATACTTTAACAAATTTATTATAATCTGGAGAGAATTCTTCAATTATTTTATTTTTTAACATTTTATTTATGTAATCTAATACTTTTTGTTTGTCTAAATTTAAACTTCCGAAAAAGTGTAGTTCATCTAATTGATTTTTAGATATAGATTTATTAGAATAACTTCCTATTACAAAATCGGCAAGCAAATTTTTTCCTACTTCGAATGGTAATTCTTTAATTGCTTTTAAAATATTTATGTAATCTAAATTTTCTTCCTCTTTTTGGATATCCATTGATTAGATTAAAAAAAATCATTATTTAAATTTCACTAAACTAATTTAATAAATTCATTTATTGATACTTCCAAAAAATATTTACATTTATGAGTATTGTTATTTATCAATAGCATCAAATAATTTTTTAATTTCTTCTATATTTTTTGATTTTATCAAATTTCTTCTCATTTCTTTTGCTTTTTTATTATTTTTAGTAAAATTCATTGCCTGATATTTTATTTGTCTATAACTGATATTATATTTTTGTGATAATCTTAAATAATCTTTGAATGATATTTTTGATTTTTGATTTGTTAATTCGGAAAATATATTTGGATTACCTATTGAATTTCTTCCAATCATGACAAAGTCAAAATCATTCAATATTTTTTGATAATTATTTATATCAACATTTCCCGAGTATATAACAGGAATTTTTACATTTCGTTTAAGTTTTATGGCAAATTCATAATCCGGAATTCCTGAATAACCTTGATCAATTGTTCTTGGATGTATTATTATGGCATTAAATCCTAAATTTTCAGCCATTTTTGCAATTTTTATAGAGTAGTTTGATTTTCTTAATTTAATAGTACAGGGTTTTCTTGTAGAATTTCTAATCTCTTTTAGTATTTTTACTACTTTATCTATATCTTTTTGTAAAAATGCTCCATGTTGTAATTTTTTTGATAATTTTGATGGACATCCTAAATTATAATCCCAAAGAGATACTTCTTTATCATATTTCTTTATAAAAGATTTTATTCCTTTTTCATCATTAGAGAATATCTGTAATGCTGGTTTATCATCTAATATTACTTTTTTATTGCTTTTAGTGCTTATCATTCCTGTAAAGGTTAATGCACATCCTACTTTTTTACATAATAATCTAAAAGAAATATCGTTTGGTTCCAACATCGGAGCTAATAATACTCTGTTTTTTAATTTTAAATTACCTATTTTATATTTTACCATTTTAGTATCTGAAAAATTCAACAAGACCAATATCGTCCCAAATATACAAACTATCTCCCTCCTGATTAAATATATGAGAAAAATTTTCTGAATAAATTCCTTCGTTTAATGTTCTTTTATAAATATGAGTTGCATCATCTTTTATTATTACATTTATTTTCTTCCCACAATTATTGGATAATATTAATGTTTCATTTCCGTATATATCGTCATTATATTTTAATTCTACTAAATTTATACAATCATAATTAATTGATTTATTCCATATCCCTAAATTGTTTTTTCTAGCGTAAAATTCAGCATTATATAATTCGTCATAATACTTGTCTTTGTCATAGTAATACAGATGAGCGTATCCTTTTTCTAGGATATTTTTATTTATATTATCGTTATTTAGAAATATGTATGATAATTTCCTGCCATATTTATCGCTCTCAATTATTTCTATTTTTACTGTTTTATTTAATATTGTGTTGATTAAAAATTCTGTCGCAAGTTCTGAGTGTAACATGTTTTTTTCTGGAGTATTTATTCCCAACATTCTTATTTTAAAAGAATTTTCCAATTCTACAGTATCTCCATCAATTATCCTTGTTATTAGATATTCTTCTATATTCGTTTTAGAAGATGCCCAAGAATAATAAAGGAAACCTGACAGAATAAACAAAAAGATTAAAAGTAATTCTTTTTTTTTCATATTTATTAAATGATAGTAAAGTTTAAAAGGATATTTTTTTATTTTAATTCATGAGTAAAGTAAGAATTAATCTACAAAGTGTAGATATCAATAAATTGAATGAAGTTATTGATAAGATAAAAGAAATAGCAAGCGCATCTGGGATTACAATTTCTGGCCCTATTCCTTTACCAACAAAAAGATTAAAAGTAACAACACGAAAATCTCCTTGTGGAGCTGGTACTGCTACTTTTGATAGATTTGAAATGAGAATTCATAAAAGAGTTATTGATGTTCAAGCAAATGATAAAGTTTTACATAGTATTATGAGAATTTCTATTCCTAGAACTGTTAAAATTAAGATAGAAATGATTGATTAATTAGTAATTTTATATACATTAATTCTTAAACTTTTATTTAGTTGTGTTTTTATGGAAAGTTTATGTGTTAAATGTAAGGGGAAGGGACTTTGTGGAAAACCTTGCAAAATTTTAAAACAATTCAGTTCAAGTATTCCAAAAATAACTACACATTTTTCTGGACCATCACCTCCTGAAATTTTTGTTGGAAGAATTGGATATCCATATGTCAATACTGGAATATTAGCTCCAACTAATTATGAAAGTAAACATTCAGATTTTAATAATGCGGAACAATGGTCAAAATCAAATTTGAATATTGCAAATATTTTAAGACTACGAAGTCAGTTAATTTATGGGAAAACTCAAACAAACATAAAAAGTTCTGAAAAGATAAAAGATATCATTAAAGAATTAGCTATGAGCGACAAACCTACTTCTACAGAATTTTTTTTGAAAAGAAAACCTATTGTAAATCTTAATATATCAAATTTATTTAAACCAATGATAAATCCTGCTCCTATTGAAAAGGTTAATTTAGAAGAAAATGTAAAAATTCAAAAGAAAGTTGATTATTTAGTTAACGACGTTGATTGTAAGGCTACAACAGCTATTGATGAATTATATAAATCAAATATTGGTGTTGATCATTTGCAGAAAATTTTGTCAGTTGGTCTTATTGGAAAAAAGGTTGCACGAAGAATGGTTCCGACACGTTGGAGTATCACTGCCATTGATGATATAATTTCGAAAGAATTAATAAATAAAATAAAAAATTATGATTCTATAAATGAAATTGAACTTTTTAGTGACAATTATCTAGGGAATTTTATCGAAATTTTATTGTTGCCTGGAATGTTTTGTTTTGATGCTATTGAAGCGTGGGATAGTACAGATTCTTTTGAAAATAAAATCGTCTTTTCTGAGGACTATGAGTCTTTTGATGGACGGAAAAAATACGCGTCTAATATTACTGGTGGGTATTACGCTATGCGTCTTCCAGTTAGCGAACTTCTTGAAAGAATAAGAAGACAGGCTAGTGTATTCGTTTTTAGAAGAATAACGCATGAATATTATGCTCCTCTTGGGGTTGGTATTGTAAGAGAAACTACTAGAAGAGCTATTGAGAATAAGTCTGAAAAATTTAATTCTATAAATGAAGCATTAGTTGTTATATCAAAAAGAACTGGAATATCTATTGAAGAAATTTCCCAAAGATCTTGGTTATTAAAAAATTACGGAAAACAAAAAACAATAAATGATTTTTTATAGTATGTCGTTATTTTATACACGAAAACCTTAAAATGTGATTAAACATCTTTTTTTTATGGGTGAAATTACAAATACTACAATTAAAGCGTATGCTTTAGATAATGCAATAAAACATAATGGAAAAGCAAACAAGGGGTCTGTATTGTCGGCTCTTTTTTCTGAAGGATTGGATAAATCAGATATAAAAAAATATGCTCCTTTGATTGAAGAAATTGTAAATGAAGTAAATTCTTTTTCTATTAATTCACAAGAATCTCAGTTTTTATCTCTTAAAAATGTAATTTCAAAAAGAGAAGTTAGGACTGGACTTCCAGAACTTCCTAATGTAATAACTGGAAAAGTTGTTATGAGAATGGCTCCATTTCCTTCGGGAGCTATACATATAGGAAATACTAGACCTCTAATTTTAAATGATGAATATGTCAAAATTTATAATGGAAAATTTTTATTAATAATTGATGATACTATTGGTTCTGAAGCTAAATCTATACAACCAGAATCATATAAATTAATTGAAGAAGATGCAAGATGGCTTGGATGTAATTTTGATAAAGTTTTATTTAAATCAGATAGAATTCCCGAACATTATAAATATTCTGAAGAATTAATAAAAAAAGGATATATGTATGTATGTTCTTGTCCTGCTGAAAAGTTTAAAGAATTTAAATTATCTAAAAAAGAATGCCCTTGTAGAAATAATTTTCCGGAGATAAATTTAGAATTGTGGAAAACTATGTTTGATAAAAATAAAACAGAGGAAGGAGATTTGGTTGTTAGATTGAAAACTGACATGAAATATCCAGACCCTGCATTTAGAGATAGGGTTATGTTTAAAATTTCTGATAGACCTCACCCAAGAACCGGAACTAGATTTAGAGTTTATCCTACTATGGAATTTTCTTGGGCAATTGATAATCATTATTTTGGAATTACTCATATTATCAGAGGTGTAGAGTTAGATATGGAAGGGAAAGTTGAGGAATTTATAAGAAAAATATTTGATTGGGAAAATCCAGTAGTTATAAATAATGGACATTTGATATTAGAAGGAGTAAAATTATCAAAGTCTAAGGGTTTACAGGAGGTAAAATCTGGGAAATATATCGGATGGAACGACCCACGACTTTGGTCTATCCAATCTTTAAAATCAAGAGGTATAAGACCAGAAGCTATTAGGGAATTTATCATTTCTCAGGGAGTTAAACGTTCAAATACCACTGTTCCTATAGATATTTTATATAAAATTAATAAAAAGTATGTTGAACATTCAAAAAGATACTTTTTTGTAGAAAATCCAAAAAAGATTAGTATTAGTGGAAGTCCTAATTTAAATTCCGAAATTCCATTTTATCCTGATGGAACTATGGGATATAGAAATTATCAAACTAATGCTGATTTTTTAATAAGTCAAGATGATTATGAAGAAATAATTAAAAGTTATTCAAATAATTCAAAAATAACTATAAGACTTATGCACTTGTTGAATTTTAGCGTTTTTAATTTAGATAAGAATTTAACCAAACCTTTATTTAGTTTTATTAGCGTTGAACCGCAAAGCTTAGGAGAAACAAAATACATACATTGGCTTACATCTGAAAATAATAATGTAAAAACTGAAGTGATTATGCCTGATGGAAATGTAAAAATAGGGCTTTCTGAGCCGGAAATACAAAAATTACAAATAGGAGAAATAATTCAATTTGAAAGATTTGGATTTGTTAGGTTAGATAAAAAGGAAAAAAATGTTTACAAATTCTTCTTTACACATAAATAAAAATTTTATAAAAAAATATTTTTTGAAGGTTTATTCGGATTCATCTTCTTCGTCTTCAAATTCATCTTCGAAATCGTCTTCATCATCATCAAATGCCATTAGTTTTATCCTCCTTACATTTATTTATTGTAAATTTGATTTTTAGAACCATTTTTTCTTTATTTTATATAAAATGAGAGTTTAAAAACCTTTATTTTGCCATAAAAATCTTATGTATTAATTTAACTACTATAAAGTTACTTACCAGCCAGTCCTTTTGAATTTTTTTTCTAATTCTGATATACTTAATTTTATTGTTGTTGGCCTTCCATGGGGACAAGAAAATGGATTTTCGCACTTTTCTAGATCTTTTATTAATTTCTTGAGTTCTTCTTTTGTTAATTCATCGCCCGCTTTAACACTTGCTTTACATGCAAATTTTATTATTCTTGACTCTATTTCATTATTTATTATGTTTTTTTTCTCTTTTATCAGTTCATTTAATATATCTACAAATAAAATAGACTTTAATCTTCCAAAAATTTCTGGAATTGTTGATAATTTTAAAATATTGCCATCAAAATCCTCAAATTCGAATCCTATCTTACTTAAGAATTGTTTGTAATATAATGCTATATTCTTTTGTTCTGGATTTAAATCAAGAATTTTCTGTTCTATTAAGCTTTGTTTTTTTATTGCGTTTATTTTTAAATCATTAAGAAATTTTTCATAATTTACTCTTTCTTCTGCTGCATGTTGATCAAATAATATCAGACCATCTTCGGCTTCACAAATTATAAAGGTTTTATTTATTTGACCTAGAATATTTAATTTTCCAAAAACTTCTTTATTTAATTCTTGGCTCTCTGCTTCTCTTAAATATAAATTAACATCTTCCTTAATTTTATAATCATTAGTTTTAAACAAATTTGTTTGTTTATCTATTGAAAAATCGTAGTGTTTATTAATTTTTGAATTCTCGATTCTATTGAGATTTGCGTCTACTATTAAATTTGTTTTAAATAAAGTAGATTTTATTGCATTATAAACAATTTCGTAAACTTCTTTTTCATTTTTAAATTTTATAAATTCTTTATTCGGATGAACATTGACATCAATAAGAGAACTGTTTATTTGTATATTTAATATAAATATTGGATGACGATTTATAAAAAGGAGAGTATCATATGCGTCATAAACTGCTTGTGAGATTATTCTATCTTTGACATATCTTTGATTAACGTACACCGATTGTTCTGTTTTGTCTGCTCTTGTTAAACTTGGCTTTGATATAAATCCTGTTATAATAAGGCCTTCTTCTTTATAGTTTATTTCTATTAAATTTCTACCTACATCTACTCCTAAAAGAAAAATAACTTTATTCAAAAAATTATCTGTTTTTTGAGAATTAATAATTTCCTTTCCATTATGAGTTAATATTATAGCTACTTCTTTTTTAATTAAAGCATATTTTGAAATTATTTTAAGTATTTGAGAAAATTCAATTTCTGAAGATTTTAAATAATCTTTTTTTACTGGCATATTAAAAAATAAGTTTGTAACTTCTATTGTTGTACCTGTTTTACAAATAATTGGTTCTATATTTTTTATTTTTCCGCCTTGAGATTCCATTAATGTTCCGATTTCATCATCTTCTCTTTTTGTTATTATCTTTAAATCTGATATTTCTGAAATAGAGCCTAACGCTTCTCCTCTAAATCCAAATGAATTAATATTATATAAATCGAATTCGGAGCTTATTTTTGAGGTTGTATGTCTTTTTATAGACAAAATACAATCTTCTCTATCCATTCCTGAACCATTATCGCTAATTTTTATCTTGTCTATTCCGCCATTTTCAATGTCAATTTTTATATAGTCAGAATTTGCATCAAAAGAATTTTCTATTAATTCCTTTACTATACTTGCTGGTCTGTCTATAACCTCTCCAGCTGCAATTTTATTTATTGTTGATTGATCTAATACATGTATTACCATAAATTATTATATTTTTAGAAGTTTAAAAAAACTTATTTCTTAGAATATCTACTTTATTTTTTTTATTAATTCATTAAGTTCATTATTAATTTTTTCTTTTAATTCTTGTGTTATTTTTTGTTTTATATTTTCTATATCTATTTCTTCTTGATTTTTTTCTATTTCTTGATTATTTTTTAATATTTTTTCATCTAAATTGTCTTCTAATTCTATTAAATTCATTACACTTTTTGCACAATTTATTACATTTTCCGGAAGTCCAGCAAGTTTCGCGACTTGTATTCCGTAACTTTTATCTGTTCCTCCTTTTATTATTTTTCTCAAAAAAAGTATTTTATCATTTTTTTCTTCAACGGCTATATTAAAATTATTTATTCCGTCAAATTTCTCTGATAATTTATTTAAGTGATGATAGTGCGTTGCAAATAATGTTTTACATTTTATTTCATTGTTTAAATATTCTGCAATTGCCCACGCTAAACTTACTCCATCAAATGTTGATGTTCCTCTACCTATTTCATCTAATATTACGAGACTCTTTTCTGTTGCATTGTTTAAAATATTTGCAGTTTCATTCATTTCTACCATAAATGTCGATTGATGGTTAACTAAATCGTCATAAGCCCCTATTCTACTAAAAACTCTGTCTAATACACATAAGTTTGCATATTTTGCTGGTACAAAAGAACCAATCTGAGCCATTAATGAAATTAGTGCTACTTGTCTTAAATAGGTAGATTTCCCTGCCATATTGGGTCCAGTTATAATCATTGTTCTATTTTTATCGTCCAAAAAACAATCATTATTTATAAAATCTATTTGACTAAAAGCTTCTATTACTGGATGTCTTGATTCTCTTAATTCTATTTTCGATTCTGAATTTAGTTTTGGTTTACAATAATTTTTTTCTTGCGCTACAATTGAGAATGAAGATAAACAATCCAAAATTGAAATACTGTTAGATACTTCTTGAACATCTTCTATGTATTTCTTTAATTTTTCTAAAATTTCTAAAAATAAATTATACTCTAATTCATATATTCTTTCTTGAGCTCCTAGTATTTTTATTTCTAATTCTTTTAATTCTTCCGTTACAAATCTTTCACTATTCAATTGAGATTGTTTTCTTATGAAATAGTTTGGGACTAAATTTAGATTGCTTTTTGTTATTTCTATGAAATATCCTATTATTTTATTATATTTTATTCTTAAATTTTTTATTCCTGTATTTTCTCTTTCTTTCTCCTCTATTTCTGCTAAATATGTTCGAGAATCTCTACTTAATATTCTTAAGTCATCTAATTCTTTATTGTAACCAAATTTTATTATATTGCCTTCTTTTAAAGATGTACTTGGTTCTTCTTTTATTGAATTTAGTATTATTTCTTTTGCTTCTTTTAAATCTGGAATGTTTTTATATTGATTAAATATTTGACTTTCACACTTCGTTAATAATTCCTTTAATTTTGGAATATCTTTAAATGAATTTCCTAAAGAAACAATATCTTTCGGATTTGCATTTCCAAAACTTACACGGCCAATTAATCTTTCTATGTCATAAATATTTTTTAAAATTTCTCTAAAGTCATATCTTAATATTATGTTTTCTTTTAATTCTTCGACTCCATTTAGTCTTTCTTCTATTTTATTTTTATCAATTAATGGAGAAGTTATCCATTTTCTCATTAATCTTTTTCCCATTGATGTTAATGTTTTATCTAATACAGAAATTAATGTTGCATTATCATTTTTGGATGCTATATTTTTTATTAGTTCAAGATTTCTTATTGTTGCATTATCTAGAAACATGAAGTCAGACAAATTGTATATTTTTATTTTTTTTAGATGTTCCAAATTATTCATTTGTTTTTCTTTAATATAACTTAGTAGAGCTCCGCATGATTCTATTATTATTTTATCTGTTAGACCATATCCTTCTAAGTTCAAAACTTGAAAATGTTTTTTTAATTTATCGTAAGCATTCTGGAAATTAAAATGATAATCTTCATATTCACTAATCATATATCCTTTTTCTTTTAATGTATTTATTATATTTGAATTTATTTTTGATGATTGAATAATTATTTCCGCTGGAGATATTTTTGTTATTTCTTCTAGTAAATTTTCGTCCTTTAACTTACAAGATAAGAATTCACCTGTAGAAACATCACAAAAAGACAATCCTATTTCCTCTGAAATCGAAAGACATGCTATGTAATTATTTATTCCTTTATCTAATATTGTATTTTCTATAATTGTTCCTGGAGTAATTATCCTTACTAATTCTCTCTTAACAAGCCCTTTTGCTAGTTTTGGATCTTCGACTTGTTCGACTATTCCAATTTTATATCCTTTTTTAACTAATTTTGCTAAATATGGGTCTATTGCGTGATATGGAATTCCTGCTAATGGAGCTTTAGATTCGTCTTTCCCTCTTGAAGTTAGCGTTATTTCTAGCTCTTTAGAAATTAGTATAGCGTCTTCGAAAAACGTTTCATAGAAATCTCCCATCCTAAAAAATATAATACAGTCCGGATTCTCATTTTTTACTTTCATATATTGTTGCATTCCGGGAGTTAGTATTACCATATTTTAGAGAAATAAAAAAGATTTAAAATATTAATGTCAAAGAAACATACACTTGTTTTTTGGGATAATACAAGATTTCTAAGGATTTTAGCTTTTGTTAGTTTAATGTAAAAGAATTTAAAATATAATATTATTAATTTGAGATGCAAGAAGATTATCTCCATAAACAAGCCTATTCAACATTTCATTCTTGTTAATCTCTTTAACATTTTGCCCCAAAAACGCATTCAACCCACCCTTTGCTTTAGTTGGAAGAACAAACTCATTAGTTTGAAGAGTTATTCTATTCTTTTCAGAAAGTCCATCAAGAATTTTTTGTGCTTCTTTTTTCCCTCGTTCAATGATTCTTGGGAGCTCTTCAATAAGCGATTTCGGATTTTCTACCATCCCTTTTTCAGTCCTTTCTTCTTTTTATTTGTTACGCTAACTGTTACGCACAAGATTACTTTTGCTTAAAATTGTTTTTAGATATATTTTTCTATGAAAGAGGATGAGGAAATATTCTTTGAAAGAAATAATATTGCCAAAAAGGTTCTTTTAGAATTAAGTGAAAAGAATTGGAGAGCAATGCCTCTTTCAAAAAAGATGAATATACACAGAGAATCTGTCAGTCGTGCTTTTAAAACTCTAAAAGACAGAGGATATGTAGAATGTAAAACTCCAGGCAAACCGAATTATAGAATTTACAAAATAACAAGAATAGGAAAAAATAAACCAAAATCTCTATAATTGCTTTCATAAAAATTATAAACTCTTAATTATTATTGTTATTATGGAAAAGAAGAAAATCGGGTTTTTTAAAAAACTGACAGGCAAAACTCTTTATTTCCCTGGATGCTTGACAAAATCTTCACTAAAAAAAGAATATGACAATTATAAAGACATTTTTAATATCTTGGGAATTGATTATGTTTTAATGAATGATAAAAATTATTGTTGCGGACTTCCTGCTTACAATGGAGGATACAAAAAAGAGACAAAGGAACTGGCAAAACTAATGCTTGATTATTGTAATAGTAGAAATATCATTAAAATTATAACTAACTGTCCGTCGTGTTATCATACTTTCAAATCTTTATATCCTACTTTAATTAGAGATTGGAATATTGAATGCGAACACGCAAGCGTTAGTATATACAATGCTTTAATTAAAAAAAAGTTTAAAAAAAGGTTTTCAAAAGAATTTGTAACCTACCATGATCCTTGTCACCTCGGAAGATATGAAGGAATTTATGAGGAACCAAGAAAAGTTATTGAAATGTTAGGTGGAGAAATTATCGAAATGAAACATAACAGAAACAACTCTTTATGTTGTGGTGGCGGTGGAGGAGTCAGGGCGAATTTTGAAAAACTAGCAAAGGATATTGCAAAAAAAAGAGTATCAGAAATTGACGAAAAATGCTCAAAATTAATTAATTCTTGTCCACTGTGTCATTTTCAGTTAAGTGAACAATATGAGAATGGTATTGAATTTTCTTCATTTGTTTTACAGAGATTAAAATCTATGAAGAGATAGTATTAAAAATAACAATTTTTTTGTATTAATATGGGTAATAATTCTAAAAAAAATCCTATAAAATATAATGAAGTCTTTGGAAAGTATTGTAAATATATTTGGAAATATAAATGGATTTTTTTTATTTTAATTTTTTCTGTAATAATTATGCAAATTGCAAATATTATTCCTAGATTTTTGTTTAAATCTTTAATTGATAATGGAAGTTTGTTTATTAGTCAAGAGCTTTCAAAGGAAACATTTTCGGGAGTTCTGCTTAATTTATTAATTGTTTTTGTAATAACTAATATTATTCTTATTTTATTTGCTTATATTAGAGCTCATTTTTTGAATAAACTTGAAGTTAATCTTGTATTTGATCTAAAAAATAAATTTTTTAATCATATTTTAAGTTTAGACCATGACTTTCATACGACAAATAAGTCTGGTTCCCTAATTTCAAGAATCGGTAGAGGTGCTGGTGGAATTGAAAATTTTACTGATGTTATTATATTTAATTTCATACCTTTTTTTGTTCAAATTTTTATAACTGGAGCGTCATTGATATATTTTAATCTATTATCTGGAATCGTTATAGGAATTATTTCTTTTTCTTTTATTTTTTATAGCATAAAAATACAAAAATTAGAGCAAAAAGATAAAGTAATATTTAACAAATCTGATAATTTGGAAAAAGGAAATATTGCTGATATTTTCACAAATATAGATTCGATAAAATATTTTGGTAAAGACGAATTCATAAAACAAAAATATAAGAAACTCTCTTCTGATACAAAAAAGAAACAGTATAAATATTATTCTTGGTTCCAATTATTTGATAGTGGACAAAATTTTATTCTTTTTGTAGGAACAATTGCTATTCTTTATTTCCCTATTATTGATTTTATGAAAGGAAATTTAACAATTGGAACATTATCATTCATATATACGACTTATATTAGTTTTCTTAATGGATTATATGGACTAGTATGGGGAATTCGTGGATTTTATAGATCATTAACGGATTTGCAGGATTTATTTGATTATGAAAAATTTTCAAAAACTATTGTAGATAAAAAAAATGCACCAAAATTAAATGTTACATATGGAAATATTGAATTTAAAAATATTAATTTTAAGTATGATAAGAATAATAATCTTTTCAAAAACTTTAATTTAAAAATTCCAGCAAAAAAAACTGTAGCTATAATTGGGAAATCTGGATGTGGAAAATCTAGTTTGTTAAAACTTTTATATCGTCTATACAATCTTGATTTTGGAAATGTTTTAATTGATGGACAAGATATTTCAGATGTAACTCAAGAAAGTTTGAGAAATGAAATGAGCATTGTTCCTCAGGAAGCTATTTTATTTGATGATACAATTTATAATAATATAAAGTTCGCAAGACCTTCCGCTAATAAAAAAGAGATTGAAAATGCTATAAAATCCGCTCAACTTGAAGAATTTATAAAAAATTTGCCGAAGGGATATAACACTATTGTCGGAGAAAGAGGAGTTAAATTATCTGGTGGACAAAAACAAAGAGTATCAATAGCAAGAGCAATTTTAGCAGATAAAAAAATACTTGTATTAGATGAGGCAACTTCTGCTTTAGATTCAGAAACAGAACATGAAATACAAAAAGATTTATTTGATTTAATGAAAAATAGAACTTCTATCGTTATTGCGCATCGTCTTTCTACAATAATGAATGCCGATTTAATTGTTGTAATGGAAAAGGGAAAAATAATACAAATGGGAAATCATAGGGAATTAATAACAAAAGGTGGAGAATACGCTAGGCTATGGAATTTCCAAAAAGGTGGATTCCTGCAAGATTAACAATTAGTTTTAAAAAAAGAAATATACTCTAACTATTATGAATAAAGCAGAAATTTTACCATATTTATTTGATGCTTCTAATGTACTTGGAAATGCGAAAAATGTATTTAAACCAAAAACAATTGAAGAAATTAAAAATATTGTAAAAAACAATGAATCTATTTGCATTAGAGGAGGAGGAACTGGACTTGCTGGTGGAGCTGTTCCAAATGGAGATGTTGTTCTTGATATCTCAAAATTAAATCATATTGGAAGTTTTGATGAAAAAAGAAAAATAATTGAAGTTGAAGCTGGTGTAATATTAGATGATTTACAAGATTTTTTAGAAAAATATAATTTAGAATTTCCCGTTAGACCTTCAAGTCATAGTGTTTGTACTATTGGAGGAATGATAGCAACTGATGCTGTTGGAAGTAGAGCTATAAAATATGGAAGAACTTCAAAATGGATTAGATGGATTGATATTGTTAACTCAAAAGGAATCATTGAGAGAAAAGGCATGACGGAAATCTCAGATTTTGCTGGGATGGAAGGAATTACAGGTATAATAGTTAAAGCTTGTTTAAATCTAAATAACATAATACAGCGAAGTGTCGATATTGTTTCTATGGATTCTGTTGATGAAATATGTGAGTTTGTAAAAATTTTAAAAAAGAAAAACGACATTTCTATGATTGAAATCATCAATCCTTTTGTCTCCAGGGGAATAGGATTAGATGAAAAATATAATTTAATTGTAGAATTTGAAGATAATAACAAAGGACACTTATTTGGAAAGAAATATTTTGAATTAATGCAAAAAAGAGACGATATTTATCCATTTTTAGCAGGACAGGAATTTTATAGAATAGAGGACCCAAAAATTACAAATGATAAAATAGTTATGTTATTAAAATGGTTAGATAAAAATAAAATACCATACTTCGGACATATATCAGTTGGTATAATACATCCGTGCTTTAGTAACAAAGATTTACACCTAATTCCTAATATGATGAATATGGTAAAAAGAATTGGTGGACATGTTACAGGAGAACATGGAATTGGAATATTAAAAAAAGATTTTGTAGATATTCAAGATAAAAAAATATTATTAAACATAAAAAAACGATTAGATAAAAAGAATAAATTTAATCCTGGTAAAATTATTGATTTAGAATAATATTATAAAAAATCATTTTATATTTATGAAAATAGAGGTTAATGTAAAAACTAATTGTAAAGATAACAAGATTGAAATAATTAGTGAAAATAAATTAAAGGTTTTTTTAAAAAATTTACCGATAGATAATAAGGCTAATAAAGAATTAATTAAAATTTTAAAAAAATACTATAAATGTGATGTAGATTTATTAAGGGGATTCTCTTCTAAAAAGAAAATTGTCGAAATTAAAAATGGGAATTAAATATATTTATGCTGATGATGTTAAAGATAGAGCTGAGGATATAATAAAAATTTTAGATTTGAAATATATAGATTTAGATAATCTTGCATTTATTAGAAGTTTTGGGTCCTCTTCAAAATATACAATAGCAAGATGTCATGCTTTAGGAAAAGCAATGCAAATAGGGATGAAAAGAAAAACTTCATTTTATTTAATTGAAGTTCTTTATGAAAAATTTGATAAATTAAATGAAGAGGGAAAAATAAAAGTTATTATACATGAATTGATGCATATTCCAAAAACTTTTGGTGGTGGATTTATTCAACATGATAAAGTAAATGAAAAAAATGTTAATATTTTATATAAAAAGTATTTTGATTCAAAATATAATAAAATTTTTATTGACGATAGAATGTTAAAAACAAAATAATGGTATTAAAAAAATTTTCATATATAGACAATGGAAAAATAAAAATAATTTTATTAAAAAAAGTTCCCGCTTTCTCTACTGGATTAATGTTTAAAAGAAAAAGTCCTCCGATATTATTTAAATTAAAAAACAATCAAAAGATTTCTTTTACTTCTATATTTTGTAGGAATTTTTATATGATTATCCTCGATGAAAACAGATGTGTTGTTGATAAGATATTTTTTAATAAATGGAGAATGAAAGTAAATTGTTATGGAAAATATTTTATTGAAAGTTTGAATAAAATCGACGGTAAATCGTCGATATATAGAAACATTTAAATATAACAATTCATTTTCTATTGTGTTATAATATATAACTAAAAAGGAGGTTGATGATATGGGAAAGATTATTGCTAAAGGCGTTGTGGAACGAAAGCCTGGACATTTATATTATGTAGATGCTCAAGGTAACGTTTGTGAAGCTATGATGGCAAGAGGCGGAAAGAAGAAGAAAGCTACAGCAAAAAAAACTGTTGCTAAGAAGAAACCTGTTGCTAAAAAGAAACCAGTAGCTAAGAAAAAGAAATAAACTTTTATTAAATTTCATATTCAATGAACTCCATTATTTAGGGAGAAAATGGGGTTCATTATTTTTTTATTAATTTTATTACTTATTTTTATTATAATTATCTATTGCTTTTTTGAGAGCATCGGCCGCCAGATTAGAACAATGAATTTTTATGCTTGGTAATCCACCTAATTCTTTTAATACATCTTCATTAGTTATTTCATAAGCCTCTTTAATATTTTTATTTATAGCCATTTGGGTTAACATTGAAGATGATGCTATTGCCGCAGCACATCCAAATGTTTGAAATTTTATGTCGATAATTTTATCTTCTTTAACTTTTATCATTATTTTTAAAATATCTCCACATCTTACATTCCCGACTAGCCCGATACCATTAGCATCCTTTATTTCTCCCATATTCTTTGGATTTAAGAAATTTTCTTTAACATTATCATTATAATCTGTATTATTCATTTTTATTTTTGTTTAATTTTTTTAAAATTTTTTCAACATCTACCCCATGAGCTATACATCCATCCTCTAATGTTTCTAATTGCGCCATTGGACATCCACCACAAAACAAACCTTCTTGCATTAATACAAATCCAGCTTCTTGATTTAAAGAAAAAATCTCTGCAAATGTCATTTTTTTTGTTATTTTTTTAATTTTCATCTTCTATCTTAAATGGACTCATTTCTCTTAATTTATTTACTGATTTTTTTAAAACTTCAATTAAAATATCTGCCTTTTTTTCGTCCATTTCTTTGTCTAATGTTATTCTTATAGTTCCATGAATATACATTGGGTCTACATTTATTGCTTTTAATACATGACTTTCCTCAAGACTATGAGAAGAACATGCTGAGCCAGTAGAAACACAAATACCTTCTTTATCTAATAATAACATTAATCCTTCTCCCTCTATTCCATAAAATGACACGCTTATATTATTATATATTCTTTTTTCAATGGAACCATTTATTTTTATTTTTTTAATTTCTTTTAATCTATTAATTATATAATTTCTAATTCTTTGAACTTTTTCTTTTTCTATATCCAAATCTAACGCTTTAGCCAACGCTACTATTCCTAATATATTTTCCGTCCCTGCCCTTAATTTAAATTCTTGTTCTCCTCCATCAATAAATCTTTTTATTCTTGTTCCTAATTTTATATATAAAAATCCTATTCCTTTTGGTGCATTAATTTTATGTCCAGAAATACTTAATAAATCTATATTATATTTTTTCACATCTATATCTATCTTTTTAAAAGCTTGAACAGCATCAGTGTGAAAATAAACATTATTTCTTTTACAAATTTGACTTATTTCTTCTATTGGTTGAATTGTGCCTATTTCGTTATTAACGAACATTATACTCACAACAAGTGTATCTTTTCTTATCTTATTTTTTAAATCTTCCATATCTATTATTCCTTCTTCGTTTACTTTAATATAATCAATTTTATATCCTTGTTTTTCTAATGATTTACAAACATTTATGATTGATGGATGTTCTATTTGTGAAGTTATTATATGTTTTTTTTCTGGATTTGCTAATGCTAAACCTTTTATCGCAAAATTATTACTTTCAGTTGCTCCACTTGTAAAAATAATTTCTTCTTTTTCACAATTTATATATTTTGCAATTTTTTCTCTACATTCTTCTATTCTATTTCTGACATCTAATCCACTTTGATATAAACTTGAAGGATTTGCAAAATATTTTTTCGAGAATTTAACCATTTCATCTAATACTAAATCATCTATCTTTGTCGTAGAAGAATTATCTAGATACATTTCCATTATTTAACTCCACAATTACATTTACCATTACAATATATCTGAGCATGCTTATCTATTATTTTTAAAATGGGAATTATTGTTTTTTTGTTTAGAGAATATATTCTATTTTTACCAACTTGTTTAGAAATTACTATATTACAACATTTTAAATATTGGAGCGCATGAGATATTTTGCTCTGTTCTATTTTTAAAGAATTTGATATTTCGTTAACACTTCTTGGATAATCTTTTAAGATATTTATTATATCCATTCTTAATTCATTTGATAAATTACTAAAAAATCTATAATATGTACTTTTACTCATATGTAAAATATTTCATATTTATATTTAAATCTTTCTATTCACTTATTGCGCTAACTGGACATGCATTAATTGCATCTGAAGAACAAGGTACATTCTTTTTAACATTCGCTTTTCTATTTTTTAATTCAAATCCTTCTGGGCAAACAGCCACACATGCTCCACATCCAATACACTTATTTTTGTCTATTTTTATCATTTGTATTTTAAATTAATAAGATTTATAAAGTTTGTTTTTTTTTCTATTGTATGATAATTATTTGGATTTTGTTAATTGTATTTTCATTAATTTTGATTAGTTTTGGGTATCATAATCGTTTTGTTGTGTTAAAACAGAGAATTGATAATTCACAATCTCAAATAAATGTGCAAATGAAGAAAAGAGCTGATTTGATTCCTAATCTTGTTAGTATTGTTAAAGGTTATGCTAAACACGAACGAACTGTTTTTAATGAAGTAACTAAGGCAAGAACAGAATTTATGAGTGCTAAAAATTTTGAATCAAAGATTAAAGCTAATTCTAATTTACAAAATGCATTAAAAGGAGTTTTTGCTGTAGCAGAAAATTATCCTGAACTTAAGGCAAGTTCTAATTTTTTACAATTGCAACAAGAAACATCTTCTATTGAAGATAAAATTGCGTATGCTAGACAATATTATAATGATTCTATTATGAATTACAATAATACTGTAAAAATCATACCTGGGAAATGGTTTGCTAGTTTATTTCATTTTAAAGAGATAAAATATTTGACTATTCCTGAAGAAGAAAAAATAGTCCCTAATATTAAATTTTAATTTAAAATTTTATGAAGAGAATTTCGTTTTATGATGAAATAAAGAAGAATAAAATATCTTCGTTTTTATTAATTCTTACTTCAATTATTATTTTATTAGGATTAGTTTTCATTATTGCACTTTCTGTCTCAGATGAATATTTCTTTAGTGTTATAATTCTGGGAAGTATTTTTTCTTTTTTTTATATACTTATTTCTATAACACAATCTACTGAAATTATACTTAAATCAGTTAATGCTAAACCTGCGAATTCTAAGGATTTTAAAGAATTACATTCTGTTGTTGAAGGATTATGTATTGCTTCTGGAATAAAGAAACCTAAATTATATTTTATTGAAGATGCCCAAATAAATGCATTTGCAAGTG
Organism: Candidatus Woesearchaeota archaeon; assembly: GCA_964612895.1. GTDB lineage: Archaea > Nanobdellota > Nanobdellia > Pacearchaeales > GW2011-AR1 > JAGVXH01. Next base: position 426,750 of record CAZTFL010000001.1, read on the forward strand.
GGAAAAATCCTGAGAAATCTATTATTTGTATAACTACTGGTGCTTTACAAAAACTAAATAAACAAGAATTGGAGGGTGTTATTTCTCACGAGATGAGTCATATCGCCAATTATGATATTCGTTTTATGACTTTAGTTGCTGTTATAGTTGGATTAATATCTATAATTTCTCAAATATTTTTAAGAAGTTTATGGATAAATTCTTCAAATAATGACTCTAAAAATAAAAATCCATTCATTCTTTTATTTGCTATTGCACTAGCTATACTCTCTCCTTTATTAGTAACAATTGTCCAATTTGCAATTTCTCGAAAAAGAGAATTTCTAGCAGACTCTTCTGCTGTTAAATTCACAAGAAGTCCTACAGGATTAATTGAAGCATTAAAAAAAATAAAACATGATAAATCTGGAGAAATTAAAATACCAGAAGCAATCGCTCCATTATTTTTAACCAAACCAAAAAAAAGTCGTGAATTATTTCAAACACATCCTCCAATAGAAAAAAGAATAGAATTATTGGAAAAAATGTAATTTTTAAGAAATTCTGATATTTTACTATGGGGTTACTACATATTGTTGAAATTAATAAGTTAAAATAAATCTTATTAAACAAGTATTCACCTTTGACTTATACTAGTAATTTGTATCTACTATTAGTGGACGATTTTATTAGAAAAAGCTTATAAGTAATGTATCATTACAACATATATAATAAATAATATATAATAAATAAGATGGAAAAAAATTTCGATTTGTTTTTTAGAAGAAAGCCAGCAATGATGTTAATTGCTTTAAAAAAAGTTAGTCGTGCTAAATATGGTTCCCAATTGGCAAAAGAAGTTGATTGTACATATTCTCATGCTGTAAAAATCCTTCAGACATTAGAAGAATTAGGACTTGTTTCTTTCGAAAAGAAAGGTAGAATAAAAATTATTAAGTTAACAAAAAAAGGTACTGATGTTGCAACACATATTGAAGCTGTTCAAAGTTTAGTTGATTAATTTTTTATTTATAACGGTAGAATAGTATTACATTTAATTTTTTACTTCTAATAAAAACTGACCTCGACGGGATTTGAACCCGCGACACCTAGGTTAAGAGCCTAGTGCTCTACCGAACTGAGCTACGAGGTCATTAAATCTATAACTAATTTCTGTTTAAAAAAGTTTTGATAGTGAGCTACCCACGCCGCGTTGTGAGTAGCCCTATCATTGCAGCCAAATGCAATGACTATGATATTTCTAAAATAATTTCATTTTATTTAAACTTATGTAAAATATTTAAAATCTATTTAATAATAAAATTTATGATTTCACAAATGCCTCTTCTTCAATTAAGGCAAATAAAAAAATACAATACAAAAAACATTCGTTTAGCTGGAGAAGATTGGGATGAAGAATGGAAAACGCTTATAGCCATAATGATGTCTGCTCAAACAAGAGATGCTACAACTATAAAAATTTGTAATATTCTTTTTGACAAATATAAAACCTTAAAAGATTTATCTTTAGCTAATATAAAAGAAATAGAAAAAGAAATAAATTCTATTAATTATTTTAAAACTAAAGCGAGACACATCTTAGAAACTTCTAAAATAATATTAAATAATGGAATCCCAGATAATATAGATGAATTGGTAAAACTCCCTGGGGTTGGGAGAAAGACAGCAAATGTTTTTTTATCTGAAACGGGAAAAACTCCTGCTATTGGTGTTGATACTCATGTCTATAGAATTTCACATAAATTAGGTTGGTCCAATTCAAAATCTATTAAAAAAACTGAACTTGATTTAAAAAAACTGTTCCCAAAAAGATATTGGAATGATATCAATAATACTTTAGTAAAATTTGGGCAAACACATAATCCAAAAGAAGAAAATTATATACTTTCAAAAATACAAAATATTAAAATATAATTGAAATATTAATAATATATGAGAAATTTGATTTTATGGGATTTTGATAATACACTTGTAAAAACTAATGATTTGTATTTTGAACAGTTTTTTATCAAAAATATTTTTCATGATTTGTCAAAAAATAAACTAAAACAAATGTTTTTACCAATGATAGAATGGATAACTAGTTCTGAAATATTAAAATATGTAACTCCTGAAGATGACTCAATCAAAACTCTAGAAGAATTATCTAATTATTTTAAACAAGAATGTTTAACAGCAAGACCTTTAAGACACTCTTCAATTGTACAAGAAATTACTAAAAAACATTTTTCTCCTTTCATAGACAATATTCATTATCTTGATTCTTTTGGATCAAAAGTAGAATATGCATATAATAAACTTAATGCTTTTGTGTTGATTGATGATACAATTAGCAATTTTAATGGTATTGAATGTGTTAATCGCCCAGGAATACTTTTTGATAAAGAAAATAGATATCGTCATAAAAAAATAGATAGTAATATTACGAAAGTTTCAAAACTTATTTATATTCCTGAAATTATTTATAATTATTCTTATAAAACATAAATTCCCGTCTATGTTAAAAAATATATCATTAAAAATACAAGAGCTTTTAAAGAATGATTACTCACTAATTATAAAATATTGAAAGGAGGTAAAAAATATGCCATTAGATTTTGCAAAAGAAGCTATAGAAAATGCTGATATAAATAGTATTAATTTTAGCGAACTTAGAGCTGGAAAAGCAAACATCAAAGTTTTTGGTTGTGGTGGCTGTGGTTGTAATATGGCAACATGGCTTTTCAACAAAGGTATTAATGGAGCAACTGTTTATGGATTAAATACAGACGCTTTACATTTATCTATAACAAAAACTGATGAAAAGATTCTTATTGGTAAAGAACTTACAAGAGGTTTAGGTTGTGGTGGATATCCAAAGAGGGGTAAAGAAGCAGCTAAAGAGTCTCTTTCTGACCTTAAAAAAGCCGTAGCGAATTCGGATATGGTTTTTGTTTTGGCTGGAATGGGAGGAGGTACTGGGACAGGCGCTGTTCCTGTTGTTGCTCAACTTGCTAAGGAATCTGGAGCGGTTGTAATTGCCGTTGTAACAATGCCTTTTGAAGCAGAAAAAGCAAGAATAGACAAAGCTGAATTTGGATTACAAGAATTAAGAGAAACTGTAGATACAGTTATTGTTCTTGATAATAATAGACTTGTAGATATTGCTGGTCAGTTACCAATGGAACAAGCTTTTGCTGTAGCTAACGAACTTGTATCTACTATGATAAAAGGAATTGTTGAAACTATAACATTACCATCATTAATTAATCTTGATTATGCTGATGTTTCTTCAATTATGAAAAATGGAGACGTTGCTGTTATCGGAATAGGAGAAGATAATTCTAATTCTAAAGTTGATGCAGCTGTTCAACAGGCGTTAACTCATCCATTATTGGATGTTGATTACAGAGGCGCTACTGGTGCTTTAATCCACGTAACTTGTGGACCTGATTTGAAATTAGAAGAATTTGACACAATTGGTCGTTTGGTTACTGAAAATTTAAGTCCTGAAGCTCAGGTTATAATTGGAGCTAGAGTTAATAAGGAATTCCAAGGGAGAGTTAGGGTTATTACTATAATGACAGGGGTTAAATCTCCTTACATATTAGGTAAAAACCAATCTAGTCATCAATTTGATGATGATAAGAGAATTTCTGTAAACGATTTAGGATTAGATGACTTAAGTTATTAAGAAAAAAACTTTATTTTTTTATTTTTTTTATTTTTATGCCCAATCACTTCTTATTCTAGTTTTTGGGACCATTTTTTTGTTTTTATATTCATTAAAGAATAATATTTCGTCTAATTCTGTTTTCTTTTTTTGAGATGTTATGTTGTTTTGTAATTCTAATCCTATTGGAAATAAAGCTTCTACTATTAAAGAATCTGGAATTTCTAATATTTCTTTTATATTTTTCTCATGAAAAAGTCCTATCCAGCAAGTAGAAAGTCCTTGGGATGTTAATGATAATAAAAAATTCTCTATCGCTGCTCCTGTTGCTTGAGGAACATATCTTTGTGCTCTATCTCCATAACTAATTTTTATCTTTGAAGGATTACTTATGACTACAACTATGTAATGAGATTTTCCTACAAAATCTTGTTGAGTAGCTATGCCTATTTTTTCAATCAAATTAGGATTATTCACTATTATATAACTTAAAAATGATTGATTCCCTGGACAAGGTGCAAGTCTAGCTAAATCTATTGCTCGAATAATTTTTTTCCAATCGGGAATCTCTGATGAAAATTTTCTAACACTTTTTCTCTCTTTTATCGCTTTATTTAAATCCATATTATTTGTTATATCTTTTAATATAAAAATCTTTACTAATTAATAAATACTATTTGGCATAATTTTAAATATTATATTTTTCTTATTTTTTAATGATTGACATAAAAATTATAAGAGAAAATCCAGAAATTGTAAAGGAAAATATTAGAAATAAATTCCAAAATGAAAAATTACCTATTGTTGATGAAATAATAGAATTTGATAAAAAATGGAGAATTTTTAAAAAAAATGCCGATGATTTGCGAAAAAAGAGAAACGAAATTAGTGAAGAAATTAATTCTTTAATGAAGGAAGATAAAAAAGATGATGCTAAAGAAAAAATTCAGAAAGCTAAGGATATTGTAAAAGAAATAGAAGATATAGAAAATAAAGAAAAAAATCTTGAATCTGAAATCAGAATTAGAATGATGAAAATTCCTAATATTATTGATAAGTCTGTCCCTATTGGAAAAGATGATTCGGAAAATGTTGAAATAGAGAAAATTGGAGAACCTATTGTTCCTGAATATGAAATATTTAACCATGCAGAATTAATGGAAAAATTTGGTGGTGCTGATTTTGTTACAGCTGCGAATGTTTCTGGAAATGGATTTTATTATTTACTCGGTGATTTTGCTAGATTACATTCTGCATTATTATCTTATGCTCGAGATTTTATGATTGAAAATGGATTCACATATTGCATTCCACCTTTTATGATTAGAAGTGAATGTGTAGATGGAGTTATGAGTTTCAATGAAAAAGATGCTATGATGTATAAAATTGAGAATGAGGACTTATATTTAATTGGAACTAGTGAACATTCGATGATTTCAATGTTTAAAGATAAAACTTTAAGAAAAAATAATTTACCTCAAAAACTAACTAGTTATTCTCCTTGTTTTAGAAAAGAAGTAGGAGCTCATGGAATTGAGCAAAAAGGAATTTATAGAGTTCATCAATTTGAAAAACAAGAAATGGTTGTTATATGTGAACCTGAAGATTCGTTTAATTGGTACGAGAAAATGTTAAATTTGACTGTTAAAATATTTAGAAATTTAGATATTCCAGTCAGAAAATTAGAATGTTGTTCTGGAGATTTAGCAGATTTGAAAATTAAAAGCGCAGATATTGAAGCATGGAGTCCTAGACAAAAAAAATATTTTGAGGTCGGAAGTTGTTCAAATCTAGGAGATGCACAAGCAAGAAGACTTGGAATAAAAATTAATGGAACAAATGGAAATTATTTTGCTCATACATTAAATAATACTGTTATAGCATCATCTAGAGCAATGATTGCACTCATGGAAAATAATCAAATGAAAGATGGTTCTATAAAAATTCCTAAAGTTTTACAAACATATATGGGTGGGAAAAAAATTATTGGGAAATTATCTGACTGTGTTTTGGAAAACTAAAACTTTATAAACTAAAAATTCAATTTTTAATTATGATAATTCCAATAAGATGTTTTAGTTGTGGTAAGCCAATTGCTCATTTGTATGAGAAATATAAGAAACTTATTGAAGAAGGAAAATCTCAAAAAGAAGCTCTTGATGAAATTGGATTAGATAGGATGTGTTGTAGAGCTCAAATTTTAGGGCACAGTGATGTTTTACCTTTAATTAACAAATTTAAGAAGTATTAATATATTGCTTTTGAATTAGAAATATTTATAAAGTCAAATTTTGTTTAGTATTTTAGACGGCCATAGTAACTTGGAAACACCTGTTCCCATTCCGAACACAGAAGTTAAGCTTGTTACGTTTGTACTTGTACTGTCTAATGATGGGAAGGTACAAAGCTGTCCTCTTTTTTATGATATTTAGACAATTAATTGTATGCTTATGGTATATGTTTTTTTTACAAAGATATTCTTTTGAATTTATTCTCTTACAATAGCTACAATATGTATTTGGATTCTCACATATTCCATTTTGTTCCAGCATAGTTCAATTATAATTTAATATAGCTTCTTATTAACCATATATCGAAATTTTCAAGCTATAAATATATTATTTGTAAATAAACTTAAAATGTATCACTCTTTGGATTTATATGGAAGAATTACCTCTGAATAAAATTCAAGCTTTTGATTTACTAAAAAATTTTAATAATGAAAAATCCAGTATGAATCATTATATTGAAAGCGCAGCGATTATGAAGGCGTTAGCTAAACATTTCGGAGAAGATGAAAATTACTGGGAAATGATTGGTTTATTACATGATATAGATTGGGCACAAACTAAAAATAATATAAAAAGACATTGTATTGATTGTGTTGATATATTAAAAGATAAAGGATTTAATAACGAATTTATTAGAACTATTCAATCTCATGGATATGGATTAGAAATTATACCAGAATTAAAAAATAAGATAAGAAATTCTAAAATTGAATATTCTCTTGTTGCTTCTGAAACATTAACTGGTTTAATTTATGCTTATGCATTAATGAGAGACGGGAAAGTTTCTGATATGGAAGTTAAAGGATTAAAGAAAAAATTCAAAAATAAAAATTTTGCGACAACATGTGATAGAAATTTAATAATGGAAATTGAGAAAACTGGATTAGATATAGAGATGTTTTTTGAATTATCTATTAACGCAATAAAAGAAATAAGAAATGAAATTGGTTTAAAATAATATAAACATTTAAATATAAGTTTTTTTTAACTAAAACATGCAGTTTTGTCCTAAATGTGGTTCGTTATTAGTAAAGAAACAGAAATATTTTGGATGTGTTAGATGTGATTATACCACTAAAGAAGAAATTTCTATGGAGATAAAAGAACACTCTAATGAAAAAATAGATGTTGCAGTTATTAATAATAATAAAGATTCAGATATTAATCCTATTACTGACTTTGATTGTCCGAAATGTAACAGTAAAAAAGCATATTTTTGGACTAGACAAATGAGAGCTGGAGATGAGCCAGAGAGTAAATTTTTCAAATGTGTTAAATGCGCAACAATAACAAGAGTTGATTAAAGTTAAATTTAAAAGCAATAAATTATTATTAAATTCATGGCCCGGTAGGCTAATGGTAGACCTTCTCGTTTACACCGAGATAGCAGAGGTTCGATCCCTCTTCGGGCCATATTTAAAAAATGAAAAAGAAAATTAAAAATATTAAAAAAGAAAAATGCTCTTGTGATGTTGGAGCAAAGGTTAGTAATAGTGTTTACGGATTTGGATTTATAGGTTCTGTTATTTACTTTTTATCTACCGCTACTGGTTTTTGGGCTGGAGTCCTTGGAATTTTAAAATCTATTATTTGGCCAGCGATACTTGTTTATGAATTATTGAAATATTTTGGATTATAAATTGTAATCAAAATCTTTTTATATTATATTTTGTGATTTATTTTATGGCGATTGTAGTTTAATGGCAGAATTCGCGGTTGTGGTCCGTGAGGTCCGAGTTCGATTCTCGGCTTTCGCCCTTTTTAAAAATGGAAAAAAATGATTGTGTTAAGGGATTTAGAGATTTTATTGGAGATGAGGCTTCGAAAAGAAATAAAATAAAAGAGATTATAGAAAAACAATTTCAATTATATGGATTTGAATCAACAGAAACTCCAATTATAGAATCTGAAGATTTTGTAATTAGTGATAACTCTAATGATGATGCAGTTAGGGATGTTTATAGATTAGAAGATAGGGCAAAGAGGAAGCTTGCATTAAGATATGAATTTACATTTCAATTAAAAAGACTTGCAAAAAATCAAAAACTTCCTTTTAAAAGATATCAAATTGGATATAATTTTAGAGATGAACCTATAAAAAAGGGAAGACTTAGACAATTTATTCAATGTGATTGTGATATAATTGGTTCAGATATACATGATGAAGCAGAAATTCTTTCTATGGCCAGTTCTACGATGAATATGTTAGGTATAAAGAGTATTATTTATGTAAATAATAGAAAACTTTTAAATGAAATATTAGTAAGTGAAAATATTGAGGAAAAATATAGAGAACAAGTTTTAAGAGAATTGGACAAACTAGATAAACTAACAAAAGCTGAAGTTGCATTTAATTTAAAACCATTTGGAGCAGAAAAATTATTAAAACTATTTGAAGAGGGAGAAAAATATTTTTTAAAATACAAATTTTATAAAGATATACAAAATTTAAAGAAATACTGTTCAGATTATGGAATAGATATTGTCTTTAAACCTACTCTTGCAAGAGGATTATCTTATTATAATGGTAATATTTTTGAAATTTGGAGTAAAGAAATTAATGTAAGCATTGGTGGTGGTGGAAGTTATTTAATAAATGATATTCAATCTAGCGGATTTTCTTTTGGACTTGAACCTATCTCTTTAATTTCTAATATTTTACCTGATAATATTAAATATTTAGTAGTATCTTTAGGACAGAATAAATATTCTATTGAAATTGCTTCACAATTAAGAAAAAAAGGATTTTCTACGCAAATTATGATGAATAAAACTTTATCAAAATCTTTAGAATATGCAAATATCAAAAATATTCAAAATATTGTTTTTATTGGAGAGAAGGAAATGTCCTCAAAAAAAATTAAAATAAAAAATCTAATGAGTGGTGAAGAATCTTTTTTGAATGATATTCTGTCATTTAATCCTAACTCTTAAAAACTCCTTTTAACAAAATATAATATGACTTTATCAGAAATACAAAAATTTGAATTAGAATCATTAGTAGAAGAAATCAAGGGATATAGAGGAAGACATACTGAATTGATTAGTGTTTATATTCCTTCAGATTTTAATATTATACAAGTAACTAAACAATTAGAAGATGAAAAAGGAACTGCAACAAATATAAAATCTAATACAACAAGAAAAAATGTAATTAATGCTTTAGAAAGAGCTATTAGAAAATTAAAAGAAATTGGAAGAACTCCAGAAAATGGATTAGTTCTTTTTAGTGGAAATGTTAGTGAAGTTGAAGGAAAAGATGATTTAAAAGTTTGGGCATATGAACCACCAAAAAAATTAAAAGTTAGAATATACAGATGTGATCAAACTTTTGTCTTAGAACCTTTAGAAGAAATGTTGGTTAATGATGAGGTTTATGGATTACTTGTTATAGAAAGAAATGAAGCAACTATTGGATTATTGGATGGAAAATATATAAAATCTCTACAAAATATGACCTCTGGAATTCCTGGGAAAACTAGGGCTGGTGGTCAGTCTTCTCAAAGATTTCATAGAATAAGAGAAGGGATGGCTAAAGAATTTTTTAAAAGAATTTCCGACGCTATGAAAGAACATTTTTTTGAAAATAAAAAATTAAAAGGTATTCTAATTGGTGGACCTATTCCAACAAAAGAAGAATTTTTAGAACAAGGACAACTTGTTACACAATTGAAAGAAAAAGTGATTGCTGTAAGAGATTTGGGAGATACTGGAATGCCTGGACTTATAGAACTTGTTAATCTATGTCAAGATGTTCTTGCTGAACAAGAAATAACTAAACAAAAAATAGTTTTAGATGAATTTTTTGAAATGTTAGCGAAAGAACCTGATAAAGTTAGTTATGGTTTATCTGAGGTGGAAAATAGATTAAATCGTGGAGCTGTCCAAAAATTAATAATTTCTAAAAGTCTTAATAAAAAAGATATAAAACACTTAGAAGAAATTGCAGAATCTACATCTTCTGAAATACATTTAGTTACAAATGAAACGCCCGAAGGAATTCAATTTGATAACTTGGGTGGAATTGGAGCAATTTTAAGGTTTATTATTATAGATTAATAAAACTACTAACAATTAATCTTTTAAACTATATTTTTTTCTTAATATCATTGCGCTTGTAGCTCAGTCTGGATAGAGCACTGGCCTTCTAAGTCAGGGGTCGCAGGTTCAAATCCTGTCAGGCGCGTATTAAACAATAGTTAATTTTATGGAAAGATGTGAATGGGTCCCTTTGAGTGATGAATTGTATACTAAGTATCACGATGAAGAATGGGGAGTTCCTATTCATGATGATAAAAAAATATTTGAAATGTTAATTTTAGAAAGCGCACAAGCTGGATTATCTTGGATTACGATTTTAAGAAAAAGAGAATTTTATAAAAAAGCCTTTGATAATTTTGATTATTTCAAGATTTCTAAATATGATTCAGATAAAATAAATGAATTAATGTTAAATAAAAATATAATACGGAATAAAAATAAAATTAATTCTGCCATAAAAAATGCTAATGTTTTTATAAAAATAATTGAAGAGTTTGGTTCTTTTGATAATTATATATGGAAATTTGTAAATTATGAACCAATAATTAATAATTTTAAATCTATTTCTGAAGTTCCAGCTTATAATAACCTTTCAAAAATTATATCTGATGATTTAAAAAAATATGGAATGAATTTTGTTGGACCGACAATAATATATTCTTTTATGCAAGCTATTGGGTTAGTAAATGATCATATAATATCTTGTTTCAAAAGAAATAAATAATTTATTCTTCAATCTCAATATTTTTTTTCTCTGATAATATAATCTTTCCACCTGCTTTTTCCATTTTTTCTATTGCTGATTCACTAGCAGATTTGGCCGTAATTTCCGCTTTAAAACCTTCTCCTATTCCTAAAATTTTATATTTTGATAAATCTATTTTCTTTATACCATTTGTAAATAAATTGTCCCTTATATCTTTTAAATTTATTTTTAGGACTTTTTTAACTTGAGATTTTGCAGATGTAAATCCTGAACGACCAAAATATTTACCATTTTTTGCTCCATTTTTTTTCGCGATGTTTAAAGCTTTCTGTTTTTTATGATCTGCTTTTTTACCTGTTCCTGCCATACCAACTCCACCTCTATTTCCATGTCCTTTATGTTTCTGCCTAAATCCCCAACCACAAGTTCTAGCGCCTCTTATTCTTGAATTTTTTGTTCTTTTATGCACTCTTACCATTTTATAACATTCTCTCCAACAATTTACCTATTTCTGTATTTTTTCCTAATATTCCTTTAGGATAACCTAATTTTGAAGATTTTTTAAATCCTCCTCTTGGTGGATGCAAGAAAAAGACAGCTTTTCCGTTATCTCTTTTAGCTTTTAATTCAGAAACTAATTCATCAGAAATTTCTCCATAAACTAAATAATCTTTTAAATATTTTATCATTCCAATTCTTACCAAATCTGTTTTTTCAATTAATATACAAGAAAATTTTTTGCCTAATTTTAATCTATCTAATGTGTTATTAACACTTTCTTTTAGATTACATTTTCCTGCGATTCTTATTGCTGCTATCATTTTATGATTCAATATTATTTAATTTATTTAATGCTTGAACACAAGCTTTTGCTGTATTAAATGTTGTTCTTTTTTTACCAGAGCCTTTAGAATATATATCTGTAATTCCTGCAACTTTCATTATTTTTTTCAATTCATTATTTACAACTAATCCGGTTCCTTGTGGCGCTGGAATTAATTGTAATTTTACAGAAGAACATTTTCCATCAGTTTTCATAGCTATTGAGTGATTTTCCGAACATGAACAATTAAAACTTCCACATCCTCTTTTTATTTTAAATAAATTCAATTTCGCTTTTCTAACTGCCTTTTCTTTTGCTGGAAGTGTTTCAGCTGCTCGTCCATAACCTATTCCCAAATGACCATTTCCATCTCCTACAACTGCCATTACACTAAATGTCATTGTAGTACCTTCTTTACTTACCTTTTGTGTCTGCCTAAATGCTCTTCTTTTTCCACCACCAAATTTACCTTTTGCCTGACCTATAAACAGAACATCTGTCTGTAAATTTGGAATTAATATATCAACAATTTCTGATTCTAAAATCTTCCTACCTGTATCAAGAAGTGTATCTATATCTTTTATTTTCCCAGCTCTAACATCTTTTCCTAATTGAGTTTTTGGGACCCATGCTTCTAATTTTTCTTTTTCTTCTTTTTTGAATCTTTCTTTTCGAGATCTTTCTTCTGGGGACAATCCCTTCATTTCATCTTCTTCAAATTGTTTTATTGCTTCCTTTGTTATATCTTTAAATTCTTTTTCTTCTATTTCTTCTACATCTTTTTCCATTTCTTTTAATTGCTCTTCGTAAATATTATTTGATTCTTCTACTTTTACAACTTTTTTCATTTTTTACTCTCCATTTTTTTAACTATTTTTTCTAATTCTTTTTTTAAATCTTCGCTTAAATGTTCTCCCATAAGTCTTTCTTTTGATGGAAATATTTTTTCATTTATATTTAAATCTATTCCACCATCTAATAATCCCTTCATTGTAGCTGAATTCCTATTCCCATATATATTTCTAGACATTCCTACATCAATTATATATCTTTTGTTTTTATCTATTTTACTCGCAAAAAGCAAGCCTGTTAAATAGCTGGCAGTCAAATTTTTTAAAGAACCAGAATATTTAACATCTAAACCTTCTTTAATTAAATCCTTAGAGCTAACAGAAGATAAAACTTTATCTTGAGATTCAGAACTTGTAACTAATTGTATTAAAATATATTTATTTGATTGTCTTATTACTATTCTATCAAAATTTGATTTAAGAAGATTCAATCTATTTTTGTAATCTGTCTTACATTCTCTTCTTCTTCTTTTTTGTATTCTTAATCCTGCCATTTTATTCTTTTTTTAATGATTCAATCATATGTCTTTTACTTTTGAATTTCTTTGCTCTTATTTGTCTTCTTGTTTCTTTATAAACTTCTTTATCTATTGATTTTGTTTTTAACATATGTCTTAAATGTGCTCTTAATTTTCTTGTCATTATGACATATTCGGTTTTTTTATTATTCACTTTCTTTTTAATTTTCCCAGGACCTCTTCTATGTTTTCTTTTTTCATGTTTTTTTCGTCCATTTATTTCTCTTACTTGAATTGCTCCTGCTGAATATAAATCTATAATATCTTGCCTTGTTATTGCTTCTTTTATTTCAGATAAATTTTCATTTACAAAATAAATTCTACCTTTTCCAACACCTAGAACTTTAGATGCTAATTCTTTTTTATTTGATAAGTTCATTTTGAGATTTCCTATATTTATTTAAAATTAAAATACCCTTTTTATTACAAACTTCAATTATTTCTTTTCTTTTTTTCGCTCCTACTTTTGAAATAATTACACTATCTGCTTTCTTTAATTCATTTAAATCTTTTATATTACTAACCATTCTTACCGCTTTCTCATTTATCAAGTTTCTTATCTTTTTGTTTTCGCTATACCCAATTTTTGGCCTTTTTGAATATCCTTTAACTCCTAATCTTATCTTATTATGTCTTCCTTTTGCTGCTCTCCATTTTTGATTTTTCTTTACTGTTTTACCTAATTTTATTCTTTTATGCCAATCTCTTCTCAAAAATGTAGGTTTTTTTCTTTTTTCCATTTATATTTTTCCCTTTGGTTTATTTGTAATAAAAATTCCATCTTGAAAAATTCTTCTATCTCTATTTGTTAATCTTGTTGCTTTTTCTAGATTAGCTGCTGTTTGACCAGCTAATTCAATATCATTTGAAGATATTTTTATTTTGTTCCCGTTTATCTCAAGATTTACATTCGGAAGTATTTTTGCATAACGATCCTTTTTTTCTCCTAAAAATGATTTTATAACAACTCTATTTGATTCTTTTTTTACATTCATAGGAAAATGTATATTACAAACTTCTAATTCATAAACAAAATCTTCAGAAATTCCTTTTATCATATTGTTTATGTGAGCCCAATTCGTTCCTATTATTGCAGATTCTCTTCTTGTTGCATTATCTGCGGAAATAATTATTTTATTATTTTTAATTTCTAGATTAACCTTATCTAACTTTAATCTTTTTGATAACTCCTTATTCCCCTTTTTTATTTTTAATAAACCATTTGAATATTCAGTAATGGATCCTGCTGGAATTTCAATTTCTCTTATTAATTGTTTTTTCATTTTAATAGAAGTATGCTAACAAACTTCCTCCTATTTTATTTTCAATTGCATATTTATGAGAAACCAAACCTTCATTTGTTGAAATAACTAATATTCCTATATTTCTTGATGGTAAAAATCTTTTCAAATATTTTGTTATTTCTGTTTTTTTTACATAAAACCTTGGCTTAACAGCTCTACACATATTTAATTTCTTTATTTCTACAGAAATTGTTCCATCGTCATTTACATTATAATCTATATGATTTTCTTTTTTCATTAATTCAAATAAGTTTAACAAAACTTTTGAACTTCTATTTATGACTAACTTTCTTTTTTCTACCATTTTCGCATTCATTATTTGATTTAACCCATCTGAAACTATATCTTGACTCATTTTTTCTCCTAACTGTATTTTTTAAAGCCTAATTGTTCAGCCAATTCTCTGAAACAATGCCTACATAAATTTAGATTATATTGTGATATGTGAGCACCAAATCTTCCACATACCTCGCATTTTTGTGCAGCAATTCCAAACTTTCTAGTTTTAGGTCTATTATGTTTTAAATACTTTTTCAAAATCGTAGGTTTACTTCTTAATTGTTTAGTAATTTTTCTCCAATCACTTGCTGTCATGTTTTCTCTTCCTGACAATATTTGTCTTAAATTTATCTTGTAAAAAAGAAATTATTTCTTCTTTAGATACTATTAATCTTCTTGTTTTCCCTCTTTTAACTTTTTTTATTTCGATTTTCTTTCCAGGACGAACAAAAACAACAGTAACTTCTAATCCCATAATTCCAACTTCTCTTATATATTCCATTCCTGGTATTTCTACATATTCATGAATTCCAAAACTAAAAAAATTATCTTGAACTTGTTTCTCCTTCATTGTGTTATCAATAGAAGCCAATAATCTTGGTAATAATTTATCTATTTCTTCTCCACGTAATGTAACTTTTGTTCCAACTTCTAAACCAGGTCTTACTTGCCATGTTGGTATTCTTTTTGTTGCCTTAACTTTTATAGGTTTCCTTTTTGTTATTTTTTCTAGTAAAATAAATCCTTTATCTAATTTTTCTCCTGTTCCACCTATATTTAAAATCATTTTCTCTATTTTAAAATTATTTTTTTCCGACATTTTATCCTATTACAAAGAACGTTTTACCAGGTAAAACAGTTTCTAATTCTCCAAGTTTAACTTTATATTGCTTATTTCTTCTAATATTTTCTATTAATAATATCTCACCACTCTTACCAGCATGTTTACCTGAAAGAACTTCTATTTTTGATCCAACCTTTAATGGAATTATTTTTTCTATTTTTTCAGTTAAAGTATTTAGTAAAACCGAATCCATAACATTAAAATTTAATTTTGTTATAAAATTATTTCCATCTTCTAAATTCATTTGAATTTTATTTTTATCTAAAATTTTCTTACCTATTATTTTTACTATTTTTGATGAAGATTCTTCTTTAGATGTTTCTTTTAATTTGAATTTTTTATTTACTATTTCAAGTTTATAATATTTTCCTAATTTATCTAATGATATAACATCAAAAGCAAACAACGGAAATTTTTCATCTTTTCTTATTTTATTATTAATTTTCACATTTCCTGCGTTAATAATAAAATTAACCTCTTTTCTTGTAGATGCTAATTTTAACATATCTCTTAACACAGCTAAGATTGTTATGGATTTATTTGCACCATGATTCGGTTTAGCAATAAATCTTTGCCTTCTAATTTTTCTTGCTATTGGCCATGTTTTTAACATTTCTGTTCTTTTTTTATGCATTTTGTTTTTCCTTTTGTTTTTCTATATTTAATTTTAAATTTTTAAATCTCTTTTTATCATTATCGTCGATTTTTGTTATTAATATTTTTGATGTATGAAACCATACTGGAATTTTTTCTCCATCTTTTCTTACTTTATTTATTCCGTCTAATTGAACTCTAGATTTTTTTAAATTAACTAATGTTACTTTTGATGTCTTTCCTGCGAAAGAACCTCTCATTATTTTTACTTCATCATTTTTTTTAACCTCTAAAGATCTTGTTTTATATTTTTCTTTCATTGATTTATCTAAATGAGCAGATAATAACTTATGTTTTATATGGATAGGAGCATTCGCTAAAAATTTTCTTTGTTTTCTTGGTTGTACACTACTATTCCAATTTTTATTAAATTTTGATTTCATTTTAATATACTATACTAGCTAATTTAGCTACCTCCTTCCATCTTTCTTGAATTTCTCTTGCAATAGGGCCTTTTATTTGAGTTCCTTTTGGATTTCCTTTATCATCTTTTAATAATACTACTGCATTATCTGAAAAGCATACTCTTTCTCCAGATAACCTTCTCCATGATCTTTTTTGTCTAACAACAACAGCATCGAAAACTTCTCCTTTCATTTTTGGATCTCCTTTTCTTACCGAAACTTTTACCCAATCTCCTAATTTTGCATAAACTTGTCTTCCTTTCTTCGTTTTAGATTGTTTAACACCTACTATTTTTACTATTCGAGCTCCACTATTATCTGTTGCATTTATAACACTTCCAATATTTAAACCACGAGTTGTTCTTGCTGATATTGCCTTCATTTTATATTTCTCCTAATAACTTTAGTTACAACAAAGTGAATAGTTTTACTAATTGGTCTAGTTTCTGAAACTTCAATTAAATCCCCAACGCTAAATTCATTTTTTAAACAAGGGAAAAGTCTCGCATGTATTTTTGTTTTTCTCTTTTCATATCTTTCATATTTTGGTATTTTAAACATTCTTTCCATTTCTATTGTAACTTTATCTGATAATTTTCTTATAACAATTCCTTCAAAAATTCTTCCTCTTAACTTTAATTTATCTTTTCCATGTACAGGACAAAGTCTATCATTACAACTAATTTCAACTTTCACATTTTCTTCTTTATTTTTTCTTACCATTTTAATCGTCTATTTGTTCAGCAATAAACCCCATTTCAACCAATATTGGCTTTATCATTTTTTTATGATTTCCTTGTAGTTCTATTATTTTATTTTTTACAGTACCACCACAAGCTCTTTTTGCTTTAAGAGTTTTAGCAACTGTTTTTATTTCATTAGCGTCTTCTATTCCTGATATTAATGTAGAATATTTTCCAAATCTTCTTTTTTCCGTCGAAATTGTGATTTTTTGTTGTGTTCTTGATATTTCTTCACAAACACAAGCTTGAATAGGCAAACCACATTTTGGGCAAATATCCACTTTATTTTTTGTCTCCTAATTTAGTTTTTTTATTTTGTTCTGTTAATAATCTTGCTATTTGCTTTTTAATGCTTTTCTTTTTTGTAGGCTGTTTTAATATTTCAATTTTTAATTCATTCATTTTCTGATTCATGTCTTTATTATCTTCTTTTTTTGATACCATTTTATTTCTTTTTTACTCCTTTTATTTTTTTCTTTAAAACAACTTTATCTTCTTCTTTGAACACTGAATTATTTTTTATAGTTTCTAACATTTTATCGTCTATTATTATTCTATCATGTATTTCTGCGTTTGGTGCAAGAATGTATACCTTAATCCCGATAACTCCCTGTTTTGTTTCTGCTACACTTTCCGCCTTGTCAACAACATTAGAAGGCTCTCCTGTCTTCTTTAAATATCCATAAGAAAATCTCCACGGCCTTGCTCTATCGCTAGGTAATTTTCCAGATACTCTTAACTCAGCACCCAATGCCCCAGCTTTCTTTATTTTTGATAATACACGATAACTTGTAGATTTATATTTTGACGCTCCAAATCTTTCTAATGTTATAGCTATATCATCCGCAACCAGCTGTGCATCGAATTCTGGATACTTTATTTCTTCAATATCTACATGAGGGTTTTCCATATTAAATTTTTTCTTCAAAATTTCTGTAAGCTCTGCTATCTTCTCTCCCTTTTTCCCAATAATTAATCCTGGCTTATGAGTTGCGATAACAACTTTTTCTCCCACCGGAGTGTATTCTATAAAAACTTTAGAGACTTTTCCTTTTCCAAACATTTTTTTTACAAATAATTTTATATTATATTCATCCTTTTTTACATTTACAAATTTCTTTTCTTCCATATTAATTATTTTTTGCTTTTTTTAATTTATTTTTTGATATTGCTTCTAAATATATATGAGTCCTTTTTCCATGTCTACCACCACGCTTAGCAGGTTCAGATGCTCTATTGGACATTGCAATTTTAATAAGAGGACTCTCTATTCCATTAACGATACTATTTGCTTCTAATTGTTTAACTAATAATAAAATCGCCTTTGCTGCCTCTTTTGGATATTTAGCTCCAGAAATTCCTTTTCCTTTTTGATGAGGGACTTCTAACATTACCATTTTTACTGGCAATTTTCCCTTTATTACATTTTCCAACATCTCTTTTGCTCTTGTTATTGATTTTCTTGATATCATTCTACAAATATACTTTGATTGTTTTGGAGATATTTTAACCGAATAGCCATTAACTATAGCAGAATCTTTTTGTTCAATTTTTTTCTTATTCTTCGAGTCTTTATTATCTACTTTTATAATATCTTCTTCTTTATTATCTACGATTGTAGATTTTTTATTATCTATTGGAACATTACTAATGGTTTCTTTATTTACTTCTTCTACTGATTTTATTTTTTTTACAGATTCCTTTTTTATAGATTCTTTCTTTACTTTTTTTTCTATTATATCTTTTTTATTTTCTACCATTTTATTTTTTTGATTTGTTTGTATGTTTAGCTATTTTTCTTGTTTGAGAAAATTCACCTAATCTATGTCCCAACATTTGATCCGAAATATCAATTTTTTGATATTCTTTTCCATTATGAACAAATATAGTTTTTCCTACCATATTTGGAACAACCACCATTTCTCTTAAATGTGTTCTTATTGGTTTATTTTTTTGCGAATATTTTTCACATCTTTTAACGAACTTACTTACTAAGTCATAATTTCTATCAATTAATCTCCTCGGTCTAGATTTTATATATTTAGAGAATTCTCTAATGTCCATCTTTTTTAACTCTTCAACATTAACTCCTCTGAATATCTTCTCTTTGTTTTTTTGAATCATTTCTGTTTCCATTTTATCTCTTCTTCCTTCCTGTTCTTCTTGGCCTTATTAAACCAACCTTTTTACCAGGAGAAGCGTTTCTCTTTGCAATCTTACTCTTTACACGCTTTCCTCTACCAGAACCAAATGGATGATCTATTTTGTTCATCGCAACGGCTGATGTTCTTGGCCATAATTTAGATTTTGATTTCATTATATAATATTTTTTACCTGCTTTCATTATTGGCTTTTCTAATCTTCCATCTCCAGCAACAATACCAACGGTTGCTCTACATAACTCACTAAATTTTTTATCTTTTTTTGAAGGCATTGTTATAGTAACGATTCCATTATTTTTATCTGAAATTATTCCATAACTTCCACCAACTCTTATAAACTTTCCACCATCTTTGTTTTTATGTTCAATATTAAAAACTTTTGTTCCATTTTTCAAATCTTTTAACAAAGAAATATCTCCATCGTTTGAACCACCTATTGTTATTTTTTGCCCTACATATAAAAGATTTGATGCGAAATTAAAAAATGTATTATTTTTCGAATCTGCTAATTTTGCAATTGGAGCTGAATGTCCCAATGATGAAATCAATTTAATAACTTTGTATTCTTTTTCATCAAAATTTGTTAAGTATCCAGGTTTCGAAGGCAAACTCGCCTTGTCCTTAACTCTATAAACAGGTCCTCCACTTCCTCTTCTTTGTGAAATTATTCTTTTTCCCATTTTATACAACACCCATTTTGGTTGCAATATCTATTGCTAAATATTCTTTTTTTAATTTTACATAAGCATGTTTTTTATTTTTATGTGTATATGTTCTGACACAATCTACTTTAACATTGAAAACTTTTTCAACTTCTTGTTTTATTTGATTTTTTGTTATAGATCTATCTACTTGAAAAACTAGTGTATTATCTATTTCAATTTGTTTTATTATCTTTTCCGTTGCTCTTATTTTTTCTAATATTATTGTTTTCATTTTATCGTTTTTCCTATTTCATTTATCGCATTTTCTGTATAACAAGTTAATCTCCCTGGGACACCATTAAGAGATAAGTCTGATACTCTTAGATTTTTAACACTAACAACATCTATTCCTGCTCTTTTCATTTTTTCATCCGAAGAAACTACAAATAATAAACCTGCATTTGTTTTATATTTCCTACCTCTCATCTTTCCTTTTCCACCTCTAATCTTTTTTATTTTTATTGCAGTAGAATATCCTTCACCTAATGCATTTTTTAACATAAGTAAAAAATCTTTAGTCTTTAAATCTAATACTGAACTATCAAAAATTAATCCGCTAATCATTTTTTTCTTATAGATAGATCCTACTATTTCATTATTCATCGTAGAAGCAAATGCTGTTTTTAATGCTAATAATAATTCTTTTTTATTTATTTTTGTAAATCTATTTTTCTCTGATTTTGGAGCATGAGGATTTCTACCACCCCTAGCTGCTGAAGTTGTTGCACCCACCCAATTGAATGAAGCTCCATTTCTGGACATTATCTTTCTTGGAACTCTAGATATATTTTTTCCATAAGTAGTTTTCCAAACATGTCTCCTATGTTTTAAAATTCCCGAAGCAGAGTGTTGAGCGCCAGCACCTTCTTTAATTCCATAATCTTGAGAATAAATTAATTTTTGGGATTCGTAAACCTTTAATAAAACATCTGGTCTTATGGATGAAGAGAATACCAAAGGTAAATCTATTTTTTTAACAGATTTCAATTCTTTATTTAAAACATCAGATTTCATCTTATATTTATAACCTCATAATTTTGTTTTTTTATGAATTTTGTTGGCCTTATTGCTCTTTTTAATAAAACAACTCTTTTTTTTGGACCAGGAATAGAACCTTTTATTATTATACAATCGTTTTTAATGAAACCATACTTTTCAAATCCTGATTTTGGATTTAAATTTTCTTGCGAATTAGATATTTTTAAGATTAAATTATTGTACGCTATTCTTTTATGAAATCCTGTTTGCCCAGCCTGAGGTGCTCTAAAAGTAACTCTTCTTAGTCCAAATGAAGAAAGAGAGCCAGGTCTCCTTACTCCTTTTTCGGATTTATGATTTTTTAATGCTATTCCAAATCTCTTAACTGGACCTTGAGTTCCAAATCCTCTTGTTACAGCTAATGTATCAACTATCGTATCTCCAGAAAAAACATCAGATATACTTATTTCAGAATTTATATTTTTTAATACCCAATTCTTTTTATCATCAAGATTTCCGCCCAGACCTATCTCTATGAAATTTGGCTTTTTTTGAGAAATAGATGGAACATTCCATGTCATTGAATACAAAATAACCCTAACATCATCTATGTTATTATATTTATCAAAATCCACTTTCTGTAATTCTTTTTTTAATTTTACTTTGGATGTTAATTTTTTCTCATTAGAAACTACAAAATCCTTTATTACTTTTCCTTGAGAGAATAATCTTATTGAATATATTTTCATTTTTGGGCATTCTATAATTGTAGCAGGTAGCACCATTTTCTTGCCTGACATCATAGACTTTTCTGTATTATCTTTAACAAAAACCGAAACCATGCCTACTTTATAACCCAAAAAACCCATCATTCCTATTTTTTCTAAATCTAATGAAGAACTCCAATTAGCTCTCGGAACAATCTTTTTCGCACGTACACGTGGATAAAACTGTAAACTTCCCTTTCTTTGATGATTATTGTCTGCCATACTTACTTCTTTATAAAACGAAATTTATTCGTTCTGATTTGACCAACCACGTCAAAAACACCAAGTCCAAACATTCAAGTTTTGAACCATTAGATAAAATGATTGCGTAATATTCCTTTATAAATCTTTTGAGAACTAATTTAAATCGAAAAAATCACTTTAATACAAATATTTTATTTTCAGACATATACTTTTCTGCATCTTTTAGTTTTTTTAAATCTTGACTATATAAAGTCAATATTATTTCTCCTTTTTTTACAGAGCCCACATGTTTGTTTAAATAAATACCCGATTTTTTCATTTCTGGACATCCCAAAATTCTACAAGTTTGATTAATTCCTTTATTGTCAATAGATTTGATAAATCCTGTTTTATTTGCAAATATATCTTTTTTGAATTTTGCATATCCTAATTGTTTTATACGATAATCAAAATCATTTGTTTCGTTTTGAGAATTAATTATTTCAACAAATTTTTTATATGCTTTTCCACTGTCCAATATTTCTTTTGCTTTTTCTTTATATTTTTTTATTCCTCCTAATTTTAAAATTTTTTCTGATAAAAATAGAGCTTTGTTTCTTAAATCCATAGGGGCTTCTTTATCATTTTTTAAAACCTTAAGGACATCTAACATTTCTAATACTGGACCGATTCCATTTCCTATTGGTTGAGTTCCGTTGGTATAAACAACTTCTATATCTAAATTAAAATATTCAGCTATTTTTTTAAATTTTTTACCTAAGGATTTAGCATCGTACTTACTTTCAAATTTAGCACCCTTACCATATGGAATATCTATTAAAATTTTTTTACTCCCTGCGGCTATTTTTTTTGACATAATTGATGCCAATAATTGAGATTCTATATCTAAATTCAATAATCGCTCTGATTGAATTATTTTATCATCACTAGGTGAAAGTTTTAATCCTCCACCCCAAGCTAAACAACCATTTATTTTATTAACAATTTTCTGTAATTTTTCTGTATTTAATTCAACATTAGCTATTGTTTCTATAACATCTGCTGTTCCAGAAGCAGAAGTAATTGCTCTCGAGGATGTTTTTGGAATTTTTAATCCAGCTGCTGCACAAATACTAACAACTATTGGAGTTGTTCTGTTTCCTGCAATTCCGCCAATACAATGTTTGTCAACTATATTATTTTTTGAGCCAAACTTTAACTTCAATCCTGTTTTAACCATTGCATCTGTTAAATAAATACATTCATTCATATTCATTCCAATCATTTTTTGTGCCGCAACAAAATAAGCAATTTCTCCTTCTGTTAAATTATTTTTTACAATTTCTTGAATAATAATCTTAATATCTTCTTTAGAGAATTCTTTCCCTTCTATTTTTTGTTTTATTATTATACTAGCTTTTGAAAATTCCGAGGCGTGAACATCTAATGTTTTTTCATTTTTAATAGATAAAACACTAACAACTTCTTCTGACACACCAATTTCATTTTTTTTTACAATTCCAGAAAAAATATCTACTACAGCATATATCTTTTGACTATTTTCTAAAGAGACTCTGTCATTTTGAAATACATTCATTTTTTTCGCAGTTTCTGGATGTAAAAAAACAACTGGACGACCAGCTAACCATTTAAATTTTTTTATTAATAACCTCATTTTTTTCTCCCTTGAATTGTTTGGTAAAATAATCTTTGTTTTTATATACTTCTATAATAACTAATGAATAAGCCAATACTAATGGACCTAATATTAATCCTATTATTCCAAATGCTATTAATCCTCCTATTGTTCCAACAAGAGTAACGGATACCGGTAAATTTGATGACCTAGAAACTAAGTAAGGTCTTATTAAATTATCAATATTTGAAACAAAAATTCCACCATAACCCATTAATATTAATGCAGGTGTAGTATCTCCTTTTAATAATAAATATAAACCTACTGGTAACCAAACTAACCAAGGTCCGATAAATGGAATTATTCCTAATATCATCGATAAAATAGTTAAAACTAAAACATTATTAAATCCTAAAAACCAAAAACCTATTCCCATAAAAACACCTTGTATCAAACCAACCAAAACCTGTCCCATTAAAACGGCATTCGTAACACTAGTAAATTCATATATAAGACGATCTTTTATTGAATTCTGAAATGGAGATAATTCTGTTAAATATTTCTTAAATAAATCATAATCTCTTATTACAAAGAATAAAACAAAAACAAAAACAAAAACTTGAAGAAGTAATGCTGGTAAATTAACCAAAATATTTGAAAAATAATCCATTATTTTAATAATATTATTGTCTACAAATGAGGACATATAACTATTGATTCTATAAATAATTTCTCCACTTTCTACAGATGGGAATATTCTATAAATAATTCCTGATAAATCGACATCTTGAAATTCATTATATATTTTTAGTGTCTGTTTTACGATTATTGGAGAAAAATATACAATTGGGAATATTATTAAAAATATTAATAAAATAATTATAACAATTGTGGACAATGATTTGTTTTTAACTACTTTACGAATTTTTTTTTCTATTGGTTTTAAAAGATAACCAAAAAGCATACTAGAAATAATTGCTACTGCAATTGGTTTAATTGTTAAAAAACTCAAAAAAATTACTCCAATTATTAATATCCATAAAATAACATTATTTATCACCGACTTTTCCATGAAATATATTATAATAAATAATTTATAAAGGTTCTTAAAAAACTATAAAATTATAATACCGTCTTTTGTTAGTGCAGTAAACCTCACTCCAACTGGAATTGATAATAATGCAGATTGAAGTGCCATATGTTCTTTTCCATTACCAGATGCAATTGATAATGCAACTTCCATTTCTTCGAATTTATCTTTAAGTTTTTTCTCAAAATCTTTTTTTAATTGTAATAAATTTTTCTCCGAATCATATTCTATAAATTCAAATGGTATTCCTGGGACATTAAAATCTTTAGCAAATGATGTACCTATTACAATTATCTTACTCCATTCTCCATTTCTAATCAAACCTGCTACTTGTCCCCAAGAACCTTTTCCTGTTGATAAAAGTGCTACTAATTCCATGTTTTATATTATCATTCTAACTTTTTAAGGATTTATATAAAAAATATTTATTAATCAAATATTCTTTCTATTTTAATGACAAATAAAAATTCGAATGATTTTTTCTTTTACGAAGCAACTTTAATAAAAAAAACCGACTTATTTAAAGATTGCACAAATATTGTTGTAGGAGACGGGAGATTAGATGCTAATATTATGTTTATCGGGGAAGCGCCTGGGAAAAACGAAGACAAAACCGGAATTCCTTTTTGTGGAATTGCTGGAAAGAATTTAGATAAATTATTAGATAAGGTTGGATTATCAAGGGAAAATGATATTTATATCGCAAATATACTAAAATGTAGGCCCCCATTAAATAGAAATCCTCTTCCTGAAGAAATAAGGCTACATACTCCTTGGTTATTAAAACAAATAAATGATATAAAACCAAAGATTATTTGTTCACTTGGAAATTATGCAACAAAATTCTTTTTAGCAGGAACAGATGTTGATAAAATGAATAAACAGAATGGAATAACTAGTATTCATGGAAAAATACAGAATATAAAAATTGGAAAATTAAATATTAAATTAATACCACTATTTCATCCTGCTGCGATTATTTATAATAGAAAACTTGAACCTCTTTGGATTGAAGATATGGAAATTGTAAAAAAAGAAATTGGATTTATATTAGATGTCAATAATGATAAATCAGAAATCAACTAAAACTACGCCCACAGCAGGAATCGAACCTGCGAGCCCCGGAGGGCGCGGATTAGCAATCCGCTGCAATACCATTATGCGATGTGGGCATGAATCTTATATTTAGTTCTTTTTTTTGTTTATAAGTTTTTGTTTAATTAATCTTATAAAGTATAAAATGCTTCTTTTTATGTAAACTAGGTTGGCGTGTCAGTCCCACGCACTCGCACAAATGGACTTATGGTGAACCGATTGGGTAGGGTGTAAAAGGAAGTCATTAATATTAATTATTTAGTGTTGATGCTTTGTCCTTCTTGATCTTGCCTTAATGAAACGGGTCAGGCCTTGAATGGTGCAGCCCTAATTTATGGTTTAGGTGCTTGAAGGGTAGCAAAGTTGAGCTAGATATTTAATCTCTTATTGATGGAATTAAGCTACCTGCCTTGTTTACTTATTTTTATATTCATTAAGAATTTTTCTCATCCAAAATACTGCTAAATCTGGATTTTTTCCAATTGCAGTTTCTTCACTTAACATTACTGCTTTTGATTTTAACATTGCTGCCATGTAAACATCGTTAACTTCTGCATTTGTTGGTTTTTTATTATTAACCATTGATAAAAGCATTTCTGTGGCAACTATACTTAGTTTATTTTGTGAATTACAATATGTTAATATTTTTCTTTGTATTGATGGAACTTTTTCCATTGAAACAGATCTTCCTAAATCTCCTCTAGCAACCATCATCCCTGAAGCATGTTTTAATAAATTTTTAAAATTTCTAAATCCTTTTTGAGATTCTATTTTTGAAATTAATTTTATATCTTTTAATTTATTTTTTATGCTTTTTGTTTGATTAACTGTCTCGGAAAATGATATTGCCACATAATCTGGATTTATTTTTTTTATCCAATTAATATATTTTTCTGATTTTATATCTATTAAAATTTCCATATTTAATTCTTTAAGATTTTTTACTATTTCATTCCATTCCTTTTCTGTTCCATATTTTGTATTAATTCTACCTATATTCATTCCATTATTCTTCATTTTTTTTAAAGTGTTTTTTGACATAGAACTAGGGCCTATTGTACATATTATTTTTAATGACATTATATTCTAATAGAAATCTTTATTATAAATTTAACTTCTTGGATTTTTTATCTGAGCTTGAGCTGCTGCTAATTTTGCAATTGGAACTCTATATGGTGAACAACTTACATAATCTAATCCTATCCTGTGACAAAAATCTATAGATGAAGGTTCTCCTCCATGCTCTCCACATATTCCCAATTTTATATTTGGCCTAGATTCCCTTCCGCCTTTGATAGCCATTTTCATTAATTCTCCAACACCTATTTGATCTAATACTTGAAATGGATCTCTTTCATATAATCCTTTCTTTATATATTCTGGAATAAATTTACCAACATCATCTCTACTAAATCCTAATGTCATTTGCGTTAAATCGTTTGTTCCGAAACTAAAAAATTCTGCTTGTTTTGCTATTTCTGAAGCTGTTATAGCTCCTCTAGGAACTTCAATCATTGTTCCTACACTATAATTTTTAAAATTCAATTCCTCTGCAATCTCATTAATTATATTTTTTTGATTTTCAAATTCTTTTAATGTTCCAACAAGTGGAACCATAACTTCTGCCTTAGCATTTGTTTCCTTTGCTGCTTCAAATATTGCCCTAGCTTGCATTTTAGTAATTTCTGGATATATTATACCAAGACGGCATCCTCTATGTCCCAACATCGGATTAGTTTCGTGTAAATCTTCTATTTTTTTGTGTAAACTATCTATACTAACATTTAACTCTTTTGATATTTCAATTATTTCATCTTCTTCTTTTGGTAAAAATTCATGTAATGGAGGATCTAATAATCTTATAGTAACTGGCCTTTCTCCCATTATTTCAAACAAACTTTTGAAATCTTCTTTTTGAAACGGCAATAATTTATTCAATGCCTTTTGTCTACCTTCTAAATCATCTGATAATATCATTTCTCTCATAGCACGTATTCTTTCTCCTCCAAAAAACATATGTTCTGTTCTACACAGACCAATTCCCTGAGCCCCAAAATTCACAGCCATTTTTGCATCTTTTGGAATATCCGCATTTGTTCTTATTTTTAATTTTCTTATTTCATCTGACCATTCCATTATTGTTCCAAAATCTCCACTTAATGTTGGATCTACTGTTGGAATTTTCCCATCAAAAACTTCTCCTGTAGAACCATCTAATGTTATATAATCTCCCTCCATGAATTTTTTATTATTAATTGTCATTGTCTTTTCTTCTTCATTTATTTTCGCGTCTCCACAACCAGCTACACAACATTTTCCCATTCCTCTAGCAACAACTGCTGCATGAGATGTCATTCCGCCTCTACTTGTTAAAATTCCCTTTGAAACATTCATTCCTTCTATATCTTCTGGAGACGTTTCTGTTCTGCACAATATAACATCTTCACCTTGTTTTGATAAAGAGTGTGCATCAACAGCATTAAATACGATTTTTCCAACAGCTGCACCTGGAGAAGCTGGAAGACCTATAGTTAAAACATTGTTTTGTTTTTTTGCTACTTCATCTAATCTTTTATGCAATAATTGATCTAAACTTTCAGCATCAATTTTTAACAAGGCTTCTTCTTTTGTAATTAATCCTTCATTAACCAAATCTACTGCTATTTTTACTGCAGCATGTGCTGTTCTTTTCCCATTTCTAGTTTGTAAAAAATATAATTTCCCTTCTTGGATTGTAAATTCCATGTCTTGCATATCCTTATAATGATTTTCTAATCTATCTTTTATTTCAACTAATTCTCTGTACACTACTGGATTTTGATTTTCTAGTGAAGATATAGGATTTGGGGTTCTAATTCCAGCAACAACATCTTCTCCTTGAGCATTCATTAAGTATTCCCCATAAAATTTTTTTTCTCCCGTTGATGGATTTCTGCTAAAACAAACTCCTGTTCCAGAGCTTTCTCCCATATTACCAAAAACCATACTTTGTACATTTACAGCGGTTCCTAATAAATTTGTTATATGATTTAATCTCCTATATACAATTGCTCTCTCATTATTCCAAGAATTAAATACTGCATTTATAGACATTAATAATTGTTCTTTTGTGTTTTGTGGAAATTCTTTTCCTTTCACTTCTTTAATCATTTTTTTATATTTGCTAACAACTTTTTTTAAATCTTCGATATTTAATTCTGTATCATAAGAAACTCCGCTTTCTTTTTTTATTGAATCTAAAATTTCCTCAAAATTTCTATGAGGGACGTTCATAACTACATCTCCAAACATTTGTATAAATCTTCTATATGCATCCCAAGCAAATCTTTCATTATTTGTTTTATTTATTAAACCTAAAATTGTTTTATCATTCAACCCTAGATTAAGTATAGTGTCCATCATTCCTGGCATTGAAGCAGCTGCTCCAGAACGAACCGATACTAATAAGGGATCCTTTTCGTCTCCTATTTTCTTACCCATAGTAGATTCTAATTCAGATAAATAAGTATCAATTTGTCTTAAAATCGATTCGTTAATTTTTTTACCTTCTTTATAGTATAAATCACATGCTTCTGTTGTTATTGTAAAACCTGCTGGAACTGGAATCCCTAAATTTGTCATCTCTGCAAGATTAGCCCCCTTTCCGCCCAATAAATCTTTCATCTCTTTTTTCCCTTCCTTAAAGGAGTATACGTATTTTTTATTCATTAGAATTGTTTTAGAAAATGCCTTTATAAATTTTATTATAATTTTTTTCTACTGCATAAACAAATAATATCTTATTCCCTGTTTCGATTTTTTGATACATTATTTTACATGGATGAATTTTTTGTTTTGTTTTTATTGATTTAGGAATTATGAAATATTTTGTACCATTATGATTTCCTCTTTCAAGTATTTTTGCTAAATCATTACAACTATTTGAAGAAAATATATGAATATTATTCATATTTCCAGATAAATGTCTTATTTCGTTATAATCCATCAATATTTTATAAATCATTTTTCCATCTTCTCGCTGAATAGAATCAAGAACTTTTCCCATTAATTTTTCATGATGAGTTATTTTAAAAGTGTTTTTATTATTTAATTTAAAATTGTCATTTTATTCATTTTTTTATCCTATTCTTACAAAAGGGTTATAATATATATATTTTTTATAATTTAAAAGGAGGGGGTATGGGGAGAATTATTAGTACAAAAACTACTGATGAAAATAAAATTCTATTAGAAATTGAAATTGACTACAAAGATTCTTTGAACTTGAAGGGACATATTAATAATGTATATGTATTTTCTGAGGATGCTGCTCAAATTAAAACTAATATGTCACAACGAGGAACAAACGAAGCAACAAAATACTTTTTAATACCTAGATGTCTTAGACAGAACATAGATTTTGAATCTATTGCAAAATGCCAAAGAATTGATGTTGCTAACAAATCAATATTTGTATTTGTAGTAGACTTAAAATAAAAAACAAAAACTTTTTACAATTATTTTATTTTAATTATTATTGCTTATTAAAGATCATAAATTGTAAGTTATATAAGACTTAAACATTTTTTAAAAAAATAGCCCCGTGCGGATTCGAACCGCAGTCGCTGGGACCAAAACCCAGAATCCTTGACCACTAGACTACGGGACTATATTTAGTATAATATATTCTTAATTTTAAAAGTTTATTGTTTGATAAAATATCATGTATTAGCTATAAATAGAAATACGCCCACACCAGGAATCGAACCTGGAGACCCCGAAAGGCCTGGATTTCAAGTCCAGTGCAATACCATTATGCGATATGGGCATTTATATTAAAGATTTAAAATAGTTTTTAAAATTAGTGGTAAATTAAAGTAAAAATTAGAAACTAGATATTAGAAAAATTCTTTTAATTATTCTTTAAAACGCCCATACCCCGAATCGAACGGGGATACCCTAAAATGGGTCGCGGGTTCGAGCCGCGTGCAATACCATTATGCGATATGGGCATTTATCCTATTATTTCAATGAATCTTTTATATCTTATGTTTTTGTTTATTTTATGCATTTATTAAAAGAAGATATGCCTCGCGAAAAATTATTAAAATTTGGAATTGATGTTCTTACAGATTATGAACTTATTGCTTTAGTTTTAGGAAGTGGAAACAAAAATCAAAATGTGATTGATATTTCTAAAACATTAATTTCAAAATTTGGAATTTCAGAACTATCAAAAATATCTATTGGTCGTTTAAAAAAAGAATTTGGAATCGGAAATGCTAAAGCATGTCAATTATGTTCTTGTTTTGAAATTTCTCGTAGAATTTCTTCTTCTTCAAGTAAGAATAGAACGAAAATTAATTGTTCAAAAGATGTTTTTGACTTATTATCTCCAAAATTAAAAGATTTAAATCAGGAATCTTTATTTTGTGTTTTTTTAAATACTAGAAAAGTATTAATCTCTTATAAAAAAATTTTTTTGGGTTCTTTGACTGAATTGTTAATTAATCCTAGAGAAATTTTTAAATTTGCGATAGAAGAAAATGCATCGGCTATAATTCTTGCTCACAATCATCCTTCTGGAGAATGTACTCCATCAAAAGCCGATATAGAATCTACTAATGAAATCGTAAAGGCTGGTAAAATTATGGAAATTGATGTTTTAGATCATATAATTATTGGACAAAATGAATATTGGAGTTTAAGAGAAAATGGATTCATAGAATAAAATAATAAATTGTAAATATAAAAATTAATTTAATAGAATAAAATTATTTGACGAAATAATTAAAAACGTTTTATAATTTAATTCAATATGAAAAAAAGGAAAGAGATAAAAAATAAATATTCTAAAATTGTGATAATAGTAATGCTTATAAGTATTATTTTTTTTATTATTTTAGGTGTTTTTTTATGGAAAACAAAAATGTTAATGTGAAAATAGAAACTAATTATGGAGATATCGTTATAGAATTATATCCTGATAAGGCACCTGTAACTGTTAAAAATTTTCTAGAATATATTGATTCTGGATTTTATGACAATACTGTTTTTCATCGTATTATAGAGGATTTTATGATACAAGGTGGTGGATTTTTAGAAAATGGAAGTCAAAAAAAGACTTTATCTCCAATAATTCTTGAATCAAATAACGGTTTAAAAAACGATAAAGGAACTATCGCAATGGCAAGGACTATGGCTCCTAATTCTGCAACTTCTCAATTTTTTATAAATTTAAACAATAATGACTTTTTGAATTACGGATACAGAGATGAAGGATATGCTGTTTTTGGAAAAGTAACTGATGGTATGGATATTGTAGAAGAAATTGGGAATATTAATACAAAAACAAAATACGGGATGGATGATTGGCCATCTGAAAACGTTATAATAAAGAGAATTTCTATAATATAATAATTAACTTTTTATATCAAGATTATCATTGTTATATGTGGAAAACAAATTCTATGTAACAACTCCGATTTATTATCCTAATGATATTCCACATGTTGGACATGCTTATACTTCTATAGTATGTGATGTAATTGCTAGATGGAACAGACTTCTAGGGAAAAAAGTTTATTTTTTAACTGGAACAGACGAACATGGAAAGAAAATTCAAGAGACTGCTGAAAAAAATGGAAAAAAACCAAAAGAATTTGTTGATGAATTAATCCCAAAATTTAAAGATGCCTGGAATAAACTCAATATAAAATATGATAGATTTATTAGAACAACTGATGAAGATCATATAAAAAATGTTCAAGATTTTCTGACTAAAATTTATAAAAATGGTGATATATACTTAGGAGAATACGAAGGTCTGTATTGTACTGGGTGTGAAAGATATTATACTGAAAAAGAAACCGACAACGGATTATGTCCTATCCATAAAACTCCAGTTAGTTTATTAAAAGAAAAATCTTATTTTTTTAAACTTTCAAAATACAAAGATAAACTATTAAAATATTATAATGATAATCCTGATTTTTTGCAACCAAAATCTAGGAGAAATGAAATTATTTCAAAAGTATCTGATGAATTAAAGGACTTTTCTATTTCAAGAACTTCTTTTGATTGGGGAATAAAATTACCTTTTAATGAAGAGCATATTTGTTATGTTTGGTTTGATGCTTTGTTGAATTATTATACTGCAACAAAGAATAATGATTTTTTCCCCGCAGATGTTCATGTTATGGCAAAAGATATTTTTTGGTTCCATTCTGTTTATTGGCCAGCAATGTTAATGTCGGCGAACCTTCCTCTTCCTAAAATTGTTTTTTCTCATGGATATTGGACTTTTAATAAAGAAAAAATTTCTAAATCTAGAGGTAAAATAATTAATATAGATGATTTAATCGCCCTTACTGGGAATCCTGATTCGGCAAGATATTTTCTTTTAAGGCAAACGGCTTTTGGTGATGATGGTGATTTTAGTGAAGAATCTCTTATTGTAAGACATAATAATGAATTATTAAATAAACTTGGAAATTTAGTAAATAGAACTTCTAATCTTATTGAAAAATATGGAATGGAAAAAACTGATAATAAATTTAGATTAAATTTTGACTCTATTAATAATTTATATAATCATTTTGAATTTGATAAGGTATTGAATGAAATTTTTGCATTTATTGATAGTTGTAATGAATATTTACAAGCGAAAAGACCTTGGGAAAGTAAAGATAATAAAATTCTTTATGAAGTGGCTGATTCAGTAAAACAAATAGCTATATTGTTATACCCCATAATCCCTAAAACTTGTGAGAAGATAGCCGAACAATTTAAGTTTGAATTAGAATTAGATTATCTAAATCGTCCATTGGAAATTACTGATATAAAAAAATCTGAATTGTTATTTAATAAAATCGAAATCAATAAAATTAATAAAGAGAATTTAGTTAAAGAAATTATGGAAGGAATTGGAATAGTTAATTTTGAAGATTGGGAAAAAATAGATTTAAGAGTTGGTGAAATAAAAAATGTTGAGAATATAGAAGATTCTGACAAACTTTACAAATTAACTATAGATTTAGGAGAAGAAAAAAACAGAACTATACTTTCTGGATTAAAAGAATTTTATTCTGCAGAGAAACTTAATGGAATGAAAGTTATTGTTATATCAAATTTAAAACCTAGAAAAATGAGAGGTATTTTTTCTGAGGGAATGATTTTAGCTGCCGTTAATAGCAATGATTCAAAAGTTGTATTAATAACACCATCAGAAGATATTGAAAATGGTTGTAAAATCAGTTAAAACTAAGGTTTTTAAGTTAAGAAATTTATATTTTTGTATGCAGATATAGCCAAGCAGTAAGGCAAACGGCTGCAACCCGTTGATCCTGGGTGCAATTCCCAGTATCTGCTTTAAGTAAGAAATATAAAGAACAAAAAATCACTCTTAATATGGCTCAAAAAATAGAAATATTTTTTCTTGGAACAAGCTCTGCTGTTCCTACGAAAAGAAGAAATCATACTGGAATTTTATTAAAATATAAAGAGCAAAATTTTTTATTTGATTGTGGCGAAGGTATTCAGAGACAATTTCGTATTTCCGACAGAAATCCTTGCAAATTAACTAAAATTTTTATATCTCATTGGCATGGTGACCATTTTTTAGGACTTAGTGGATTAATTCAAACATTGGAAATGAATGAATATGGAAAAAAATTGGAAATTTATGGACCTATTGGAATTAAAAAAAATATATATGATTTACTCAAAATAATTCAAAAAACTTATTTATTGGATAATAAGAATATTTTTCATATTAATATAAATGAAATAAATGATGGAATTGTTATTGATGAAGATGAATACATTATTAGTTCAATAAAAACAAATCATAATATTGAATCTTTAACATACTCTTTTTTATTAAAAGAAAAAAATAGAATAAATAAAGAAAAATTAAAAGAATTAAATATAAAAAATTCCCCTTTATTATCCGAAATAGTTAAAGGAAAAAAGGTCAATATTAATGGTAAGATTGTTGATGGTAAAAAAATTACTTACAAAGAAAAACAAAAAAAAATTACTTTTATATTTGACACTAAATATGAAAATTCTTTAATAAATTTTGCCAAATCTTCTGATTTACTAATTTGTGAATCTACATATAGTGCGCAGGAGCAGGAATTAGCAAGCAAGTATTATCATTTAAGTAGTAAAGATGCTGCAAATATTGCAAACAAATCTCATTCAGAAAGATTAATATTAACTCATTTATCTCAGAGATATTCAGAAATTCCGAATATTTTAAGAGATGAAGCAAAAAAAAATTTTAAAAATGTTAATGTTGCGGAAGATTTTGATAAAATAGAAATATAAAAAATAAAGTATTAACTACATATAAAATTCTAAAGAATACTTCTTTAGCGAAACTAAATTTGATTAACGCAAAATTAATTTGAAGTATTTGGTGAAATGAAAACAATAGTGTCTCCTCTCAAGAAACTTAATCCATAGTTTCTTGTTTGTTCTCCGTTTTCTATTTCTTTTGCATTATCCAAAACCACATTAATGTGGATATCAAATGCAAGTAAAGTTCCAACAAACTGCTTGCCAGACTTTAATTGAACCAAAATCTCCTTACCCTTCGCTAAATTAAGCAAATCTAAAGGTCGTTCGATTGTATTTACCATGAATATTATGATTTTAATACCTTTTTAAACATTTAGTTATTTAATTTTATATTGGAGTAATCTTTTTATATCTGGCTTTATTCTTCTTTTTATGAGGTGGAATTTTATATCTTCTTTGATTCTAGATAGTAGAATTTTGATACTTTTAGTTTTAGTATTTTTTACTATATTCGTATCTATACTTCTTATAATTTTAGATAAAAAAACAAGATTTAAAGAAATAAAAAAAACGGAAAAAAATATTATCGATGAAAAAATATTAGAATTAGAACATTTATTGAAATCTTTAAAATCTCCCGAAGAAAAACTTGGATTAATTAATCAAAAATCTAAAGATTTATTTAAAGAGGTGTTCGAAATTGAAAAACAAAAGAGTTATTCTTTTTTGATTAATTATTTTAATGAAAAAAATCTTGTTAGATATTCTGCGTTTTGTCAAGATATGTTTAATATTTACTATTCTAAAGATCGAGTTTCTAATATTGATGTTGATAATGTTGGGAAAAAATTAATATCTCTCATAGAACTCTCAAAAGACGTTTTATTAAAAGTTAATAGAACCAATAATAAAGAAATTAACGAAGAAAAAAATATCGAAAAAAAAATAAATATTCTTGTATCTGATAATCTAAATAATAAACAAATATTAAAAAAAGAATCTACTCTTGTTGATCTAGATACAAATGGGGGAAAAGAATCTTATTTAACTAGTGAACAAAAAAATATTTTAGAATCTATTGATAAAAAAAGAAATTTATTGGATTTCCAAGAGCGTAAAAATATGGAGTTATTAAAAGAAACTGAGGAAAAATTAAAACAGCAACAGCAACTTGAACTTGAATTAAGAAAAAAGCTTGAAGAACAAAAAAATAAAGGAAAAAATATTGAGGATAATTTGAAAAAAAGTAAAATTAATGAATTAAAAATATTATCTAATCAAAATGAATCTTGTAGTACAAATAAAGTTTGGTATCATGACATAGATATTAAACCTATACAAGGAAAGGAATGGGTAAAAGAATTAAAAAGAAAGAAAAAAGAAGATGAATAAGAAGATTATTCTTGCATTATCTTTATTATTATGTTTATTATTCATATCTATATTATTAATTTTAAACTATAAAAAAGATAATATAATAGAAGAGATAAAATGTATAGAAGAAGATATTAATAAATTTTTTGATATTCGGGCTTGTTATGATGCATATAGTGGAAATATTTATGTAGAGACTTTGTCTATAAAAAATTCTTCTCTTATAAAAAGAATTGGTATAAGTTTTTTTGATTTTTCGGCAAAATATTTTATTGTCAACATTGATAGAGAAAAAAATGTATCTTTATTTAAAATAGAAGCAAAAAGAAAACCTTTATTCTTAGATATTATTTTTGAAGATTTAAAACAGCAATATTGTATTAATAATAAAAGTATTAACTTAGAATATTGTTCAAAGGAATTATCATTACAAGATATAAATGCAACAATTAATTTAATTACTCAAGAGAAAATTTCTAATTTTATTATAATTTCTGATGAAAATAATAAAGATTCTTTGTCTATGGAAATATTAAATAAAGATAGTATTTGGTCTTCTATTTGTCAATCAAAATGGAAATGTTCTGTATGGGAAGAATGTATTGATGGTATTAAAAAAAGAGACTGCACAGATATTAATCAATGTCGAATCCCAACAAATATTCCACAAAAAGTTAAATATTGTAATGGGGAATGTGAAGAAAATTGGATTTGTGATTGGTCAAGATGTGAAAATGGTTACACAACCCCATCTTGTATTGATATAAATAATTGTGAGACGGAATTTAATATACCTAAAAAAATTTCTTGTAATAAAGATTGCATTCCTAATATTTCATGTACAGAATGGGGGGAATGTTCTATTGATTATAATTTTTATACACTTAACACTTTTTACAAAAAAAATACTCTTAATGGAATTAGATATAGAACTTGTCATGATCATAATTATTGTGTAAATAACTATGTAGAAACAAAAAATTGTTCAACCTCTATTGATATAGAGATTAAAGAATTTACAAAATGTGGAACACAGTATCTTGGTGTATATAATTTAATAAATGATTCATTGATTGCAAGTATTGTTAAAAATCTGAATGATAAAAAATCTTTAGAAATTGATTTTAGTAATAATTTAAAATCTGTGTATTGTCCTTATTGCTTTAATGGTATTTTAGATGGAGATGAGATTGATATTGATTGTGGTGGATCTTGCAAAACTTGCGAAGACAGAAATACTATATCTTCTTTTAAAGAAAATTTTATTGAAAAATTTGTAATTATAATAAAAAATTTTATTAGTTAAATTTATAATCATTTTGTATTACAATTATATATGTGTTGTATTTTTTGTGACATTATAAATAGAAAAACTCCATCAACTATTTTGTCAGAAAGTGAAAATTTTATTGTAATAGAGGATGTAAATCCTATCAGTAAGGGACATTGTTTGATTATTACAAAAAAACATTATCAAAATTTATTGGAAATTCCTGAATCTATTGGAAATGAAATGATAAGAATTATGAAAAAAGAATCAAAAAGATTAATTGATAATAATTTAGGCAGTGGTATTAAGATTATACAAAATAATTTTGAAGCTGCTGGACAAACTGTTAATCATTTTCATATACATTTAATTCCTTTTCATACTCAATAAATTTTTAAATTCTATTTTTCCATTATAGTTATGGCTCCGTAGCTCAGTTGGTTAGAGCGCCGCTCTCATGAGGCGGAGGTCGAGGGTTCGTATCCCTCTGGAGCCATTTCAAAAGTTGCATAAACATATTAAACATAATAATTAAGTAAATAAATTGAACTCCAAATTAAATTATTATTAATATTATTAATTTCTTTTTGGTTTCGTAAGATTTATAAATCATTTTTTCGCTAATATTTCATGTTCTACGAACTATTAGTAACAGACTATATTAGAGTAAGTCCAAATAAGTTTGGAATTGATACTGATGAAGCTGTAAAAAAACAATTGGAAGAATCTTATGTTGGGTTTCAAGATAAGGATATGGGAATAATTGTTGCAGTATTAAATGTTTTAAGCGTTAGAGAAGGAGTTATTATACCTGGAGATGGAGCTGCTTATTATGAATCAACATTTAGGGTAATTGTCTTTAGACCAGAATTACAGGAACTTGTTCATGGTACAATTGAAGAAATTACAAACTTTGGTGCATTTATGAATTTAGGTGCAATTAAGGGAATGATACATATTTCTCAAGCAATGGATGATTTTGTTTCTTTTTCCGAAAGTGGTTCTTTATCTGGAAAAGAAAGTAAACGTTCTTTGGTAAAGGGAGATAAATGTATTGGAAGAATTGTTGCTATATCTTATAAAGGAGA
Organism: Candidatus Woesearchaeota archaeon; assembly: GCA_964612895.1. GTDB lineage: Archaea > Nanobdellota > Nanobdellia > Pacearchaeales > GW2011-AR1 > JAGVXH01. The sequence goes on from CAZTFL010000001.1 coordinate 465,492, forward strand.
AGAACCAAAGATTGGCATAACTATGAGACAACCTGGACTTGGGAAAATAGAATGGATTACCCAAGAAAAAGAAAAAAATAAACAAAGAATAGTAAAAGCTGTGAAAACAGAAGAAAAAAATACTAAGAAAAAATAAAATGGTTTCAAAAATTAAAGAAAAAGCATGTTTGAGTTGTAATAAAATATATATTGGAAATAAATGTCCTAATTGTGATTCTACACCATCTACAGATTCTTTTAAAGGTAGACTATATGTTTTTAATGCTAAAGAGTCTGAAATATCTAATAAATTAAAAATAAATAATAATGGGGAATTTGCAATTAAAACAAAATGAAGTCAAAGATAATAGAACAAAGAAAGAATGAATTTTTAGGAAGAGACGAATTTCTACTTGAATTCTTTTGTGAATCTGCTCCAAAAAAGAATGAAATTATTGAGGAACTTGGAAAAGATAAAGAATTAACGGTTATTAATAGAGTAAACTCTTTTTTTGGGAAAAATATTTTTATAGCTGATATTTATGTTTATGATAATTTAGAATCTAAACAAAAATTTATGATTATTCCTAAAAAAATAAGAGATAAAATAAAAAAAGAAAAATTAGAAGAAGATAAAAAGAAAAGAGAAATTGCAAAAGCTGAAAAATTAAAAAATAAGAATGTAATGGAGGATGAAAAATAAATGGCTATTAAATCAAAAATAAAAGGAAAGAAAAAACATGTTAATAATCCGACTTCGAAAAAATATACTAAATATAAAATTGACGGCGGAAAAGTTATTAGAAGTAAGTCTTGTCCGAGGTGTGGTCCTGGAATATTTTTAGCAATAAGTCAGGGTAGATCTTATTGTGGAAGATGTCATTTTACTGAGTTTGAAAAGAAATTTGTTGAAGCAAAAATTGAATAATTCTTTATTATTTTTAAATAAATTATAATATTTTTATCAATATTCAAATAATATACTAATTTTATTTAATAGAAATATAACCCTGGGAGATGCGATAAAGCGATCTAAATAGTTGCCTTACCGCTCTCTCCTGGGGAAAAAGAGGTGATATTATATCAACATAATTAACCTTTTTAAATCTTTCTATTTGTTGTAATCATGTAGTGACACTTTATTTTTAAATAAATTTATTAATTTACCACATCTTCATTTTCTGTGGTAAAGAATAATAAAATTGGACAAAATCAATTTTTTGATTTAATAACTGGAAAAGAATTAAGTTGGCAATCATTAATCTTTGAATTAATAAAAACTGAACAGCTTGACCCTTGGGATATTGATATTTCTTTACTTGCAGATAGATATGTTGAAATTATAAAAGAACTTGAAGAGTCTGATTTTTTTATTTCATCAAAAGTGTTGTTAGCGTGTTCTTTATTATTAAGAATAAAATCAGATAGATTGGTTGATCAATATATAAATGAATTAAACAATGATCTTTATGGTAAAAAAGAAGTTCAGAGTATACTAAATGTAGATACTTTTGACATAGATGACGAACTTTTACCTATTTTAATTCCAAGAACTCCTTTGGCTAGACAAAAAAAAGTAACTTTAGACGAATTAATGAATGCGCTTAATTTTGCAATAAACACTGAAAATCGTAGAATAAAAAAACACATTAAGACTAAACAGGCCGAAAAGTCCGCGTTAGTTGTTCTTCCAAAAAATCATATACCACTTAATATAAGAATTAAAAAAATACAATCTATTATAATTGATTTTTTATCTGAAAAAAAAATTGTGAACTTTGATGAAATTGCTCCTGATAAATCTGAAAAATTTTCATCTTTTTTACCTTTATTACATCTTTCAAATGAAAAAAAAATATTTTTATGGCAACCTATTCATTTTTCGAATATTAATATAACTCAAAATATTCATCCTGAAGAAAAAAGGATACTTGAAGAAGAATTGGAAAAAAATGATCTTTAAGTTAAATACAAATACTTATAATTAAATTTATTTTACAATTTACATGACTAATAAAATTTCTTCTGGATCTTATGATTTAAACCGTTTTTTACAGGGGGGATACGAGAAGGATATTATTACTACAATTTATGGACCCGGAGGGTCTGGAAAAAGCAATTTAATTATGTGCGTTTGTGTAAGTCAAGCAAAAAAAGGAAATAAAATTTTATTTATAGATACTGAAGGAAGTTTTTCCGTGGATAGATTTAAGCAAATACACGGAGGAGAAAAAGAGGTAATAGAAAAGGATATTTCAAATGTTTTATTATTTAATCCTACTAATTTTTTAGAACAAGAAGATTGTTTTTCTAAAATAAATAAATATATTCAAAGAAATGAAGTATCTCTTATTATTATTGATTCTATTGGTATTTTATATAGGCTTGAATTATCAGATGCTATTGAATCGAAAAATGAAGACAATATAAAATCTGTAAATCGAAAAATGGCCAAACAACTTATGATATTAAATGAAATTGCAAGAAAAAAAAATATTCCTATTATTGTTAGTAATCAAGTATATTCTAATTTTTTAAAAGATGAGGATAAAAACAATACTCGAGAAATTAGTATGGTTGGAGGAGATTTATTAAAATATTGGAGCAAATGCTTAATTGAATTACAATATAATTTTGGAAGAAGAAAATTAATATTAAAAAAACATCGTAGTCTTATGGAAAAAGAGATGCCTTTTGAAATTGTAGATGGAGGAATTCGTAAAAGAGGATTGTTTAATTAATTATGAGGAAAAAAATAAGTATTATTATTATTGCATTAAATGAAGAGAAATATTTACCAAAATTATTAGATTCTTTATATTTACAAACTAATAAAAATTTTGAAATAATAATAGTAAATAATAACAGTAAAGATAATACACAAAAAGTTGCTGAATATTATTCAAATAAATTTAATGAATACAAAATTGTTTTTCTTAAAGATATTCTTGGACCTGGACATGCTAGAAATTTTGGGGCAAAATATGCAAAATATAAATTTGTTTTATTTTTTGATTCTGATACTATATTGAATATTGATTTTTTTGAAAAATTATTTAATAAATGGGAAAAAGATTCTTTTGATATTGCATCATTTTTATTTAAAAAAAATCAAAAACTAATTATCAATATTCTCTATCTTTTTTCAAACTTCTTTTTAATTATTGGAAATCTTCTAAAAATTAATTTTTGTTGTGGAGGAATTGGTATTTTTTGTAAAAAGGAAATATATAATAAAATTAATGGATTTGACGAGAAAATATTATTTGGAGAAGATTCTGACTTTACAAAAAGAGCTTCTAAATTTGGGAAATATAAAGTATTAAATATTTACAATGAATCTTCTCCACGTAGATATAAGAATATTAATTCAATACTTAAGATAATAAAATATAATATATATAGATTTTTATCCGGTAAGGAAATTTATGATAAAAAATTTGCTAAATATGAATTTGGAGAATTTTAATTTTTTTTTATTATTTTCTATTATTTTCTATTATTTTTCCATCTTTAATTTGAATTTCATTGTTTTTGATTTTTCTTTTGAATTCTTCTCTTTTTTCTTGAAGTTCTTTATTTGATGGACATTTTGGATTAAAACAAAATTTCCATGGTGCTTTTCCTTTTCTTAAAGACATTATTAATGGAGAATGACATTCTTCACAAAATTCCAAAATTCCATCTTTATCTCTTGATGGCTTCATTAGTCCATTTGGTGGAAGAGAAAATGTTGTTTTACAATCTGGATAATTATCACATGCCACAAAATATCTCGAAAATTTTTTTGCATATCTTATAATTAATTTTCCTTTTTTACATACTGGACATTCACTCATCGTATTTTGTTCTTTTTCTTGTTCCCAAACTTTTTGATTTGCATCAGCCAAAGTTTCCCCTATTTTTTCCATATCTTTTGTTATTTTTTTTGCAATTTCTGTCACATTCTTTTTTGCATCTTCTAATAATTTTTGTTCTTGATTCTCAAAATCTTTATTGGATAATTCTATTTTTTCCATTTGAATTTCCATATCTGATGTTAATTTTTCATCTAATATCAATGGTGATATCTTACTTAATGTTTCATGTAACTGCATTCCCAAATCTGTTACTTCTATTGATTTTCCGAATACATATCCTCTACTAAATAGAGTTTCTATTATTGATGCTCTTGTTGCTTTTGTTCCCAAATTCCTTTTTTCTAATTCTTTTATAAGAGATGCTTGTGTATATCTTTTTGGAGGTTTTGTCATTTTTTCTTCTGTTCTAACTTCTAATAAGTCTACTTCTCCATTCATTATGGGTATTTTTTCCTCCTTAATAGATGTCGGATATACATTAATCCAATTTTTTTCTTTTATTATATTACCTGAAATATTAAATTTTAAATTGTTTATTTCAATAACTACTTTTTTTGTCTCTATTAAAGCAGAATCGCAAAAACAAGAAATAAATCTTTTCACAATTAAATCATAAACTTTTTTTTCTAAATCTTTTAATTTTTTTGTTTCTCCTGTTGGAAAAATTGCAGGATGAGCTGGATCTGTCTTTACGCCTTTTGTTGGTTCTTTATTTTTTGCATATTTTGTAAGAGTTGTATATTTCTCTAATTTTTTTAATATTTTATCATAACCGATTGATTTTGGATATTCTTGTGATGAAGTTCTTGGATATGATATTATACCGTCTGTATATAAACTTTGAGCGATGTTTAATGTTTGTGACGGTGTTAATTTAAAATACTTATAACTTTCTGTTTGTAAAGTTGTTAAATCAAATGGAATTGGCGCAACTAATTTGTTTTCTTTTATTGTTGTGTTTGCAACAGCTTTTTTCCCTTTAAGATGTTCAAATTTTAGCAACTCGGATTTCTTTGTAATATCTTTTTCATATTGAACTTCTAATTTTTGTTTTTTTATATCAATTACTTGTAAAAAAACTTGCCAATAAGGTGTTGATACGAAATTATTTATTTCCTTTTCTTTTTCTACTAGCATATTTAAAGATGGACCTTGAATTCTTCCAATGGATAATATCCTAAATTGACCTGCATTTGACAATGATTTCATAAGCCCTCTTGATAAATTTATACCATAAAACCAATCCAAATAATGTCTTGTTTCTCCTGCATATGCAGCTCCCCATTCTATGTTTGGATGTAAATTCTTAAAAGATTCTTCTAATTCCTCTTTTGTTAATGTAGAAAATTTCATTCTTTTTGCATTGTTTTTTTTGCATAAAAATCTTAGAATATTCCATCCAATAACTTCTCCCTCCCTATCAAAGTCTGTTGCTATAATATATTCATCTGCTTCTTTAGATATTTTTTTTAATACATCTAAATATTTTTTTGTAAAAGAAGACTTCTTTTTGTTATATGACGGTTTCCACTCTACATCAAAATTTGGGAATGGACCTCTTTGGGTTTTTTGTTGAATTTCAAATAAATGTCCAACTGCACAACCAACTATGTATGTACGATTATCTTTCTGAAATTCGTAATAAGAAACTTTATCTTTTGTTGTAAATTTTTCATCTTTATTATTTGAAAGCACTGATGCAATTTTTTTTGCTGCTTGAGGTTTTTCCGTTATTATCAAAGTTACTTTTCTGTCTTTTTTTATAGGCATATTAAATATTATTTTGTAGAGTATTTATTTGTTTTGTATTTATATTTTTAAAATTCGCCCTTTTCTTCCGACTTGAATAATTTTGGTGTTCCCGATTTTTTCTTCAAGTCCTTCTGCTTCATGTATATGTGCTGAAATTAAAAAATCTGGTTTTAAATCATTTATTGCTTTTTTAAGGATTTTATCTCCTTCTATTCCTGAGAATTCGGCCTTTGTTCCTTTAGCATGAACATGAGATACTAATATTTTTTTATCTGTTTTTATTTTATTTATATTATCTTTTATTATTTTAAAATCATTGTTATCTAAAATTATCTTCCAATCCACATTCCCAATTCCAGTAATTCCAATATTGTCGTATATAAAATATTTATTTTCTAAATTATTTGCATAAAAATATTTTGATATAAAATCTATTTCTTCTTTAGTGTCCCAATTACCTGCAACAAAAAAAACTTTTTGCTTGTTTCTTTTGAAAGATTCTAATAAATTTCCATTTGGGTCTTTCATCGCACCAAAAATATCTCCGGCTAGTATTATCAAATCTACTTTATTATTTAATGCTTTATTTGATAATTTATCTGCAATTGATTTATCTCCATGTATATCTCCAGCAGCTAATATTTTCACCATATTTTATTTATATTTTTAAATTTTATAAATAAGATGGTATAGAAGTTTTTTTAAATATAGATTTGTTTATTGAAATATGAATATTAAAGAAATAAAAAATTGGGATTTGGATATCGAAGAAAAAATTTCCGAAAATTGGAAAAAATCTGAATTTTTCTTATTTGATAAAAAAGTCACAAAGCCAATATTTTCAATTGATACTCCTCCTCCATATGTTAATAGTCCTATTCATATTGGACAGGCTGTGACATACTGTTATATGGATTTTTTTGCTAGATATAAGAGAATGAAGGGATTTCAAGTTATTTTTCCATTAGGACTTGATAATAATGGGCTTCCTATAGAAATGGGTGCTGAAAAAAAATTCGCAGTTTCTGCTTTTGATGTAAAAAGAGATGATTTTATAAAAATGTGTAAAGAATTATTAAATGAAGCAGGAAGTGCAACAAAAGATACTTTTTCAAGATTAGGCATTTCTTTTTCTTCGTACAAAGAAGGAAATCATATTGGAGCTGTGTATCAAACAGATTCTCCTGAATATAGAAAAATTACTCAAGCAACATTTATTGATTTATATAAGAGGAAGCTCATTTATGAAGATAAAAGAATAAATAATTGGGATTCTAAACTTCAAACGACTATTGCTGATTCAGAAGTTGAATATAAAGAAATAAAATCTACATTTAATTATATAAAATGGGATATTAAAAATTCTGATGAAAAAATTATTATAGCTACTACAAGACCTGAACTAATCTGTTCGTGCGGAATGATTATTTTCAATCCTGACGATGAAAGATTTAAACATTTGGAAAATAAAATTGCAATAAGTCCTATTTTTGAAAAAGAAATAATTATAAAATCACATCCTATGGCTGATCAAAACAAAGGTAGTGGAATTGTAATGATGTGTAGCGCTGGAGATTTGAGTGATATTCAATTTTTTAGAGAACAGAAAATTGAACCAATTATATCTATAAATATTGATGGAAGTATGAATTCTAATGCTGGAATATATAAAGGATTAAAAATAAAAAAAGCAAGAGAAAAAATTCTTGATGATTTAAAAGATATGGGATTAATTGTAAAACAAGATATTATTACTCATAGAACTCCTATCTCTGAAAGAAGTGGAGCTGAGATAGAATTTATTGAAATGCCTGAATTTTATTTAAAACAAATAGAATTTAAAGATAAAATGATAAATCTTACAAAAGAAATTAATTTTTATCCAGAATTTGCAGAAAAAATAATGGAGAACTGGATCCATTCTGTTTCTATAGATTGGCCAATTTCTAGAAGAAGGTTTTATGCAACGCCTATTCCTTTATGGCATTCAAAATTAAATGATAAAAATGTTATAGCTTTACCTACTGAAATAAAATATTATGAACCATGGAAAGACTCTGTAGAGGAAGACTTTGAGGTTTTTGAAAATAGTAAAAAGATTGGTTTAGTTAAAGACTTTCCAAATATAGAATGGACCGGAGAAAATCGTGTTTTAGATACATGGATGGATTCTTCTATATCTGAACTTGTTATGTTAAAATATAAACAAGATATGAATTTTTTTAATAAAGCATATCCTGCAACATTAAGACCACAAGGAAAAGAAATAATAAGAACTTGGTTATATTATACTGTTTTAAGGGGATATTTGGAGACTGGTAAAGCTTGTTTTAAAGATGCATGGATAAATCAACACATAGTTGATGCTAATGGATTTAAAATGAGTAAAAGTAAAGGGAATGGAATTGACCCACTAAAATTATTAGATTCTTATGGTTCTGAAGCTATTAGATTTTGGGCTGCAACAGAAGGAGATTTGTCAAAACAGGACTTAAAATGTTCAGAGGATAGAATTTCTGCAGAAAGAAAGACAATTAATAAAATATTAAATATTTCTAAATTTATTAAATTATTTGAAAAACCTAAACAAAAACCAAAAATTTTTTATTTGGATAAAATATTTATTGATTATATTGATTCTTTGACGCAATACACAGATAGTAATTATTCTGTTTATAACTTTTATAATCCTGCTGAGAAATTAAGAAATTTTATTTGGAATATTTTTTCGTCTCATTATATTGAAATTATAAAAAATAGAGCTTATAATCAAGAAAAATTATTTACAGAAGAAGAAAGTAATTCTGCACGTTGGTCTTTGTATTATATTTTTGAAAGATTGCTTTATTTGTTATACCCTATTATTCCAAAGATAACTAGTTTTATAGGAAAAGATTTTGATATTGATTTATTAAATAGTGAATGGCCAAAAATAGATTCTGATATAAATAGTGAATCAGAAAATAAAATAAACATTTTAATTGAATTTAATAGTTCTATATGGAAAAATAAAAAAGAAAATAATATTTCTTTAAAAGATGAAATTTCTAATATTAAAATTCCCGATGAATTAAGTGAGTTTAAAGCTGATTTAATTGCTGCACATAATATTAGATAAATATTTTAATTCAAATTGTTTGTTTTATTTATGGTTTGTGTAAAATGTGGATATTCTGATGTAAAAGAAAATAAAAAAAATGGATATTCTTTTTGCAATATTTGTTCTAATTTTGTTCCTGAAAATATAAAAGAATTTAATAAATATATTAATGAGAAAATTGATTGGAGAATCCTTGATATCTTTAGAAAATATAATTGTTCTAGAGGAGTTAAACAGAAAAATGGAATGATTAATAAAGCGAGTAAGGGACTCCCGGTAACAAGAGCTCCTTTTGGATATTCAATTATTGATGGAAAACTTGAAGGAAATTTAGATTCTATAAATGTTATTTCAATTTTTAGAACTTTTTTAAATGATAAAATTTCATTAAATTCTTTATCGAAGAAATTTGGATTTTCAATAAATGGCATAAAAAAAATATTACAAAATAGAACTTATCTAGGTGAAATAAAATTTGATGGACAATTCCATAAAGCGAATCATAAACAAATAATAGACAATGAAACTTTTTATGCTGTTCAAAGAAAATTAAAATCAATATTAAAATCTTAAATTATCTATAAGATGTCTGTCTTTTTGCTCTTGCTTTAGAATCTCCGGGCTTACAAGCTTCCTTTCTTCTTGTATCTGCTACTAATAAATTTCTATCATAAGATAATAATGCTTTTCTTAATTCATCATTTTTTGTATATTCTATCATCGATCTTGATATAGCTAATCTTGAAGCTTCAATTTGAGAGGAACTGCCACCACCTTTTACATTTAATGATATATCAAAATTTAACTCACCTAAAACATCATTTGCTATTATTAATGGTTCACTAATTTCTAATTGATTTAAATTAGGTAAAAATGAAATTGGTTTTTTATTATATATTACTATTCCTGTTCCTTCCTTTATAGTAGCTTTAGCTATAGATGTTTTTCTTTTTCCAACAACTACAATATTATTCATCTTAAAGCCTCCACAACTTCTTTCATTGTTACATATTTTATAGGTTTATTATGATTAAATTTTATTGATGATTTTAATTCTTCTTCTTTAAAAATTCCATTACCTATATAACATCTTAATCTTTTATACGCTTCTCTTCCTTTAGTTCTATCCCAAGGTAACATTCCTCTTAATATTCTTTTTAAAAGTCTATCTGATTGTCTTATATATGTAGGACCTTTTGTAGAACCACCTCGTCCCATTCTTCTTTTTTTAAGTATTTTTTCAACGATTAATTCTTTTTTCCCAGATATTATTACTTTTTCAGAATTTATAACTGATACAGAATTTCCCTTTAATAACTCTTTTGAGATAAATGAACCGGATCTTCCCAATATCGCATTTTCAACATCAACTATAATATTTTCCATTTTAACTTATTAATTTTAAATTATTTAATTCTGGGTTCGTTTTTATTTCTTCAATTATAGAAATCGCTTCTCCTTTCATTTCTAATATTTTTTCTTTTGCTTTATCACTAAAAGACCAAGCAACTACTTTCTTTTTAGAATCTATATCTCCTGAACTTAATACTTTTCCAGCAATTATAACATTTCCTTCTATTAAGTTAATATCTTTTAAATTAACTGCGGCCCATTTTCTTTTTGGTTTTGATAATTCCTTTGCAACTTCTGGATTTGTCTTTTTTAATTTGATTATAGTATCAACTAAGATTGGATTTGTTTTTGTTTTCATCCTTTTCTCTATTTTTGTTTTGCTTATTTCTTTTTTCATATTATTACTCAAAGCGATTTCTTTGATCTGCTTCTGAATTTGATTAAATCAGATTTTTCTTCTGATTCATGAGGAGAGGAGGATTCGAACCCCCGCAGGCAATAACCACTACGGCCTTAACGTAGTCCGTTTGACCGCTCCGGCATCTCCTCGCAATTATTTTATTTTCTTTAATACTTCAGATAAATTTGACTTCAATATACTACAACTTTCAACAAATATATCTGCTGTTTTCATTTGTCCCCATGTCTCTATATCAAAAACTAATTTATCATTGTAACTAATTTCTATACCTGGACAATCTTTAAAGTCTTCTTCATCTAATTCACATTTTGTTGCATCTTTAATTTTTAATTTATCTTTAAATTCAAATATTTCTGGATATCTTTTTGATAATTCAATATTAGATTCAGCTTCCTTTCCTATTTTTATATTTGCTAATTTTTTATAATAAAATAACCCTGGAACGAATTTTGCATGTTCTAGACCTGTGCCAACAACTGCCCTAGATAATATTTCTATTGTTTGACCTTTATCTAAAAATACTATTGGCATATCTTGATAAACTGACAAATCTCCTAATTCTTTTGACATAATATAAACTCCACCTTCTATCCCTTTTGCTTTTAGTTTTAATTCGACAGTTTCTCCTTTCTTTATTTTCTGATTTTTAAGTGGGATTAATCCCAACCTATGAGATATAATTTCATCGTATAATGCACTATCGTTTTTGTATATATCACATTCATCTATTGCAAGAACTGGAACTTCTATTACCGAACGTCTTATGGCATTTGCTAAACTTATATTCATTGGCATAACAAATGTTAATTTTTCTTCTGTTTTATTTATTAATTCCATTTTATTTTATCAAGTATTTAATTTATAAATTTATACTCTACGTCCCCTCCTTCCACCAGCCTTCTTTGGTCCACCCCTAGCAACGGATGTCATATCGCTCATGCTTATTATTTTAAATCCTTCTTTAGTTAGTGTTTTTACAACTGCATGTCCACCTGGACCGATACCTCTATCTCCAGTTTGCCCTTTTAATTTAACATATAAATTTGTAATTTTATAATCTTTACATACCTCTTGTATTCGTTTTGCTATAAACATAGCTATTGTTGGATTAGCTTTCATTCTATCATGTTTTGTGATTTGCCCACCTGTTACTTTAAAAATAGTATTTCCTGCCAAATCTGTCAAATTAGCTATGGTATTATTGTATGTAGCATATATGCTTAAAATTCCTATATGATCTTCTGTTTTTTTCTTTGCCATTATTCTTCAATATCCTCCTGTATTTCTTTTGTTATTTTTTCTGTTCCTGGTTTTAATTCTATTTTTGATTCATTTTTTTTATCTACCCATGCCGATGGAGAATTTACAACTGAACCATTTACTAAAATATGTTTATGAGTGATTAACTGTCTAGCTTGTTTAGGTGTGTTAGATAAAGATTTCTTAAAAACTATGGTTTGTAATCTTCTATCTAGTAAATCTTTTTCGGTTAAAGCTAAAATATCACTTATTTGTTTAATATTAAATCCTAAATTATTTAATTTATCGAAAAACTTTTGTCTTTCATTTTCAGAATGTCCGATAAGATTTTTCGCCCTTCTTCTTATGCTAGAAATTTTTGTTTTTGCTTTCCAAATTTCTCTTTTATTCTTTAATCCATATTTTTCAACTAAAATATTTTCTTCATCCATTCTTGAACGATTAAATAATTGTCTCGGTCTAGTAAATTTTCTATGTTTTCTTCTTATATCTCCCATTTTATTCTTTTTTTACTTTTTTTATTCCTCCACTTTTTCCTTTATTTGGTCTAAAATTCGACTTTGTTCTTTGTCCTCTTACTGGTAATTTTGCAGTGTGTCTAACTCCCTTATATGATTTTATTTTTTTCATTCTTTTTATATCAAATTCAGTTTTTAAATTTAAATCTGAACCATAATAATGAGAATCACTTCCACTATCAAAATCTTTTTGTCTGTTTTTTATAAAATTAGGAAAATTTGGATTTTCCATTAATTCTTCAATTTTTCGTAATTGTTCTTGATTTAAATCCGCAATTTTAATATCTTTGTCTAATTCCAATATTTTACATATAGCACTTGCAATTGCCCAACTGATACCTTTAATTCTTGTTAATCCTGAAAAAAGTTTTTTACTTCCAATTATATCTTTTCCTAAAATTCTAACTAATTCAAATTCTTTTTCTTTCTCTTGTTTGTTGTGTTCTTTATTTGCTGCCATTTTATGAAATAAATAAATTATATCTCTGTATTTCCGTTAGTTCTTCAAATATTCTCTTTTCAATCCCCTTTTTTGGGTCTGGAATATTTCGAACTCTTTCTTTTATATCTTGATATGATATAAAAGGCTTTTCATTCCTTGCTGTGATTATAGCCGTTGTGTGCTTTTTGCCAAATCCAGGAATGAGTTCCAATTGATGAAGTCTTGTATTTATTGGTTGAGCCTTATTGAAAAAATTAACGAATTTTTCTTCATCTTCTGATGAGGCTTTTTCTATAAACTCAGATAACTGAGCTTTTGCCGTCTCTGTTAATTTTTCTCTAGGACATCTCCCTAAAATATATTGGACTTTATCCCTTTTACCTTCTCCTATATAAGTTTCCTCTCCTACTTCAAACTTCATTCCTTTTCTAGGAATAAGTTGTAAAAGAGTAAAATTTTCACAACCTATAGCCTGAGCTATTGGTAACATTTTGTTCTCTAATGGATAACCATACGGTAGGAAATCTAATATTATTGCTTTTTCTTCTCTTTTCATATTCTTTAATTGTTAATAACATTTAGTACTTTTGTGATTTCTTCTGAATCTAAATTAGAATCACTAATTACTTTATTTAGTTCTACAGCATCTTCTGGCATAAAATCTATAATTTTTACAATATCGTTTTCATCTAATTTTAATATTTTTAAAGACGATAATTTTTCTTTTAATTCTAAGGCTTTTTCTACATTCATATCATTAAATGTTTTTAAAAATTTTTTTATTTCTTCTGTTTTTTCAGAATCTCCGATTAAATTTATTACTTCGGATACTGTTAGCGGTTTTTCTTCTTTTATTGTCATTTTATACTCTCTTTAGATGAATTGGATGAATTATATATGTTTTTGTCATATTTTTATCATTTAATTTAACTAATTTAAAACTTCCCCTTGATCCTACTATTGAACCTGTTAATCCTTGATTTTTTTTAGGGAAATTTATTCTTACTGATTTTTCTATTACTACTGCAACTTTATCTCCATCATTTAATTTTTTAAAGTATTCACTAAGTCTTAGCTTTCCCCTTTGTCTTATTCTTTTTCCTTTAACCATTTTAAATTAACAACTGAGAATAAATCTCGCTGTATAACAACTCGGACAGAAACTATCCTGGTATAAAAAGAGAAAAACCCTTTAAAAACCTTTTTATAATTCAATTAAAATCCACTATTTGCATTTCTTTTTTTATCTGACAAGATAATTCTTTATTTTCGCTGACTCTTCCTAATTCTAAATTACCTATATTTTTTTCTCTTTGCATATTTTCTATTATTGTTTTTGACATTTTTTCACCCCAAACTTGATACATACACCTTTGACACATATCAACTACACATTCTGAATTAATTTCTGCAGAACAGTATATACATTTCTTTACCATCATCTCTTGTTTTTTATTTATTATATTGAGTTTTTAAATTTATATGAAATTAAATATCCAAATCGATATATTTAAAAAACAAAAACACATTTGATAGAAATGAGAGGAGAAATAATATTTGTATTAACTATGTTTTTAGTTTCTAATGCTTTTGCATTATGTAATTTAAATATAAGTATGATGAACCAAGAGCCATATCCTGCAGTTCCAGGAGATATTGTTAAGATTGTTTTTCAAGCGGATGCTGCTGGTTCAAATGATTGTGGTGGTATTGTTTTAGAATTAATAGAAAAATATCCATTTACAATAGACCCTTCTTCAAAGAAATCTTATACATTTCCTTCAAATATATATGCTAGAGATTATAGTAATGTATTGATGGCTCCTTTTACAATTAGAGTTGATAAAGAAGCTTTGGATTCAGAATCTCCAATAGAAATAAAATATGGAAATATTATAAAAACATTTTATATCAATGTGGATGATGTTCGTTCTAAATTCGAGGTTTTTGTAGCTGATTATGATATTGTTTCAAAGCAAATTGTTTTTGAAATTCAAAATATTGGAAAAAGTGATTCTAATGCTGTTACTATTGAGATTCCAAGTCAAGATGGTGTTGATATTTATGGGGCTAATAAACAAAATATAGGAAGTTTATCTTCTAATGATGATACTAGATCTGATTTTAAGATTTATACGCAGAATAATATAATTAAAATGAATATTTATTATTCTGATTCTACAAATACAAGAAGAGTGTATGAAGAGAATATTGATTTTAATATAGATAATTTTTATCACCCAGATGAAAATAAATTCTCTTTTTCTTCATTAATTATACCTTTAATTTTAGTTTCTATAACTGTTATCTTTTTTGTTAGAAGAAGAAGTAAATACAAAAAGATATAAAAAGGGGGATTGTCTTCTAATTTGGCGAATTTTTTAGCGAAGTGAGTGAACTATGATTGATGATATTATGAAAGAAAAAATCAGTGCTGATCATTTATTATATGTCAGCTTGAAGTACACAAAAACTTGTGATGTTATATTAAATCTGATTGCAAGATGGAAAAGCTTAATTGAGAATACTTTTGATGAATTAATAAAGTTATATTGTGATTCTGGGAAAATCCCATGTATGCCTAATTCTCCTAAACAAAGAGTCGAATTCATGAAAAAATATTTCGATAAAAATGATTCTATTCAAGATATTGTTCCGTTATATTTATTTTTTAAAAGGATTCCTGATATGCCAAAATCAAGAGAGTGTGAATTTAGAAAAAATGTTGCTCTTAAATTAAAAAATTTAGATCAAACTGTTTGTATAAATATGGAAACTCTTAGTGAATATTCTGTAAAGGTTGATAAATTTATTGAAGAGATAAAAAATATTTTGGTAGATTAATAAATTCCAAAACTATTTAATACAATTTCTGGCTTTTTTGAATATTCATTTAGTATTCTTTGAACTTCTTCATATCCAAATATTTTTCTTTTAAATAATTCAACTAACAATGCTTTTCTTTGAATAAATTCTTTTTGTAATTCTGTTTGAGATATTCCATATTTTTGAGTTATTTTATTAAATAATATGCTCTGACTTTGTTGAAAAAATTTATCGCTCGCTGGATCCCATTTAAATGGTGTATTTGTTTTCGATGTTCCATTAGGTTCAACATTTATAATTTCTATTATTTCTCTTAATCTACGTGTTTCATGTCCGGCAACAATTGCATGAGTTTGAACAGCAACGATATCTAAACTATTAATAAGTGTTGGGCTTAAATTTATTGGTGGTGTTGATAGTCTATTGACTATTGCCTGAACGGAATCTGCATGTAATGTAGATATTGAAGAATGTCCTGACGCCATCCCCTGAAATAGAACAGAAGCTTCAACTCCTCTAACTTCACCAACTATAACATAATCTGGATTTTGCCTAAAAGAACCACGCAACAAACTAAACATATCTACTTCTCCAACTCCATTTGACGACATTCCTGAACGAACTACACTTGGAAGCCAGTTCTCTCTTGGTAAATTTAATTCTCTAGTATCTTCAATTGAGACAACTCTATTTTCTGGTGGAATAAAAAAAGCAATTGCATTTAGCAATGTTGTCTTTCCTGACGCTGTTCCTCCGACTATCATAATATTTGATTTATATTCTAATGCTATCCAAAAATATGCTAACATTCCCGGACTGATTGAATTGAAATTCATTAATTGTATTGGTGTCCAAGGTATTTTTGTAAATTTTCTTATTGTAAATGTTGGACCTTTACTTGTAATATCTTTTGTGTATGTTGCATTAACTCTACTACCATCTGGAAGACTTCCATCTAAAATTGGAGATGCGTAAGAAATATATCTCCCTGTTTTTTGGGCTATTTTTTCGACAAAATTCGCTAAAATTTCTACAGAATCGAATTTAACATTTGTTCTCATATTTCTAAAGACTCTATGAACTAAATATATTGGTTCTCCTGCTCCGTTACACTCTATATCTTCAATAAAGTAATCTCTCATTATCGGTTCTATTTGATTTAATCCAATAAAATCTCTATATAAAAAATAAAAAATCTTTTCATATGAATTTTCGTCCATTTTGATTCCCAATTCTTTTATTAAATCTCTAGTATTTTTATCTATATAATCTATTAAAGATTCTTGATTTTGAACATTTGTACTTATATTAAAATTAATTATTTCTTTCAACATTCCCTCTATTTTTTGAAGCATTATATTTTCTTCTTCAGTTAAGATTGGTTCTTCAACTTCATAAACTATTTCTGATGTTGATTGATTCCAATGAATATGAATTGATACATATGGAGATATAACAATGTATCTTACATCTATTTTCGTTTTATCTTCAAATTTTGGTATTGATGGAACTATTGGATTTAAATTAATATTTATTGACATTATATTTCTCCAAAATTTAATATTATTTTTGAGTTTGTTCCGGCACCTTCATTTTCTATAAAAAATTTGTATGGAATTGATGATTGAGAAAAACTTTTTTCTATATCTTCTCCTTCAAATCTTATATCAAAATTATATGGTATTTGCAATTCTACCATCCATGGATCTGCTTTTTTTGTTAAAACTTTTATTAATCCTATTTCAATCTCAACATCTTCTTCACTATAAAGAACGGAGGAATCTATTTGCCAATAAATTTTATTTTCTTTAGAATTTATAATAAAAAAACCTTTTCCTATTTTTAAATCAAATCTTGTTCTCATTCCTTTAGTTTTTGAAGCTTCATATATTTTTGAATTTATTGACAACATACTTTCCATTGCCTGCTCTATAAGACTTTCATCTCTCATTTCTTCAATTTTAGGTTTTGATACAGCAATCAATGTTCCTAATATAGCTAAACCTACCAAAGTATAAATAACTGTTTCAACCCAAACTTGACCGAATTTGTTATGGTTAGAAATTAATAAACACCTCATCCTTTTAAAAATAAAAGGATATTTAAATATTTAACTTAAAAATAAAAAATAAAAAATAAAAAATAAAAAAACTTATGCACATACAGGAATCTGTATTGTATTAATGGCATCTGTACATGGATATTCAGTTGAACCTACTTTCATTATTGGAATAATTTCAACAGATGTTATTGTTGTATTATAGGAAGTAGAATTCCATCTATAAATATCTCCTGCTTTTAATCCAGTTCCTACTGAACTTACAAGAATCTCTTGACTTTTTGCATTTCCATTAATATCTATTGCTCTTAACCCTACTTTTGATAAATCTGAGTCTATAGCACTTCTTTCTAATTGGAGATATAATACCTTACTTGAACTATTATAACAGGTCAATCCTGATGCTGTTCTAATAGATACTACTGATGCGGCATTTAAACAAACCTTAGCATTATCTAAATTATCTTTAACTAAAGGAATTACAACACCCCAAACAATTGTTACGGACGCAACTGTGATTAGAAGTATAAGGCTTGTCGCAACAACTGCAGATACACCCTTTTTGTTTTTCATCATTATGTCCTCCTTTCAGTTATATACATGATTTATATCTTTTATGAAGAATTTCTTTATTATAAATCTTTTGTTTATTCATAACGAAGAGCGTCTACAATATTTGTTCGCGCAGCATTTCTTGAAGGCAAAATTCCGCTAATTATTCCGACGACAATACTGAATAAAAACAATAAAACTATCATATATATAGGGAAAACTGGAGAGAGATAATTTGTATTTAATTGCGTATTTGCAATATATCCAATCGCTTTTGATATAAAAAAACCTAAAATCATTCCGACAGCTCCACCTAATGCACCCAACACAATTGATTCTAATAAAAATATTTGATTTATTGATGATTTTTTTGCTCCTATAGCTTTCATTATTCCTATTTCTTTTGTTCTTTCTAAAACTGATGTATACATTGTATTAGCTATGCCGATCCCACCTACAAAAATACTAATTCCACCTATCCCTATTAAAAAAACTGTTATTATTAATAATATTGAACTAAAACTTTTCAATAAATCTTCTGGTTTTTGAATTATATAATCTCTTGTTTTTTCATCTACATTTCTATAATTATCCAATCTCGATGTTATTCTAGAGATAACCATATCTATTTCATTTATGTCATCAATTTGACAACCTAACATATTTATTCTTTTTGAAAAATTAAATAAATTTTCAGCATCTGAATAAGATATATATATAGATTTATCATCCTGATCGTTACCTAAAGATTCTAAAATTCCTATTATTCTAAATGTTTTATTATTAATTTCAACCCTATCACCAACTTTTATATTATCTAAAAGCTCTGGAACTTTATTTCCTAATACCACCTTTCCATGTTGTTTGACTTTAAAGAATGTTCCAGATTCTACTGTTATTGTAAAACTTTCTAATATTAAATTCATTATACTATCGTCATCTATTGGAAGACCCATTGTCATTAGATATTTGACTTTATTATTTGCAGAAACTTTTGCGACATCTACTGATGAATAAAAAATTTCTTTCACTCCTGATACTTTTTTTACAATATTCACATCGTCTATTGAAAAAGCTGAATCTCCGATTGTTCCTGAAAACAAATTATTTGAATATATGAAAATTTTATCTTGACCCATTTCTTGAAATATTTTTAATATAGCGTTTTGCAATCCTAAAGATAAAGATATTAAAACAAAAATAACCATTATTGAAATTACTATTCCTATTAATGTCAGAGCACTTCTTAATTTTCTTTTTTTAAGATTTGTTATTGCTAATTTGAAAAATTGTTTGTTCATTTTTTTCTTAATGCTTCAACTGGATTTAATTTTGAGGCTTGTTTTGATGGTATATATCCGGCAATTAATCCTATTATAAAAGAAAATAATGCAGAGCCGATAAGTAGTGACCAAGATATTGTTATTTTAAATAGCTCATCACCTAAAAAATAAGAAGATACTGATGCTATTCCCCATGATAAAAATAAACCAAAAAGCGCACCTGTAAATCCGCCAAATAAACATAATAGACCTGCTTCAAACAAAAATATTAATTCTATTGCTGAGTTCTTTGCTCCTATCGCTTTTTGTATTCCTATTTCGTCTTGTCGTTCAATAACTGATGTAAACATTGTGTTTGCGACACCTATTCCGCCGATTATTAGAGCTATTGTTGCTATTGCTATTACTATTACATTAACTATAGATAAGATACTATTTATGCTCTGCAAACTGTTCTGTGCCGTTGTTACGCTGAAACTTTCTTCGCCTATGTCTTCTTTTCTGTCACGTCTCAGAGATTCTCTTATTTCTTCTGCTACTTGTTCTGTTTGTTTTATGTCTTTTACGTAAATGTTGATATAATCATATTCTTCTTTTGATTCAATAATATCTTCCATATCTTTTGACAACATAAATATTGCTAAATTTGTTGTAAAACTTCCTGTTTTAGATAAAATACCGCCTATTCTGAATTCTTTACCTTCTATTAATATTTTATCTCCTATCCTCAATTCTCGTTCAAAATATTCTTCTTTTACGATATCGCTACCTACCATTACTTTTCCTATGTCGTTTGAAGATAGTAAATTTCCTTTTTCTAAATCATCTATTGATTGATATTGAATTTTTTGTAAATTAGAATCCATTGGGACAGAGGATGTGTACGTATTTTTGGATATTTTGTTAAAATTCACCGATAGTGGCTTTAGATATTGTCCGAAAACTTCTTTTACTCTGGGATTTTTTTTAATTAAATCTATTTCGTTTTTGGTTAGAGATGATATTGAACCTGCACTTGGTGGTCCGAACCCTGAATTAATATTTTGTATCGTTATTTTATCTGGTTCTAAACCACTAAATTGTGAAGATATTGCATTTTGTAATGATTGTCCTATGCTGATTAGAGAAACTACTGCGGCGACGCCGATAAAAACTCCTAAAACTGTTAGCCAGCTTCTTAGTTTTCTTCTTTTAAGATTTTTCCAAGCTAATAAAAAATAATCTTTCATTAAGAATCCTTTTTCGATTTAGATTTTCCGTTTGTTATTTTTTCTATTTTTCCGTCTTTCATCCAATATACTCTTTGCGCATGTTTTATTGCTAATTCAGAATCGTGTGTAACTATTACGATTGTTTTCCCTTTTTTGTGCATTTCGTCTAAAAAATTCATTACTATTTCTCCTGTTTTACTATCTAAATTTCCTGTTGGTTCGTCGGCAAGTATAACTTCTGGATTGTTTGATAAACTTCGCGCAATTGCAACTCTTTGTTGTTGTCCTCCGGATAGTTGATTTGGATAGTGATGTATTCTATCTTTTAACCCAATCATATCTAGGAGTTCTTTTGCTTTTTGTAATCTTTTTATTTCTTCTATTCCTTGAAATAATAGTGGAAGTGAAACATTTTCAATTGCCGTTAGATTTGGTATTAAATTAAATTGTTGAAATATAAATCCTATTTTTTTACCTCTTAATTGTGCTAATGCACTTTCGTTTAAATATTGTATATTTTTTCCATCTAAAAAAATTTCTCCTGAAGTTGGTTTGTCTAAAGAACCTATCATATTCATACAAGTTGATTTCCCAGAACCCGATGGGCCCATTATTGCAATAAATTCTCCTTGTTTTACAGAAATATTTACACCATCAAGTGCCTTAATTATATTATCGCCTACTTTATAATATTTTTTTACCTCTTTTAATTCTATAACATTCATGTTTTTGTAATGTTTTTTTCTATTATAAAGTTTTCTTCAGACATCTATCTGTAAGAAAAAAAGAAAAATAAAAAAAATAAAAAAAGAAAGAAAAAAGGAAAAAATCCTTTTTGTTTTTTATTTAAGCTTGTGTAACAACTGTACTTGTAGCTGTTTCGTAAACATTCTTACTTCCAACAGTAGTACTTATACTTGGATTTGCAAGTAAATAGTTTACAGCTCTTGTTGTATCGTCAGCTTCATAACCAGCAACCAATAAGGCTACTTTACCATCCTTTGCGAATGATTGTATCATGAATTGACCTGCGCCAACACCTGTTCTTGTAGTGAATTCAGCACCACAATAGTTACCACCTAATAATTCAGCAGCAACAGCATTAACACAAGAACCACCAACTACAATTAAATTCTTACCAGCAAAGCTTGTTGTTTCATCGTCCTCGTAAGCTTTAGCACCAGTTGAACCTGAAGAAACTTCAACGCTTCCAGAAGTAACAACTACTTCAGCAGTAGCCTCTTCTTCTCCTGTATATACAACTAATCTATGTGAATCGTCAGATTCATCAAATTCATACTTTGTTGCCATTTCTGAATATATATAAGCCGTAGTTACATCATCGTCGGATTTCTTAACATCTTCACCTGAAACACTTAATACATGAAGTTCATCATCGTCAGTGTTTATTGCTAATTTTAGAGTTAAAGGATTTGTATTAGAAATTTTTCCTTCGTAAGTTGGTTCGAATACGGTTAAAGTATCATTTCCTACAGTAAATTTTGAAGTATCTGAACTATTTAAATCCAAATCCCCAAAATAAATAGTTAAACCATTAACTGTATAAACTTGTTCAAAATCAACTTGAAAAGAAGCACTAACTGGCAAAATTGATAAGCTACCATTTGTTTCTAACTTATATTTAACATTTCCTTTAACAGCTTCTTTATTTGATTCTAATTTCAATTCGTTTCCATTAGCTAAATTAGTTAATACAACTTCCTCTATCTTAGAACCATCTTCAGTAACACTCTTTATTTCATATGCAACTGTTGCATATTCCTCACCAGTTGTCTTTCTTGAAGATACTACAACTAATTTATCCTCATCTGTCTCGTTTAGTTTAGCAGAAACACCACTTGTAAATTTAAGAGGAGTATTATCTGAACTTCCTAATGACATATTAGAACCATTGTAGTATACTAATGGTAAGTCTAATGAACCATCTTTAACTTCAGTAGATAAAACGAATTCATCTCCTGGAACAAATTCAGTTTCTTCTAATTCTGAAAATGTTAATCCTCCATAAACAACTTTTATAGAGTTAAATCCTGGCATTGTTAATTCATTATCTTCTTCTGTTAAGAAAGTTTGTCCATCAGCATTCCATTTAAGAGATATAGTTCCAGCATTTACATCAACTGTAGCAACCAAACCATCTACATCCTCATCAGCAATTTCTACTTCAGCACCATTTTCAAGTGTTATTAAACCACTTCCAATAGTGAACTCTGCAGTACTAAGTATAGATTCTTTTGATGAAACATAAGTATCTTTTAATAATATATATGAACCATCTGATAATTTCTGAGAACTACCAACGGCTATATTACCTAAAGACTTTCCGTTTACAACAAATCTAGCTTGTGTAGCTGTTATATAAGATACTGTTACTTCATATGAATCTGTTCCTATAGATACTGTTTCAGAAGCACCTTCTTCTAATTCTACGGAAGAACTAGAATCGAATAGTTCTATTGTATCAGTTGTTCCATTATTAACAGAACTAACATAATACATATTTCCTAATAAAGGAATATCGGCACCATCTGCATTCATCAAAGTACCATCGAAATCAACATTATATGTAAGTATTTCGTTACCATCTGCAATGTTAAAACCAATTGTTATTTCTCTATTATTATACTTCTTTTCAGAGAAAAGGTCTAACCTTACTTTATCAGTTCCGAATGTAATACTTTGTGTATAATCCACTTCAGTATTATCTTTATCTTTATAAACTCCATCTTTTAAGAAATCTGGCATATCATCTTCATAAAGTGTCCCAAAATCATCGATAGATTCTCCTAAATTAAATTTATCATAAGATTTTTCTAATTGATAAGAGTCTCCACCAGTGAATGTAACAGAACCACTTGTTGTTGTGCCCAAATCTGCAACTACTTTCGCAGCTGCTGTTGCATCGCTTGACATTGCTGTTGATCCTACAACTACAGAAGTATTACTACCACTTAAGTCAGAAAAACTAGCAGCAAAAGCTCCACTCATTGTAGCACCTACAAGTACTAAACTTCCTAAAACTGTAATAGCTTTGTGAAATAATTTTTTCATTTTTTTAAACCTCCTTTCAGCACCATTATGTTAGCCGCCTTATTCAAGGCCCTGAAGATTCAGGTTGAGCAAACTAAATAGCCTGGCCGGACTTATAACTAGGGAGCGCTATAAGGTCATCACTAGGGTCCCTGTATGATCACTGACTAGTCAGCATTATTGATGAACAATAACGCAATTACATAAAAAAAACTCTATTTATAAATTTTGCTATATTTTTTATTAGAATCGTCGTCTATTTTTAGACTTTTTGTATGTTTATTTATAAATGTTTTGATATCACTTGGTATAGTGACAAAAAAATGTTTTTTAGGAAAATTCCAATCTCTTATATATGTATATAATATCATATATCTATATTCAAAATGTTTATATATTTATTTTTATATATTTTATTATGAATCGTAGAGAGAAAATTAAAAATATCTCAATAAATATTGGAACAGATAGTCGTGGATTTTTGGGAAAATTATCTGAATCAAAAATAAAAAATGATTTTTCGAATATAGAAATGATTAGAATGATTTTTTCAAAAGAAAGAATTAGATTAATCTCTTTAATTAAAGATAAAAAACCAAATTCCATTTATGAATTATCCAAAATTGCAAAAAAAGATTTTAAAATTGTACATGAAGATTTGAATATTTTAAAAAACTTTGGAATAATTTCTTTAAAACCTATAAAAAATGGAAATCGTGAAAGCATTGTTCCGACATTAGAAATAGAACAATTAAATATTACGGTTAAATTTTAGTTATTCAGAACATATTTTTAAATCTATAGCGACGCCTTCATCTTTGTTTAATATTCTTAATTGAGGATTTGAACCATATATTGTACCTAAGCAAACTCCATTAGAAAAAAATATTTTTTCCTCTGACCCTTCCTCTGAAAAGAATGTATAATTTATCTCATAAGCATTTATCATTGCTTCAATATCTAACACATTATCTAATATTTCTTTTAATGTTTGGTTTAAAACATCGCAACTGTTTTTTTCTATATTTTGACATCTCTTATTATTATAACAATCTTCCAGCAAATCTCCAATGGTTCTATAATCTGTATTTAAATTTGTTTTACATTGAGTTGTTACAAGCATAATACCTGTTATAATATTGTCTGTAGTTACACTTTCATAAACTTTTGTTGGAGAACCTGCTTTTATGACCATAAAAACTAGTAAGGCAATTACAACAATTACAACAATAAGAACAAATCCTACAATTTCTTGTTGAGCTTTTTTAAACATTTTTTACTCCTAAAATAAATTTAACTAATTTACATTCGTTTATTATTCTTGAATCTTGTCTACACATGCTTACATAAGCGGAATATTTCATAGTTTCAGTTTGATTTGTATCATAAATTGTATAATAGTTACATTCGTATGCAGGACATTTTATCTCTTTTTTTTGAGAATTTGGATATATTTGTAAGATTTCTATTGATGCGACTTGCCATAATTCTTTGTAGTTTTCGCTAAAATTTAAAGCCATTATAATTACTTTATCTTCATCTATGCACCATTGTTCGTTTGATGCACAACTAAACTCTGGAGAATTAACCATTGTTTCTATTAAAGATATTATTTGTTGTCTTTGTGTATTCTCATAATCTGAACGTAAATTTTTTGCCTGTAAATTGAAAATAAAGAGTGCTACAAGCACAAAAAAGAAAAATACGGCTAATATCATTATCATCATTTGCATTATTTGGAATTGACCTTTTTTTACCATAATTTGCAGGCTGATTCCATATTATTTATATTTATTTCGTTAGATTCAGGATAAAAATCAAGCATTTTTGATAATTCGTCTATTGAATCTATTTTATCTTTCCAATTAAATATTGAAGAACCAACATCTGTCGCACAACCTCTTGCATTTAAATTTAAGGATTTTTGATAGTATAAATCTGATAATATTGATGATTTTTTTAATAATCTGTATATATTGCAATTGTAATTTGAATAATCACTAAATATTGCTGGATATAACAATTCGTCTACATAATAAAAATATTTATTGTTTTTTTTAACAATTCCATAATTATATTTTGATTTACAGGTCCATTCGTTACATTCTCCGAAAATTGATATATTACAATCTTCTGCGTTTCCACAAACTTGGATTTGTGAATTATTTGATTTACAATTAGAAAAATAAAGATTTGGGAGTTCCATAAAAGATAAATCTTTCTTAATATCTTCTGGAGCATTTTCAAAACAATATTCTTCTGAATCTGGAATTAAAATTATAAAATCAGAAACCTCAAATGGATATGAAAATTTTTTTGAAATAGAAAATATTTTTTGACATTCAAATACTTCCTTAGAAAAAATATATTTATCTTTTACATCTATTGTTGAACCAAAATCTGAATATTCTTTTTTTCTAATATCTAATGTAGCAATTGACAATCTGTTTGAACCAAAATCTGAATTATTTTCACATATATTTTTTAATTTGACTTTTTGATTAAAATCAATCTCTCCTTTTGAACTTGTGGCAAATCCAGCTTGAAGTGGATCTATAAAAACCGAAATTTGTTTTGCTATTTTAGTATTTGATTCGTAAGATTTTGTATCTGCGACTTTTGATACTGCATATATAGATAAAACTAATATAGAAATTCCGGCAATTAGTGCAAAAATCATCACGAAATTTAATTCCCCTCTTCTGTTCATTATTTTTTAACGAATAAAAATGTTATAAAGGTTTCTAAATTCAACGTATAATTATGTTTTTTGAAAATGAATCTTTGATTATAAATAATGCATTTGAGGATTCAACACAATAAGGATTTTGCAACCTTGTGATTTCTTCTATATTAATATAATTTATTTTTTTAGAACTGCTTCCTTTTGTTTCTTTTTGAGGAATTAAAAAAACATTTGATTCTGCGTCATACATTAAGATTTGAGATGATAGAGATTGGTCTGATGTTTTTTCTTTAGATGTGTTCATAAAACAAACGTGTGTAATTCCTTTTGGTAAATTTATTTCATATTCTTTTTCAATTGAAGATAATCCTCTTGCTTTATCTACTTCCGATTGTAAGTTATTATAGAACTGCGTAATTTGAGCTGTTTTTTGAAATCCTAAAAAGAATTTTATAGCAATGAATGCGAATGAAACGAATGCTATTATAAGTATTATGGAAAATATAACGCCAAAAGACATTCCAACTGATTGTTGTGCTTTTTTATTCCTCATTTTAAATGCTCGTTGATCTTACTATTGTAGAACATTCAGCTGGTGCTTCTCTATACCCATCTCTACATTTTATATAATATGTTTTTGTTTTATCCCAAGCAAGAACATGTTCATCTGTCATATTATATGGAATTGATATTCCTTTAGAAAAATCATAGACACAGTCTGTGTTAGTATAAACACATTCTGAATCATATGTTGTTATAATTTTTAATTTTCCATCTTCTTCTAATAATCTAGCTACTATAGGAGATTCTGTGTCTATTTCTACACTAAATTCTATAGTTTGATTTTCTTTATGTCCTCCTTCATCTTCACATTCTATTAAATATTCATAATCTCCATCTCCTAAATATAATGTAGTAGTACTTACCCCGTCATCATTATTTGTATCTCTAAATGTTAAAGCATTTCTATATCTTTCAGTTATTTTCTTATCTGTATATGAACAAATTGCTTTACCGTCGTTACATCCTAACAATGTTTGAACTTCAAGTGTTACTGGAACTGATTGTAATGAAGCATAAATTGTTGTGTTATCTGGTATTATTGAAGATATTCTTAATTCACTTCCTGTTCTTAAGTTTAAAGAATATGCTGATTCTGAGTTTGTATTATTATTATAATCTTTACATGTGAAATAATACATTGTGCCTGCTCTTGAAACGGAATCAATAGATCCGAAACATTCTGATTTGTAAGATGCGTTTTGAGTAGACATCACACAATTCATTGCATTATCTGGATTCATTGCTTCAAACGATTTGTCTTCTCTGTCCCATCTACATTCATTAATATAACTTGCATCATTTACATATAAAAATAGGTCAACTGATTGATTTCCTACACATGCGTCATCTTTTATAGAAGATCCTACTATTTTTGGAGGTGTTAAATCAGGGTCTGGATCTACATTAAATCTAATTTGATATGGCTGTTCATTTGTATTCCCTCTTCCGTCTCTACACCATATATAAAAATTCATTTCTTTTCCATTCTTTAATGTAAGATTTGCTCCTCTGAAAAAGTCTGCATTTGGTAAATTCATATACTCTGTAAAATTATATCTTATTTTTGAGATTCCGCCTATGTAATATGAATTTGTACTTTCATAATCTGATGTTGGAGACATGGATATTTTACATCTTGCTGGTTCATTTGTTGTTATTCCGAACGTTATTGGATCAGATGCATTTATATAATTTTTACCATTTTTTTGAACTATCTGATAACCACCTATTCCCCCTTGAGATTCTCCGACAAAAGATCTATTTGTGTATCCTTCTGATAAAGAATCGATTCTTGGAAAAATTATTGGAGCTTCCATATCTCCAGTATTATTCTCAAAACAAACACCACTACCTGCATCGTATGCGCAAGATTGTCCTAAACTTTTACATTTATATTCTGTGCATAAATCTCCTAAATTGTTACATAAAGTGCAATTGTTGATATTTGTTGGATGCTCCCATGGGCCACATTGAAATGTTACTGTTTGAGTTACAGTTTGTCGCATAGTTAAAAGAGCTCCTCCTCCCGATCCTATCAGAATACTCCAAAGCATCCACATATTTAAACCTGGAAATAATAAAAAACCAACAGCTGCAAGAATTCCAAGTTCAGTACCAATGCCGATACCAGCGACATCTGGTCTTAGACCACTATTCCCACTCCAATCAATACTTTCGGCAGATACGCTATTCATAAAAAAACAAAATGAAAACATATTAGATACTAACAAAAATATAAAAATATTTGTCGGTATTCTTTTTATAAATTTTTTAGTTTTCATTTTTTATCTCCCTTACCCATTGTATTAAAGCATTATGTATTGTAATACTATCTTGTTCTGCTTCTATACTCCCTGTATATTGATATCCTGGAGCAGCTCCTGTACTATTTGTGTCTTTATAATTTAAAAAAAAACCACAATCTCCTTTAGATACACAAATCTTATTAGCTGCTTTTATAAAATTTGAATCTAAACACTCTGCATTTTTTATTGGATTGAAGTTCACTTCTGATAAACTTTCTATATCATTTCCTATAACATCTCTATTCCACCAAGTCCTTATTGCCTCAAACCAACTTCTATCATATTCCACATCACATTCTATTTTAATATTATTACAATTTAAATCACTTGAATCCCCAGGAGAATACATAGGAACACAGACACCATCTTTTTCATTTATATTTATTGTTTTTCCACCAACAACCAATTTTGAATCCGTTTCTACTAAAGTTCCTATATCTAAAACATTTAACCATTTACACATTCTTTTCGCTGTATTTTTACAATTATATTCACTCTCTTGTAATAAACAATCTGAATATTTATTATCAATACATAAAGCACTTGAATAATTATATTTTTGAGTACTAGTTTGAGCAATATTTCTCCAATCAATTTCTTGTTTTGTTTCCACACAGATTCCTTTTCTATTTGTTCCACAAACTTGAGATGTTATATTTCCATATGCACAACAATATCTAGTATATTCGGATCCAACCAAATCTAATCCATTTCCTATTGAATCATTTGTTACTATTATATTAGAATCTATTTGTAATGGATTGTTTAAATTTCCTTCATCTACTCCACACCAACATTCACCATTCTTATAGTTTGTATCACCTATTTTACAAGATGTACTTTGACATGTATGTTGAACTTTTTTTATTACAGAATCTGTTTTGCTTTTTTCTGCACAAGCAGTACCTACATAATAATCACAATTTCCACTCTGTCCAACTATAGCAATATTTGAAACATTCGTTTCTATCTTTCCACCATTATGACTTTTTGTGTCTTCTTTTGTTAAGTCAGAAGCTATATTTTCTTTATTTCCACAACTATCATACCAATAAACATCTAATGTATCTAAATTATTTTCGGAAGAACATCCTGTTGTTGTTTGTTTAATACAATTCGTAGCCAATACCTCCGCAGAACATAAATATCCGGCATAGAAAGTTGTCCCATTCTCTTGTGCTCTTGTATTATCTGTAAGAATAACTCCTTCTCCTCCTCCACATTCTCTTCTTGTTTTTATTCTACAATTTCTTGAACCTAAAGAATTTTCATTAACACATGCTCCTCTTTCGTCTTCGTTTACAGTTGATAAACATTGCATTTCATTTGTAACCGATGATCTAAATTCTACTTCTGTTCCTAATCGTGTTCCTATTGATAAACATTGAGTTTGTGTAATAAATTGAGCATTTTCTCCAATTACGCAACATCCTTTTTGACATTGAGGGACTTCTCTAATGTCTTTTTCTATAAATTGACCAGAATTCTTTTCACATAGTGCTTTTGGTGTATTTGGAGAACAAACTCCAGATTTTATATTAAAACATGTTCCTAATTGACAATAATTTGTTGATTCACATGATGTTTGAGATAATTTATAATTTGTTTCACATATGTTTATATCTGTGATACTTTGACAAAAAGCACCTTCTGTTGTTTTTTCACAACAATATGTTAATTGATTTGGGGCAGATAAAACGAGCGGTGCCAATAACATTATAAACGCAAACAAGACCACTTCCTTTTTTCTCATTATAGATTTATATTTTTTTTCCATTTTTTAAATTTTTCTACTCATACAAGTTAATATATTCCTCCCATTCTCCTGCTGTTGGAATAACATTTGAACGACTTGCAAACTGATATCTTGTTTTATATATTCTATCTTCTATTGTGTATACTTTTGTTGAATCACTTTTTGTGAAAATTTGTATTATATAATTAGGATATCTTCTCATTAATTCCATTGTATCTACTTCGAACTGGGATTCTCCGGCAACTTCTTTATATATTATATTGGAGGCCATTTCTAAAATTCCATATATTTCAGAAGATACATCGACAGTTATTTCTTCAAATTGTTTGGATTCTATTAGTGTTGGAGCATTAATCAAAACTCTTACTCTTTTTGGTAATATTGAAATTTGAACATCTACCTCTCCTTTTGTTACATTATATCCTAATTTTTGTAATTTACTTACAGAATTTGAATAACATTTACTAATTCCATCTAATGAATATGAATATAACTCTTTTTCAAATTGTTGTGTTGGGAAAGGAACCTGGACTACCCCCCTTCCACTATATTCATCTATTTTATAATCTGAAGCGTAAACAAAATATGGAATTTCTTGACCTTTATGAACTACACTTGATGATGGATTAGAAAATCCACCCTTTATTGCCAATTCTTCAATAGAACTTGTTATTATTTTATTAACGCAACTATCAAAATTTAAATTAACACTTGATTGAGAAATAAAAGTTGGTTGAACCCAAAAAATAGATGCGAAAACTCCTGAAAATATTATTATTCCTAGTATTATAAATAAAGTAACTTGCCCTCTTTTTCTCAAGCTCATGTTTTTTTAAAGATAAACCTATTTATAAATTCTTTGATAAGTTATAACAAAAATTTATTAACTATTTGATTTTTTATATTTTATGTTTGTCAAAGAAATAAGGGGAAGAATAATAAAAGATTCTCGTAGAGAAAAAACTATAGAAGTTATTTTAACAACATATGAGGGAAAATTCTATTGTTCATCACCTTCTGGGAAATCTACAGGGAAACATGAAGTTCCTTGTTATAATAGTGATGGAATAAAAAAAAGCTTAATTTTATTAAATGATTTTTGTAAAACAATTATTAATAAAAATTTTTTAATAAAAAAAGTTGATGATCTTTTACAAATTCAAATATTAATTGATAAATTTGAAAAAAATTATGGAAAATTAGGTGGAAATGTTAATTATGTTATACATGGAGTTTTTTTGAAGGCTGCTGCAAAAGAAAAAGGAAAAAATGTTTGGGAATTTATTTATGAAGATTTATATAAAAAATCTAATCCTATCATGCCTATGCCTGTTGGAAATTGTATTGGTGGTGGACTTCATTCGAAACATATAAAAATGAGAAGGGCAGATTTCCAAGAATTTTTATTAATACCATTTGAAAAAACATTTTCTAGAGCAATTTCAAAAAATATTAGAGCATATGAATACGCTAGAACATTGTTGCGTGTTAAATCAAAAAATGATGAAAGTGCATGGCAAACAAATAAAACAAATGAGGAAATTTTATTTATATTAATGAAAATTGCAGAAAAATACAAATTAAGAATTGGACTTGATATTGCTGCATCAACTTTTTTTAATGGAAAGCTTTATGACTATAAAAATAAAAATTTAGATAGAGATCGGAATGA
Source organism: Candidatus Woesearchaeota archaeon (assembly GCA_964612895.1). GTDB lineage: Archaea > Nanobdellota > Nanobdellia > Pacearchaeales > GW2011-AR1 > JAGVXH01. The sequence continues at coordinate 497,642 of CAZTFL010000001.1, forward strand.
ACAAATTGATTATGTAAGTAGAATTATTGAGAAATATGATTTATTTTTTGTTGAAGATCCACTTGATGAAGATGATTTTTTAGGATATAATAAAATATTAAATAGTGTTTCAAAAAGAAATACACTTATTGTTGGAGATGATTTAACAACAACTAATGTAGACAGATTAATTAAAGCGATTAGTTTAAAATCTATAAATGCAATTATTATAAAGCCTAATCAAATTGGTTCATTAATTGAAGTAAAAAGAGTAGTTGAAATTTGTAAAAAAAATGGTATACAAATAATATTTTCTCATCGTTCTGGAGAAACTATGGATACGCTACTTTCTGATTTAGCTGTTGGATTCGGGGCTAATTTTATAAAATGTGGTATTATGGGAAGAGAACGATTAATAAAACATAAACGATTAATGGATATTGAAAAAGAAATTAAACATTTCAATTAATTTATTCATCCTTTGACCTCAAATAACTGAATTAAACTCCTTGAGAGGCGCCTTCTCCAACTTTTATGGAAGAATCATCTTTTTTATTATCTTTAACACTCTCGTCCTCTTTTTCTGCAATTTGTCTCATCTTTTCTTCTATAGCTTGAAGTGCGCTCTTTAACTCTTGTTCTTGTTTCTCTTTTTGTTTTTTCTTCTTTCTTGGTTCTTCTAAAATCAATTTTTCACCTACAAACTCTTCTAATTCTGGTAGTTTTTTATCAATTCCTTGTGCTTTTATATATTCTCTAGCTAATAAATAAAATATCAATCCTAATGACTTATTTGATTTATTATTTGCAATTATTACTACATCTATATCAGCAGTATGATTATTTGTATCACAAATTCCCACTACCGGAACTTTTACTTTTTTCGCATCACTTAATGCATTTTTATCTAACCATGGATCACAAATCATTAACATTTTTGTTTCTAAAAAATTTGATAATTGAGTATTTGTTAAAATTCCAGATGGATATTTCTTAGTAAATAATTTCACTCCTGTTAACTCTGAAAATATTTTCGCACCTCTCCAACCTGCTTCTCTTTTACAAACAAGAGTCCATTCATCTGGTTTGTATCTTTTTATAAAATTTATAGCGTCAGATAATTTTTTATCAACTAGTAATGTATTTAATATTGCAAGTCCATCTAATCTTCTTCTATAAATATATTTTCTCATTGATGGCGTTATGACTTTTGTTCCTAAATAAGATGCAGTTTTTATATAATCTTCAATTGGTGTAAGTGACGTATTTTCTTTAGGGACTTCTCCATCTTCTACTTTACTATCTTTTTTAAGATCAATTTCGTCTTCTGAACTATTTTTTTTTGTTTTTCTTTTAATTTCTTTTTTGTTTTCAATTCCTAAAGTTTCCTCTACTTTTTCAACTACTTCCGAAATGCTTTCTTTCACTTTATCTATTATTGTTTCTGTTTTTTCCATATAAATAATTCAGGGGTCACTGCTACTTATTCTTACGAACTTTTGCACCTGATAATATGAGTATTTTATGTTTTAACTTTTTAAATCTTATTACTTACTTCTCTTCATTTTTCTTTTACGTTTCTCGGCCTTAAGTCTCTTTCTTTGCCACTTCCAACGCATCTGATTTTTTTTCTTCCAACGTCTACTTGACCTTTTCATATTTATATTGCCGATTTTATGTTTATAAAAGTTTGTATTTTAGAAATAGGTAATTATGCTTATGTAATTAATAAATAAATAGCCCCGCGCGGATTCGAACCGCGGTCACCGGATCCAGAGTCCGATATCCTTGACCACTAGACTACGGGACTTTGTATATATTGGGTTAATTCTAATTAAAAGTCTTTCTAATTGGTAAGATTTATAATAAATTATACATTAAGACATTTATGAAAATACAATCAAATTTAGTAATAGGTAAAATTTTCTCTAATTCGAAAGAGGCTTTTAATTTATTTTCAGAAAAAAGATTTGGTGAGAGAATTGAAGAAAAAATTTATTATTCTTTAGAGGAGGCTTATTTTTTATTTAAAACAAATAAAATGAATATTCTTTTGAAAGATAAAATTTTATCTGAGGACGAAATATTGAATAAATTTTCTAAAATAAATAAAGATTTCCTAATTAATTACTTTGTTTATTGTGATTTAACGAAAAAAGGATATGTTGTAAAGTCTGGACTAAAATTTGGTGCAGTTTTTAGAATTTATGATAAAGGTTCAATTATAAATAATTCACACTCCAAATGGATATGTTTTCCAACTGAGTCAAAAAATAAGAATATTTGGCAAGACTTTTCATCTAAAAACAGAGTTGCAAATTCAACAAAGAAAAAACTTTTAATTGCTATTGTTGATAGTGAGAATTCCATTAGTTATTATGAATCTTCTTGGTTAAAAATTAATTAATCGTAATCCAACATTGATGATGGATTTTTCAATGATGTCGGTTTCCTTTTTGCGGCAATAACATCATCTATTCTTAGAATCATTGTTGCAACCTCTGTCGCAGAACCAATTGCCTGTGTTTTTACTTTTAATGGTTCAATAATTCCTGCCTTATACGTATTCTCTACTTTAGATGTAAATAAATTTATTCCGAAATCTTTTTCCCCAGAATCGTGAGCGACTTTTAATTCTGTTAATATATCTATTGTATCTAATCCTGCATTTTCCGCTAGTGTCATCGGAATAAATTCTAAAGCTTTGGCAAATTCTTCTATTGCTAATTGCTCTCTGCCTGTTAGTGTTTTTGCATATTTTTTTAATTGATTTGAAACCTCCATTTCAACAGCCCCACCGCCAGCAACGATTTTTGAATCTTTTAACAAAGATGATATATCTCCTAAAGCATCTTCTATTGCCCTTTGGGTCTCATCCATAATATGTTCGCTTCCCCCTCTTATTAGTATAGTTAGAGTTCTTGGGTTTGAACATCCAGTTATATATGTTAATCTATCGTCATATTTTCTTATTTCCTCCACTTTTTCACAATGGCCTAAATCACTCTGTGTCATTTCTGATAACTTTGATATTATTTTTGCTCCTGTGGCTTTTGCTATTGCATACATATCTGATTTTGGCACTCTCCTTAATGCATAAATTCCAGCTCTTGATAAATAAAATTGAACCACATCATCTATTCCCTTTTGACAAATTATTACATTAGCACCAATCGATTTTATTTTATCAACTTTATTTCTTAGTATAGAATCTTCATGTGATATGAAACTTTGTAATTGCTCTGGAGATGCTACAGAGATTTTAGCTTCCGTTTCTGGAGAACGAATCTCTAAAGATTCTTCAATTAGTGCAATTTTAGCATTTTGTATTTTTGTAGGCATTTCTACTGAAGATTTTTCTTTATTAAGAACGATACCATTAACTAATTCGGATTGCTCTATAGATTCTCCTTTTTGTTTTTCTATTCTAATGTCTTTTATATCAAAATCGCTATCTTTTGAAATTATTTTTACAGCTTGAACAATTATTTCTGAAAATTTTTCTCTTAAATATTCTGAACCTTTTCCTGTCATTGCCGTTTGTGCAACTTGAGAAAGTTCAAATTCATCATTTATCTCATGAGTTATCTCATTTAAAATTTCTAGAGATTTTTTATATGCCATCATGTATCCTTTACAAATTATTGTTGGATGAACTTTTTGATCAAGTAAAGATTCTGCATTCTCTAATAATTTCCCTGCTAACATAACTACTGTTGTTGTTCCATCTCCTACTTCTTTTTCTTGAGTTTTTGCAACATCAACTAACATTTTTGCAGCAGGATGTCCTATTTCCATTTCTTCAAGAATTGTCACGCCGTCATTTGTAATTATTATTCCACCAGCTCTATCTACTAACATTTTATCCATCCCTTTTGGACCTAAAGTTGTCTTTACTGTTTCTGCAAGAATTTTTGCTGCTAATATATTATTTCTTTGAGCTGATTTTCCTACAATTCTATCATTATCTTGACTTACTATATCTTCTGTCATATTGTATAATATTAATTTGTTTTTTTAAGTATTATTGTAATTTAAAGATTTATTTAAGAAAAATTTATAAACAAAATATTTTACATTTGTTATATGATTATTGAAAAAATTTTTAATGGAAATTTCGATTCTGAGATTCATAATGATTTTATAAAATTTTCACGTGGTGAATTTAAAGATAGATATTTAATTGATGCAAAAAAACAAGCTAATAAATGGGCAGTAAAAACGAGTTGTGAATTTTCTAATTTTCTTGTAAGATCTTGTATTTCAAAATGTAAGAACTCTGTTAATGTTTCTGGAATTATAGCAACAACTTTAGATTTAAAAAAAGATATTAAATTTGAGGTCTCTAAAATTAGTCAATTTCAAGGTGTAAAAAAATATATTATTAGTACTAATGTAAATTCTATTGATTTAATTGATTTGATGGATAAATATCCTAGGGCTTTTTTTGCACTTAGTTTTAAAAATAATGATTTTGAATTAAAAATAAAGGCTAAACCTCCAAAATCTGGGAAATCTGGTAAAGATGAAGAGGAAATAAAAGCAGATTTCTGTACATTAAAAACTAATGATGATAAAATATTAAATGATTTCTTTTTTGATACTGGAATTAATTTTAAAGAGGCTAAAATTAATCACACTGTTAAAATAGAAAATATTATCTATCCAAAAAATATAGATGGAATGAAACCTGCAGAAATAAGAGAAAATTCAAAAAGACAGGGTGTTTTAGTTAGAAATATTTGTATAGATGGAAATATAACAAAAAAAGAAGCTAAATTTATTGCCTAATTAATTTGTTTTGTTTTTGCACAATTAGCGCAAATCAGGGCAACTTCTCTAAGTGACATGTAATATCTATTAACTTCTTCAAGTATATCATTATACATTTCCCAACCTTCTGATAAAGTTATTTCACCTTTAACAACTTGTTCTGCAACTTTTTCAGAATTTTCTAATATATGAGCTTTCTTTTTAAAAATATTATAATGATAAATATTTGGTTTGGCTGTTTTGGATATTCTTTTACCACACAAATAACAATCTTTTTGAGTTTTTAATAATTCAATTTCCTTTGATGACCATTCTTTCTGAAAATCTGAATCCGTTATTAAATCTTTAAAATTACCCATTCTTTTTATTCTAAAAAATGTTAATATTATTTCTTCTTCATCCCCATTTTTTTTAACTATTATTTCTCCTATTTTTCTTTTATATCTCCATATAAAAAATTTTGTTTCTTCTTTATATGTATTAAATGGTAATCCAAATCTAAAACTTTTATCTCCTAATGTTATGTTTCCAATTTTTTCTGGTATTCTTTTTTTACCAGAAGATTCTTTTTTTATTTCTTTGTTTTCCTTTTTTTTGTTTTTTTTGTATTCTTCCCAGCCTTGTTCTCCAGGAAGTATAGATGGAGTTTTTATTGCCATAATTAAAATTAGAGAAATTGCTTTTAAAAATTAACTATTTGGTTTAATTTTTATTTTTAATATAATGAGTCAATTGGTGAAGCTATTTTTCTAAGTTCTTTATTCGATACATGTGTATATATTTGGGTTGTTGATAGATCTGAATGTCCTAATAATTCTTGTATTTTTCTTATATCTACATTATTTTCCAATAAATGCGTTGCAAAAGAATGTCTTAATGTATGACAATGAATGTCTTTCCCTATTTTCGATTTATATGAAGCATTTTTTACTATTTTTTGTATATTTCTTGTTGTTAATTTTCCATTTGGTCCAGTAAATAAATAAATTTTCTTATGTTTCTGTTGTTCTTGCGATTGATATTTTAAATTTTCTTTCAAAAAAACGGGGATATTAAACATCCTGTCTTTTTTACCTTTTGATTGTTTTATTTTTCCAATATTTTGTTCAAAATCAAAATCTGCTATTCTCAAATTTGTTAGTTCTGAAACCCTTAACCCACATGCATAAATTAAAGATATTATAAGTTTTGATTTTCTATTTTGAGTTGAATTTATTAATAATTTTATTTCATTTTTTGATAGAACCATCGGTATCTTCTTTTCCTTTTTCGGTCTTTTGATGTTTTGAGTTGGATCAAACCCAAAAATTGACAAATATGAATATCTTATTGCTGAAAGAAATAAAATAATAGAACTTGTTGATTTTTTTGAATATCTTTCTGATAAAAAAAATTTCAAATCTTCTTCTGTGACATCTTTAGGATATTTATCTATAAAACTTAAAAATTCTTCATTAGATTTTATGTAATTTCTTGTTGTGTATTCTGAATTTTTTGAAATTTTTAATTCAATTTCAACTTTTTTTAAAAAATCCTCTTTATCCATTTCTATTGTACGAGCCTTTTGTTTTTATAATTTTGTTGTCTTTTTTGGGTTTTTATTTTTGGTGTTTTTCGTTATACCGAATATCTATTATTTTGTTTTTATAACCTATTTTATCGTCTATAATTATTTACTTTCCATACAAAAAAGCTACTAAAAAAATCTATATTCTCACTTTTGCATATAAAAAACAATTGTTATATATTTATTTTATATTTTTTACTTTTTATCAACTCTCACTTTTGCATATAAAAAACATGCCTCTTTTGTTATTGTGCGAACTATTTTTATTAGATTATGCGAAAAAATAATATTATTGTGTATTTTTATGAATTTTATAAAAAAGTGCGCCTATTTTTCTTTATTTTGAGAACTTGGGGCACTTTTAAGTTCTTTGTAGAATATGTTTTTAGGATCTTCTTTTATTATAAATCCAAAATCTTTCAATTTTTCATATATTTCATATCTAAATTTGTAATTATTTGCCATCATCTTATGATTTGGACATAATCCTATTAGGTTTTCTTGAGAGTTGTTTTTTTTATTAAAATCTATGTGATGAATCTGAACAATTTTATCAAATCCACATATAATACATTTTTCTGTTAATCTCTTATATAAAACTAAATCTATTTTATTTCTTTTTCTTTGACTATATGCCTTATTATTTTCACTATGGTAAACATTGTTATAACAGGAAGCACATAATCCTTTTGCATGTATTTCTTTTCTTTTATTACATCTTTTACATACAGACGTCTTTGGTTTCCAATATATCTTTTTGTAACATGAATAACATAGTCCTTTTGCATGATGTTCTTTTTCTTCATTACATATGTTGCATTTTTTTATCATAATAAAAATAAGGCGTTCGCATATTTATATTTTTGTTAGAACATACAAAATGTGTTTGTTTATATATATAAGAACTTCATATAATGTATATTATACGAACTTTATATATAAAAACACAATTATTATTTCTTTATTAGTAACTATTATAAAAATTCGATATAGTTAAAATATAAACTTATTTTTCAAACTATTTGGTATTTTTATTATACTACTTTTTATTTAAAATCGGTCTATATTAAAAAAATATTGATTTAAATAAAAACTTTTCACTATGGTTTGCTTTATCAAGTTTGTAGTATAATTATTTTATTAAAAAACAAAAAATATGTAGTTATAATGTTTGATCCTCTACTTTTTATTGTAAAAAAAATTGGGTGTAGTTTTTGCAATTTTTATTAATTTTTTTAAAAAGACTGGACTCTTCTCTGAGTTACAATAGGACACATCTCTCTTTTTTATTATATTTTTTCTTTCTTTTTAAACCATTCTTGATTTATCTCACTATTATCATATAAAGAAATATAAGAATTTTCTTCACATTCTGGATATTTATAATAATGGATATTTTCATTTATTCCATTTTCTATAACGTATAGGATTTTGTACTATCATAAGAAGAAACTTTCTTATCCATCTTCTATTTTGCCATTATCGTTTTCAATTTACGTGTATTTTCCATATCTATCTTAAGATTGTTATGGGTAATATTTATACTATCTAGGATTTTTGTGTCATTTATTTTTTAATAATTTCTATTACTTAGAAATATGTGCTTCACTATGGTTTCCTTAGCTAAATATTATCTTTTTTTCTTTTTTTTGTTTATTATTAATAAAATTAAAAATGAAACTAAATACATAGAAAATATTATCACAAAAAATGTACTCGATGTATTTTGCATAAATCCTAATGGCTCAACAATATAATTTGACTCACATCCTGGAATATAACCAAGCGGTCTAAATCTCCATATTGATATCGGATTTGGGACATTTGGATATTCTAGATATGGTATTATCGGAAGAATGAAGGATGTAAAAACAAATATATTTGAAATCACAAAAGAACTCATTAATATTTTTTTAAAATCCATTTATAGTTATAGTTATTCTTCTTTTTAAATTTATTCGGTTTATACAAAATTAATCAAATATAGAAAAATCTTTTGATAAAACAAACGGCTGTTTTAAACATAAACAAACTACACTCGTTTGTATTTAATATATATACGTGTTTTAAACATAAACAAACGGCTGTTTGATAAAAAAAATATAACATAAAACATCGTATATATAAATTATACATTCACATAATTTTAATAATAATACAAACAAACGGCTGTTTTAAACATAAACAAACAGAAACATATTTAAACAACCGTTTGTTTTGATGTTTATGTTTATAAGAAAAAGGAAATTTTTTGAGCTAAAAAAAGAAATTTCAGATTCGTTTGAAAACGTAAAAAAAGACTTTTCCAAAGTTGGTAAATGGATTAATTTAATAGACGATAAATCTAAAAAATATGATGATAATTTTAAAAATATTCATGAAGAATTATCTAATTTAAAGAATACTTTTAATGAATTATCTGAAAAAATATATATCTCTGGATCAAATATATTTTCTAATAAACAGTCATTAAAAAAACAAACAACTACTACAACTGTCCAAACAGCTGTCCAAACAGCTGTCCAAATGGATGAAATAGATAAATTAACTATTATGGAAAGAGCTATTGTATTTGCTTTAATAAATAGTAATTTAAAATTAAGTCATGATGATCTTTCTGTTATGTTTGGTAAATCAAAAAGCACTATTCGTGGGCAAATAAACTCGATAAAACAAAAAATATTTGGACTTATAGATGAATATACAGAGCCTTCTGGGAAGAAAAGAATATATATTTCAGATAAAAACAGGGATTTAATAACAAAAAAGGCTAAAATTCATATAAAAAATATGAAAAGTGAGAGTTAATTTTGATTAATAATATTAAAATTAAATAATAAAAGTGAGTATTAATATTAGGATATATAAAAAGTTTATATGTTTTAATAAAAAATATACTTAAAGTTAGTATACTAACAAAAAGACATGTTACTTAGCTCAAATATGAAAAATTTGAGGTAACTAAATAAAAGAAGTGAGATATATCTCATTTATTCGTTTAAGCGAATAAAATTATATGCTTCTTAGTTTTACTATCGTTGAAAGATTTGCTATTTCTTTTAACTTATTTGATATTTTTAATATAATTTTTTTGTTATTTATACGGATTTTATCTATTAAAATTCCTTTATTAATTAATTTATTGATATAATCTCGTATTGATGATTCGCTTAAATTTAATGTATCGGCTACTAATTTATAACTAATATCTTCTGTTTTATTTTCATCAAAATTGTAAAGTGTTGAAAATACCAACATTTCTTGGTTTGTTAGATTTTTGAATGTCCTTCTTATCTTTTTTTTAATATCATCTAAGCTATTTAGTATATTACTTGCCTCTTCGAATGAATTTTCATTATCTTGCAAATCTGTATTAAATTTATTGTTCATATATATATTATTCGATAAAATATCTGTTTGTTGGTTTGTTTGTTGGTTTGTTGGTTTGTTTGTTGGAACCCCATCATTTCCTATGGAAATATCATATTTTTCTGTTTTTAAACCTTTAAAGTGATTTTTTATTAAATTGTCTGTTGGAATTGTTGGATTACCTGTTGGAATTGTTGGATTACCTGTTGGAATTGTTGGATTACCTGTTGGAATTGT
>CAZTFL010000001.1:507666-635481 GCA_964612895.1 Candidatus Woesearchaeota archaeon
TGGATTACCTGTTGGAATTTCCTTTTTATAAAATATGTCCATTTTATCGTTAATTTCTGTTATTTTTTTTAATAAAAATTCTGATGTCACTTGATTTTTTTTTAATATAGACAATTCTTCTTTTAAATAAGAAATATCTTCTTTTATTTTAAAAAAAGCCTCTTTTACTGGATCCATTTTAATGTATAATGTTCCTTATTTATAACTATAATTATTTTCTATTGCATATTATGTTTTTTATAAAATTCGTAAGCTTTATTAGAAATTCTCCATCTTATCCTTTTTAAGTAATTTATTCCTTCTGAATTTTTTAATATTTTTACTATTAAATCCTTTTTTTCCATATCTAATAATATTCTTTTTACATATTCTTCATCTCTAGCTATCTCTCTTGCAATATCTGATGTATAAATTTGCTTTGGAAAATTATAATATAATAAATATAAAATCTGTTCAATTATTTTATTTTCTTTTTCTTTAGATATTCTTGGCATATATTAAGAAATTTCATCTATTTTAAATATCTTTAGAAATTTTAATTTTCTTTTAATTTTAATAATGGTATTTTAATATGTACTGGTAATGATAATTCTTCTTCTAATTGTGCTGCTTTTATTGAAGTTTTTTGTATTATTATATTCATTAGTGATATATTTTCTGGCATATTAATATTTTTATCTTCAAAATTTTTAATAAGATTTTTTTGAGTCTTTAAATCTGTTGATATAAATAATAAACCTTCTATATTTATATAACCTAAATCTCCATATGATATTTCGAAACTATATGTTATTTTTGTAGTTTCTTCTTTTGTATTTAATGATTTAAATTTTTCTAAAGTATTTATTTTAATATTTTGTCTAATTTTTATATCTCCTTTAAAATCTATTGATCTATACGCATCTATTTTATTAAATTTTAAATTTAAAAATCTTATATCCATTTTACATTAAATCTTCTTCGGATACAACTATAAAATCACCTACAGCTATAACAGAATTATATGGTATTAAAGCTTCTCTTTCTTTAGTTCTTTCTAAAGATAAATTTGTAGTATAAGATGTTAAATCTTTTAATACCAGATGAATTAATTCTCCCGTTCTTGCCTCAAATGTTATATCCTTAACTAATCCTAATTTTTTTCCCTCCTTTGTTACAACTTGTTTTCCTATAAATGATCTAAATGATCTTTTTTCCATTTATTCAATAAATAGAAATATTTTATAAATGTTTGTATATCTAACGATATACTTAGTAGAAAATACAGATACCCTATCATTTCTTTTAGAAAAATATTTTTAATATTAAAAAAAATTAATTTATATTATATAATATTTATAATATATATTATATAATATAAATATTTATAAATAAAAATTAAAATAATGAAAAATTATTTGTATATATAAATAAAGTCCAAAAGAAATAAAGGGGTCAGTATTATTTTAATATATAAGAAATTTAAAAAAAGAACCATTATTTCTTTTATATTAAAATTTAAATAGTTATTAAGAATAATATAAGAATGGTTGTTGAATTAGATAATATCTTTAATAGTGCTATTAATAATAGTTTATTTAAAAATAAATCAGTTTTACAAACAAAATATACACCTGATAATATACCACACAGAGATGAACAAATAAAAACTATAGCAAGTATATTAGCTTCAACCTTAAGAGGAGAAAGACCTAGTAATTTATTTGTGTATGGAAAAACTGGCACAGGTAAAACATTATCAGTTGAATATGTTTGTAAACAATTGTTAAAAAAAGCAAAAGAAATGGATGTTAATGTAAGATTTGAATATATTAATTGTAAATTAAGAAAAGTTGCAGATACAGAATATAGAATATTAGCTGCTTTAATAAAAAAAATAGGAGGAGATATTCCAGCAACTGGTCTTCCAACAGATAAGGTATGGAATAAATTTATAGAAATAATTGATAAAAAAAAACAACTTATAATATTTATTTTTGATGAAATAGATCAAGCTGTAAAAAAGATGAGTGATAATTTTTTATATTCAATGACAAGATTAAATCAGGAATTAATAAATGCTCAAATTTCTTTAATAGGAATAAGTAACGATGTTACATTTTTAGAAAATATAGATCCTAGGGTTAGAAGTAGTTTAGGAGAAGAAGAGTTTGTATTTCCTCCATATAATGCTGTCCAATTACAAGATATTTTAAAAGATAGATGTTTTTTAGCATTTAAAGATGGTGTAATAACGCAAGGTGTTATAGCAAGATGTTCTGCGTATGCTGCAAGAGAACATGGAGATGCTAGAAGAGCTTTAGATTTATTAAGAGTTGCAGGAGAGTTGTCTGAAAGGGATAATAAACAAATAATAGAAGAAGATTATATAGATTACGCAAATCAAAAAATAGAAAAGGATAAAATATTAGATATTGTTGATACATATCCAAAACAACATAAATTAGTATTATACTCTATTATAAGTTTAGTTAAAGATAAAAAAGATAAGAAAATAGAAAAATTTTTTACAGGAGATATCTATGGTATTTATCAAGATTTGTGTAATAGAACAAAAACGGAAATGTTAACGCAAAGAAGAATTAGTGATATATTAGCAGATTTAGATATGATGGGTATAATAAATGCTAAGGTTATAAGCAAAGGAAGGCATGGAAGAACAAGAGATATAAAGATGGGAATACCTGAAAATATGTTATTCAAAGTTGAAGATATTTTAAAAGAAAGTTTAGGATTATAGATAAAATATAATAATTTATATAAAGAAGTTTTTTTTCTGATAATAATGGTTGAAAATATTATTAATTATTGTATAAAAAAAGGATTTTTTTTAGATAAAGATATGCTTTTTCTTTTTAAAAACATGGAAGAAAACAAAAAAAAACAAATATTAGATATTTTATCAAGTCTAAACCTAAAAGAAAAAGTAATAACTAAAAAGATTTTATTGAAAAACAGGGACAAAATAGAGCCGGTCTTAAATAAAAAAAATTTAAAATTTCAAGATATAATAGAAATTAATTATACAGATATTATTGAAACAGAAAAAAATGTATTAGATGATGAAGTAAAAATATTAAATGAACCAATATTTGAACAAAAAATTTTAGAAATTAATGATTTTTTGAATTATTTTAGATTAAAATATAATTTTATTAAAGATAAGTTTGATTTAAATAAAATAAATGATATTACAAGTATAAGAAAAATTCCAAAAAATGGAAATTTCTCTATGATAGTTTCTGTATTTAATAAAAAAATAACAAAAAATAAAAATATTTTATTAAATGTAGAAGATTTGACAGGGAATGTAAATGTTATAATAAATAAAGAAAATACAAATATTTATAATAAAGCGTCAAAATTATTTTTAGATGATGTTATATTAATTAAATGTAGTATAATAAATGGAGATTTATTTATAGTTAATGATATAATTTTTTCAGAACTTAAATTAGATAAAGAAAAAAAAATAAATGAAGATATTTGGGTTGCTTTTATTGGAGACTTGCATTGTGGTTCTAAATATTTTTTAGAAAGTAATTTTTTAAAATTTATAAAATGGATTAATAAGGAAGATTCAAATGAATATGATAATATTGCAAAAAAAATAAAATATTTATTTATCGGTGGAGATTTAATAGATGGCATTGGAGAATACGGAACTCAAGAGGAAGATTTGTCTATAAAAAAAATAAAATCTCAATATAAAAAAGTGGAAGAATTTCTTAAATTATTTAGAAAAGATTTGAAAATATTTTTATCTCCAGGAAATAGAGATTCTTCATGGAAAGGGGAGCCACAAATAAAAATAAGCACTGAATATTTTGAAGATATAAAGAAAAACGAAAATATTATTTTTTTAACAAATCCCTCAAATGTCTTAATAAAAAACACATTTAATATATTGTCATACCATGGAATGAATATTTATAATTTAATAAATCAAAGAGATGATATAAAAAATAAATTTGGATATAAATCTCCTAATAATTTAATAAAAGAACTTTTTAACTCATCTCAATTATGCCCTTCTTATGGAAACGTTGATATAATTATAGACAGCAACAATTCAATGGTAATTAAAACAATTCCAGATATTATTTTTACCTCTCATTTTCATAGATGTGATGTTGATATGAAAAATAATATATTAATGATAAATGGTTCGTGTTGGGTTAAAAATACCAAATATTTTGAAGAAAAGGGAATTGTGCCTAATTATTGTAAAGTTCCCCTATTTAATCTTAAAACGAGAGAGATTAAAATATTAGATTTTGAGTGAAAAAGATAATTATAAAAAGGAATCAAAATTTTAGTTAAAATGATAAAAATATTACTTTTTTATTTTTCTATGTTTTTAGGTATTTTTATAATGATTTTTTATATTATAAGTTATAAAAAAAGAGACATGAATAGGCAAATACAAGATAAGAGTAAGTTACCATTCGTTTCAATCATTGTCCCAGCTTGGAATGAAGAAAAAGGAATCGGTCCTACAATAGAATCTCTCCAAAAATTAAACTATCCAAAAGATAAACTCGAAATTCTTGTTGTAGATGATGGATCAACAGATGATACGTATAATATAGCACAAAAATACGAAAATTCTATAGTAAAAGTTTTTAAGAAAGATCAAAATGGTGGAAAATTTACAGCATTAAATTATGGAATAGAAAAATCTAGAGGTGATATTATAATTTCTAGCGATGCGGATAAATTACAGGTTAGTTCTAATTCATTAATAGATATGGTTCAACCATTTGAGGATGAAAAAGTTATGTGTGTTGCTCCATCAATGGCTATAAATGATTCGAAAAAAATTCTTTGCCGTGTACAACAAATAGAGTATCTATTAGGTATTTTTTTAAGAAATGCACTTGCTAGTGTTCATGCTATGAGTGTTACACCGGGAGCCTTTTCTGCCTATAGAAAATCTTTTTTTAATAAATATGGTGGATTTAAAAAAGCACATATGACTGAAGATATGGAAATGTGTATGAGGATACAATATAATAATTACAAGGTTGCAAGTGTTCCTAATGCTATTGTCTTAACGGAAGCTCCAGATAAATTTATTCCCTTATTAAAACAAAGAAGAAGGTGGTACGTAGGGCAATTTAAAAATTTATACGATTATAAAAAAATGTTTTCAAAATCATATGGGATACTTGGTATTTTTGCATTACCTCTTTCTATAGGATCAGTTTTGTTATCATTGATATTATCTCTTTTTGTGATTTCAACTACATTAAAAGCCTCAATTAAAAATATTAGAATATTGGAATCAATAAACTTTGATATATTTAACTCTTTTGAATTAAGCAGTTTTTTAATAGAGAGATTAATTTTTAAATCAATATCCAATCCTATGTTTATATTTTCTATAATATTTTTTATAATGCTTGTAGGATACCTTATTTTTGCAAAAAAATTTGTAAAACAAATTAATGGATTATTTTTAAGTCTATTGGAATTTATGGTAGTATATCCAATTTTATTTTTTGTATGGTGGACAGATGCATTGATTCGTACATTTGTAATAAAAAAACAATTTAAATGGAGATAGATTTAAAATATATATAATCTAATTAACTTAAATGGAAGATACTAAGAGAAGATTATATGGCGGAAGATTTCTTATTGCGTTTTTCTTAACAGTACTTGTATTTTTATCCATCTTTTTTTTTACAAGTGAAATTTTTAAAAATAAGGCTATCTTTGTAAAAGAGGAACAACAACAATTATATTATGATTTACTTTTATACCAATTACAGATGGAGTTGGCTCAAGATTGTGAAAGTTTTAGTTTGAATGATTTATCTCAGAAGGTAGATCAATTTGGATTCTATATGGACTTAATTGAAAAGGAAATGGGAAAAAATAACGAATTTGTTCTTTCTGAAAAAAATAGATATGTCGCTTTAGAAGTTCAACATATGCTTTTATCTATAAAACAAAAAGATATATGTAATAAAACAAATAATACTATTTTGTTATTTTTCTATTCAAATGAAGACTTTTATGTTGATGATTCGGAAAAGGTAGGGCATATGCTTACAAACATAAAAATAAACAATCCTAATTTATTGGTTTATTCATTTGATATAAATCTTAACTCTTCATTAGTAAACTTCCTTAAAGAAAAATATTATGTTAGTATCCCAAATACAATTATTGTTAAAAATAAGAAGATTGTTTCCCCAAAGAATGTTGATGAATTGTACGAACTAATATAATTAAAGCAAAAAAAACTATGATATTCTCAATAATGGGACAATTTTTTGTAATATATTTAATACTAAAATAGTATATATAAAAACTGTTTCTGAATTAGAGAGTAGTATATAAACAGATAGTATATTTAATTTATAAAAATCTATATAAACATTTTTTTTGTTTTAGGTCTGATGGATAAGAAAATTTTTGGATATTGGAACGAAGATGACTATTTTGATGATTTAAATGAAAGAATAAACAATTCATACAAAATTGCAAATATAGCAAAGCAAAAAGGAGTCGATTGCATTAAAGAGGTAGAAATTCCAATAGCAAAATCAGTCGCAGAAAGATGTGTTAACTTGGTAAGAACAATATACCCAGAATTACCACTCAAAGAGATAAGTGATGAAATAGTCAATTTTGAAAATAAATTTGGAAAACAGAATGGAAGTGTAGCTTTTTTTATATCAAAAGAGATTGCGGAGTGTAAATTCTTTAATTTTACAAAAAAAGAGGATGCTATTGATGCCGGTCTTCGTGTAGGATTTTCTTATTTAACACTTGGTGTTGTTGCAAGTCCTTTGGAGGGATATACAGGATTAACTATAGTAAAAGAAGGAGATAGTAATTTTTTTAATGTTAAGTTTTCTGGACCTATAAGAAGTGCCGGAACAACAACTACGTGTGTTTTTTTGATGTTAGTTGATTACTTAAGAGAGTCTTTTGGATACGATAAATATGTTGCAAGTGAGGAAGAGATAAATAGATATTATATTGAATGTTTGGATTATAATAATAATGTTTCTAATCTTCAATATTTACCAACAGAAGAAGAGCTTAAATTTTTAGTTAAAAATATACCTATACAAATAGATGGGGACCCGACAGGTGATTTAGAAGTTAGTAATTATAAAGATTTGAAAAGAGTGTTTACAAATAAAGTTAGAGGTGGTGTTTGTTTGGTTTTAGCAGAAGCTTTAGCTCAAAAAGCATCAAAAGCTATTCATAGACTTAGGGGTATTAAAAATAATGGAATAATTTGTTCTGGATTTGACTATTTAAATGAATATTCTCTGATACATTCAAAAAATATTGTTGGCGAGAAAGGAGAAGCTGTTTATATAAAAGATTTAGTGGCTGGTCGTCCTGTTTATGGTTATCCATCGAGAAGTGGTAGTTTTAGATTTAGATATGGAAAAAGTAGAGATAGTGGATTTAGTGCTGTTGGAATTAGTCCTGCAACTATGGGTGTTAGTGATGGGTTTTTATCGTTTGGAACTCAATTAAAACTAGAAAAACCAATAAAAGGAGCCATTGTGACGTCTTGTGATTCTATTGATGGACCTATTGTAAAATTAAAAAATGGCAGTGTAAAAAAAATTGAAAGTTACGATGAAGGAAGGAAAATTAGTAAAGATATTTTAGAAATAATATATTTGGGCGATATTTTAGTTTCTTTAGGAGATGTTGTAGATAGAAATTCCGTTTTACTAAAATCTGCTTATGTAGAAGAATGGTGGAATTTAGAATTAAAAAATAAAATGGAAATTATGGGAGATTTTTTAGATTATGATAAGTATAATATATCTTTTAATGATGCTTTAAAATTAAGCAAAAAATACTCTGTTCCATTATATCCGAAGTATATATATTATTGGAAAGAAATAAGCGTTAAACAATTTATAGAATTATTAAATTGGATTAAATCAGGTAGTTGGACGGATGATTCGAAAAAATTTATTTTACCATTTGGTATGATTTCAAAAGACAAATATAATGTTGCAAAAAGAACTTTAGAATTAATAGGTGTTATTCATGATGTAATTTTAGACAATGTTGTTTTAGAAGAAGAAATTGCAAAATCAATTTTTGTTAATATAGGAATATTTAATAATTTTGAAAAAATTGAGGATATTATAAAATTTTCAAAAGACAAAGAAGATGTTTTGTTAATTTTAAATAATTTTTCAGAATTTTTAATAAATGACAAATCTGGGGAATTTATTGGGGCAAGAATGGGTCGTCCGGAAAAAGCGAAATTAAGAAAACAGTCAGGAGGATTTAATTTATTGTCCAATTTATCCTTAAAAGATTTAGATGAAAATGAAAAAAACAAACTAAAGTCATTTTTATTGAATTTAAATCAGGATGAAAAAGTTTTAAATTTTGTAAAAAATAAAAAAATAGATAATGAATTATTTAATGAAGATTTTAGAAAAGGTATTTTACGAGCTATCTACAATTTAAATGTAAATAAAGATGGAACCATACGATATGATGCAACAGAAATACCGCTTACTCATTTTAAACCAATGGAAATTGGAGTTGGTATTGAAAAATTAAAAGATTTAGGGTATGATATAGATATTTTTGGAAATGAACTATTAACAGACAAACAAATTTTGGAATTAAAACCACATGATATAATTTTCCCTAAAAATTCTTATTCTGTTTTTTTGAAAATTTGTAATTTTTTAGATGAAGAATTGTCTAGGATATATGGTGTTGATAAATTTTTTAAATTAAAAGATGAAAATGATTTCATTGGTCAATTAATCGTTTGCATAGCTCCTCATAATTGTGCTGGTGTTGTGGGCAGAGTATTGGGATTTTCCCAAATGGAAGGAATTTTGGCTAGTCCATATATGCATGCAGCAATTCGTAGAGATTGTGATGGAGACGAAATGTCTGTAATTATGTTAATGGATGCTTTGTTAAATTTTAGTAAAAAATACTTACCTTCACATAGAGGTGGTAGTCAAGATGCCCCATTGATATTAAATAGTAGAATTTATGAGGGAGAAGTTGACGATCAAATATTAGAATATGATATTTCTTATGAATACGGATTAGATTTATATAAAAAATCTCAAATTAAAGAACATTCTAGTAAGGTTTTGAATGATAACGTGAAATCTAGATTAAAAGAGGGGTTTTCTGGGTTTTCGAATATAGGTTTTACACATAATACGTTTGATATAAATGTTGGTGAAAAAAATAGTTCTTATAAAAATCTTGTTACAATGCGTGAAAAAGTAGAAATGCAAATGCAATTGGTTGATAAGATAAGAGCTGTTGATAAGGACGATGTTGCTAAAATGATAATAGAAAAACATTTTCTTAAAGATATTTTAAAGAACCTTTCTAATTTTTTTAAACAAGGGTTTAGATGTTCTAGTTGTGGATTAAAACATAGAAGAATTCCACTTAGTGGTGTTTGTATGAAATGTGGAGGAAATTTACTAATGACAGTTTCCTATGCTTCAATAAAAAAATATTTGAATTCTGCAATATTATTATCGCAAAAATATAAAATTCCAGAATATACTTTAGAAAATTTAAATTTAACGAAAAAATATATAGAAGATATTTTTGGCGTTGATAAGCAATTGGAATTATTTAAAGATGAAAAATTAAATACAGAAGAAAACAATTTTTTGGAAAATATTTCTGACTTCAAAAAAGATTTTTCTATAGAAAAACAAAGTAAAATCAATGATGAAGATTTTAAAAAAATAAATAAAAAAGAAATAGAAAATATTGATTTTGTTCATTTACACTTACATTCAGAATATAGTTTTTTAGATGGAGCAATAAAAATTAATGATTTATTTAAGAGAGTTAAGGAATTAGGAATGAGTTCTGTTGCCATAACAGAGCATGGTAATATGGAATCTTTAATAAATAAATATCAATTAGCTAAAAAAGAAGGAATAAAATTGATTTTTGGGATGGAAGCGTATATTGTTAATGATATGTTAATTAATGATAAAAATGAAAAAAGATATCATTTAATTTTAATTGCGAAAAATAATGAAGGACTAAAAAATTTAATGAAATTAAGTTCTCTTGCTTATTGTAAAGGATTTTATTACAAACCAAGAATAGATAAAAATATTTTGAAACAATATAGTGAAGGAATAATTTGTATGAGCGCTTGTTTAGCTAATGATATTGCATCGAATATAGTTGATGATAATATCGATGAAGCGAAAAAAAAATTGGATGAATATTTAGATATTTTTGGGAAAGATAATTTTTATCTAGAAGTGCAAAATCATAACATAGAAGAGGAAAGAAAAGTAAGAAATATATATTATAAATGGGCTGATGAATTTGGATTAAATATTGTTGCGACATGTGATTCACATTACTTGTTAAAAGAAGATGCTAGGGCTCATGAAGCTATGTTATGTATTCAAACAAATGGATTTTTAGATGATAATAATCATTTTCATTTTAGTGGAGATGGATATTACGTTATGAGTAAGGAAGAAATGATAGAAAGATTCTCTGATAGGTTGGACGCTATAAGTAATACAAGAAAAATAGCGGATATGTGTAATGTTGATTTAATTTTAGGAGATACTACCTTTCCTAATTATGACACACCAGATAATTCAGACCATGACGAATATTTAAAAAAATTATGTCAAAATGGATTAGAAAAAGTTTATGGGAATAAAAATAATTATAATGAAGCAAAAGAACGTATGGAATACGAACTTTCTGTAATTAAAAAGATGGGTTTTTCTACTTATTTTTTAATAGTTCAGGATTTTATAAAAGCTGCAA
Organism: Candidatus Woesearchaeota archaeon; assembly: GCA_964612895.1. GTDB lineage: Archaea > Nanobdellota > Nanobdellia > Pacearchaeales > GW2011-AR1 > JAGVXH01. Next base: position 518,464 of record CAZTFL010000001.1, read on the forward strand.
AAAATAAATGTCAAGTTGGACCTGGTAGGGGAAGTGGAGCTGGTAGTATAGTTGCTTATCTTCTAGGGATAACTCAACTAGAACCATTACATCTAGGATTATTATTTGAAAGATTTCTTAATCCAGACAGAATTAGTTTACCAGATTTTGATATTGATTTTGGTGATAGAGATGTTGTTGTAAATTATGTAAAAGAAAAATATGGAGAAGATAAAGTTGCTTTAATAGGAACTTATGGAACAATGAGTGCAAAATCTGTTCTAAAAGATGTCATGAGAGTTTTTAAAATTCCTTTTAATATAGCAAATCAAATTACGAATTTTGTCAGTGAAAAAACTATAAAAGAAAGTTTAGAATTAAAAGATAGTTCTGGTAAATTTTCGAATAAAGAATTAAATGATTTTAAGAAAAAATATTCAGAAATTTTTGATATAGCAATGAAATTAGAAGGTTGTGTTAGGCATAAGGGAGTTCATGCTTGTGGTGTTGTTTGGGGCAAAAAACCAATAACAGAATATTTACCAATTATGGAAAAAGATGGATTTATTGTTGCTCAAGCTGAAGGTCATGAAATAGAAGATTTAGGTTTAGTTAAATTTGATTTTTTAGGATTAGAAACATTAAATATAACAAAAAAAGTTTTGAATTTTATAAATAAAGAAGATGAGTGGTTAGAAAATATTGATTTGACGGATAAATCTGTTTATGAAATGTTAAAACAAGGAGATAGTGTTGGGGTTTTTCAGTTGGAAAGTTCTGGAATGCAAAAAACATTAAAATCTGTTGGGCCTACTTGTTTTGACGATATTATAGCTATTGTCGCATTGTATAGACCCGGACCTATGCAATATTTAGATGTTTATGGGAATAGAAAATATGGAAAAGAAAAAGTCATTTATCCACATCCTTTAGCCGAAGAAATTCTTGCTCCAACTTATGGAATAATGGTATATCAGGAACAGGTTATGCATTTGGCTCAAAAATTAGCTGGTTTTAGTATGTCTGAAGCCGATACTCTTAGAAAAGCTATTGGAAAGAAAAAAATGGATTTAATGAAGAGTATGGAAGAAAAATTTAAGAATGGTTGTTTAAATGTTGCGAAAATGAATCAGAAAGATATAGATAAATTGTGGGATGATATTGTAAAATTTGCATCTTATTCATTTAATAAAAGTCATGCTGCGGCGTATGCATTAATAGCATATAGAACCGCTTATTTAAAAAAATATTATCCGACTGAATTTATGGCTTCTACAATTTCTTCAAGTATTCATGATCCGGAAAAAATGAGTTTTTATTTAGAAGAGACTAGAAAAATGGGTATAAATATTTTAGGACCTGATATAAATACATCTTTGAGAAGCTTTAATGTAGAATTAATAGGTAAGAAAAAAATTATACGTTTTGGACTTAGTGGTATAAAAAATGTAGGAGAAGGTGCAATAGATTCTATATTAAAAAATAGAGATTATATTTCTTTTAAGGATTTTTTATCGAAAGTCGATTTAACAAAAGTAAACAAGAGAGTTGTCAAAAATCTAATATGTGTTGGATGTTTTGATAATTTTGGAATTAGTAGAGGAGAGCTTTTATCTATTTATGAAGGAACCGGGAATTCAAATTCTATTAAACAAACAACCTTGTTTTCAAATAAAAAAGAAGAAAGTATTCATGTAATTAAAATGGAGTTAAAAGATATGATTAATTTTGAAAAAGAATTAATGGGAGTTTGTATTTCTTGCAATCCAATGGATTTGTTTGTTGAATCAAAATCAGAAATATTAAACAATTATAATTTAAAAGATTCTGAGAGGTTATCTTTATTTGGAATTGTCAAAAAATTTAGAAAAACAAAAACTAAAAACGGAGATAATATGGCTTTTTTGACTATATTTAGCAAAGATAAATATTGTGATTGTGTCATATTTCCTAAAATTTATGATGAATTTTATACTATAATGGATATAAAAGAATTTGATGGTATTGTTGTTAGTGGTATTTATAGAGAAAATAAAGAAAATGGTGGTAGTCTAATCGTTGAAGAAATAAATAAAGCAAGATTTATCTAATATACAAAACTTTATAAATTATCATTATAAAATCATTGTATGGAAAAATGTGTTAGTTGTGATAAATCTGGAGTTGATGGAGTAAAATTTCCTTGTCCTAAATGCGGTTTTGAAATGTTTAGATGTAAGAAGTGTAGAAGTCTTTCTATCGATTATGTTTGTCCTAAATGTGGATATTTCGGACCTTAATTAAAATGGGAATGAGTGCTGTTCAATATAAAATTATGCCAAATGGGCTAGATGTGGATTTAAATCTTTTAGTGGAAGAATGTAAAAAAATTATTTCCAAATTTGGTGGTATAATTTCCGATTTTGAAAAAAAACCGATAGCTTTTGGATTAAATGCGTTAATTATATCTTTTGCATTTCCAGAAGGTAATGAAATTGATATTCTTGGAAATTCTCTATCTGATTTAAATGGTGTTTCTTCTGTAGATATGATAGATTATAGAAGAGCTCTAGGTTAGTTTTTTTTATGAGTTTTAATATAGAAGAACTTACAGAAGATTTATTGAAGAGTACTTCTATTTTTTTAGAAACATTATCTAATTTAAGATATACAGGAGATATTTCATTAGAAAGACAAATCGAAATTTTATCTAAAATTAATAATCAAGATGGACATATTTTTGTTGCAGTTGAAGATAATAAATATATTATAAGTACATCTACAATTTTGATTGAACAAAAATTTATAAGAAATGGTGGAAAGGTTGGTCATATTGAAGATGTTGCAACTAATCCATGTTATTTAAAAAGAGGGATTGGTCATTTAGTCGTTAATAGATGTGTTGAATATGCAAAAGAAAGAGGTTGTTATAAAGTTATATTAGATTGCTCTAAAGAGTTAATTGATTTTTATTCAAGTTCTGGTTTTAGAAAAGAGGATGAACATATGAGGATGGATTTAAAATAGTTACCAAAATTCTTATTAAGTATAGGAATCTTTTGTTATTATGAAAAATAAAAGAGGAGAGTCTGGTGGTGAATCCGAAGATATGATAAAATGGATATTGTGGATTTCTATATTGTTAGCTGTTGGAACGATGATTTTTATAAATTTAAAAAAAATTCTGTAAAATGAAAAATAAAAGAGCACAAATTTTACAACAAACATTAATTCATATAATTATTATAGGATTGGTTGCCTCTATATTTATGTTTTCTATTTTTCAAAGAATAGATAGTCGGGGTGTTAGACAACAATTAATTGAAAAACAAGTAGCCTTATTGATTGATTCTTCAATTTCGGGAGTTGTTATATATATTGATAAAATTAATCCTGCAGGATATATTAGTAGTGTTAAAATAAATGGAAATAAGATATTTATAGTTGTTGATGATTTGGTGTCAATTAATGGGTATTCGTTTTTTTCTTTATATGAGGTTAGTATTAAAGAGGAGGATGATTTTTTTAAAATAACTATAAAATGAAAAACAAGAATGGCGCGGGTGCAATAAGCGATATGGTTTTTATGGGTTATAGAATAGTTATGATAATTATAATCGGTTTTTTAGTTATAGGAATATCTGTATTTGCTTATAATAATGATGTAAATGTTAAACAGGTAGAGTCGATTATTTTAGCAAAGAATCTTTACAATTGTTTTGTTTCAGAAAATTATATTTTAATGAAAGAAAGCATTAGAGATTATAAGAATAGTATTTTGGAATATTGTGGTTATGATAAAGGACAAATAAGTAGATTTTATGTAAAAGTTGATATTTTAACTAATAACGTTATCGTTGAAAGTTTTTCTCAAGGGGATTCTGGGAAAATGTGGATATACGAGACTATGAAAGAAGAAAAAGATGTTTCAGATAAAAATTCTTTACCTGGATATACTATTATGAGTTTTCCTATTTATTATGAAGGACAAAATTCAAAAATAAATATTTCCACTCTGGTAAATGATGAATAAAAAAGGACAAATTGGTGACTTGATGTCAAATTATGTGATGACTATAGTTATAATTGTTATATTAATAGTGTTTGGTCTTTCGAATACTTTATTAAAAGTTTCTAGTAGTAATGACAATAAATTATCTACTCTTGAATTTGAAATAGAAACTTATGAATCTCTATTTAGTAAATACATAAATTATGTCTTCAAGAATAAAGACAAAGAAATTGATTGTGATATCAATGAATTAATAATTAATAGAATAGACTCCAGAGAGTATAAAGGAAATCTTATAGATTTTAAAGAGGAGAATAATATGATATTTGTTAAGGATGTTCTTTTTGAATGGGAAGAATTATCTTGTCCAGCGGGGGATAGAGATTTTAATTATTATAAATTAAGTAATAAAATATTTTATTCTTGTTGTCCAGATAATAATGATATTAATTCTTGCAATGTAACATTTTGTACAAGTAGTAATTATAAAAATATGTTTGATGAAATGTGTGGCAGTTTTAATGATATAACAAATAAACACAACAAACCATTGGAGTATTTTGTAAATCAATATAAGGAGCTTTTTTTAAATGAAAAATATAATTGTTAGAAAAAATAAAAGAGGGGATATTATAAGTTTATGGTTAGTTATGTTGACCTTAGTTATGTGCGTAACATCTATAATGGTTTATGTGAATGTTCAAAATAAAATAAATATATCTTTGGCTACTCCAGAAAAAGTATTAAAATTAGAAGAAGAAAAGCAAATTTTTGAAGCAAATGAAAGGATTGTGTTCTCTAAAACATATAAGGAAATAAGTATTTCAGATTTAGAAAAATTAAAAAATAAATTTTGTTCCGAAATGTTTAATTATTCAAAATTTATAACGCACGATTATTTCGATGGACAAAAGAAGTTTGAAGATTCTTTTTGGAATTCGTTAGAGTGGTTGAATTTATGTAAAAGCATTTATACTATAGAGGATATTAATAATAAAATAAAGGTAAGTAGAAAGGAGGTAAAAAAACAATTTAAAGTTTCTTCGGATGTAATAACTAGTATTTCATTTTCAAATAAGATAAAATATTCGTTTTCACATTCTTTTGAAATAGATAAATAGTTTAATTTATGATGGATTACGGTGGATGTGATAAGAGAACTACAAAGAAAGATTTAAAGAGGAAAAGAACATTTAGAGTTTATAAGAGAGGAGGAACATTTAGAGGACAAAATATTTCTTCTAATGGGAATTCAAATGAGGATAAAAAGAAATAATGGCGATTAATTTTTTATTTATTTTTTTTGCAGTTGGAATTCTAATTGCTTGTATTCAGGACATTAAGAGACGGGAAATTGATAGATGGCTTACTTATATTTTATTGATAGGTGGTTTTTTGTACTTAATTGTTGGCGTTATTATTAACAGAGATTATATTATGTTTTTTCAAATGAGCTTTAGTATTTTAATTATGTTTTTATTATCTAATTTATTATATTATTCTAAGTTTTTTGCCGGCGGAGATTCTAATTTGTTGTTTTCTATGAGTGCTTTTTTCGTTGGAAGGAGCGTTCTAATTAGCTCATTGAATATACTATCTTTTATTGTTATTTTATTTATTTCGGGAGGTCTTTATGGATTATTCTATTCATTATTTTTATATTTTAAAAATTTCGAAGAGGTAAATAAGAGTATAAAATATAATTTTAAAAAGACGAAATTAAAATATTTTTTATTAGTAAGTTTACCATTCTTTATTTTTTCGTTTTTACATATATTTTTATTGCCATTAGCTGTGATGCTATTTCTATTCCCAATTTTATTTGTTCTTACAAAGGCGTTAGAAGAAAAATGTTTAACAAAAACAATAAGTACTAGTAATTTACGTTCTGGAGATTGGATAAATGAAGATATTAAAATTAAAAATAAAATAATAAAATCTTCTTTCTATGGCGTAAATGAAGAGGATATTAAATTATTAAAACTCAATGAAAATATTACAATAAAAGAGGGAATCCCGTTTGCGCCTGTTTTTTTAATATCTTTACTTGTTGGACTATTTTTATTTGAGAAAATTTTTACTTTTATATATCAGTTTTTTCTTTAAGGAATTCTTTCTTCAAAATGTGGAAGTTTCTGTTTTGTATTTTCTTCTGACTTATTTTCTTTCTTTTCATTTTCTTCAATTTTAACACTCTCTTCTTTTTTCTTTTCTGGAAGTTTCTCTGATTTTTGAAGTTCTTTTTTTATTTCTTCTAAAGATTCAGTGGTTACTTTTTTCTTTTCTAATTTTTCTCCATAATTTGGAATTATTTCTAAAACATTGTGACCGAACATTTTTCCTTCGTTTACATTTATATCTAATGGAGAATATGCGTTGATTATTTTTGAACTAACAGTTTTTGATAATTCAATCATTTCTTTTGTTGTATTAGATTCGTGAATTTTACTTACAATTAATGTGTGTGCTTTTGATTGAGGATTTATTTCAAGTATGGCGATAGCATCTTCGTTTTCATTTATTTGAATACTGGGGATTTCTTTTTTTATAATAGAACAAAAAATACAATTATTGGATTGAGTTTGATTTTTGATTAATTTTTCAAAATCATCTTCAGACATAGATTCAATTTTTTCCCTCATTTCAGATTGTTCTTTTTCTGGTAATTTTTCAATTTGTTTGTAGAGTTGTTTTTTTATATTTTCAATAGCGTTATTTTCTTTCATTCTAAAGTTATATGACTTTATTTAATAAATTTATTCACAAGATAAACTATAACATGGTTTTATATTTACTCCTGTAATTGTTTTTTTTGATAAATCAGAGCAATTAGAAATAATTTTTTCGTTTTCATTTAATTTTAAAGTGATTTCTTTTGTGCAAAAATTTAAGTCCTTCTCTATACACATTAATTCACATGAGTTTTGAACAGCTTCAACATTTGTATAACAATTTGCGAATGCACAAATTTTTGAATCAAAGAATTTCCATTGTGTAGAAAATCCATATATTACAAAAGAAATTACAATTATTCCTATTATTATTCCTATCAACACTTCCATTTGCATATCAGCTCTTTTCATTTAATTTAAAAATACATTTCATTAATAAATTTTTGTTATTCTAATAAAATTCTACAATAATTATAAATAGTATAATATATAAGAAATACATATGGTTACTCAAAAAAGAGGAGAGATGAGCATGGTTACTCTTGTTGGAATAATAATAGCTGTCGTTGTTTTGGTAGTAGTTGTTTATGGATTTACATCTGGTTGGGATGTCCTTTGGGATAAAATTATGAATATTGCAAATATATCCCCTTAATTCTAAAAACATTTATAAATAGTATAATGTATAAATTGTATATATGGTGTTAAAAAAAAGAGGGGAGATGAGTATGGCTACTCTTGTCGGAATAATAATAGCTGTCGTTGTTTTGGTAGTAGTTATCTATGGATTTACATCTGGTTGGAATAATGTTTGGGGAAAAATTACAAATATTGGAAATATAGGTGAAGATAATATCGGAGTTATGAAAACATCTTGTTTGTCTGCTTGTTCTACAAATGATGAATATAGTTTTTGTACATTAAAGAGAAATTTAGTGTATAAAGGATTTTATACAGATGATAATAATAACGAAAAAAGTTATATTGCTAAAGGTAGTTTTTCTTGTAATGATATGACAAAGACTCTTTATATTAATAGTACAAATTCAAATAAAACAATAGTAAATGTTACTGGTCCTGGTTTTAAAGAATTAAATATTGAAGTTTCAGATTGTTCTTATTTTAGTTGTTCATAATTATATTTTTTATAAATAAATTTTTTAAATAAAGGGGATTTTTCGTAAGATTGTTTTTTAGAGTAAGATTTATATATATATTATTACTTAAGAAATACATATGGTTACTCAAAAAAGAGGAGAGATGAGTATGGCTACTCTTGTCGGAATAATAATAGCTGTCGTCGTTTTGGTAGTAGTTATCTATGGATTTACATCTGGTTGGAATAATATTTGGGGAAAAATTACAAATATTGGAAATGTAGGTGAAGACAATACAGGGGAAATGAAAGTCGCTTGTCAAAATCTTTGTACTGCAAATGATAATAATTTTTGTACATCTAAAAAGACTTTGATATCGAAAGGAACTTATCCAGATGGTGATAAAGAAATAACATATACTGCTAGTGGTAAATTTAGTTGTAATGAAATGTCTGATACTACTATTTATGTTATTAAGCGTAAAGATGGTAGTTATTATTTATCTTCAGAAATTTCTCCAATTGGAAGTCAGGGTATCGGAACTTCAAAAGTAAAAGAATTAAAAATTGAAATAGATGATTGTCAAAATGTTAATTGTAAAGAAGTAGAAGCGGATTTAGTTGTATCTGTTACAGATAGTCTTTTTTCTTTAAAAGATAAAGATTTGTCATATAATGGAAAAGTTACTGGAGTTTATGGAAAGCAAAAAGTAGGAGGAGTTAATAATATTAATGATTATGAAATATATTATTTGGGAGTTTCTTCAGGTTATAAAGAAGAAAAAATAGGATTTTTTAATGGTAATGGAGTTATTACTGTTTCTGAAGGGTTTTCTGAATATAGGTTGTCGAATGTTCCAAGTAGTATTAGTACTTTTGGTTCTTTAGCAAAAGAATATAAATTAGAATTTGACAGTAATGGAAAAGCTACTGGTGGTATTGTTAAAATACAATAGAAGTTTTTTTAATCATCAAGTTTTTATAATGTATTTTTCTTATTTATTTATGAGGGAATGCCGGAGCGGTCAAACGGGCTAGGCTTAGGACCTAGTGGTTTTTCCTACGGGGGTTCGAATCCTCCTTCCCTCATTTAAATGTTAAATATTCGGTGTGTTTCACAATATTTATATATAAGTAAATTCTTTGTTTGATTATGTATGATTTGAAAAGGGGTAGTTTGAAAAGGGGGCAGGTTACTTTATTTATTATATTGGCTATTATTATCGTTGGTGGTTTTTCTGTTTTTTTAATTTTTAAAGAAAATATATTTCCAACAAATATTCCAACGAATTTTCAGGCACCTTATGCGTCTTATTTAAGTTGTCTGGAGTCTATAACAAGAGAAGGAATTTTATTAATAGGTGATAATGGTGGTTATATTGAAAAACCTGATTTCGTTGCAGGTTCTGTATATACACCTTTTTCATCTCAATTAGATTTTTTTGGGAATGGAATTCCTTATTGGTTGTATCTTTCTAATAATGGTTCTTTTATTGAACAGGTCCCAGAAAAAAACAAGATGGAAATTCAATTAGAGAAATATATTAAAGATAGAATGGAATATTGTTCTTTTGATTCTTTTAAAGAGGGTGGTTATGATATTTTTGTAGAAAATGGAGAGGTTTTTGTTAAGATAGATAAAGAAAATGTTTTTGTAGAAGTTCAAAATAATTTAAACATGTATTATGATGAAAAATTTTATTCTGTAAATAAACATATTTTTGAAGTGAATTCTAAATTAGGTAAATTTTATGATATAGCTAAAAAAGTATATGATTATGAGAAGACAAATATGTTTTTAGAAAAATATACAATAGATGTTTTATGGAATTATGCACCGGTTGAGGAAGTTAATTTAGAATGTAATAATTTAAAATTTTCTGATAGTGAAATAAGGAAAGGTTTATACGAAGGATTAGAGGCAAATATGAACTTAATAAAATTAAAAGGTAATTATTATGATGATTCTTTAGATGAATTTAATGGATATTATATAGCTGATATTGGGGAAAAGATTGATGAAAATATTAATGTTATGTATAATCCTGATTGGGTTAGTAGAATTGAATTTTATGGAGATAGAAATATCAATCCACTTAGTGGAGTTTTAAATCTATTTAGTTTTTGTTTTTCGTCTGTTCATTTTGTTTATGATATACAGTATCCTGTTTTAATTCAGGTATGGGATGAGGATTTAATTTTTCAATTTCCAATTAGTGTTGTTATAGAAAAAAATAATCCAAGAGAACCAATTAATTCTAAAATAGAAGAAAAAGTTATTATTAGTAAAAAAAATGCATGTAACTATATGGATTCTAAAATTAATGTTAGAACATATGATTCTGAATTTAATTCAATACCTGCCAATTTAACGTTTAAATGTATTGACTCAGAATGTAATTTAGGAAATAGTATTTATACTGATAGTGGATTATATTCATACTCTGGAAATATTCCAAGATGCGTAAATGGTATTTTGACTGCTAGTTCTAAGGGATATTCGGACTCTAATTTTATTATTTCAACTACAAGTTTAGAAAAAGAGGTAGATATAATTCTTTATAGAGAATATGATTTAGATATTGATGTTCTCGGAATTTCTTCGGAAGATAATGTTTTGTTGAATTTTTATGGAGATAGTGGTTATTCTACAAGTGTTTTTTATCCAGAACTTAAGAGCGTTAAGCTAAAAGAGGACAATTATATAATAAATTCATATATCTATTCTAAAAATAAAGTTTCAATTACAGAATCATCTCAAGAGTACTGTACAGATGCCGGTGTTTTACATGATATTTTTGGTATAAATTCTAAAAAATGTGATAAATTTATGACTCCATCCTTTGAAATTGAAAGACCTATTATTGGTGGAGGTTATATAAATCAATATTTTACAGATGAAATGCTAAGAAACTCAAAAACTTTGCATATTTCTCCTACAATTTTAGGTATTCCAAATTCATTAGAATCATTACAGAATAATTATATAAATGTGGAATCATCTAGGATGAGTATTGATTTAATTTAAAATGGTAAAAAAGGATAGTAATTTTAATTTTTTTGTAAGTATATTTTTAATATTTATCTTGATGTTAAGTTTTTTTTCTCCTTTTGTTGTTGCTGGACTATCAGATTCTTTTCAAAATCCAACTAATTCGTATCAATATTCTGAACCGACACAAAAAAGTTCTTTACAAAATAATATTAGTTCATCTAATAATTTAGTTGAAGAATGTAATAGTAATATAGATGCTGATTTTAAAATTATAGTTACAGAATGTTCTCCATCTGTTGTAACTAGTAATTTATTAGCAGAACAAGATGTCCCTGTTTATTGTCAATTAGAAGCAATAAGATTAAATTCTTTAATTCAGGCATCTTCTATTTCTTCAATTACTTTTGATGGTGAATATCCAAAAGGTGTAAAAAGTATTAGTTATCATCCAGCAAGGGCTTCTATTAATTCTGGAAAATCTATTTTATTAGATGATGTTTTTGAAAATATTGGATATGTTGTTGTCGTTTTAAATAAACAACCTAATGAAGATAATTTGACTAAATATATTTCAAGTATGCTTACTGCTAAGATGAGATATACATTCTCAAATGGATATGATATATCCGAATCTGTTTTATATTTAGATTTAGATAATAAAGATGGCGTTAAAGAATCTTTATTTAGTGGAGCTGGAAATATTTATGTAAAAGATTATGGTAGTGATACGGTTAGTTTTAATGTAGATCTCTTGACCTTTGAAAATTTTGAAAATTTTCAACTTTCAAAAGGAGAAACAAGTCCTGTTTATTATCTTCCAGGTTATGATTGTAAGGCTGGATTTAGTGTTAGTTTTAACGATATTGTTATGTCTAAAGATAGAGTTCTTTTGAGCGTTGATGATAAATCTTATTGGTTAAGAGAAGGAGATAGTTTTTTGAATGGAAAGTGTGTAGTAAAAGATATTTCTAAAACAGCAGACTCTGAAAATCGAGGAATTTTTGGAAGTGTTAATGTATTATGTTCAAATACTAATTTTAATTTAGAGTTAAAAAAATTGGGAAAGACAGAGTCAAAAGAAGAACCAATAGATAGTAATATAGATAGTCAATTTTCGAGTTTGAGAAATAATATAATTGATAATTTGAATTATTTGACAGGTAATTATCCTTATGAAAAAATAGAGAAAGATTTGAAGTCAGAAGGATTCGAATATTATGCAGAGAAGGCTTTGTATGAGGGAATTATTTTGTCTGGAGAATTAGGGCAATATGCAACACAGAAAGATTTAGTAAAAATTTTTTTAGAAAAATATAAAGATTCTAATTATTTTAATAAAGTTAACCAAATGCTTGAAAAAGCAGAAGTTATTGATTATAGTAGTTCATCAAAAATTGTAGAATGGATTAGTGGTGAAAAGAATTTAATTTCATTAAAAGAATTTAAATTTTTAAAAAATGAAATATCGGTGGACGTTTCTGTAGATAAAAAAGCATATACAACATTAAAAGAAGGAGATTCTGTTAAAGAAGAGTTTCCCGTAAAAATATTAGAAATATATTCAGATAATGTTGTATTTTTATTTGGAAATGAAAGGGTAATTATGAAAAAAGGAGAGAGTCATTATTTTAAAGATTCTAGTAATTTAGACCATTATCTTAATTTAGATAAAATAAATTATCTTAGTACGGCTAAAATTACTATAAATCCAAAAATTGGTAATGGATATACTTCTGCAAATTTTAGTTTCAATATTCCTATTGAGAAAAGAACATTTTCATTAACACCTGAACAAGCTGCGAAAAAAGCAAAATCTATGGATGATTTTTTAAGAATTACTCAAGGAATTCTTGATGCAATAGAAGTAGCTGTTCGTGGATGGAATTTAGCTTGTAAAACAGTAAGAACTTATATGACAATAAAAATGATTAGCGAGTCTTTTGGTGTTAAGGGAATTGCAAGAAGATCTGTTACTGGATTTGTAAAACAATTTTGTAGAGACAATGTTAGCTCTCAAGGAACAGGTTCTTATGAAAGCATAGATGAATGTCTTTTGGGAGAGAGTGATAGAATAGAGCAGGCAGTAAAAAATTATAAAGAAGCAATAGATGCTGCTCAAGAAGAATTTAATAAGAAAAAAGCAGAGATGAAGAAAACAAATAGAGAAATAAAAGATGATAAAATTATTGATAAAATAAGAATAGGTGAAGTAAAAAATAAGATTGATGGGAAAGAAGTATCCAGAACTATATCAGATTCTCAATTAGAAAAGTTATCTGTTTATAATAAATTAATAGAAAATGATAAATCATGCGAAGGTTTTGCCTGTAAAGCTGTTTTGAAAGAAATAAAAAGTGATGAAAGTTATTTTGCTACAGCTACAAATAATGTTGTTCAAGAGCCAGAAAAAGGAAGTACGGAATCAAGTCAGACGACGACAGAGAAGTGTTCCAATGCCATTACTCAAAATAAAGAGGTTCGTTATTATGAAGATGGTGTAAATAAGGGACTTGCTGCTATTGTTCCGTTTAATACAACGGGTGGTTGGTATGCTTATGTTTCTTCTTCTTATGGAGCAATTTTCCAGGAACAAGCTAAATCATATAATTCTAATGGACAACCAAATAATTTTTATATATGTAATGTAGGTAATGATGGAGCGGTGGATGAAATAAGTGAAGATGTTTGTCAGTCTTTTAGTATAAATCAAAATAGTTTTGATAATTTTATTGGTTGTTCAGGTTTATCTAGTACTGATGTTAAAAATCTTTATAATAGTGCTTTGACGGCAATTAGTAGTGCGAATAAACAGTACGGTTCTGATAGTATAAATATTTTAGGACAAGTATTAAGTGTTGGTGAGAATATGCTTAATGTTTTAAATTTTGAGTGTATTGATTTTTTGAGTCCAAAAGATTGTAAGATTATACAGGGAGTTTGTGATTGGGTAGAGTGTCCTTCAAGTAGGTGTAATGCAGGTGGAAAAATAAATGTTCCAGATGTTACACAGACGGGTGTTTTCGGAAGTATTGCATTATGTCTTCCTGGATTTGTTTGTCTTCCTGGTATTTATGCGGGATTAGATAGCATAGTATCTATGATTAAAGAATATCAAGATTGTTTAAACACAAGAGCTACTACTGGGGAATATGTAGGTAGTTGTGACAGAATTAGAAGCTTTTATATCTGTGAATTTGTTACAAAACAAGTCATATCATTTGTTAAGGGAGGAATAACTTCTTTATTTAGTGGGACTGTTTCTAATTTGATAGGTGGCGGTGGAGAGTATTTAAGCTTTAAATCTGAAAATAGAGAGTTAAAAGCAATTGCTGGAACATTTATAGCACAATTTATTTCAAATTCTGCAAATAATTTGTTTAGTATAAACCTTGATAATTTTAGTGGTAGCATTTGTCATGGTTATATTGGTGAAATTACTACAGATTCTTCATCTTCTAATAGTGGCTTTAGTATAGATAGTTTATTGAATAGTGTTTGGGAAAGTACCTCTTTAGAAACTGGTTATCAGATATTTTCAACTGTTAGTGAAAAATCTTATACTGATTCAACAGTTCCTCCAATTTCTCAATATAATGTTTTCTATAATATTTATGTTGGTAGCAAAGATGTTTCTTACAATATTTATTTATCGGAACCTCCAAGCATTTCGTCTTATTCTTCTTACGGTACACATTCTGTTGGTCGTGGAAGTATTAAAGCAGGTGAATCAAAAAGTGAATCTTTAGATTTTACAGCACCTAGTGGTTATAAAAAATTATGTATAGTTGTAAATGGTGAAATTAATTGTGATTTTGGAATTACAAGTACTAATTATGGTATTAACACTATTATTGATTCTTTTGTTAAAGAAGAACTTACATCTAATATAAAAACAGAACGGGAATGTCTATCAGCTTCTTCTGGCATTGTATTAAATACATTACAAGGAGATTCTGTATTAGAAAATGAAGGTATTTCAAATATTGGTATTGATAGAGTTTGTGCAACTTCAAATCCTTCTGTAGAAACTATCGAAAATACAGCTGATTCAAGATGGTATGATGTTGGATATTGTGGAGATGAGAAGATTAGGTGTTGGTTGGATACGAAAACTTTAGTTAATGTTTTAAGTACAGTAGATAGTGAAGAATTAAAAAATATTGCTGTTAGTAAAAAAACCTTAGGTATTTATGATAATTTTGCTGACGAACTTAAATTATTAAAAAATAAAATTTCTGAAGCTGGAAATGATAAAGATAAAATAAATACAACATTATCAGAAATAAATAATTTGAAAGAGATTACTAGTGGAGCAAAGAATTCTCAAATTGCAGAAATTTATTATTATATATTTAATTTATATTCTCGTCTTTGTAGAATTAGTTATAATGATAAAGCTGATTCTGAAAAAATAGATTCGAGAGGTTCAGAAAGTTTACAAAATACAAAAAATACAGAGAGTACACCAGGTTCAGATATCTTATTTTCTTTAAAGGAATATGGATCTGATAAACTTGATTTTAATATAAGTGGAAATTTTTTATATTATAAAAATAATAAAGATGAATTTCAAAAATTTGCTATATTTTTCCCAGAGACGGGTATTATATATGATTTAAAAAATAATAAACAAAATAATAAAATTGGTCAGATCGATATTGCTACTGGAAAAATAAGTATTTCTGAGGAGTATAAAACTCATAAAATAGGTGACTTAACCTACGGTCTTTTAGAGATTTATAAAATTACAGGTGGAAAAATAAGTCGTCCAGGTTTTTATGGTATTTATTATGATAACAAGTACATAGATTTAGAGTTAGTGGTAGACATTAAAATGATATATAATAGTATCGGCACGAAGATAGGTTCTTTAGATTCAAATGACAAAATTATTATAGATGATTCTTATGATAGTGAATTAATTTCAGGAACAGATTTTAAGTATTCCTATTTGGAGAATTATAAGATAATAGACAATAAATTTTATTATGTAGTAAATTATTTTTTATTAAAAAAAGATGGTGATCCTCAAAATACTGAAACAGATTATGTTTATTTTAATGATGATTCAATTTACGCAAATATGTATATTAAGCAAAAGGAAATTTATAATTCAAATGCAAAAAGAATTGGTTCTTTAGATTCAAATGGAAAAATTATCATAGATGATTTTTATAATGATGCATTAATTTCAGGAACAAATTTTAAATATTCGGAGTTGGAAAAATATGAAATAGATAAATATAATTTTCTCTATAAAGGAGATACTTTCTCTATAAAGATAGATGATTCTGATGCATATTATATTTATTTGAATAATGAATATGTTAATTTGTATATTTTGAATAATGAAGTATATGATTTTTATAATAAAAAAATAGGTGGTATAAATTCAAATGGAGTTATTTTAATAAACTCAGAATATGAAAAAACAAAAATAGTAAATACACAATTGGAATATAATATTTTAGAAAAATATAGAGTTGTTAATGGTGTTTTGTCTAAAGATGTTGATGATATAGAATCAGGTTGTTTAAGAAGTGGAAATATTTGGTTAGTTGATGAAGGAAAATGTGTTAATATCTGTGATTCTGATTCTGATTGTGCTAATGAATATGCTTGTAATAGAATTTCTGGTAAATGCGAATTAAAATAATAGGTCTTTGAATAGAACTTTAACTAATTATTCTTCTTCATTCTTTTCTTCAAGGGCTTCTTCTTTTAGTAATCTTTTTTTCTTTCTAGCTTCATTTTCCTTTATTTTTATTTTTTCTTCAAGTTGCAATTTGTCTAATAATTCCTTGTATCTATTTCTGATTGTGACTTCTGTTATTCCTGCAACGTCTGCAACTTCTCTTTGTGTCTTTTTTTCGTCGTTTAATAGGGCAGACACATAAAGTGCAGCTGCTGCTATTCCTGCAGGACCTCTTCCCGATGTTAATTCTGCAACTTCAGTTTTATTAAGTATTTTTAATGCTTCATTTTGTGATTTTGGAGAGAGATGTAATGTTGAACCAAATCTTGAAATATAATCCTTAGGAGATGATGGTATTAATTTTAATCCAATTTTTCTAATAATAAATCTGTATGTTCGCCCTATTTCTTTTCGTTCTACTTCACTAGCGTTAGAAATTTCATCTAATGTTCTTGGTATATTATAAGATCTACATGCTGCATAAATGCATGCTGCGATAACAGATTCCATACTTCTTCCTCTAACAAGTCCTCTTTGTAAAACAAAGTTATAAATTCTTGCAGCTTCATCTTTTACCACAGACGGTAAATCTAAAAAAGAAGCAACTCTTCTTAATTCAGACATAGCGAGACGTAAATTTCTTTCAATAGATGTAGATACTCTTTCTTGCCATTTTTTTAATCTTAAATATTTTCTTGTTTGTTGTGTAGAATCTAGTCTATATATGTCAGAAATTTCACCTATATTAGTTGTTAATCCTTTGTCAAATTTTTGTATAGACATTGGAGCGCCACCTCTAGATTTCTTTTCTGATTTATCAAAAGCTCTTAATTCATGGCTTGTATCAACCATTGCTTCTTCTACAAGTAATCCGCAATCACCACAAATTAATTCACCTTTAGCATCATCATATATAAGATTTGTACTATTACATTCTGGACAACGTTTAGGAGAGGACATAGTAAAATTTAAAAAGGAATTCTATTTAAAAACCTTTTGTTTTTATAAATTTTATATAAATTTCAATTTATTTTTTTGTAAACATTTATTAAATGTATTTTCTTTTTTTTTATAGAGGTGATGAATGGATACAAATGATATTTTAAAAAAATATGGAAATAAAATAGAAGAAAAAATGAATAAATTTAATTCTTCAAATAAGGATATAAATTATAGTAAAAGATACGAATCTTATAAACAAAGTATGTCTCCAGATTTTAGTAAATATGAAAAATGGTGTAAATCTTTAGGTAATAGTGTAAAAGTAAAGGTAAAACAGAAAGATAGTATTTCAATTCAGAAAAGTATAGATATTGCTCATTTAAATGTTTCTCCTTCAGAAGTGATGGGATTATCTGCATCTTTAATGATGTTGGCAATATTAGGTGGGTTTTTTTTTGTTATTGCTCTTTTTATGATTTCAAAAACTTTTAGTGTAATGATGTTGTTTTTATTTTTCTTTTTTGGAATATTTATTTTTTATTTTTCTTCAAAAACTCCAGAAAGATTAGCAATGAAATGGAGATTAAAAGCTAGTAGTCAGATGGTCCCTGCTTTATTGTATATAGTTGTTTATATGAAACATACTTCTAATTTAGAGAAAGCGGTTGCATTTGCTGCAGAAAATTTAGAAGATCCTTTATCATCAGATTTTAAAAAGATTTTTTGGGAAGTTCAAAGTAAAAAATTTGCGACCATAAAAGAAGCTTTAGATACTTATTTGGAAACATGGAGAGATTATTCTTTAGAATTTGTTGAAGCTTTTCATCTTATAGAATCTAGTCTTTTTGAACCTAGTGAATCAAGAAGAGTAGAAATTCTTGAAAGAAGTATGTCTGTTATTTTAGATGGGGTTTATGACAAAATGTTAAGGTACACTCATGATGTTAAAAGTCCTTTAACGAATATTTATATGCTTGGAATTGTTTTACCTACATTGACTCTTGCGATACTTCCACTTGCTTCAACATTGATGGGTGGTGCAATTAAAGTATCACATTTGATGGTTTTATTTAATTTGATGATTCCATTTTTTGTTATTTATATGACATATGGTATTATGTTTAAACGTCCTGGAGGATATGGAGATTCTTCTTTGTTAAAAAAAAATCCACTTTATAATAAATATGCGGATAAAAAATCTTTAAAAAAAGGATTTCTTTTTTCACTACCATTATTTTTAATTGGCTTATTTCCTTTAATTTGGATGTATACTCCCTTGCATAATATTTTAGGAATGCCAATAGATTGGACTTTTGGGGAATTAGGTCTGAGATTTATGCAACAAACAAATATTTTTGGGATTATTCAAATATCTAACACTAATAAGTATGTTGGACCTTTTGGACCTTTATCTTTGATTATGAGCTTATTTATTCCTTTAGGTATTGCAGTTATGTTTTCTTATTCGTTTAAAAAAAGAACTATTGATATGATAAAAGAAAAAGAGAAATATAGAGAAGTTGAAAGCGAATTTACGTCTTCATTGTTTCAATTGGGCAATAGAATTGGGGATGGAATTCCAGCGGAAGTTGCTTTTGGAAAAGTTTCAGAATCAAGTAAAGGAACTTCTAGTGAGGGTTTTTTTAGATTAGTTAGTGAAAATATAACACATTTTGGTATGAATATTGAAAGGGCTTTATTTGATCAAGGAAGAGGAGCTCTAGTATTTTATCCGTCTCATTTAATTGTTATGTCTATGAAAATCTTAGTTGAATCAGTAAAGAAGGGACTTCAAGTTGCTGCAAAGAGCTTGATGAGTATTTCAGAATATGTAAAAAATATTAAAAAGGTGGAAGATAGATTGAATGATTTATTAGCCGATATAATTAGTGATATGAAAAGTAATATGAGTTTTTTAGCTCCAATGCTTTCAGGAATAATAATTGGCCTTAGTGGAATGATAACATTAATTATTGGTAATTTAGGGAACATGGTAAAGAATGTTGATTCTGGAAGTAGTTCTGTTACAGAGATGGGAAATATAGGTGGAATGTTAGAAATGTTCAATTTAGAGACAATGATTCCTACTTATTGGTTGCAAATTGTCGTAGGTATTTATTTGATACAAATAGTATTTATTTTAACTTCAACTCTTGTAACAATTAATCATGGAAAAGATGATTTAACAAATTTATCTCAAACTGGAATTAATTTAAAGAAAAGTATTTTTTTATATTTCTTAATTTCATTTATTTCTATATTTGCATTAACTATGATTGCAGGAGTTGCTTTAGCAGGAATTGGAAGTTAAAAAGTAAATGTTAAAATAAAAAATATAAAAGTAACTACTGTTGTTATTGCCCATAATATTCTATTTCCGAAAAACAATTTTGAACCATCTAATCTTGAAATAGGTATTACCGAGGAAATTGCATAATAAGTATTAAATTTTGATAATAATTCAAACCCTAAAAGATATGATATTATCGATAAAATAAGATTCGCGAAAATTCCCCAAAATACTATTATAGATAAATCGTGTTCAGTTATTTCAGAAAATCTATAAATTCCATGTCTTTTTGATGCCCTTTCAGGTTTTGGTTCAACATTAAAAGTTAATATTGGCATCCATTGAAAAAATCCACTAGTGAAAAAACTAACAAAAAGTGGAAACCAAATCATAGGTAATGGTGTTTTTAATTTACTTTTTTTTGAGAACCCAATGTGATTAATCGTCCAAATGGAATGTATTACATCAGATTCGTGTAAAACACCAGTAATTTTTTTTATAATTACATTAGTAAAAATTGTAATTGATAAAAATAAAAATAATATTATTAAGGGTTCTGTATTTTTATAATTAAATCCGATTGTTAAAAATACAATTGCTAAAATGATTGCAATAATTTCTTGTGAAAGTTTTTCGTAATTCATAAAAAAGAATATGAAATTATTTATTTAAGCGTATTGGTTTATTTTCTTTTTTGTAATTCTCTATAATTATCAATCAACGGATTCATTAATTTCGATGTTACATCGTGCAAATTTGCAATATCTCTTTTTATCATAGATGTGTTTTCTCCAAACTCTCCTATTTTTTGAATAATTGCTTGTTGTAATTTGTCAATAGTAGATTCTATTCTTTTTAATCTTGAATCAATATCATTCACTTTATCCTGTGTAGAATTTTTAAAAGTAGCAATATCTCCATTCTTCTCGTTAAAATCCTTAAATTTTTCTGAAATAACTTGTTCTGCAATTTCTGTTATTGTTTCTGTATCATAGGTCGGTTGTTGATAATAATCATTTTGATATTCTTGTTGTGGTTGATTATAATAATTAGGATATTGTGCCTGTTGATATTGTTCTTGTTGATATTGCTGTTCTTGTTGAAAATTGTTTTGTTGTGGTTGATTATAATAATTAGAAGATTGTGCCTGTTGATATTGTTCTTGTTGAAAATTATCTTCTGGATTAGGCGTTGGAATTTGTATTTCTGGTGATTGAAGTTGTTCTGATTGTATTATTGCATTTTTTATCTGTGCTTGATTAATTGCTTGATTTATTTCTTTAGGAGAGGTTCCTTGTGATAATAATGTCGCTGTTATTTGTTCATTACTCATCCCACTTTGTTGTAAGTGTATTACGGTGTCTAATATTGTTACCATATTTATTTTATGTTTTTAGAGTTTATATTTTTTTGTTTATTTATTCTTTGAGGTAAGATATCATTTAAATCTTTTATTCGAACAAATTCTAATGGTTGAAAATCTTTTAACATTCTTTCAATTAATGCTAACTCTTCTTTTTTGGCATATTTCCCCGTTTCTTTTATCAAAAAATTAGATGCAGATTTTATTTTTTCAATATCTTCTTCTATTTTAGATAGTCTTTGTTTTATATTTTTTATTTCTTCTATGCTTTCTTGTTTTGTTTCAACAAAATTTTTCCCTAAGACATGCGTTCTTTCTTTTATTAATTTTATTCTTTCTTCAACATCTCTTAATCTTGTAGAAATTTCAGATATAAAATATTGATTCGTATCATCCCCTTGACCTTGATCCATAAATTTTATTGTTTTTTATAATTTATATATGTTAAGGTAATTTTTTAAATAAATTATTTTTAACCCAAAACCTTTTAAATGAAAAATATTTCTTGATTCTATGAAAATTGGAAGAAAAATTAGCGGAGGAAGGTATAAGCGTCCTAAAAAGAAGAGTAAGACTGGAAGGCAAAATCAATCAAGAATAGTAAAATTAGCAGAAAATAGAAGAAAGATAATGAAATGTAGAGGTGGAAATAAAAAAATAGTAATGTTGGCTGGAAATGTTTGTAATATAATAGTTAATGGAAAAGCTCAAAAAGCTACTATAACTAATGTAATAGAAACACCTTCAAATATGTTTCTTGCTCGTCAAAATGTTTTGTTAAAAGGGTCTGTTATTAATACTAATTTAGGAAAAGCAAAAATTACAAATAGGCCATCACAGGAAGGTCAAATTCAGGCCGTATTAATCGAATAACTATAGAAATGCTTTAATATAATATTTTATTTATTTTTACAGGAGTTTATTATGTTTGGAGAGGGAAGTGTTTTGTATTCTACGGAAGTCGTCAGAGAGAGTGGCGAGAATGTTATGTATATAAATTACATGGGTGCAAGTTTTGTTCCAAATTTGTCTGATTCTTTTGAAGTAATGGCTAGAACAGTAGATGCTTTATTGGAAGATCCAAATGTAAGTCGTGTTGTTTTTGTTCAACAAAGAAATTATAGCCATAATTTTTCACAAATTAAATTACTTTTGAGCGTTTCTCAACTTTATGAATTTTTAGTAAAACAAGAAAAAGTTGTTTCTGTTGATGTTTTAGGGAATTTAGGATATTTTTACGAAGAAGCTTATTCTTTTTTTAATTATATTATTAATGAATTATTGAAAGGAGATCCTATTAGGGCATATAGAGAATTAAAAGGTGCTTTATTCGAGCAAAGAGCATTATCTGAAAAAGGATATGATAATATTTCTTATATAAGGATTCTAGAAAAGATAATTAAATATTTTGATGACATTGAATTAATTGAAAAATCTAAGAAATTTTTCGATAGATATAAAATTGGTGAAAGAGAAATTTATTCTGAATTTTTTAGAGCAGATATTATGCCTAATTTTACATTTACGAGAATGGTTTCAAAAATACCAGAAGATGCAGAAATATTAGAGCAGTATGAAATATCTAAAGAGGGAGAATATTCTTTTGTTACAATATATAAAAGTCCGAATAATACAAAATATGTTTATCATCTAAGTCCACCAGAATATAGTTTAAATGAAGAACAGCATATGCTGTTAAATCTTGCAAAAAATGTTTTAGTTGAACATAAACCAGAGCAAAATAAATTTAATGACTCTCAAAGAACTCGTCAAGTTTTTTTTAATGTTAGTAAGGATTTATTGAGAGATTTGGCACATAATAAAAAGATTAACTTAAATTATGATGATACAAATAAACTTGCAAATATATTGGTTAGACATACAATTGGCTTTGGCATATTAGAAGTTTTATTAGATGATGAAGGACTTCAGGATATAATGGTTAATGCTCCTGTTAGTTTAAGTAATATTTTTGTTCTACATAATGATTATGGCGAATGTGATACTAATATAATTCCTTCGCAAGAAGATGCGGATTCATGGGCTACAAAATTTAGAATGAGTAGTGGGAGAGCTTTGGATGAAGCAAACCCTATATTAGATACAAATTTGGAATTACCTAATGCAAGTGCTAGGGTAGCTATAATTCAGGAACCTTTAAGCGATGGTGGACTTGCCTATACTCTTAGAAGACATAGAAATAAACCATGGACTCTTCCATTATTTATGAAAAATAAAATGATTGATGGATTAGGTGCTGGATTATTGTCTTTTATGGTTGATGGTGCTAGAACAATGTTGGTTGCTGGAACTCGTTCAAGTGGTAAGACTTCTTTATTATCTAGTCTATTGTTAGAAATTATGCCTAATCATAGAATTATTACAATAGAAGATACATTAGAATTGCCAGTTTCTGATTTAAGAAGAATGTCTTATGATATATTAAGCATGAAAGTTCGTAGTTCTTTGAGTGGAGAAACTAATGAAGTGAGTGCGACTGAAGGAATTAGAGCAAGTCTTCGTCTTGGAGATTCTTCTTTAATTGTTGGAGAAATAAGAAGTGATGAAGCAAAGGCATTATATGAAGCTATGAGAGTTGGTGCTTTGGCAAATGTTGTTGCTGGAACTATTCATGGTGGAAGTCCTTATGCTGTTTTCGATAGAGTTGTTAATGATTTAGGGGTTCCAGTTACTTCATTTAAGGCTACTGATCTAATTATTGTAGCTAATCCTATAAAAAGCGCGGATGGTCTTAATTCTTTTAGAAGAGTTCTTTCTATTAGTGAAGTACGTAAACATTGGGAAAAAGATCCACTAGTTGAAGGAGGTTTTGTTGATTTGATGAAATATGATGTAAATAAAGACAAATTAGAACCTACGGATGATTTGATGAACGGAGATAGTGAAATAATAAAGTCAATAGCAGGAAATGTTAAAGGTTGGGCAGGTAATTGGGATAATGTCTGGGATAATATAAAATTAAGACAAATGATTAAAGAAGAAATTGTTAGTTATTCGAATAAATTAAAAAATAATGATTTATTAGAAGCAGAATTTACAATAAAAAGTAATAATGCATTTCATCAGATAAGTAATAAAGTGACCGAAGAAATTGGTTTGCCAGAGAGTAAAATTGTATTTCCTAGATGGAAAATTTGGTTAGATAATGAAATAAAAAAGATGAATAAATAATTTTATTTTTTTGTTAAAATTCCAGAGACAACTATTGATATTATTATAAGTAATATAAATTGAAACCATTCTTTTTGCATCCATGAAAATACACTTGTAAAATTAAGTGTCCAATGAAAAACATATGTAGCACTTGTTATGAAAAATATTATTAATAATATTAATACTACCCAACTAAACCAACTTCCGCTATGTAAAAATTCTAAAGGATTTTCATCTTTTTTTAGTATTGGCATAAAAGATAATAATATAAAAATTAAAAAAATTATTATTATGAATACACTTATCCAAGAAGATGTAAATTGAACAAATTTTACTAATTGAGCTTCAACAATAAAAAAACTTGCTAGAATAAGAGATATTAATATACTAATTTTTGGATTATCTCCTAATACCTTATTTTTTTGTAAAAATGCATATGAAACAATAAAAACTAAAAGAAAAGAAAATATGGGTAAAAAATAATTAAAATAATTCTCCATTTTATTATTTAGATTTGCTTCCCTCCGAATTATTACTACCTTTTATTCCAGAGATAATTAATGCCGTCGTTACTCCTAATAAAACAAGAGTCCAAAAGTAATCTTTAATCCACGAGAATATTCCAGGATAAGATTTCCAATTATTAAAACTCGTTAGAGACCAAAGAATAATTCCTCCCGCTAATATCCAACCAATCCAATCTTTTTTTATTAGATTTTTTTCTTCAGTTGAAAAAAATCCCATTAACAAAATTATAACTATAAAAATTGCCAATCCTATTCCTAATTTCGGAAAAATATTTGCAAAAAATGATGGAACAATATCAAATTGAATTGAAGATAATCCTATAGTTAAAGACACAATAACCATTATGGCCTTGTTATTTCCAAGTACTTTTGTTTTATCTAGTAATGCAAAAACTATTGCAAAAACAAGTAAAAATGGTATTACATAAGAAAAAACTCCCATTTGATTCCAAGAATTTAGTAAATCAGTTATCGTAATCATAAGTTATCAAGAAGTATTATATTTATATATGTTTTGGGATATTGAAAATTATATTGGTAAATAGTATATTATCGTTGGGATTAGAATGCAACTCATCATATTGGTTTTTTGAACATTTAATTTTATCGATAATGTACCAATTAAGATTGCGATTATATAAACTAAGATTCCATAAATTTTTGAAACGATAAAAATAAGAATAGTTACAAATATTAGTATTAAGATTCTAATTTTCTTTAAATCGATTTTATTAATTCTTTTTGAAATAAACTTTGATAAGATGTTCGTTAATTTTGCTGATAAAATAGATGTTATTAGAATAGTTAAAACTATTAATTTTATTTCTTCTGTTGTTAAATATGTTAATTGAGAAATAGCTAAGGATGCTCCACTTCTTGTTTTATTTATTAAAAATAATGTGATAAAGGATGTACTTAAAACAAGTGTGTTTATAGAACCTAATAAAATCATTGTTTTTTCATCAGATGTATTTTTATTTGGAATTAACATTGACGCTTGACTAGCTCCAAGTCCAGGGAGAAGTGAACAAAATGGAGAAATGATTATAGTTTTTATCATTATTCTAGTTATTTCTCTTATTGTATACTTTTCTTCGTAAATATTTTGTTTTTCAATATTTTGATTTTCTTTAGAATAAATTAATGTTGATATTCCGAAAAATCCTGTTAATAAAGGAGTTAACGGTTCTTTTATTGTAGAATTTAACGTAAAAAATCCCAATAACCCACAGCATAATATTATTAAAATAGTCTCGCATCTGTTCTTTGTTCTATATATTGATATTATTATTACCCAAAATAAAATCCAAGGAAACATTATCTCAATTTTATCATAAATTTTTGGAATAAAATAAACAAAAGGAATTAATATTATTAAAAAAGCGAAAATTGCGATAATAGAACCTTTTATTGTATTATTTATTGCTAAATGTCCAAGTCCCCTTGAAAATAATTTTTGTCCAGGTGTAGAAACGATAGCAGTGTCAGGAGATATTGAAAAGAAATAAATCGATGGTATAAAATCAGTAAATGTATGTGTTATTGAGAGTGATACTATATATACAATAGCTATATTTGTAGGGATTTTATATATAATAGTGGAAGATAGAAGAATTGTTGTTACCAAATTATTATGAATACCTGGCAACAAGCCTGTTATTGTTCCAGAGATTATACCTAATAATATTGTTAAAATTATTTTAATCATATAATTTTATTATTATTTTTTTATATGATTTTTATATATAAAATGGGATAATTTATTGATTAATTTTTATTACTTTTTCTGCAATAAATTGTTCCTTTAATTTGTAGTTTTGTAATTTTCCTATTGCATGTATTTTGTCATTAATATTAATTTTTATATTTGCGGAATCAAATATTGTTATCGTTGTATCAGTTTCTTTTAATTTTATTATTATTTTGCTATTACTGTATTCAATATTTTTCACAATTCCAACCATTTCGTCTAATTTGTTTATACTAATATATCCTACTAATATTGTCAATAATAAAATAAAATTTATTAAAAAAATTGTTTTCATAAAGAAAGTTGTTTTAATTTTTCCTGGATACTTTCCAATTCTTCATCGATTTTTGTAGGCATTTTCTTTGTACTAACAATAGATATTTCTGATTTTACAATTTTTTTATTTTTTGGTAATCTTTGGTTAAATTTTTCAAGTTCTTTTTTTATTTCCGATAGTGTTTTTTCTAATTGTTTTTTGTATAAATCCTTTATTTTTTTAGTTTCTTCAATTTGTTGTGTTAAAATTAGATTTTTTTTTATAAGTAATTGAATCTTTAATCCTCTTATTTTATTATTCCTATAATCTTCAAAAGAAATCGGAACAAAAACGCTTTCATTTTCCATTTTACAATTTTCCAAAAATATCTTTATCTATTTGAGATAACAATTCTTTAATAGATTCAGTTTGTTCTTTCCATTCTATTATTTCTTCAGATTCTTTTTCTCTTATTTTATCTATTGTAGATATTATGTTCTCTAATTCATTAATTTTTCTTTCTATAGATAAAAAATTGTTCTTAGAGGAATTAAACTTATCAATTCTTACAAAAAAAGGCTGTTCTTCTTTTTGCTGAAAATCATCTTCAGAATTAATTTTCATTTCTCTAGTTGTTGTTGGAAATGATTGTATATTGTTTTGTTGTATATTAAAATTTTCATTATTTATTTTTTGTACTTCTCGTTGTATAGGTATTTCCACTTTTGGAGCAATTGGTGGTATTGGCAAAGAATTGTTATTTTGTACCCTTGATATCATATTTTTAGGGACAAAAAAGTGTTTATATATATTTGTTGTAATTATTTAGTTAATATTATTTAAATTTAAATTCTACAACATCTTTATCTTTTAATTCATGTCTTATTCCAACAAATTGTCCTGAAAATTTAGAGGATGGTCCCCAGATTTTTGAATATATTATATTTACCGAGGAACCTTTTAATATTTTTTCTGCTGCATCTCGTATTGTAGAATGTTTTTTTAAAATCATAGGCGTAATACTTTTTTCTTTATTTGGTTCTTTTGTATAAATTCTTATAATGGAAAATGTTTCAAAAATCTTCTTTTTTAAAGAATCTAATTCATTTTTTTTAATTTGATTTGAAAAGAAAATAATATCTAATTTTCTATATTTTGATTTTAAATTAGCACTTATTTTTCTTATTTCATCTTGAGAGTATTTGTCTATTTTATTAAATATATATATTTTTTTGGCATTAGATTTTATTGTGTTTTCTCCAATTTTTTTTATTTGATTCAAATCATCAAAAACGATTAGAAGCGTGTCGGTTGAATTTACTAATGATTTATTTTGGTAAGGAATTGGAGCATCGTCAATTATTTGTATTTTAACATCTTCATAATCAAAATTTCCAATTAGTGGTTGGGTTGTTGTGTGTGGGTATGGTGAAACCTTTGAAGGTGGATTATTTTGTGTTAATATATTAAATATTGTCGATTTTCCAACATTTTGTATCCCTAGTAGCAAACATTGCATATCTGTTTTTTTTATTCCAGACTGTCCTCCTTTTCCTATTTTTTTCTTTTTTTCTTGAGATTCTTTTAATTTTTTATATCTATTTGTTAGATTTTTTAACATATTCTCAGACGATTTGTGTTTCGGGCATTCTTTAATCATTATTTCCAAACATTCAATCCTTTCTTCGTCTGTTTGTGCTAAAAGAAAATCCATTTCAGCTTTTTTATAAAATGGAGATTGATTTGTTGATGCCATAAATACATTTATATATTTCTCTTTTTATCTTTTTTGATGATTGATGAATTTGGATATATTTTTAGAAAATCCATTTCAGATTTTAAAGTGAATTTTAAAGATTTTTTTAAGACAGGATTGTTTCTTTATTTTATTCCTATTTTATTAGTTAATTTATTAAATCTTTATAAGCCAGATTCATGGTCATTTTTTGTATTAGAAATTATAAATTTTGTTTTATTATCGTTATTTTTTATTTATATCGTTTTGCTTCTTAATGGTAAGGTGAAAAATATTTTTGATAAATCTTTTAAAAAATTAGGTAAATTTTTATTTTTTCAGATAATCCTTGTATTCATTTTATTATTCCTATATTTATTATTAGTTATACCTGGTATTATTTTTTCAATTTTTTGGGTATTTTCATCTATTATTTTTATTCTTAATGATAACATTAAAATTTCTGATGCTTTGAAAAATAGTAAAAAGATAGTAAATGGAAATTGGTGGAGGGTGTTTGGATTCTTTTCATTTTTTATTCTTTTTTCAATATTTTGTGGATTTATTTATGGATTATCTTTTGAGTTTGTTTTAACTTTATCAAATCTTTCGGATTCATTTGTTAGTGTTTTCTTTAATTCAGGATTCCAAATGTTGCTTTCAACTTTTTCTATTATTTTTAATTATAATGTCTATAAGTTTTTTGTTGATTCTAAAAAACGAAATGGGATAGTAAGAAAAATTAATAAACTATGATTTTTTATAGGTTGTATGGCTTTTAATAATAATTTCTATTTAATGCTTATTTTATTATTTGTTGCTTTAATTATAATTTTTATTTTAATATATTCTCTTTTTAAAAAACCTAAAATGAATTATTTCGAAACACAAAATGATAATATTCAGAAGAATAGTTATAATATAAAAGTTCCAATGAATAGCAACCTAAATGTTCCAAGACGTCCTCCGAGAAGGTTTTAATATGAATTTAGGGGTTCTTTTTAGTGGAGGAAAAGATTCTACTTATTCTGCTTTTTTAGCAAAGAAATTTAATCATAACATAAAATGTTTAATAAATATTAATAGTAAAAATAAGTATAGTTTTATGTTTCATACACCTTCTGCATCTAGTGTTAAAATATTAGCAGATTCAATGGGAATACCTATTATAATAAAAAATAGTGATGGCTTGGAAAATGAGGAGTTGGACGATTTAAAGTATGCTATTATTGAAGCTAAAGAAAAATATAATATTGATGGAATTGTTAGTGGAGCTGTTATGTCTGTATATCAAGCTACTAGAATACAGGAAATTTGTAATGATTTAAAGTTAGAAGTTTTTAATCCTCTTTGGCAGAAAAATCAAATAGAAATTTTAGAAGAATTAATAAAAAATAATTTTGAAGTTATAATAGTTGGTGTTTTTGCGTATCCACTTGATAAAGATTTTTTAGGTAAAAAAATAGATGTAGATTTTATAAAAAGAATAAAAATACTTAATGATAAATTTAAAATAAATCCGAGTGGAGAAGGTGGGGAGTATGAAAGTTTTGTTATAGATTGTCCATTGTACAATAGAAAAATTAAAGTTGTTGATTTTATTGATTATGAAGATGGCGATAATACATTTTTTAGAGAATTAAAATTGGAGAGTTGTTTATGATAAAATTATTATTACTTTCCGTTTGTAAAGAAGATTTACATAATTTGGAATTTGTAAATCCATTAATAGAAATAATAAAAAATTTTAAATTATCATTTGAAGTGAAAAATTATAAAGAAAAAATTAATTTTGAGAATTATACACATGTTATAATTTGTGGGACAAGTTTGAGAGACAATGAATTTTTAGAAAATATTAATAATTTTTTATGGATTAAAGAATTTAAGGGAAAAATTTTAGGGATATGTGCTGGAATGGAGATTATTGGTCTTGTTTTTGGAGGGAGTTTTTTTTTAAAAACAGAAATTGGATTTTATTTTGAAAATTTTGAAAAGAATTTTTTAGGACTATTTGAAAAAGTACAAGTATATCATTTACATAATAATTATGTTACATTTGATGATAATTTTTATATTTTTTCTAAAAATGCAGACATTTGTCAGGCTGTAAAACATAAAGAACGAGAAATTTATGGATGTTTATTTCATCCAGAAGTTAGAAATCAAGAAGTAATAAGGAGTTTTATTAATGGATAGTATTGTTAAAAAAATAAAAGAAAAAAAAGAATTTTCAGGATTGCCCGATTCTATTGTTGAAAATGTTATAAAAGATTTATCTTCGAGTAGATATTCAGAAGAATTTTTAGTTAAGGAAGTTAGAAATAAATTAAGAAAATATTTTGGAGTTTTTTTAACAAATAAAGTTGTTAAACCAAAGGATATCATGGATTATGATAGTGTTCTTAATAGTCATATTTCTAGTAAAAAAAGAAATTACAATGAATTATATAAATTTATATTTAATATTTGTGAAGATGCAGAATTTATTTTTGATTTTGGTTGTGGAGTTAATGGTTTTAGTTTAAATTATATTAATAAATATTTGTCAAATTTTAAATATATTGGTTTTGAGGCAAGTAAACAATTAGTTGATAATTTAAATTTTTTCTTTAAAAAAAATAATTATGATGCATTTTGCAATTGGTGTGACATTTTAAATTTAGAATATATAGAAGAAAATATTAATTTACAAAGAAGAAAAATATTCTTTTGTTTCCAGATAATTGACGCATTAGATAAATTAGAGAAACACTTTAGTTTTAAATTTCTAAATATGCTTAAAAAAAATATGTTAGAAAATGATAAAATTGTTCTCTCTTTTCCAATAGAAAGTTTGAGTGGTAAACAAAATTTTAAAGATTCTAGAAAAGATTTATTTTTATTTATAGAAAACAATTTTGATATATTAGCTGATAAAAAGTTTTTCGGAGAAAGATTCTTAATTTTGTGTAAAAGTTTATAAAGTATTTTCGTTTATTTTTGTTATGTTAGATTTAAATGTTTATACATATTTTATTTTTGGAATTGTATTTATTTGGGATTTTGTTTGGAAAGGTATTGGTCTTTGGAAATCTGGAAGAAATAATCAGTTGACTTGGTTTGTTTGTATTTTGTTTTTTAATACGATAGGAGTATTACCTTTATTATATATTTTATTTTTTCAAAAAAGTAATTTTATTAAAAAAGTAGCAAAAAAGAAGTGATATGGTTATTTTTAATAAGAAAATTCTTCAAAATGGATTAACTATTTTACATGAAAAAAGAGATGTCGATGTAACTACTGTAATGTTTGCAGTTTCTTATGGTGCTATGTATGAAAATGAAAACGAGAAAGGAATATCTCATTTAATAGAACATTTATGTTTTAAGGGAACGGATAAAAGAAATACAAAACAAATTTCTGATGCATTAGAGTCAGTCGGTGGAGAACTGAATGCTTTTACTCACGAAGAAACAACTGCTTATTATGTTAGATTACCTAGTAATTATTTAGAATTGGCTGTAGATGTTTTAGGGGATATTTTTTTTAATGCAAATTTCCCAACTGAAGAAGTTGAAAGAGAAAAGAATGTTGTTATTGAAGAAATAAAAATGTATCATGATAATCCTTCAAGTCATACAATCGAAATGTTAAAAACAAATTTATACGAAAAACCATATGGTATGTTTATTGGCGGAAATGAGAAAATTGTTAAAAACTTATCTCGTGATTATTTAATTAAGAAACATAGAGAAGTTTATATCCCAAAAAATTCTGTTCTTTGTGTAGTTGGAAATAATTCCTTTGAAGATGTATTAAAATTCGCAGAAAATTATACTGGATTTCAAAGAGATGGAGAAAAAGTTCAAAAAATAAAAATTAAAACCATGATAAAATCTTCCTACGAATCTAGAGATGGAATTTTACAATCAAATGTAGCTTTGGGAGTTCATGTCCCATTTACTGATCGTTTGAGATTTGCTGTAGATATTTTTAATTCAATATTTGGGGAAGGAATGAGTAGTAAGCTTTTTGAAGAAATTAGAGAAAAAAGAGGATTGGTATATGTTATAAAAAGCGATATAGATATTGGAAGAAATTATGGCTATTTAATGATATATGCTGGGACAGATGAATCCAAGATAGACGATGTTATTAATTTATCAAAGAAAGTTTTTTATGATATGAAAAATACAACTCTGGAAGAATTAGAAAAAGCAAAGTTAAGAGTTATTGGAAATAGAAAAGTTCATAGCGAGGGGAGCAATGAGAGTGCTTTAAATCTTATATTTAATGAAATGAATTCAGATGCAAGAGATTATTATAATTATGATAAAAATATTATGTCTGTGACATTAGAGGATATAAATTTTTTAGTAGATGGTATTGAATTTTCAAGTTTTGTTTTAAAGAATAATTAGCAAGATTTTAAAAAAGGAATTGTATCAATTCTTTATATGATCCTGTAGTCTAATGGTAGAACGCGTCGTTGACTTCGACGAGGCCCAAGTCCGATTCTTGGCAGGATCAGTATTAAATTCTTAAATATATATCAAATTTAATTAAATGTTTCTTAAATTAAGTACACATAGGTGTTCTTTCCAAAAAATATATTTCAAATTTTAGTTTTTCTTATCTGTTTTATGTTTTAGAACATTTCCTCAAAGCGTTTTTCTCGCCCTCGACTTGTCTCGGGTTAGAGTCCTATTCAAATAAGAAAGCCTGTAGAGGGATTCTGACCCTCGACCCTCTGCTTACAAGGCAGATGCTCTAACACTGAGCTATACAGGCATATTAGTTTACTTTATTTTATGTTTTTAAGTTTTATTATTGTAAAATTTTTTAAAGCTGTATATTTTTCTACTTATATGAGGTTGTATAAATATTTTTTATATATTTTGTTTTTTATTCTGTTTAGTTTGTTATTTATTTTTTTATTTAGATTTTTCAGTGAAAGACAAATTGATGATGTTAATCCATACATGAATTGTGATGATGCATATTTAAGAAAATCAGATATATTTTATGTTGTTCCTAAATTTAAAAATATTCCTATAAACAATTCAAGAGATTGGTGTAATTATATTTTATCTTTAAACAAAACGCTTTATTTACATGGAATACGTCATGAGTATAAAGAATTTGATGAAAACATTTCTTTAGATGATTTTAATGATTCTATAAATATATTTTATGATTGTTTTGGTTTATATCCTAGTAATTTTAAGCCTCCACAAATTGCTATAAGCTTACAAAATAAAAAATTAGTAAAAAGTTTTGGCTTTAATTTAGACTTAGAATTTAATCAAGTTTTTAATAAAGTTTATCATTGTAATGATAGTGGTTATTTTTCAAATAGATTCCATGATTTTATTTGAAATTGTATTTTTTATAATAGAAATGTATTTAAATAAAGTTAATAACATTTTATTATGTTAAGAATAAAAAAGCTTGTTGATATGATGGAGAAACAGGTTTATACTGATAATGGTGAATTTTTTGGAAAGGTTGAAGAGATAAATGTTGTTAGTAATAAGATTGATGGTTGGAGAATTGTTGTAAAAGATGTTGCTATGGCTAATCTTTTGGCTGGTGCGCGAGGTATAATTGTTCCTCATCAATTCATTAAAGCTATTGGAGATATTGTGATTGTTAGTAAGAATGCAATTCCTATACAAAAAGAAGAGGATAATATTTCTGTTACAGAAGATTCAATGTAAGTATTTTTATAAAGTGTTTTGATTGTTTTTATAAAATGGGTGATAATTTAATAATTCCTAGAGATTATCAGAAGGACATCTTTGAATCTGTCAAGGATAAAAGTTCTTTAGTTGTTTTACCTACTGGAACTGGAAAGACTTTGATTGCAATGATGCTTTCTGATTATAAATTTAAAAAATATCCATTAAAAAAAGTATTAATTCTTGCTCCAACTCGTCCTCTTGTTGAACAGCATTTAAATTCTTTTTTAAATTTTTTTCCAGAAGGCTGGGCAGATATGCAATTATTTACAGGTAAAACTAATGCCGAGAATAGAAAAAAGATTTGGAGAACTGCTGAATTTATTTTTTCTACACCTCAGTGTATAAGTAATGATATTTCTAAAGAATTGTATGATTTAAAGGATGTTTCTTTATTAGTTATAGATGAAGCCCATAGGTGTTTGAAAAATTATTCTTATAATAAAATTGCGATTAGATATAAAATGCAAAATGAAAATGGACAAATTTTGGCATTAACAGCTTCCCCCGGTGGAGATAAAAAAACAATAGAAGAGGTTTGTAATAATATGAGTGTTGAAAATGTAGAAATAAGAACAAGAAATTCAGAAGATGTCAAGCCATATTTGCAAGATTTAGAATTTGAAAAGATTTTTGTTGATTTTCCGAATGAGTTTTTGGAGATAAAAGTTTTATTGGACGAGATTTATAATGATAAGATTCGAGAATTGAAAGATAGAAAATTTTTATTTGGTTATGCTAATAGAGTAATGATTTTGAAGATTCAAAGTAGATTAATGTCTGATTTAAAAAAATCAAAAGATGGAAACAAGATGATTGGTGTTTCACTTTGCGCTCAGGCATTAAAAATATCTCATGCTATTGAATTGTTAGAAACTCAAACGATTGGTTCATTTGTAGAATATTTAAGAGAACTATTTAAACAATCTTCTGAAAAAATGTCAAGAGGAGTATTAAAAATAACTGGTGACTTTAGATTCACTAAAGCTTATAGTTTAGCTTTAAGTTTAGGCAAAGAACATCCAAAATTATATGAATTGGGTAGAATAATAAAAGAAATGTTGGAAAAAAATCCTAATTCTAAAATAATTGTTTTTGCTCAATTTAGAGAAACTATTAATAAAATAAAAGATTATCTTAATAGTTTGAATAATGTTAAAGTTGGTGTTTTTGTTGGTCAGGCTATAAAAGAAAATACGCGTGGAATTAAGACCGGTCTAAAACAAAAAGAGCAGAAAGAGATGGTTTTAAATTTTAAAGAGGGAGTTATTAATACTCTTCTTGCTACTTCAATTGCTGAAGAAGGATTGGATATTCCTGAAGTTTCGTTGGTTGTTTTTTATGAACCTGTTCCTTCTGCTATTAGAAAAATACAAAGAGCTGGTAGAACTGCTAGACTTTCTCCTGGGAAATTGAAGGTTTTAATAACAAGAGGTACTCGGGATGAAATATATTATTATTCTTCTTATAATAAAGAAAAGAAAATGCATAGCGTTATTGACGAAATTAAGAAAAACGGTTTGAATAATCATGATTCGCAGAGTACGTTGATTTGATTTATCCTATTTTTTATTAAAGATTTAAAATTGTTTCTATTTTTTATTTTATATGGAAGATATATTTTCTTTTAAAGATATTAAAAAAAAAGATTTTTTAAATATTATAGTAGATTTTAGGGAAAAGAATTCTATGGTCCCGTCTTATTTAATTAAATCTGGAGTAAATGTTATATTTGAAAATTTAGAAATTGGAGATTATATTGTTGGTGACATTATTATAGAAAGAAAGAGCGCTAATGATTTTTTCTCAAGTATATATTCTGGTCACTTAAAAGAACAAATGAAAAATATGTTTATGTGTGATAAAAAAGTATTAGTCATAGAGGGGATTTTTGATTATAAAAATTTCAATAAAAAAGTATTTTGGGGTTTTTTTAAGACTTATTCAATTTTATTTAAGATTCCAATTCTTGTAGTATTTAATGAAAAGGACTTTTCAGATTTTATAATATCTTTAGTATCTAAAAAGAAATCATTAAATAAAAATAGATATAAAAAAACAAAAAAAACATTGTTGGAAAAAAGGATATTCTTTTTAGAGGGGATTTTTGGTATTGGAAATAAAAGTGCAATGGAATTATTAAAAAAATTTGGTTCAATAAAAAACATTATTAATTCAGAGAAAGATGATTTGTTATTGATTTTAAATAAAAATGTTTGTAATGAATTTTTTTCAGTTATTAATTAATTTGTAAAAAGGTATTTAAAGTTATTTTTTTTAATCTAATTATGGCATTATTCGCACAAGATTTTTTGTTAGAGATGGTTCTTCCATTTGTTTTGTTATTTGTTGTGACTTTTGCTGTTCTTGAAAAGTCTAAATTATTAGGAGATGCTAAACATCAGATAAATGCTTTAGTTTCGATGGTATTGGGAGCTATGCTAATATCGTTTCCTACTCCAAGAGATATTATGGTTTCTATTTTGCCTTGGTTCTCTGTAGGAATAGCTGTTCTTTTAGTTTTCTTTTTATTATATGGTTTTTTTGGAAGTGATTTATCAAAAGGTGCTCCAAAGTCAATAAAAATAACACTTGGAATAATGACTGGAATATTTACATTATGCGTTGTTATATTTACAACTGGTTTAGATAAGATTATTTCGAGATGGGCTGGTGCAAATTCTCAGTTTTTTTTAAATTCATTTATTGTTTTAATTGTTATAGGAGTAATCGTTTGGGTTATATTAAGCTCAAAAGGACAAAGCAGTTCTAGCTCTTAATTCATTATTCCGTCCCATTCTTTACATATTACACTTTTTTTACTTTGTTCATCAGTAAAATAGTTGGTTTTTTCTTTAGAAAGTATATTTAGAGACTCTCCGTTATTCCATTGATATAACATTAATTGAGTTATTGACTTACTATTAGTATCTTCATTACGATTCCCGGTCCAAGTTGTTGTTGTTATAAAAAAATCTCCTTTATTCATATCTATTATTTCTGGAAATCTCATGACTTTTGTATTGTATTGCATTGGAATTATAGTATTAGTATTTTTAAAATAATTAAATTTGTTATTTGTAAAAGTATAATTAGCTATAAAATCTTTAATTGTGATTTTTTTATCATCATTAGTTTTACAAATAAAATTTTCTTCATCAGCTTCTTCGATTGTATTATATTCTTTAATTTTTCCATTTGATGAGTTAATTATTGCAATAACTTTTTCACTTATTGTTATATTATATTCTTTGTTCGGAAGCATATATCTACTTACTCCAGTTATTCCAGGGCTAGCTGTATTTGTCGTTATTTTTTCTTTTAAAAGGAGATTAGTTTCTTCATTATTACATTTAATTTTATAGGTTTTTTCATCAGTTTTAATATCACCTTCTTCATATTCTATTTCAAAAACTTCATTTTGATTCATTAAATTTTTAGCGCTACTTACTGCTTCATCGTAACTTTGCATGTCTTGTGTATTTACATCAACTATTGAAAAAGAACTTCCATAAAATCCGGATGCTATTATTGGATTTTTACCATTTGTTGTTAAATATTGTTTGTATGTTATTCCAGGTTGTACTTCGTTATTCATAGCATCTTTTACATTAATTACATTTTCTTCTTTATTATAGTAATCTAATACTTCTTCAGCAAAATGGATTCTTGCGCAAGACATACATACCGTATTTGACGCAAAATAATTAGATGTAAATATATCATAATTTCCTTGTCCCATTATATACCAGCATTCTGCAATTTTGTCCATGATTACTTTAGTTGCTATAGTTTTATTTTCGTAATCAATATTAATTGTATCAGTTTTACATTTTAGTGGGTAAGAATTTTTAAAATCTTTATATGCGATACCCGCAATATTTACTCTAGGCAATGTATTTCTTAATAATATACTTTGTTTGCATACTTCAGAGTTTATGGATTCTTCATTAAAGTATTCTTGAAAAATCCAATACAAAACAATTGACATTACCATTACAGACAATATTATAGAAATTATCCAATAAGAATATCCTCTTTTATTTTTCATAATTTATTTAGTTTATTTATATTTAATAATATATTGTTTTGGGAATAAAGATATATAATGATAAATATTGAGGTGTTAGATTAATTAAAAATTTTAGAAAAATTTATATAGTGAATTGATTATTTTGTTTTGAGGTGTTTATGGATAGTACAATTCTTAATTATTTAACAGAATACAGAACTAAGTATAATATTGATGATTTAAAAAAAGAAGTATTATCTAAAGGATATTCTGAAATGGAATTTGATGATGCTTTAAACGAGTTAAAAAAACAAGATTTATTTATGAATTCTAAAAATAATTTTAAATATAAAAGTCTTGGAGAAAATCTTGTATCAAAAAAGAAAAAAGGTAAAGGATTTGGAATAATTTTTAGCGTTTTTATAATAATTGTTTTATTGATAGTTATTTTGAATTATTTTGATATTAATATTTTTGGGTTTAATATTTTCGATTTTCTTAAATAAATTATAAAGGTTTATAAATATAATTTGTTTTGTTTTTCTAAGGTGATTTATGGATAAAAAAATAAAGAATATTATTTTTTTTATGAGTGTTGTGTTGTTTTTGTTTATTTTGAGTTATTTTTCTATTGGTTTCTATTATAAGACAAATGAAAAATTTTTTTTGAATAAAATTGATTCTGCTGATTTTGAAATAAATAGGAATACTAATTTATATTATAGTAACGGTTTGTGGAATTTTA
The DNA here is from genome assembly GCA_964612895.1 of Candidatus Woesearchaeota archaeon. Classification (GTDB taxonomy): domain Archaea; phylum Nanobdellota; class Nanobdellia; order Pacearchaeales; family GW2011-AR1; genus JAGVXH01. Next base: position 557,410 of record CAZTFL010000001.1, read on the forward strand.
CGGGTGTTAGTCAAGAAGATATGCAACTATTTATTAATGTAATAGATGAGTGGAATACTACTTGTTTTAAATATTCATATTTTTTAGATAAGAATATTGATAAATTTAAGCAGTCAAATGATGTTTTAATTAGACGTAATAATTTTATAGATTCTTTTTCTGATAAATATTTTAAAAATGAACGTTTATTTATATTTTTAGAAATGGGATTAAATGATTCATTGGATGTATATGAGTCAAATACTATTTTTTACTCTGCGAACGTTTCGGTATATGATGTGTCTGCAATAGATGATGCCATGTATTATTTACCGAAAGTGGATCCATTAAAAATCATAAAAAATGGAGAAGATATAATATGATTAATAAAAAAAATATTTATTTACTTTTTTTTCTATTTTTTACTTTAATGTCTTTTGTTAGTAGTAGTTGGACTCCTTATGAAGCAGAAGAACATTGCTATATTGGACATACATGTCAAACATGTAAGGAGCCTTTTGTAGTTCAACAGACTTGTACTAGATATAGAACAATTCCAAATACTTGTGTTAGTTATCTGAAAGTCCCTAAGACTTGTACTAGATATAGAACAATTCCAAAGACTTGTAGTGGTTATAGGAACATCAAATATGCTTGCACTAAAACTAGAACAGTTTCAGGTATTTGCTATGGTCCTCGTGGTCCTTATAATTGTCCTAAGCAAGAAGAGTATGAAGGGGAATGTTCTTATTCTGATTATTATGAATATGACTGTTCTACACAAGAATCTTATGAAGAGGATTGTTCCTATATGGAACCCTATAGATATGACTGTTCTACACAAGAATCTTATGAAGAGGATTGTTCTTATATAGATTTTAAAGATTATAAATGTAATTGTGAATGTAATTCTCCTACAACTTCTGCAGAAATTAATACATATAACAATATTTTAGAAAATCTTGGTATTACAGATCAAGGTTATGATGATTCTGGTAATTATATGAATTGTGGAGAAAATATTTTTAATAATGATGTTGGATATTGTACATATAGTCAAGATAATTGTAAACCTGCTGGTTATGAATGGAATAGTAAAACTGGGGTTTGTGGTTATTCTGAAACTCAATGTATTGCTATAGGTGGAGATTTCGGGAAAAATGGATGTGAAGTTAGTGTTAAGGATTGCGAGAAAAGAGGTGGTACTGTTACGGGAGGATTTTGTAAAGCTTCTGTTACAGAACGAGATTGTATAAATAATGGATATTTATATAATACTGATACTAATACATGTAGATATACTAAGACTCAATGTATTGATCAAGGATATGGATGGTTGTCTATAGAAGGATATTCTGGAGGAGGAAGGTGTTCTGTTAAAAAAGAAGATTGTCCAACGTCATACTTTTATAATAATATTTGTTATTCTGAATGTCCAAATTTTAATAATGAGACACAGGTATGCTATTCTGAATGTCCTAAAAATAAAGAATTTAATGGTAAATATTGTACAGAAATTATTACTATTAGTGATGGAACTTCCAATGTAGATCCGTGTATTCCAAAAACAAAAGAAAAAGCTTGTGGTAATGTACAGTGTGGCCAAACTGTTAGCGATGGTTGTTTTGGGAATATTATTTGTGGTCCATGTACTAATAATATTGATATTTGTATGCCTGATTATAAATGTTGTACTCCTTATCAACCAGATACACATTGTGGAGATAAATATGGAACTTTTAATGATGGTTGTACTAGTAATTATTCTTGTGTTTGTAATGGAATTTCAGAGTGTGCTCATGATGACAAATGCTATAGCTCTGGAACTATTCTCGATTCTGATAAAAATGGAGATTTAGAAATATGTTCTTATTCAAAATGGAAAGATTTATCTTTAAGAGTAGATTTTGTGTTCCCAACTCCATATAATGAATTATGGGTTTCAAAATTTGATATAATAAAAGCTAATATCAATCAATCATTTTTTAATAATTTAATTTTTTATTTTAATAAAGATGTAAAAATTCAAATTAATTTATCGTCTTTAATATTTGGAGCTAGTTTCGATTCTGGTACGGATTTTTTTGATTGGATCAATAATAAAGAAATAATTAGTCATGGAGATATTAGTTGGGAACAAAATGGAATTTATGGCGGCGCTTTATATTTTGACGGAACTGGGGATTATTTAAATATTTTAGGTTGGAATAATAGATTGGATAATGATGATTCAAAATCTGTTATAGATGACGGATTTAAATACAATATTCCTAATAAAGAAATTAAAAATTCATTTTCGTTTGGAGCTTGGATAAAAGCTACAGAAACTCATGAAATAGATACTGAATCTATTATCGGAACATCTGGAACAAGTGGTCAGAAATATATTTTTGAAGCTAATCATGGAGGAGAAAATGCTGGTGCTGGATTATCTGTTGGGACGAATGGAATATCTGTTTATGAACATGGAAGTAGTTATATGCCAGCTTCGGCTGTCTATGAGGGTAATCTTGGAACAAATTGGAATTATATAATGATTATTTACGACAATAAAAAGCCTAAAATATATTTAAATGGTGAATTGGTTAAAACAGGTCCTCTTCCTTCTATTCGGTCGAATGTTTATGCACCTACTTCTATAGGATCTGGTTATTATGGCTCATTCAAAGGAAATGTTGATGAAGTTAGGATTTTTGATAGAGCATTAAGCCCTGAAGAAGTAAAATCTTTATATTTATCAAATATTAAAAAAACATCTGAAGATAAATGGGAATTTAGTGTTCCTATGAATAGTAGTAATATGTCTTATGACTATAAAGAATATAATATAACGGTATGTGACCCAGAGAGATGTGATTCTGAAAAGGGATTTTTTTATTTAGTAGAAAATAATGTTCCAACAATTAAAGTTGTAGAATTAAATAGTAGTGTTTCTAATGAGAAAATATTTAACATTACTAATATTGGAGATGTTTCGTTGTCGTATGAAGCTATTGATATACTTGTTGATAATAAAGATATTATTGCTATGAAAAATGTATTGTCTTCATCAGTAAAAAATAGCGAAAATCCAAAAGTTATTAAGAAGGGAGATAGTTATTTACTGAAATTAGTATTTAATTATTCAAATGTAACAGAAAGTGGTAAGATAATTTTCGAGGATTATACCACAATGGAATTATCAGAAAATTCAGAACAATTATATATTTCGTATGGAGGTATAACGCTTAATTTTATTTTAGATAATGAAATATTCTATAAACAGAAAACAAATTTGATGTATTATGTGGATTGTTTAAATAATAGTGATAGTAAATTCTTAATAGGAGAAGATGATTATTATTGTTCTTGTAATAGCATCTGTAAGAAAGGAAAAATTTGTCCATGTTTAGAAATGTTCCCAGCGAGTGCGATTCATGTTTTGAGGGATGGTTATTTTGTTAGAATATTTTTTGATGCAAGAAAAACTGGGTCTATATTTTAATGATTATTAAAATTTATAAAGTTAAATTTATACAAATAAATAAGGTGATTTATGGATAAGAAAGTTGTTTGTTCTTTATTATTATTTTGTTTTCTATTTGTCTTTGTAAGTTCATTAGATGAAAGAATGACTTATAGTGTTATAGATGCCAAAAGTTCTAAATTTCAAGCATCTTGGACTATTGCAAAAAATTGTGGTAGTGAATGTCAGCCTTCAGATGCAAATAATTTTATTCCATATAATAGTGTAGAATTGGATAAAATAAAATCATATAATGTAGGTATTAGCAGGAATTGGTATGATGTAATTGGTAATAGTGATTGGAGTTCTTCTTTAAACATGGCTAATTATAGAAATGCTAATTATAATGGAGAGCCAGATGCGGGAAAGTATTCAAATGTTTTTGTTAAATATCAGTTTGATATTAATGATATTGGTTCGGACTTTGATAAATTGTTTATTATTGGTAATTTTAAAGATGATCCGAGTTATACGAATTATGGTCCACAAGTTTATTTTTTAAAAAATAATAATTGGGTTGTTTCGGATGGTTATTCTAATGATTATTTTAAAACAATTAATAAAATGGATTTAAATGATTTTAAAGATACTGATGGAAAAATAAATATGTTAATTAGGGCCGATTTACGATATACAAAGCCAAGTTCAAGTTGTGCATTTGTTTATAGTTATGATGGGGAAGAATATATTCCAGAGTTTGCAATTGCAGATAGTTCTGCTCATAAATTATGGGAATCTGAAAGTTATGGATTATTACCCAGCATAAAAAATATAAATGGGAAATATACTTTGGCTATTTTAGAAAAAGTTTTAGAAACTCAATATATTGACGATTTTAAGTTATTAAGAGTTATTCATCCGGATAATTCTTGGGTAATTCCAAGTAGATTAGGTTCTTTGAATTTATTTAATGAGAAAATATTGCCAATTTCTGTTTATGATAGCCTTGGAAATTCTTATTTATTTGAAATGAATGATAATGATAGTGAATCTTTTTGGATAACTGAAGGAGAAAAAATAAATGAATTAAATGAAGATAATTTAACATTTAAATTCGATTTATCTGGTTACGAAGAAGATAATTTTAATTTAGCATTCAATATAAAAGAAAGTGGTAGACTTTCTAATGTTTGGATTGATATTGTGACTGCAGTAGAAGGTTATAATAAAAAAGGATATTCTATTTTAAACAAAAATTTAGGTTTATTTTATGAAATTACAGATTGGATATTAAGAAGGGCTCCAGTTTCTATTTATCAAAAGAAGTCAGATGGAAGCTATGAGCTTATAGAATCTTTCATTTCAGGGAATACAGAATTCTTTCATACATTTTCGGTTAATTTTGAAAAAGATTCCGATTCTATCGAAATTGTTTTTTCTGTACCTCCAGGAATATATCAAATAGATAATGTTTATCTCTCAAGAGATTCAAATTCAAAAATAAAAGTTATTGAATTAAATCCAAAAGTGATTTCTAATAATAAAAATATTTCAAATTCAGAGATACAAAATAAAATATCAAAAGAAGATTGGAATTATTTTAATTTGAGTTATGATGAAAATGTGGTTCTTGAATTTTATAGTGGACAAGAATTAAAAGAAGGAGAAAGTGAAAGTATTTTAGTTAAAACAAATGCTTATTCTGAAACATATTCTAAAAATGACGATAATTCATCTTTTGATGGAAAGAATTTAGGATTTGTTTATAATATGTTGAATTCAGAAAGTGGTTATGATAAAGAATATTTATTTAATGAATATGGTTCAATAATTCCTTACTCAAAACATATTGACTCAACAAATAATATTTCTCATAATACATTTTGGGACGATTATGTAGGTTTGATTATTCCAACTAAAGGATTTTATAATTTTATTTATAAACAGGTTGATGGAACAGGCGATATATCAATTTATACAACATATACATATAAAGGAGATTATTCTCTTTGTAGTTCTCAATTTTCTTGTGTTTATAACGGAATATGTTATGAAACAGGAAGTGTAAAAGATTCTGATGGTGATAAAAAAAATGATATGTATTGTGATAGGGGAATATGGAAAGATAGAGATTTGAGTCAGAGTTTTTGTGAGGTTAAAAAAGATATTGCTGTATGGAATATTTTAGGAAATGCAGATGATAAAAATGCTTGTTGTGGAGACGATTCAAATAATGAGAATTTAATTACTTCAAGATATTTAGGAGGTATTTTTCTTTCTTGTTGTAAAAATCCTACCGATTGTACATATAATGGAGTATGCTATAATAAAGAAGAGAAAACTCCGGATGGATATTTTAAATGTGTGGATGGTAGTAAGTGGGAATTCACTGCTGGTAATATTATGGGAACGGGTACTCTTTCAAATCCTTATATTATATATGATTGTAATCAATTAAATTCTATAGGTAAAAGTAGTTATCTTACTTTATCTTCTCACTATACTTTGAATAATAGTATTAATTGTAATTCTGTTAATTTTTTCCCAATTGGAAATTCTTTAATGCCTTTTATTGGTTCTTTAAATGGAAATGGTTATAGTATAGAAAATTTAAATATTTCGGCTGATTCAACTATTAATTCTGGATTATTTGGAGTTATGGGAGCAGGAGCTGTTGTTAAGAATGTTCATGTAGTAAATGCTAATATAGTTGGTTATAAAAATGTTGGAGGAATTGTTGGTATGTTAAAATCAGGTGCTAGTGTAATAAATTGTTCTTTTAATGGAATAATTACTGCAAAATATTTATATGAAGATGGGTCTGGAACTGTAATAGAACGTGAAGTTGTTTCTGAAAGTGGATCGAGTGGTTCTTCTTATTTTGATACTCATTTATATTTCTGGGAAAGCGAGGAGAGTGGTTGTAAAAGAACAGGTGGATCTTATGTAGGCGGTACGTGCTATGACGGTTGTAATTATGAAGTAGGTGATAAATGCTATTCATCTTGTCCTTATGAATATGATAATAAATGCTATGAGAAAGAGTGGGAATATAAAGTAGATGATACTTACTATAATGATGATGATTTATCTGATGAAAAGGTAGATGAATGGGTTGATACTTGGGTTGAACCTCCTAATCCCGCTTTGAAGCCACCTAGGGGTCATTTTATTTTTCCATTGCTTCCTTTTGTAAGTGGACAAGTGGTTTATGGTAATGGCGGAGAGAATATTGGTGGTATAGCTGGTTTAAGTTCCGGAAATATAGATTCTTGTTATGTTGAAAGTGGAAGTCGAATATTAAATACTGAAGATGCTTCAGGGATTCAGATTTATACAAATGTTGGTGGGATTGTTGGAAGAATGGAGGGTGGAAAAGTATCAAATTCTTATTTTATGGGAAAAGTTGGGAAAAAAACTAGTATGATTCAAGAAATTGGTGGAATTGCTGGCGAAGTATTAAACGGACAGATATTAAATTCTTATGTAGGAAGAGTCGATATAGAATCTAGATCTACCATGGGTGGAATTACGGGAGTTGTAAACCCAGGAGATATAAAAAATAGTTTTATGGATTCAATTTATTTGGAATCTACAGAATGGCCTTCAGGTATAGTAATTGGATGTATTTCTGGGAAGAGATTTGGTAGTGGAATATTCGAAAGTGTTTATTATAAATCAGATTGCGCAGTATTGGATGGATTTACTTGGATTTGGTGTTCAAATTGTAAAGTAATTAATTACGCAGTTGAGGATGGATCTGACAGTGGAGCGAATACTCTTGGGACAATACAAGTAACTGGAGCTGTAGACACTAGTATTAATTTGTTTTCAACTTGGGATTTTAGTAATGTTTGGAAAAAAACAGATTCTTATCCTAAACTAAGATGGGAAAATGTTATTAATAAAGTTAATATTGATATTTCTGCTTTATGTCAAGGACGTCAATGTGGTTGGTACAATGGAGTTAATTGTGGATACTGTAATCAGGACCAAGAGTGTTCTGATGGAAATATGTGTATCAAAGGAAGTAATTCTAATATTAAGATTGGTTTTATGGAACCTACTCCGGAAAATTTAGTCGCTACCGAGAATAAAAATTTAAATATAAAAGCTTTTATTAATACATCCTCTTTGGAGAGTATCAACTTTACATTTAATGGAATAAAGAATTTTGTTAATTTTTCAAATCTATTTTTTGAAATGAATTTTGATGGCAATTTGATAGATAAAATAGGTGGTTCATATTTAACAAATCATGGAACTACATTTGTTGATGGTAAGAATGGAAAAGCAATTGAGTTAGATGGTATAGAAGATTATATTGAAGGAGATTTATATAGTTCACAATTGAATAATATTGCAGGAAGTATTTCTATATCAGCTTGGGTTTATGTGGATTCATATAAAAATTGGGCTGGTATATTTACAAAAGGTATTGAAAAAAGTCAATATGCCTTACAATTAGATAAAGATTCTGGAAGTAAAATACAATTTACTGGAGATTATACATTAGGACAATATGTTATATCTGACGGTTCTTTATCTATAGGAACTTGGAATCATGTCGTAGTTGTATATTCAGCTAATAAAAATGTTAAAATTTATATAAATGGAATAAAAGACAAAGAACAAGAAATAAATTGGGCTATTATTCCTAATGATGAACAGTTTACAATTGGTGTTGATAAACCAGGTAGTGATGAATATTTTGATGGAAAAATAGACGATTTAATGATATTTTATAATTTATTGGATGAACAAAGTGTTAAATTTTTATATGAATCAAAGATAAAGATGATTTCAGGTGAAAATTGGATATTTGAGAAAACAATAAATAATTTAAATTATAGTGATAAAAATGGATATCCATTTAGTATTTATGCAAAAGATTCAATTCCATCAGAAGCTCAAGAGCAAAGAATTGTTTATATTGTTCCAGATGCAAGTCCTTTAGTTAATATAACCGAAACATATAGTGATAAGAATATTAAACATTTTAATATAACAAACATTGGAAATATTAATATTGTATATAATGATATTGAAATTCTTTCTGATAATGAAGATTTGAAAGTTGTTGTTTCTAATGAGATAATTTCTTCTTCAGTTAAAGATGAATTAAATCCTTCTGTTTTAAGGAATGGAGATAGTGTTGAGATAGAATTAACATTTAATTACAAAGAAAAAGAATCAAAAAAAGATTATTTATTTAATAAATACGATTCTTTAATTGTACAAGAGGATAAAAGAACTATAAATATGCTATATTCTAATGTTTATCTAGATTTTAGATTAAATGAAGAAACTTTTGCAAGAAAAAATATAAATTTGGCTTATCAAATATCTTGTCCTGAAGAAGATTCAGATATTAATTATATTTTATTAGATAAGAAGTATTCTTGTGTTTGTAGGGCATTTTGTGAAGAAGGAAAAATTTGTCCATGTATAGAAATGTCTCCATCAACTGCAGTTCATGTTTTAAGTGATGGTTCTTTTGTTAGAATATTTTTTGATGCAAGAAGAACGAGGTCTATATTTTAATGATTATTAAAATTTATAAAGTTAAATTTATACAAATAAATAAGGTGATTCATGGATAAAAGATATAGCTTTGTTTTTTTTATATTCTTATTTCTAATGCAGCTTTGTTATTCTATTGAATATACATGGACATTAACAAATGGTATTGTTTTAAGTAATTCTGATAATTTTAATAAAATTTTTTCTTTACCAGGAAAATATATTTTAATTTTAATTGCATCTATTCCAGAAATAGGATTACAATCTTCTAGAGATACTACTTTTTATGTTGCATATGATGGGAAGCCATACTGCGTTGACGGTAATAATTGGCTAATTTCTAATGATATAGAAAATCCTATATTATCATCTAATAATCATTGTTATTTCCCAGATGGATTTAATAGAATTTATTGTTGTGGTATGGGAAAATTTTGCGATACAAGTAAAGATTCTAATGGAATATGTAGTGATTTAATTAATTCTGAGTATATTAGTTGTGTAGATTATAAAACATCTGAGTCTTGTAATAATGATAATTATGGAATTGCAGAATATAGTATAGAACAAAAAGTTGGAAACGAAAACTTCTGTGGAAGTATTATAAATATTACTACAGATGGAGATCTTGTTTATGGTACTGGATGTTCTTGTTTTTGGAATAACGAAGAAGGAATTTGTATATCTAAATGGAATGAATCTGTTTACAATTCTACAGATGGGAGCATAACATCTTCAGGTTCTTGTTCGTTAAGTACAACAAAAATAATTGGTGATTGCAGTAAGGATGAATACAGAATAGAATATCTTAGTGGAAATTGGACGGGGAATTCTCCAAGACCGTCTACATGTCCTATATTTTCAGAAAGAAGAATTCCATGTGGAGGAGTTGTTTCTTTGGATTTTTTTAGTTGGTATTCTTTTTTAATTGCATTTATTTTAATTTTTATAGTATATTTTATATTTTTTTTAAGAAAAAAGAAAAATAAATAATATGACAAGTTTTAAAAAAGATTATTTGTTTAGTTATTCATGGAATATAATGAAGGCGATTTAGTTTTGTGTACAGTTGAAGATGTTAATAATACAATGACTAGTGTTATTTTGGAAGATGGCACAAAAGGGACAATTATTTCTTCTGAAATTGCCTCTGGTAGAATAAAATATATGAGAATGTATGTTGTTCCTAATAAAAAAATAGTCTGCAAAGTATTAGGAAGAAGTGGAAATTTTCTTAATTTATCATTAAGAAGGGTTAATGCAAAAGAAAAACAAGATATTATGAAAGAATATAAACAAAAACTTTCAGTAGAATCGGCATTTAAACAAATATTAAAAGATAATTATGAAAATATAAAAAACAACATAAATGCAGATTTCGGAAGTCTATTAAATTTTATTGATAAAGCTAGTTTAGATGAAAAAATATTTGTTAAATACATCCCTGAAGATTATGTAGAAAATATAAAAAAAATTAATGATAAAAGACAAAAGCAAGTCGAAGTTAAATATAGTATATCAATAAGTTGTTTAGAATCAGATGGTATTTCTAGAATTAAGAATGTTTTAGAAAATTCAAATACTAATTTAAAAGTAACTTACATATCTGCAGGTAATTTTATATTAAGATATGTTGCCGATAATTTTAAACAGGCAAAACAAGATATATTATCTATTATAGAAAATATTAAAGAAAAAGCTAAATTGAATAATTGTTCATTTGATTTCAAAGAAGAAAAAAAATAATGGGTATTAAAATTTGTTCTATATGCAAAACATATAATTTAACTGATAAATGTAGAAAATGTGGAAATATTTGCTTAGATGTAGGATACAAATTTAAAAGAATAAAAGATGCTCCAAAAGATTCGGCTAAATATTTTTTAAATAAAAGAAATGCAGAGAATAATTGATTTTGATAAATTCTAAGAAATAGTTTGTATTTTGAACTTAGTGATATTTTAACAATATGATATAAATACTTATAAATGATTTTTGTTTAAAAGAAATATGGGTGAATATTATAATTCTGAGGTATGGACTGAAAAATATAGACCTAAAAAATTTGATGATATAGTAGGACAAATTGAGATTGTTAAAAGAGTTAAATCTTTAGTGTTGTCCAATAATATTCCTCATTTATTATTTGCGGGTCCTGCTGGTACTGGTAAATCTACTTTAGCTTTAATTGTTGTTAAAGAATTATTCTCCGATTCTTGGAGAGAAAATTATTTAGAGCTCAATGCTAGTGATGAAAGAGGAATTGATGTTGTTAGACAGAAAGTAAAAGATTTTGCTAGAACAAAAGCATTGGGAGATGTTCCATTTAAAGTTATTTTCTTAGATGAAGCAGATGCTTTAACTAGAGAGGCCCAACAAGCTTTGAGAAGAACAATGGAAAATTATACTTCAACTTGTAGATTTATACTTTCTTGTAATTATTCTTCAAAGATTTTAGATCCAATTCAATCTCGTTGTGTTGTTTTTAGGTTTCAACTTCTTGAGAAAAAAGATATTAAAAGATTGGTTGATAGAATTTGTGAAAGAGAAGGATTGACTATTCCTGCAGATGGTTTTGATGCTTTATATGAATCTAGTGAGGGTGATTGTCGTAGAGTTATTAATTTATTGCAAGCAACTTCTTCTATAAGTTCTGATATAAGCGCAGACTTAATTAATACTATAGTTTCAAAAGCAAAGCCATCAGATGTAAAAATTGTTTTAGATTATGCTTTGTCTGGTGATTTTTTAGCAAGTCGTGATAAATTATTAAATATTATGTTAAGAGAAAGTATTAGTGGTTCTGATATAATTAAAGCAATCCAAAAAGAGATTTGGAATTTGAATATTGATAATTATTTAAAAGTAAAATTAACGGAAAAAACTGGAGAGATAGAATTCCGTTTGGTTGAGGGTAGTGATGAATTTATACAATTAGAAGCACTTTTGGCTTATTTTATTTTAGCAGGAGAGGGAAAGTTTTTAGATAATGGTGATGTTAGAAATGTAAGAGAAGAAAGAACAAATAGGGGGTATTAATCTATGATTGGAGATAATATTCCATGGATTGAAAAATATAGAGCTAATAATTTTTTAGATATAAAGGGTCAGGATTTGGCTATTTCAAAAGTTAAATTATTCTTACGGAATTTCCCTGTAAAGAAATCTTTAATTTTACATGGTTCACCTGGGGTTGGGAAAACAAGTCTTGCCTATGCGATTGCTTTTGAGAGTGATTCAGAGGTTCTTGAATTAAATGCTAGTGATTTAAGAGATAAGAAAAAGATATCAGAAATTATTGGTCCTGCTATTGCTCAGAGAAGTTTATTTAATAAAAATAAAATAATTTTAGTTGATGAAGTCGATGGTATTAGTGCAAGAAAAGATTTTGGTGGACTAACGGAATTGTTAGGTTTAATAGAAAAGAGCGCATTTCCTATAATTATCACTGCTAATAATATTTGGGATAAAAAATTTAACATTCTTAGAAATAAATCTGAAATGATTCAATTAAAAGATATCGATTATAAGGTTATTGTAGATGTTTTAAGCGATGTATCAAATAAAGAAAATCTAAAAGTATCTTCTGATATTTTAACTTCTATAGCTGTTAAGTCTAATGGAGATTTAAGGGGGGCTTTGAATGATTTACAAACTATTTCTAAATCTGAAACAATAAATTCTTTTAATGAAATTTCTCAAAGAAATAAAGAAAAGACTATATTTCAAGCATTGCAGTATGTTTTCAAAAATTCAAAAATAAATGAAGATATGGTTGAAGTTTATGATGATGTAAATTTAACAATAGATGATGTTTTTTTGTGGGTTGAAGAAAATATCCCATTAGAATATCAAAAAGAAGATTTGGCCAGAGCTTATGAAGCTTTATCAATTGCTGATGTTTTTAGAGGACGTATATACAGAAAACAACATTGGAGGTTTATGGTCTATGAATATTTTTTATTAGGTGCTGGAATAGCTGCTTCTAAGAGTAGTGTTAGGAGTGAATTTGTTAATTATAAAAAACCAAGTAGAATTTTGAAAATTTGGTTGAATAATCAAAGAATTATGAAAAAAAGAAGTATTTGTGCAAAATTTTCCAAGAATTATCATATTTCAAATAAAAAAGCGATGTCAGATTTTATGTTACTTAAAACAATTCTAAAAAACAAGAATGTTCAAAAAGAAATGAAGTTAACTCAAGAAGAAATTGATTACATAAATGAAGTAAACCAATAATTTTAAAAATAAATATATTATAATTTAGACACAGGAGGCTATTATGGTTGAGAATATATGTATTTTTCCAAAATGTCTAGTTTGTAATGAGGGATATTTATTACCTTTTTCTTATAAAGAGGATGTTTTTGAAAAATGGAAGTGTTCGAAATGTGGAAATACTATACAAAAAAAGTAAAGTTACCAATAAATTTATAAATAGATTTTTTGTTTGTTTAATACCTATGATTGGTCCATTGGACTATGAGGACTTAGGTTCTCTTTGGTAACTAAATTAAGAAGAAAAAATGGAAAACGCATATAATATTGTTGAAAAAGTAAGAAAGACTGGAAAGCTCGATAAGGGTGTTAACGAGGTTACAAAAGCGGTTGAACGAGGAATTGCTAAGATTGTTTTTGTTGCAAAAGATGTAGACCCTAGGGAATTGACTCAACATTTACCTATAATCTGTAAAGAAAAGGGAATTAAATTTATTGAAGTTGATTCAAAAGAAAAGTTGGGTATTTCAGCTGGTATTAATAGATCTACTGCTGCTGTTGCTGTTATTGAAGCTGGCGAAGCAAATATAGATTAATTAATTTATATATCTTTCAACAAAGAACATAGTGAAGATGGTAAAAACGCAAAAGGTGTCTCAACAAAAGAATGTACAACAAAAAAGTAGTGGAGCTTCTAAGGGAAGTGATAGACTTATTGAAGAGGGACCAGTTCCTGCAATAGTTGAGGCTTGTTTAGGAAGATCTGGAACTCGTGGTGAAATAACCCAAGTTAAGGTTAGAATTCTACAAGGAAAAAATAAAGGTAAAACTATGAGAAGAAATGTTCGTGGTCCAATAGATAAAAGAGATATCTTAATGTTGAGAGAAACTGAAATTGAAGCAAGAAGAGTTATGAAGAAAATAAGAAAGGGAGGACAAAGTTAAAATGCCTGTTTGTTGGTTTTGTAAAGAGAATTATGAATTTCCTAATGGTATTTCTGTAGTTCAAAAAGAGGGATCTGTAAGATATTTTTGTTCTTCTAAATGTAGAAAGAATTCTGAAATGGGTAGAAATAATAGAAAAACTGATTGGGTTAGAAAAAGTGCTGTTGCTAAAGAGATAAAAGCGAAGCTTGATAATTCTAAAAAGAAATGATTTTTTCGGAAATATTATAAACTATATTCTTTTTTTTAAAGTATGGATAATGTCAAATATATTCAGGATATGAAAAAACGTTTTCCCATAAAGGATGAGTTTTATCTTAGAATGAAAAAATTATTAGGAGAGGAAGTGGATAAATTTTTCGAAATATGTTATACTGAAACACCGGATTCTATAAGGTGTAATACACTAAAAATGAATCCAAAAGATTTGAAAATTCGTCTTGAGAAATATGGTTGGAATGTAAAACAACCTTTTAGTAAATTTCCAGAAATTATGATTATTAGTGGTAATTCTGCTGGAGAATTAGGGAAGTCTAAAGAACATCTTTTGGGGTATTTTTACGTTCAAGAAATAAGTTCTATGCTTCCTATGTTAATTTTACAACCAAAAGAAGGCGATGTTTTATTGGATTTATGTGCAAGTCCAGGAAGTAAAACAACTCAGGCTGCTGCATTAATGAATAATCAAGGAACAATTATTGCAAATGAGGTTAATATGGGACGAGTAGGAATTTTGTCTAGTAATTTAGAAAGATGTGGAGTTACAAATGTTATTATAACTCGGAAAGATGGAGTTTCATTATCAAATAATTTAATTAAAAAAACTAAAATAAAATTCAATAAAATTTTAGTTGATGCTCCTTGTACTGGAGAGGGAACTCTAAGAAAAAGTCCAAAAACTTTTATTATGTGGAATAAAAAAATGATAGATAAAACAGCCTCCTTACAACGGAAATTAGCATTTAGTGCACTTAAAATTTTAGAGGTTGGAGGAGAAATGATTTATTCTACTTGTACATTATCTCCAGAAGAAAATGAATTTATTGTAGATTTTTTATATAATAATTTTGATATAGAAATAGAAAAGATTGAATTGCCTTTAAATTTTAGATGTGGAGTTTGTGAATGGGAAGGAAGAAAATTAAATGATTCAATAAAAAATTGTTTAAGATTGTATCCACAAGATAATAATACTGACGGATTTTTTGTTGCTAAAATAAAAAAATTAAGTGATAAATGCTTTTTAGAGGAACGAAAATGATATTTCAATTTATGGATAATTCTAAGAAAAAAAAATTTATTAATGGAATTTCTAATTTTGGAATTTCAAAAATAGATGAAACTTTGATAAAATGGGGAAATGAAAGAGTTCGTGCTTATACTGGAAGTTTGAATAGACAAGATGTTGCTGCTTTAGTTGGAATTGCTCCAATAGAGGGTATTGGATTATATGTAGGTAGAGATAGTATTGATAAAAAGAATGGAAAACATGAATATAGATTAAGTATGGATTCTGTTCATTTATGGAAATATAAAATTAAAAGCGATATTCTGAAATTGGATAAATCTCAAGAAAAAGATTGGTTTTTTGGTAAAGATATAGAACTTTCATTAGAACAAAAAAAAGATATGAAAGGATTCGTTGTTGTTGCTTCAAAAGAAGATGGTGATTATATAGGAATTGGGAAAGTGAGTTCAGAAAACATTTTATATAATTTTATTCCAAAAGAAAGAAGAGTAAAGATAAGCGTTATTCATTAATTTGAATAACTAAATTTTTATATTGTATTTATTTATTTATAACATGGATAGTTATGAAATTGAATGTTATTTGAAAGCTGGAAAAATTGCGGGTCAAATAAAAAAAGATTTAGAGAATGATTTTATTAAGTACGGAATAAAATTATTAGATATAGCTGATTTTATAGAATCAAAAACTCACGAACTTGGTGGTGTTCCAGCATTTCCTGTTAATTTAGGAATTAATGATGTTGCGGCTCATTATACTCCAATACCAAAAGATGATAAGGTCGCACAAGGACTTCTTAAAATAGATTTTGGTGTATGTGTGGATGGTTATATTGCAGATACTGCCATATGTTTTGATTTAAGTGAAGATAAAAGATATTCTGAAATAATAAAATTAAATAAAAAAATATTAGATGAGATAAATAGAAAATTAAATACTAATAGTGAAATTAAAGACGTTGGAGAAATTGCGTCAAATGTATTAGAAAATTTTAATATAAAAAATAATACTAATTATAATTTAGTTCATAGTTTATGTGGTCATGGTTTAGACAAAGATGTTATTCATACAGGATTAGTTATTCCAAATTATAAAAATAATTCTTCAAAAAAGATAAAAAATATTTCTTTTGCGATTGAGCCATTTATTAGTACTGGAAGTGGTGATATATACGAAGGGAAATGTGGAAATATTTATTGTATTAATTCAAATTTAAATGTTAGAGATAAAGACTCTAGAGAAATTTTAACTTTTATTAAAGAAAATTATAAAACTAGACCTTTTTGTGAAAGATGGTTAATAAAATCTGGATTTAAAAAAACTAATTATATTTTAAAAATATTAGAGTCGTCTAAAATAGTATATCATTATCCTATGTTAATGGAAAAAACTAAAGGGATAGTTAGTCAAGTTGAAAATACATTCATTAGTTTTGATGATAAAGTTATCTGTACTAGTTCTTAATTTTATACACTTACATCTTTTAATCCACTCTCTTCAATCGCAAAAACAGTTTCATTGTCTGGTAAATTAGGACTATCTATTAATTTTGCGACCCTTGTATCTTTTTTTCCTCTTCTTATATACATCCTAAATGTACAAGCATGTCCAACGATATTTCCACCTATTGCTTTAGTTGGATCTCCGAATAATTGAGCAGGGTCTGACATTACTTGATTTGTAACATAAACTGCTAAGTTAAATTGTTCTGATAATCTTTGTAATTGGTGTAAATATCTATTCAATCTTTGTTGTCTGTCTGCTAATTGTCCTCTTCCTGAGAATTCTGCCCTAAAGTGTGCTGTAAGTGAATCAACAATTATTAATTTTATAGGTTCTCCATTTTTTATCAATTCTGTAACTTTATCTAATAATAACATTTGATGGTCTGAATTGAATGCTCTTGCTACAAGAATATTTTTTAATACCTTATCTGGATTTGCTCCAATTCCTTCTGAAAATTGTTTTATTCTTTCTGGTCTAAAAGTTCCTTCTGTGTCTATATATACAGCTTTTCCATTACATCCACCTTTTTCTAACGGTAATTGAACAGAAACAGCCAACGAGTGGGCCAACTGAGTCTTCCCAGAACCAAAAGCTCCGTAAGCCTCAGTAAGCGATTTTGTTTCTATCCCCCTTCCACCCAGAAGATTATCTAAATTTTTGCTACCAGTAGTAATGTGACCAATTAATTTTCTCTCTTCAACATATTGTAATCCATCTTTGAATCCTAAATTCATCATTTCTCTTGCCGCTTGTATTGCTTTTCTTGCGACGGTTTCACTCATCCCGGATAAATCTGATAGTATTGGTGGTGTTAATACAGCAAGTCCCATTAAATCAAAAATTCCAGCAGCTTCTAATTTTGCGACAGCACCTGGACCTACGCCAGGTAAATCAATTAATTGTGGTTCTTTTTCTTCTTTCTTTTTTGTAGATTTCTTCGTTTCTTTAATTTCTTCAGATATCTTAATTTCTTCTTCGTCAACTGCCATATTGATGATAAACGATAATTCTTTATAAATATTTATATGATTTTATATGAGATAATCGACGATGATTTTTATTTTTTTAAAAGAAATGTCATTAAAAAATCAAAAGATATATAATAATAAGATTTAATACAATTAATACAGAAAATAAAATTGTTTCAAAGGGGCCATTTGTTTTAAATATAAATTTTATTTTTGTTTGCGATATAGGATAAAATAATTTTATTCCATCTTTTGTTATACAATCTAATAATAAATGTCCAAAATATCCTACAAAAAAAGAAAATCCTAAATAAATATTAATTATGCTGGTTATAAGCGTTAGTATTATACACATAAAAATGGTATGCATTATACCTCTATGTTTTAAAAATATTTGAAGAGGTCTAAAAATTTTATATTTACCAATTTTACTATTTTTTATATCTATATCTACGATAATAGTTCCAAGTAAAATTCCAATGAAAAATATCCAAAAATTATCTTGTGATAAAAATAAAGTTAAAAATAAGAAAATTGAAAACATTAAATGCGTTTTAAATAACATCTTATGATTCTAGCTTTTTTATTAGTTCGTCAAGATTAACTATTTCAACATTATTTGTTATTAATTCTAAATTATTAAATAAAGAGTTTCTTCTTATATTACCTTCCACATAAACTTCTGTTCCTAAAAAAGTTTGTTTAAATTCTTCAAATTTTTCAGGATTTTCTAATTCATTTTCGTTTGTTATTTTATTTATATTTTCACTGAATAATATTGTTCTAATAGAATCAGTTCCATCATCAACAACTAAATTTAATATTCCTCTTTTTTGTGGTTCTACTTTCCCATGTTCAGGACAAACATAGTTATCTATTTCTGATACCTTTTTGTTACATTTTGGACATGTGTTATAAAATCTTATAGGAAATATTTGAACAATTATTCCTCTAATTCTTATATTTTCTCCATTAGAAATATTTGCTAATTCTTTTTCTGTTGTTTTTTTTGCAGTTTGAACATCGTCCATTTTTTTCTCTATTGGTTTTATTTCACTAAATCCAGATAGATGTATTTCATTATCTCTTGTGGATGCGTTTTTTATTTCAACAACAGTTCCTTCTTTTATAATAGCATTTTCTATAAGAGAAATATGATTTATATCCCATAAAACAACTCTACAATTTCCTGTTTCATCTGCTAAAATAAAATTAGAAACTTTTCCTGATTTCCCATTTTTTTCATATTCTCTTACAGGAAATAAATTAATTACTTTACCAGTAACATTTACTTTTCTCATTCCTGGTATTAATTCTGTTATTTTTAATTCTTGATTCTCAAAACTTATTCCCAGTTCTGCTGCAATTATTTGTGCGGCACCTTCTTTTGAAATTAATCCAGATAATTTGGCTTTTTTGGCCTCAACTTTTCTTTCTATTTCTTCTTTATTTATATTTGACGCCTTACTTATTCTATCAATTAATAAATCATAGTTTTGCATTTAGCTTATAGTTTTTTATCGTTTATAAAAATTATTGTGATTTTTGGTTAATTAATTGAATATTTTATCAATAAGTTTCTTTTTATCAAATTTTTCAAGATCTTCATAATTTTGACCAGTTCCTAAAAAATAAATTGGTTTTTTTGTTATTTTTGATACAGAAATCGCCGCTCCACCTTTTTCATCTACATCTGCTTTTGATAATATAATTCCGTCTATTCCTATTGATTCATTAAAATCTTTTGCTTGTTGTATAACATCATTTCCTGTTATTGATTCACCTAAAAATATTTTCAAATCAGGTTTATTTATTCTTGATATTTTTTCTATTTCTTTCATTAAAGAATCTTTATTATTCATTCTTCCTGCTGTATCAATTAAAACAACATCTATTCTATTTTTTTGTGCGTATTTTATTGCATCAAAGCCAACAGATGCTGGGTCGGTTCCGTAATCTTTTTTTATGATTGGAACTTTTAAATTATTAGCATGAATTTCTAATTGTTCTATTGATGCTGCTCTAAAAGTATCTGCTGCGGCCAAACAGACAGATAGTTTATGTTTTTTAATTAAATTTGCAACTTTTGCTATTGTTGTAGTTTTACCTGACCCATTTATTCCTGCAAAAAGTATTACAAATGGTTTTTCTTTTTTTTCTTTAATTTGTTCAATTATATTTTTTGATTCAATAAGTATATCTTCTATGGATTTCTTTAATTCAAATTGAATGTCTATATTCTTCTCCTTTCCAACAAGATTTTCTTTTAAGCTTTTTTTTATTTCCTCAATTACTTCATAGGCTACATTATTTTGTAAAAGTATCATTTCTAACTCTTCAAATAAATCATTAAATTTTTCTTCAGATAGTGATTTTGTGAAAAGATTTTTTTTATTAGTTTTCTTTTCTTTATTTTCTAACTTTATTTTATTAGGGACATCTTCGTTATCATTTTGTGCTTTTTTTATCCATTCAGTTAATTTGTCTTTTAATGATTTGAACATATTTGTTTTAGGATAAGAGAGTTTAAAAAATCTTTTAGTTATGACTTTTTATGATTACATTTAATGAGATTTATGAAGCTTTAAGAAAAGAAAAATATAGTGATAATTTACAACTTTTGTCAAAAAATTTCATAAGAGAAGCCCAATTGTATTTTGATGAAAAAACTCAGTTCTTGAGCAAAGAAAGTGATCTATTTAGTGATATGGTTATAAAGAACAAAAAAAAGTTAGAAAATGCTATGTCTAGTTTTAAAGATTTATTATTATTAAGAAAGAAAAAAATACTAAATTTAGCTTTTATTGCTAGTGAAGTTGGTATTAATAAAAAAGATTATGAAAATATGTTAAATTTTGAAAAAGATTTATTTGAATCGGTTGGAAAATCAATAGAAAAAGCAAATAAGGATAAAAATTTAGAGATGTGTGGAAATAATGAAAATCAATCAAAACATAAATTAGTTAGATTCTTAGAAGAAGTTCCTGCTTTTATAAATGCGAATGGCGAAGAAGTTGGTCCTTTTAACAAAGGAGAAATTGCTAATTTAGATATTGATATTGTGAGTATACTTTCTTTAGATAATAGAGTTGAGATGATAGATGGAGATTAATATTGACCTTTATATCTTCCTCTTAATTCTACCTTTTTTAATTGTTCTATAATCTTTTTTGTCATATCGTCTTGGTTATATTCTTTAATAAACGATTCAAATAGTTTTTCATAATTCATATAGTGTTTTGCCTCTAATGCTTGTTTTATTAAATGTAAATCTACAGCTTTATCTTCTATTTTTAATGAAAAGAATCCGAGTCCAAAATCTATAATATATATTTCATCGTTTTTTAATATAATATTAGATGTTGTCAAATCAGAATGGATTATACCGTTTTGATGTAATTTTAAGACTTGTTTTGCTATTTTTTTCATTATTTCTAATTGTTTTTTTTCTTCGTAGCTATTTAGTTTTTCAGAAAGTTTGTCTCCAGAAATGTATTCCATTTCTATTATAAATTCATCATTGGGTATATTTTTTTTATTAAAATTAAAAACTGTTGGGACATTAATGCCAAGCTCTTTTGCTTTATATAATATTTTTGCTTCTTGACGTGTTCTCCTCGTTCTTATTTGATTGTCTATTATGGGATTTCTATATTGTTTAAGTAATCTATATTTAGATATTCTATTTTCTTCCAAAAATATTTTTGCTTCAGCACCCTGTGATATTAATTCTTTCATTTAAAATTTTACTTTTCCTTTCATTTGTTTAGCGATTTTTTGCATCATTTTTTTGTCTATTTGACCCGTTGCTATTTTTTCAGCACTTGAACTATATAACATATCTTTCAATAATTTATATTGTTTCAATAAAGATCTAATTTCTGTTGTAGTTGTTCCGCTTCCAGTTGCTATTCTTGCTATCCTTGTTGTTTGTTTTTCTAATATTTCAGGATTTTCTATTTCTTCTTCAGTCATTGAAGCTATTGCTGATTTCCAATATTTCATTTTTTTATCTTGTTTTTCTAATTCAGATTTCGGAATTTTATTTATATTATTACCGATACCAGGAATCATAGATATTAATTTATCCATTGAACCCATAGAATTCATTTGTTCAAGTTGTGAATATAAATCAAGTAAAGTAAATTTCCCCTCTTCAATTCTTTTTGTTGTTCTATTTATTTGATTTTCATCACTCATTGATTTTACTTTTTCAATTAGTCCAGAAATATCTCCCATTCCTAATAAACGATTTATAAATTTTTGAGGATCGAATATTTCTATGTCATGTATAAATTCTCCTGTTCCAATAAAGTATACTGGCGCATTTGTTTGCGAACATGCTGTTAATGCACCACCTGCTTTTGAAGTTCCATCCATTTTTGTAATTATGATTCCGTCAATATCTAAAGCTTCTTTGAATTTTTCTACTTGCGATTTTGCGACTTGTCCAACATCAGCACTCATAACTAATAATCTATAATTTGCATTTACAGTTTTGTCTATTTTTTCGATTTGTTTAATTAAATCTTTATTTAATCCATCTCTTCCAGCTGTATCTATCAAAATAAGGTCATAATCGTTTAGTTCTTTTTCAAATGATTTATAAATTTTAATTGGATCTTTTTCTTTTTTGTTTATAAAAACTTTTATTTTTGCCTTTTCTGCCATTTGTTCAAGTTGCTCCATGGCTGCTGGCCTATCTGTATCAAGTCCTACTAATGCAACCTTTCTTCCTCTTTTAGCATAATAAAATCCTATTTTAGTTATACTTGTAGTTTTTCCAGAACCATATAATCCAGTAAACAAAATCTTTGTTTTTTTATCTAATTTTAATTCATGTGAATCTCCGCCTAAAATTCTTAAAATTTCGTCATGAATTAAACTAACTAATTGTTCTTTTTTTTCAATTCCCCTTATATTTTCATCATATGCTAATTTTTTTATTTTTTGAGTCAGTGAAAATACTAAATCAATATTAACATCTGATTCTATTAACGATTTTTGAATATCTTTAATTATCTCATCAATCATTTTTTTATCTAAAGTTATAGCATTTCCAATACGCGTTATTCCCTTCTTTAGTGATTCTCCTATTCTTTCAAGTACCATAAAAATAGTATAATAAATTAGTTTTTAGAATTTTGGGTATTAGATTTTTAGTATTTCTACTTCTAAATTTTTTCTAAGAGTTTCAATAAAAGAGTTTTCTTTAATTTTTTCGATAACACAACCTGCTGCTAGTTGATGTCCTCCGACTTCCGCTGTTGATTCCGGATTCTCAACTTTAAATTCTATTATAGTTTTTTCCATTAATTCTTTTAAATTTCTTCCATTTCTTCCAGCTATTCTTGCAGATACTTTTATTTTATCTTCATTATATGCCATTCCGATCAGAATTGTTCCTTCTTTATAACTTGGGGAGCTAGACAACATTGAACAAATTGTTCCAATAATAGCATCATTTATTCTATCTTGAGCATTAAGTATTACAAATTTTTCACCCTTTATTTTTTCCATATTTTCTGCAATTTTTAACCCAGAAACTAATTCTTGTTTATATTCGGTGTATATATCAAGTGCCTTTTCTTTTGCTTTTGTGTTCTCAAGACAATAAGAAAGTGCTATGTCGTGATATCCTAAACGAGAACATGCATTAATTAAAGTTGAAATTTCCCTAACATCTTCTTTTGTGTTAAAAAACTTTAATATAAAAATATTTCCTAATATTGATTCTGCTTGTGCATTTCCTGCACATCTAATTAGAATAGAAGTCACTAATTTTGACATTTCTTCTTGTGTTAAATCCAATAAAGACTTGTCTGAATTTATTCCACTATCTCTTAATAATTCATAAACACCTGCTGAGTTTCCAGTAACACCTGGAATATATGGTGATGTGCAATATTCTAATGTTCTTCTAAGAGGACGAGTCGCTGGATATAATGTTAATCCTTTTCTTAATTCTAAATCAGAACAATCGTTTATTATTTGTTGATTAATTTTTGATAAATTTTCTTCGTGTCTATCTCCAATTAATCCAATTATTGCAATTTTTGATAAATCTATATTTATCGGATTAATTTTCTTTGCAAAAAGATAGCAAATTCCAGCACCTGTACAGTCATTATTTTCTGGACTATTTGTTAAATGAGGGTTTATTATATGAATATTTGAATTTAATTTAGTTTTATCTATTTCGTGATGATCTAATATAAATATAGGGGTTTTTAATTCTTGAAAATAATCTAATGAACCAGAAGCTAAATCGGAAAATATTATAATATCGTTTTCATGAGATAAAAGTTCTTCTTTTATTATATTTTCATCAAGTCCTTTTACTATTCTTACAGAAAAAGATTTATCCATTCTTTTTAACATTTTTGTTAAAATAGCAGCAGATGTGATTCCATCAGTATCAAAGTGTGAAATAATTCTTATCTTTTTATTTTCTATTTCTTTTTTGAAAGAATCAACAACATTATCAACCTCTTCTATCATAATATGAAAATTTGAGGAATACTTAAAAATATTTGTATGTTATTTTGGAAATTATTTATTTTTTCTATCTCTAATTGAAATTCCGTGGTATTTTTTAAGTTTGTTTAAATGAGCCTGAGCTTTTTGCAATTTATGTTTTGATCTTTTATCTTGTATATTATTTTTCAAATGTTCTTTTAATGAATCAACCTTTTTTTCAGCATTATTCAATTCTTCTTTTGTTTCAATTCCAAGTTCTACTAAATATTTATTCAATTTTTTACCAAAAATTTTTGTTGTTGGAATTCCATATTGATCTCTTAATACTATACCAACCTGACTTGGGGCATATTTTGTTGATAATTCTGATATAATTCCAATTAATTCTTTTTCATTCATCTTAACCCATACTGGCTTCTCTAACTTCTCCATAGTTAATATGGCGAATTTATGCTTTTTAAATTTAACCATAATAATGATTTTCTTTTCCATAAATTTATAAATTAATTTTAGATGATTATATCATGGCCTTTAAAGATTTGTTAAGTAGTTTGCCGGAAGTTGTTTCTCCCGTTGAGAAAAAGGTTAATTTTAAAGTTGCGATGAAGTGGACTTTAATAGTTTTACTTTCATATTTTGTTTTGTCTAATATTCCTTTATTCGGAATAAGCGATAATGCCTTGAGTAATTTTGAATATTTAGCAATACTACTGGGTACTAGCTTTGGTTCTATTATTACTTTAGGGATTGGTCCAATTGTTATGGCTTCTATTATTTTGCAATTATTAGTTGGAGCTCAAATTTTGAATATTGATACGAATACGCAAGAAGGTAAAAAGTTTTTTCAAGGTTTGCAAAAGTTATTATCTTTTGCTTTTATAATTTTTGAAGCTGTTGTTTATGTTTTAATGGGCGGTGTCTCTGCAAATCCTGGAATGGAATTTATTGTTATAGTTCAATTATGTATTGGTGGATTATTAATATTATTTATGGATGAGATTGTACAAAAATGGGGTTTTGGTAGTGGTATATCATTATTTATTGTTGGTGGTATTGCATGGAGGTTGTTTTCACAATTATTTCAATTTATAGGTACCTCTGGGAATTTTGCTGCAAGTGGTAAAGTTTTATCTGTAATATATTCTTTTGCTAACAATGATTTTACTGGTGCTATGATGTATTTACTTCCTATTGTAGTTACTGCTGTTTTATTTTTTCTTATTGTTTTTGCTCAAAGTTTAAAGGTTGAGATTCCTTTAGCTCATGATAGAGTTCGTGGTTATAATGTTAAGTGGCCGTTAAACTTTTTTTATACTGGAGTTATTCCTGTAATTTTAGTTTCATCTCTTACCGCAACATTACAATTATTTGGTGGTTTATTACAAAATTGGTTAGGTCATGCTACATTTTTAGGTGGATTTAATAATGGAGTTGCTGTTAGTGGATTCTCTTTTTGGGTAGGTTCTACTGATATATTAAGAGCTTTAATTACTAATAGTCTTAGATTTAGAGAAGTAATTCAATCTTTAGGGCATGTTGTTTTTTACTGTGCATTTTCAATTTTATTTGCTTTCTTTTGGGTAACAACTAGCGGAATGGATGCTAAAAGTCAAGCGAAAAAAATAATGGCTAGCGGTATGAGTATTCCAGGATTTAGAAAGGATGAAAGAATTTTAGAAAGTATTTTATCAAGATATGTAAAACCTTTAACTATTATGGGTGGTTTTGCGGTTGGATTACTTGCTAGCTTAGCTGACTTACTTGGTTCTTTAGTTGCTGGAACTGCTATTCTTTTAGCAATTATGATAATTTATCAGTTATATCAGAATATAGCTCAAAAGTACGCATTAGATATGAATCCTGCTATGAAAAATTTCTTTGGCGCGTAAAAATGGGCGTAGGAGGAATCGAACCCCCCTCTGCCGGTCTGGAGCCGGCCATTCTACCAATAGACTATACACCCATCTAAATATTTGATAAAATATACTTTTAAAGATTTCCACAAACATTTCGTTACTTTTTTAAACTATTAAATTAATATTTATTTATGGCAGAATTACAAATACCATCTTATGGAGGGCTTACCCGTTTTAATGATGAGTATAATTCAAGATTTAAAATTAAACCAAATGTAGTTATAGGATTGGTTATTGTAACAATAATATTTGAAATAGTTCTACATTTTTTTATATAAAATGATTCCTGGAATAAATCCCAAACAAATGCAAGCTATGATGAAGAAAATGGGAATTTCTCAAAATCAAATAAATGCAAAAAGAGTTATTTTTGAAACAAACGACGGAAACTTGGTTATTAATAATCCAGATGTTTTAAAAATAATGATGAATGGTCAAGAAAGTTATCAGGTCAATGGTCATGCGGAATTTGAATCAGAATCAGAATCTAAAAATGAAGACAATTTTAGCGAAGAGGATATCGAAATGGTTATGGGACAAACAGGTAAAGATGAAAGTGCTGTTATAGATACATTAAGGGAATGCGATGGGGATATTGCTGAAGCAATAATGAAACTAAAATAATAATGTAATATATTTCTTACAAAAAGAAAAGATTTAAATAGTAATATATTTTTTACATTTTATGGTTGTTAGCAGAAAAGTTATATCACAAAAAAGTATTATTATTAGATATATTTTTGCTTTTATTTTTTTATTAGTAGGTTTTTTATTTAATTTTTTAAATATTGGAATGACTCCATTTTTTAATTATGGAACAGTTGGTTCTTATCTAATTTTTTGTGGCCTTCTTTTTATTTTTGTTACAACTATTATGATTTTTTCAAAAAAAGATAAAATAATTGATGAAAGAAATGAAAAGATTGGATATAAAGCAATGAATTGGGTTTGGTATACTATATGCATTGGTGGTTTTATTATTATGATTATAGATGGAATTTTTAAAATTAATTTAAGTATTAGTTATTTTGTATCCTATTCTATTTGTCTTTTATTAATTATTTATTTTATTGCTTATAAATTTTATAATAAAAAAATATAATGAGGACAAATATTTATGAGCTTAGAAGAATTCGTAAAATTACTCAACAAGAATTGGCAAATATTGTTGAAGTTTCTAGACAAACAATTACCTCATTAGAACAAGGTAAATATAATCCTTCTTTAGAATTGGCATATAGAATTAGTAAAGCTCTTGGTGCTAAAAGAATAGAAGATGTTTTTGAATTACAATAATTAATAAAAAGCGCTTTATTAAAATAATTCTATGGTTGAATTATGGGATGAATATCTAATGTGGTCTAAATATCACATTAGTGTATGTAAAAGATTAATTGATAATTATAAAAATTATGAGGAAAAACGATTTTTAATCTCTATAATTGATGAACTTGCTATTTCTACGAGTTTTTTAATAAATTCTTTTTTGGTTTATTCAAAAATTAAATATAATATATTGATATCAAAAAAAGCTGATGAAAGATTAAAAACTTTAGGAAAGCAAATAAAAAACAATGTTATAACTAAAGAGGACTTCGATATTTTATTAAAAGTGATAAGAATAAAAAAAATTCTAAAAAAATCACCTATTCAATATCAGAGAAATGAAAAAATATTAATTTTAAATAATCAAAAATATTCAACTATTTCTATAGATATTTTAAATAATTTGTGTTATTCTGTTGATAATATAATTAGAAAGTTCCCAAGTTAATAAGTTAATTCAAAGTTCCCAAATTGTTTCTTTATAGTTTCAAGATCCTCAAAATTAATTTCATTTTCCTTTTGTGTTTCTTCTATCATTTGTTTTTCCATTTCTAAATTACTAGATTCTATAATTTTATTTTTTTCAATCTTCTTAATTTCATTTCCTTTTACTATAAATGTATTTTTTAAGAAGAACACATCTAGTTTCTCATTTTTAGTTTTTATAATAAATCTACTTCTATCCATTGATAAAAAATCACATCTTTGTGTATATTCAATTAATGCGTTTATTACTTCCCCAGCTAACTTTCGGACTTTTTCTAATTCTTTTGTGAATTTTAATGCTTTTTCTTTATCTATTTTCCCGGATACGTTTTTGTTATATTCAGAAAATTCTTGATGTATTTTTGCAACATATTTTATATTATCTAAAAATCGTTTAGGAAATTTTCCTGTTTTTATTAGTGTTTTGTCGAATGTTTTTATTGTCCCTATTTCTTCTTTTTCTTTGAGTAAAGATTTTAACATTGTAAATAAATCGTTATAAATTTGCTCGATTCCTTTTTCTTGATTTCTTTTTTCTATTTGTAATCTTAGTTCTTTGAGTCTTTCAATATAACTTATTGCATCTTTTGCTAATTTATCTACCATTTTTCCATCAATGTCTTCAGGTTTTATTTTTCTGTGCTCGAATCCTTTATAGTATTTGATTGCTATTTCCTCTAATATATTTGCATATTTTTCTTCTAATAATTTTTCATTTTCTACAAATATTTCCTTTAATGATTTTACTGTATCTCTTGGTCCTTGAGGTGTTGCTCCGTATAACATTAATAATCCTTGAGAAGGAGTTAGTGTTGACCAATACAAATCTTGTATTATAATTTCTAACAATTTTCTGTCTACAACTTCTTTTAACTTATCTCCTGCCGACATAAATAAATCAATAGCTTCAGGAGAAGGTCTTATTCTTCCAGATTTTAGCAAACTTTTCCAAGGTAAAAATGCGCCTCTGTCGTATAATGGAACGCCATCTCTAATGAATGTGAACATAACAGGGTGTGCGTCTTTTACACTTTCCCAGAAATCAGTTAGTAAATAAACTTGTACATTTAAATCTATTTTAACTCCTCCCATAGCTATTGCTTCATTTATATATGAATAAATTATTCCCCTTAATTTTTCTAATAATTCTAATCTTCCCATTTTTTTTACATCAGTATCATCTATTATAACAAAAACATCTACATCACTTGATTTTACCTTATCTCCTCTTACAAAACTTCCTCCAATTGCATAAGTTGTTACATATTTTTCAAATTTTCTTAATACTAAACTTTTATGAATTTGTGCAATTCTTATAGATGCTAAGACATTGTTCTTGTCATAAATTGGGAAACTCATAGCTATTGCTTCAAACAGTTCGAATTTTGAATCTAAACCGAAATTCCAAAAATCTATTGGAGTAAATACATGAATCCAAAATTTATCATTTATCTTTGAAGATATTTGCACTATTTCATTTTTTATTTTTAAGATATCTTTATAGTCTTTTTCGGGGAGAACGACCATTAGGTGAATTAATCCTTTTTTTGTGAATTCTTCTTTTATTTCAAATTCTTCCTCAATTATTTTTGAAGCTTGTTGTGGTATTATTCCAATTCCTGAAATTAATTTAAATTTCTTTTTTATTTCGTCCGCAAATTTGTCTATATCTTTTTTTATCTTTTCACTTTCTTTCTTTTTTACGGCGTCTTTTATATCATTAGAAGTAGAAAGTATTTTTTCGTTAGAAGGTTTATAATCGTTTTTTAAGTTTTGTTCAACAGAATTTGTTTCTTTTGAATCCATTATGGTAATAAAACAGTTTAGTATATAAAGTTTTACAAAATTTTATTGAATTATTTTTTTAATACATTAAATATATAAAATAATTTTTGTTTTCTTTTTAATGAATGAGATTAATTTTGCAGAAATAGAAGAAAAATGGCAAAAAAAATGGGATGATGATAAAATTTTTGAAGTTAAGGAAGACATCTCAAAGAAAAAATATTATATTTTAGAAATGTTTCCATATCCTTCTGCGGCGGGGCTACATATGGGACACACTTTTAATTATACGATAGGGGATATTATCGCAAGATATAGAATAATGAGTGGGTATAATGTTATGCATCCAGGAGGATTTGATTCGTTAGGACTTCCTGCTGAAAATGCCGCGATAAAAAACAACGTTCATCCAGAAGAATATACTAATAAATCAATTAAAAATTTTATTAAACAACAAAAAAAATTGGGTATTTCTTACAATTGGAATAGATGCATTAATACTGCAGATTCTGATTACTACAAATGGGATCAATGGATTTTTTTAAAAATGTTTGAAAAGGGTTTAGCGTATCAGAAAGAATCTGCTGTTAATTGGTGTCCTAATTGTAATACTGTTTTAGCTAATGAACAAGCACAGGGAGGGTATTGTGATAGATGTGATAGTAAAATTGAAATAAAACAATTAAAACAATGGTTTTTGAAAATAACAGATTATGCCGATAGATTATTAGATGGTCATAGTAATTTAAATTGGCCAGAAAAGACAATAGCGATGCAAAAAAATTGGATAGGAAAAAGTTATGGGAACGAGATAATTTTTAAAATTAATGATAAAGAGTGGAAAATTTTTACGACAAGGCCAGATACTGTTTTTGGTGTTACTTTTATGGTTATTTCTGCTCAGCATAAAGATTTAATGGATTTAGTTAGTTTAGGACAGAAAAAAGAAGTTTTGGAATTTTTAGATAAATTAGGAAGTGTTTCAGAAAAAGAATTAGCTGAAATGGATAAATTAGGAGTTTTTACAGGTTCTTATGCTATTAATCCGGCTAATGGAGAAAAGGTTCCTGTTTATGCTGGAAATTTTGTTGTCGCTGATTATGGTTCTGGAATGGTTATGGCTGTGCCTGCTCACGATCAGAGAGATTTTGATTTTGCAAAAAAATACGGAATAAAAATGATATCTGTTATTGAATCTCAGGATTCAGAAATCAAAAATCATATTTCTATTCTGGATGGTGCATATACGGGAACTGGAAAATTAATTAATTCTGGAGATTTTAATGGACTAGATAGCGAAGAGGCAAAGGATAAAATTTTTAATTGGTTAAAGGAAAAAGGAATTGCTAAAAAAACTGTTAATTATAGACTTCGTGATTGGTGTATTTCTAGACAGAGATATTGGGGAACTCCTATTCCATTAGTTGATTGTAAAAAATGTGGTTTTGTTCCTGTCTCAGAAAAAGATTTACCTGTTAAATTGCCTAAAGATGTTGTTTTTGGAGTAGGAAATCCATTATTAAGCAATAAAGAATGGTTGAATGTTAAATGCCCTATTTGTGGAGAAAATGCAAAAAGAATAACAGATACGATGGATACTTTTGTAAATTCATCTTGGTATTTCTTAAGATTTTGTGATCCGAATAATAAGGAAAAAATATTTGATAAAGAGAAAGTAAAATATTGGATGCCAGTAGATTTGTATATTGGTGGAGCGGAGCATGCTTGTATGCATTTACTTTTTCATAGATTTTTTACAATGTTTTTACATGATATTGGAGTTATTGATTTTGAAGAACCAACTCCTAGATTATTCCATCAAGGTATGATTAATGATAATAAGGGAGAAAAAATGTCTAAATCTAAGGGAAATGTAGTTGAACCATTAGAAACTATTGCAAAATACGGAGCGGATACTACTAGGTTTTTTATGGTTTCAGAAGCTTCGCCGGATAAAGGATTTAATTGGTCTGACAAATCAATACAAGGAAGTTTAAGATTTACAAAAAAGATAATGAATATTTTTAATGATATTAAGATAGGAGATGATTCTGGCGAAATGTCCTCTTATTTGAATAAATCAATAAAAGATATTAGTGAAGAGATAGAATCAATCGATTTACGTAAGGCAACAATTAATTTAAGAAATTTATATGAAAAAATCGTTGAACAAAAAGAAGTTAGTAAGAAGACTTTAGATATATTTTTTAGATTGATTGCCCCATTTTGTCCTCACATAGCTGAAGAATTATGGGAAAATTTAGGACATAAAGAAGTAGTTTCAATAAGTAAGTGGCCGGAAATTGAAAACTTAAAAATTATTGAAAAGAAAAAAAATATGGATATTAATTTAAGAATAATAGAAGGAATAAAAGGTTTTTCCAATAAATTTGAAAGCGAAAATAAAAAAATTTATGTTTATGTTATGCCATTTGAAATTAAAGAAGTGAATAAAAAATCCATAGAATCTGAAAGTGGTTTTTCTGTTGAAATATATTCAGTAAACGATTCTAATAAATATGATCCAGAAAATAGAGCTAAAAAAGCAAAACCAGGGATGCCTTCATTCTATTGGATATCTGGTATCTAACTTCTTGTTATCTGATTTGTTTTGCGTTATGTTTTTAAACTAATATTGATAGATTTTTGTTATGAGTAAGAGTGACTTTAAGGGGAATTTTGATAAATTCAAGAAGATTTTTTTAAATGAAAAGGTTCAGTGGGGAATTGTTATTACTCTTTTATTTGTTGTTTTGTTCTTAAGTAGTTCTATTAGATTAAGTAACTTGAATTTATTAAAGGATGAGACTACTGGAAATTATATTCCGATGGCTTTAGATCCATTTTATTTTCTTCGTCTTGCTGAAACTATTTTAGAAAATGGAAGTTTGCCAGAATTTGATGAGTATAGAGCGTGGTTTGGTTATTCTGAACAACAGTGGGTTTTAGAATTACTTCCTTATTCAGTTGTGGGAATGTATAAATTTGTTAATTTATTTTCTAGTAATATAACTCTTAATTTTATAGATGTAATTTCTCCAGTAGTTTTTTTTATTTTAGGAGGTTTAATTTTCTTTTTTCTTAATTATGCTCTTACAAAGAATAAATGGCTATCTATTCTTTCTACTACATTTTTATCGTTTACTAGTGCTTATTTGTATAGGACAATGACTGGTTTTGCAGATCATGAGGCAATTGGAATGGTTGGTTTGTTTTTGTCTTACCTTTCTTTTGTCTATATTATGAAGGTTTTAGATAACGATAAAATTAAATTGTCAAAGATAATAATCGGTTCACTTCTTGTTGGATTGGCGAGTTTTATTTCGTTTTTTGCTTGGGGAGGAGGATTTAGATTTTTATTAGTGATATTTCCTCTTACTACATTTTTATATTGGATTTTTAACGTAAGAGAAAAAGAACATTTTGGAAGGAATACTTTAATTGTATATTATTCATGGATGGCTATTACATTATTATTTACTGGAATTTTTAATTTGGGAATGAAAAGAGTTTTTGATACGTATTTTATGGCTACTTCAGGAATTGTTTCTTTGTTCGTTGCTGTTTTCATTTTTATTGATTTTATTGTTGTTAAAAAAATAGATTTGTTTAAATTTATTAAGAAGAAGTATAGGATATTATATAGTTTATTTTTTACATTTATTGCTGGCTTTTTAGGTTTATTTGCTATAGGTAAAAATCCGGTAAAGTTAATTTTTGCTATTTTGAATTATTTACTTAAACCATTTGGTAGTGATAGAGTAGGTTTAACCGTAGCTGAGAATGCTCAACCTTATTTAGTTGATTGGATAAATAATACGGGTGCGATTATTTTTTGGTTATTTGTTTTTGGAATGTTGTTTTTTGGTATAAAATTAATGAGAAGTTTAAAAGAAATTAAACATAAATCTATATTTTTATTTTTATATATTTTCATGATTTGTGGTATATTATTTTCTAGAATTTCATCAACTAGTGTTTTTAATGGAGATGGTTTTTTGAGTAAAATATTTTATTTCTTACCCCTGATATGTTTCTGGGTATATTTATTCCACTTAAGATTTGAAGAAAAATTTGTTTGGTCTGGAATGGATTCTTTTATTTTTGCTTGGATGTTTTTTACTTTAATCTCAGGAAGAGCTGCTGCTAGAATGTTTTTCGCAATCACACCTTTAGTTTGTTTTATGGCTGCCTATTGTATAATTAGATTAGTTGAAGAGTTTAAGAGATCTAAAGACGATATGTTGAAGATACTTTTAGGAATATTAATTGTTTTTAGTTTAGTAATTTCTGTCGTTGGAGTTGCTCAATCTTATACTTCTATTAATTATGCTGCTAAGTATACTGGTTTGTCTGCTGATTCTCAATGGCAAAATACAATGGCTTGGGTTAGAGAGAATACAACAAGTTTTGATATTTTTGGTCATTGGTGGGATTATGGTTATTGGGTTCAAACATTAGGAGAAAGAACAACTATTGCGGATGGTGGTTATCATCCAAACTATCTCGTTCATTTTATTGGGAGATATGTATTAACTACTCCAAATCCAGAAACAGCTTTTAGTTATTTGAAGACAACGAATGTTAGTTATCTCTTAATTGATCAAACAGATTTAGGAAAATATTCTGCGTACTCAAAAATAGGTAGTGATGAGAATTGGGACAGGTTTAGTGTTATTCCTGTTGGAAAATACGATGCAACTCAAACTCAAGAGAGTGCGAATGAAACTGTTATGATTTATTATATGCAAGGAGTTGTTGATGAAGATTTTAGTTATGATAGTAATTTTGATGGTAAAAAAGATATTCTTTTGCCTGGACCAACTTATGATGATATAGGAAATCCTAGTTATAATTCATATTTAGGAGCTGTTATTTTTAGAATAGGTAAAGATAATTTATTACAGCCTAATGGAATTTACATACTTAACGGAAAACAATACAGAATTCCTATTAGATATGTTTATTTGAATAATGAATTATATGATTTTAAGAGTGGTATTGATGCTGTTATTTCTATTGTTCCTAGCGTAGAAACGAATAAAGTTGATCCATTAGGTGGAATGATTTATCTTAGTCCTAAGGTTAAAGATTCTTTGTTCGCCCAATTGTATTTATTAGATGATGTTTTTGGTAATTATGAAAACTTTGAATTAGTTCATGAAGAATTAGATAGTTTAGTTAGTCAGGTTAGAGCTTTTACTGAGGATTTTAATTACACCGAATTTTTAATATATAATGGTGGTTTAAGAGGTCCAATAAAAATATGGGACGTTAGAAATATTTCAGAAGAAGTTGAAACATATGACGAGTTTCATTATGATTTTGTTGGAAAAGAAGAGTATGGATATTTAGATAGTTTGTTTGAATAAATTAACTAGTTCTTTTTCCCCATTTTCCGAAGAGAATTCTTATAATATCTCTAAATTTGAGTGCAAAAGAGAATATGCCCAACTTTATACAGAGACTTCCGATTATTACAGAATCAAATGGTTTTGTAGCTAGGATAGTTATTAGTTTAAATGAGGAGTCTTTTTTGATTATTCTTTTATAATATTCTTTGTTAAAATTTTCTTTTGAGTTTATTAAAACTCCATAAGTTGCTAAATAGTTATATAATTTAAAGTAAATAAATTCATTCCTGTGTTTTTTTAAAATATTATTTTTTTCTAAAAATTGTTTTAGTAATTTTATGCTTTCAAAATAATTATCTATTCTTCTTTGAGAATTTTTATAGGAAGTTAGTGAACCTTCGTGTAAAAAGTAATTGTAGAGATATTTATTTTCTACACAAATTTTATTAGCGTAATAAATTGTTTTATATGCGAAGTCCATATCTTCTGCTACGTATAAATTAGGGAACAAGATATTGTTTTTTTCTAATAGTTCTCGTTTTATCATTCTTGACCATGGAGCCCAGGCTATTTTTCTTTGAATAGTTTTTTTGAATATAATTTTTTTATTTTCTTGTTCTTTATTTTTTAAGAGTCTTTTATCTAATATTGTTTTATTTTCAAATACAAGTTTAGGTTTAATTAAAACTACATCGGCGTTTTTTTGTTCTGCTTTTTTGTATAACAAATCACAAGCATCTTTTTCTAACCAGTCATCTGAATCTACGAAACAGATATATTTTCCTCTTGCTATTTTTATTCCTTTATTCCTACTTTCTCCAGGTCCACAATTGTCCTTATTGTTTATAATTTTTAATCGTTTATCTTTTTTTTGAAGTTCTTTTAATTTTTTCAAAGAATTATCTGTCGATTTGTCGTTTATACAGATTAATTCTATCTCTTTTAGAGTTTGATTGAGAACGGACATTATTGGTTTATCCATTAATTTTTCAGAATTGTAGATAGGCATAATGATACTTATCTTTGGTAAATTTACCATAATGGGATTAGATTTATATAGTTTATATTTGTTTTGGTGATTATGAATCCATTGATATCAGTAATAACTATATGCTATAATGAAAATGATGGAATAAAGAGAACTTGTGACAGTGTTATAAACCAAACATATAAAAATTTTGAATGGATAGTTATTGATGGTGGTTCTACGGATGGAACTTTAGATATATTAGAGAAATATAAAGATAATATGAAATATTTTATTTCTGAAAAAGACAATGGAATATATAATGCAATGAATAAAGGAATAAAAAAATCAAAAGGAAATTACTTATTGTTTTTGAATGGAGGAGATTTTTTAAAAGATAAT
This sequence comes from Candidatus Woesearchaeota archaeon, assembly GCA_964612895.1. Classification (GTDB taxonomy): domain Archaea; phylum Nanobdellota; class Nanobdellia; order Pacearchaeales; family GW2011-AR1; genus JAGVXH01. The sequence continues at coordinate 593,959 of CAZTFL010000001.1, forward strand.
AATATTCTTTATAATGTAAGTAATTTTATTTTAGATGATAAAAAAGAATCTAATATATATTATGGGGATGTAGAATATAATAATGGAGAAATTGTTACGTTTAAAAAAACAAAATTAAATAAGAATTTTTTTATTAATAAAACAATCTCTCATCAAGCTTCATTTATAAAATCAAATTTATTTGATAAATATGGTTATTATAATGAAAATTATAAAATTGTTAGCGATTTTGATTTTTGGATAAAGACGATAGTTCTTAATAATGTAAAAACTAAGTACATTCCAATTATTGTATCTGTATTTGACTTACATGGCGTTAGTACAAAATATTCTTATATGAAAAAACATATAGAGGAAAGAAATAATGTCTTGTTAATAAATAACATTATTAATAGAAAAGAAGCAATTTTTTTAAAATTTAAATGGACATTATTATTGATATTAAAAAAAATTGGTGTTTATTTTATATTAAAAAAAATTTATAGAAAATTTATTCATAGATAAATAGTAAAGATTAATAAATAGTACAACTTCATAATTATATGATAAAAAAAATAAAACGTATATTAAAACAGGGAGGTAAGAAATTGTTATATGAAAAAATAGTAAACAAATTTAGAAATATTTTAGGATTAAATGAAATTTCAAAAAAACAAATAAAAAAATTAATAGGTAGTAATCCCCAAACGATTTTAGAAATTGGTGCTGCAGATGGAAAAGATTCTATGGAATTTTTAAAATGTTTTAAATCAAGTAAAATATTCTTGTTCGAGCCAGATCCTAGAAATGTTAATATATTAATAAAGAAATTTTCAAATAATAAAAATATCTTTATCGAAAAATTTGCTATTTCAGACAAAAATGGAGAAACTACTTTTTATCAATCAATGAAAGAGGATGTTTTATGGGCATATTCATCTTCTATTAAAAAGCCTAAAAATCATTTTAATCAATTTCCAGATATAAAATTTAATAAATCAATAAAAGTTAAGACAAAAACACTTGATGATTGGTCAAAAGAGAATAAAATTGATTGTATAGATTTTATTTGGGCAGATGTTCAAGGTGCAGAGAAGGAAATGATTATAGGTGGTATGGAAACATTAAATAATAAAACTAAATATTTTTATACGGAATACTCAAATAATAATTTATATGAAAATGAAATCTCTTTAAATGAAATAAAAGAACTTTTAACAAATTTTGAAATTGTAAAAATCTTTGGTACTAAAAATAGTATATACGGGAATGTTCTTTTTAAAAATAAAAAAATAAAATGAAAATAAATTTCTATAATCCTTATGATAATTCCGGATTTAATAATTGTTTTGTTTCGAAATATATACCAAATATCGAAAAAGATAAAAAAAATGGAGATGTAATTGTAGAATATATTCATAAAGGGTTTTCTGAAAATTTTTTTAATTCACCAAAAAAACTTCTTTTATCAGGAGAAAATCTTTATTATAAATTAAATTTATTTAAATTAATAGAATATATTTCTAAAAAGATAAAAGTTGATTTGAAGTTTTTGAATAAAATATTACCAAAAAAATTGTTGGATTTAAAGCTGGGATATATGCGCCCGAAATATCTAAATTACATAAAAAAGATATCTAAAAATGATAATAAAAAAGATTATGCAATAATTTGTAATGATATAAAAGGTAAGAATATATTAAATCTTCCGTATTTTTTTCATGTAAATTATATTATGAATAAAATATTTCAAAATAAAAAAAAGATTAAAATACCTAAAAAATTTTGTTGCATATTAATTTCAAATGAATCTGCTTTTGATAGAATCAATTTTGTAAAGAAATTATCAAGGTATAAAAAAGTTGATATATATGGAAAGACTTCTTTAACAAATTCGGATAATTCAAAATTACCAGATGGGTTCCATAATAATTCAACTTTTTATTCGCAATATAAATTTGTAATTTGTTTCGAAAATTCGTTTTCTAATGAATATATTACAGAAAAGCTTCCAAATGTAATGATAGGTAAATCTATTCCAATTTATCGTGGTGCTCCAAATGTAGGAGAATATTTTAATACAAAATCTTTTATTAATTATGATGATTATGGTTCATATGAAAAGATGATTGAAAAGATAATTGAACTAGATAAGGATAACGATAAATATCTAGAATTTGCAAACATTCCATTTTTAACAAAGAAAAATAAAAATAAGATAAGAGATAAAGAATCCGAATTGAAACGATTTTTAAAAAAAATATTTAATTAAATATTAAAAAAGCTCTTTATAATAATTATTGAATTAATAAAATTATTGAATTAGTTAGAAATTAATAATTTATTTTTTTACTTTAAGTATTACCCGTAGTTCCTTTGCTGGGAAAATCCAACAGAATATTTCTTGATAAATTCTCGGAAATAAATTAAAGAACGAAAAGAAAAAAAATTGTTTTCTCCATATTAATTTTTTATTTTCTGTTTTAAAGTTTCCAGTAGATTGCCAGTGACTTTGATGATTAGCATCTAAAGAATCAAAACTAGTATATGTAAAGTGGTGATAGTGATCGAGTGCGGAGAATGAACTTTCATGTGAAAAAAATGGAACTCTTATAAAAATAAGAGCATTATTTTTAGATACTCTATAAATTTCTTTAAATAAATTAAGTGGCTCATGAAAGTGTTCTAATACATGATTAAGTATTATTTCATCGACAGAGTTTGTTTTAAATGGAAGAGGTTTATTTAAATCTACAATTTTATCTGCTCCAATATCTTTTGACCAATCACAATTTAGATAGTCTTTTCTAATATCTCTTCCACAACCAAGATTTAATTTTAGTGTCATTGTTGTTAAAATAGTTTAATTCTATAGAGTTGTGTCGTTTTGAGTATTTAAATAATTGGTATTTTTTGCTTAAGAATAATATTGCTTATTCATTTTCTTCTGATTTTTATTTTAATTGCATTTTCTATAGGTGTTTGAGATAATAATACTAAATATCCTCCTCCTCCAGCTCCTGTTAATTTCCATCCAGATACACCAGAATTTCTATAATATTCAATTTTTTCTTTTATCCAATCGGGGCATGTTGCTGGGAACATATTAATTTGTGCATCAAAACTATCTGTAAAAGATTTTGCGAATCTATTAAAATCTTTTTGTATTATTGCATTAAAGCATTCGTTAGCTGCATCAGATAATTTTTTTACATTTTCAGTTGTGATATTTTCGCCTTTAAAAACGTAATAATCATCTCTTCTTTTTTCTAATTCAATTAAATAAATATTTTTCTCTAACCAATCTAAAATATCTTCATCTAATATATTTTCTATTTTTGTTGGCCAGTATTTTCCATCAAATAACGAGTATGTTAATCCAGGGAAAATTATTCCAATATGATCTTGAGCTCCAGCGATTTCTCTTTCTGGAGTTCCTGGCGGGTTCTCAAAACTAAAAAGTATTTTCGCTAAATGTTCTGGATCTTCTTTGGGTAAAAAATCTCCCCATAATTTTATTGCTTTGTTTCTTGTAGAAGAAGCCATTCCACTTCTAAAATTAAAAAATTGCTCTGGTTCTATTGATATATCCAAAACAGGTCCAGAATAATATTTTGATACATATGGTTGGTCTAACCATGCTCCAGCAATATCAAGTCTATAAGGAATTTTAGATTTTTTATATCTTAATTCGGTGGAACTTCTTTCAGGTAAATTTTCATGAGGTTTTCTTTCTAATACAATATATTCAATTCCCATTTTTTCACATAATTCCTTTTTTTCTTTAGCATCACCATCTTTGTTGACTATAAATATATCAGGTTTTACTTTCTCTAATTCATTTACAAAATCCAATATTCCAACTCCAGAACCAATATATGCTTCTTTAACACTTTTAATATTATTAATAATAAATAATCTTTCTTTTTCATTATATGTAGGAGTTAATTCTTTTAATCGTTTTATCGTAACATCAGATGCTACGGAAACGTATAAATCTCCAAATTCAGCAGCCTGTTTTAAAAATTCAATATGTCCAGCATGTAAGCAATCAAAACAACCACTAACAAATACTTTTTTATTCATATAGTTTGTAGAGTTATTAATTTTAAAAAGATTTGCTTTTAATTATATTCTATAAGGATTATTTTGATTATAAAATTAGAAATGTTTTTATAATTAAAGAAATTTACTAGATAATGGAAGAGATAGAAGAAAATAAATTTATTATAGAAAGAGATAAAGATCTAGATTTGATTATTAATTCTGTTAATGGTTTAAAAAAATGTTGTAATGAAATTTATAAATTTGCTTCAATTATAGCTGATAGTTATGATAATAATAAAAAAGTGGTTTTTTGTGGAGTTGGAAAAAATGCTTTATTGTCAGAAATGATTTGTGAATTTTTACAACCATTTAATGTTGTTTCTTTAGCACTAGATCATAATAGGGCAGTCCATGGAAATTTTGGTATATTATGTAAAAATGATATTTTTATATTATCTACAAAATCAGGGAATACAGTCGAATTGATATATATGATGGAGTGTTTGAAAAATAAAATGAATATGGAGAATGTTTTTTTGATTTGTTCAAATAAAAATGCAGAATTAATTAAAAAATTTAAATTTAAAGATATTCTGATTATCCCACATTTTAATGAAATATCAAGATTTTCTCATTCTCCACAAACAACAATTTTAAATTATCTTATAGTAATGCAAATAATTGTTAATAAAATTGCTAAGAAAAAAGATATTACCGAAAGAGATTATTTGCTCAACCATCAATCTGGAGAAATTGGTAAAAAATTTGAATTATTTAAATAAATTTTTTTTAACCTTTTTCTATCTTCTCCAAAACACTTTTATACTTGTTTTCTTTTTCTAGTTTATGTTATATGATAGATGTTTAGGTTTTTTACTAATTTTTCTTTTTGGTTTGGGCTTTGTTTTTGCTTCTTCTTATAGTGTTTGTGCAGAGAATTGCGACTTTGCTTCTATTTCGCAGGCAATTTCTAATTCAAATGATGGGGATATTATTAATGTTTTAACTGGAGATTATAACGAAAAAATTGTTATAAATAAGAATTTAATTTTATTTGCAGAAAAAGGCGTAAATATTTATGGAAATAGTCCCGTTGTTTTAATTACAGACAAGAATGTTACTATTAAGGGATTTAATATTTTTCCAACAGATGATTTAAGAATAGGAATTAAGATAAATAATTCAAATGATTATTCGATTGATGGAAATTTCGTCGAAGGAAATATTGTTTATGGAATGGGAGTTGTTCCAAAGACGAGTTTTTTGACTGGAATGGCGGTCGCTGATGATTTTGATTCAGTAGATTGGTTATGGATTTTTTTAATTATAGTGTTTTTCTTGGTTTCTTTTGTTATTGTCCGTATTGTAAAAAAGAAAAAACATTTATTGAACAAGGTAATAAAAGAAGATATTGGAATATAATTTTATTTAGTAAATTTTAAAAAGTGATAATTCTCTAATTTTGTATTGCGTGGGTAGTTTAGTGGCAGAATCTTTGGCTTCCAACCAAATGACCCGGGTTCGAGCCCCGGCCCGCGCATTTAGTAATTTAAAAATTATCTTTTTAGTTCTTCGTAATTAACATTTGAAATATCTAAGTTATTCCATTGCTGTGTTAATAAATATCTTGGTTTTAATACTTGATAATCTTCTCTAAGTGAAAAAATGTCTATCCATCTTCTTTTTTCTAAATTATTAGGGCATAAAATTTTATCTAATACTTTTCTTTTGTATAAATGACAAATTTCCGGCAAAGCATCTGGAAGAACAATTGCTATATCAATATCACTTTTATCATTATCCCATTTAAATTCATATGCATGTGAACCAATTAAGTAAACATTTGTAATGTTTTTCATGTTTTCTAATTCCCAAGGTACGCCTTGTCCTTGACAAAATTCTTCCAATTTCCCTAAATATACAGTTTTCGCTATTTCTAACTTGGAAATCATCTCCTGAGTTGGTTCATCGTTTTTTCCTATATATCTTGGATTTGGCATAAAATATACAATAATAAAAACTATTTAAATCTTATGGTTTGTAACCACTATTTGATGATACAATATTTATTACAAATTTTTATTTAATGTTTTTATTTAAATACTCAAAAAATACAAAACATTTAAAATAGAACTATTTTTATTATTATTATGAAATTTCGTGAATGGTATGATGTGAATTATAGGAAATTACTAATAATTCCTATTTTGTTAATTTTATCATCTTTGATTTATATTAGTATTTTTTATTCTAATAATCAATCTTTTTTTTATACAGATGTTTCTTTGACTGGTGGAACTTCTTATACTATTTTAACAAATTATTCTTCAGCTGATTTAGATAAAGAATTGTCAAATATATTTGAAGATTTTACTATTAAGGGAATTTCTGATGGTTCTGGAATGCAAACTCAACTAATAATTTCTGTTTCTGAAGAGAACTCAGAACAGATGAAGTTAGAATTGGAGAAAATTTTGGGATTTGAATTAAATGATGACAATACTTCCATTGAATTTACTTCATCTAATCTTTCTAATGCTTTTTTAAAACAATTATATATCGCAATAATTTTAGCGTTCTTTTGGATGGGGGCAGTTGTTTTTGTAATGTTTGGGAAGGGTGGAAAATTGAAATTTTGGGTAATAATTATAAATTTAATTTTTGCAATTTTTTTAGGTAATTTTTTCTTTGAAATAAATTCTATTATTTCCTTTATTATTTTCTTATTATTTTCAATAAGTTTGTTTTATATTTATATAAAAAATTCTGTTCCATCTTTTGCCGTTATACTTTCTGCATTTGCAAATATTCTAATGACTTTAACTGTTGTTAATTTGATGGGTTTGAAATTGTCTACAGCAGGAATTGTGTCTTTTTTGATGATTATTGGTTATTCTGTTGATACAGATATTATGTTAATAGTTCGTTTATTGAAGAAAGAAGAATCAGTTAATCATGCTATCTTAGGGGCTTTTAAGACAGGGATTTCAATGACAATTACTTCAATTATAGCTGTAGCAATTGCTTTATTTGTTGTTTATCCTTTTGCGAGTGTTTTAAATGAAATCTTTTTAATTCTTTTAATTGGTTTGGTTTTTGATTTAATGAACACTTGGCTTACTAATGTTTCAATATTGAAGTGGTATTTTGATAAAAAAACAAAAAAGGAGGAAAAAATATGAAATTTACTCCTAAAATTTGGTTCTTTGTAATAGTTGCTGGTCTTTCATTCTTATCTTTATTTGTTTCCTTAAATCCTGTTGGATTGACTTTCTTGCAAAAAGGTGTTTTGATTGGTTCTGTTGATTCAAATTCTGTTTTATACGAAGATGGTGTTCGTCAAGGGATGACTATAACTGCAATAAATGGAAATAAGATAAATAATTTGTCAGATTTTTATGAAAATATTCATCCATATTTATTATTAAATGAAAATGAAACTATTCGGGCTGAAATTTCTATTAAAGGAGTTAAAAATTCGATAATTGGTTTATATGGAAGAGATTCATTTAAAGATATAAATGTTAAGAATATTCCATCGAGTAAGCTTAAAACTGGTTTGGATTTACAGGGTGGTGCTAGGGCCTTTGTTAGAGTTAATGGAAGTGTTAGTTCTTCTGATTTAGATGATGTTATTGCGATTTTAGAAGAAAGACTTAATGTTTATGGATTATCAGATATGCGATTGTATAAAGTAGATGCAGGGACAGAACAGCTTGTGGGTATTGAAATTGCGGGATCTTCTCCTGAACAACTAGAATCACTAATTGAAGAACAAGGTCATTTTGAAGCAAAAATAGGAAATTATAGTGTTTTTATTGGTGGAGATAAGGATGTTACTCATGTTGCTAGAACAGGCGAAAATGCCGGAATTTATGAATGTAGAGATACAGAAGGTGGTGCTTATTGTAGTTTTAGATTTACCATAACATTAAGTGTTGTTGCGGCAGATAAATTTGCTGAGGCTACAAAAGATTTGGATGTAGAAGGGGATTATCTGTCTGAAAATATAACTTTTTATATAGATGGTATTGAAACATCTGCACTTAAAATCTCAAGTGGATTAAAAGGTAGTCCTCAAACAACAATTTCTATAAGTGGTTCGGATGTCGGAGAAGATAAACAGTCTGCTTATGATGGTGCAGAATTAGAAATGAAAAAATTACAAACAATATTAATTACAGGTAGTTTACCATACAAATTAGAAATAGTTAAAATAGATAGAATTTCTCCAAATGTAGGCGAAGATTTTACAAAAAGAATTTTATTAGCTGGTATTTTTGCATTCTTTGGTGTTATGTTATTTACATTTTTTAAATATAGGAAAATAAAAATTTCAATAGCATTAGTTTTAGTTTCATTTGCGGAAATATTAATTACTTTGGGAATTGCTTCTTTAATTAATTGGAATTTAGATTTAGCTTCTATTGCTGGAATTATTGCTGCTATTGGAACTGGAATAGATAGTGAAATTGTTATATTAGATGAATCAAGAGTAAAGGGAGAAAGTTTGAAAGAACAGATAAAAAAAGCGTTATTTATTATAACAACTTCTTTTGTTACAACATTCGTTGCTCTTTTACCATTGACAGGGATTCTTGGATTTTTAGGAATAGGGGCTGCTTCGGCAGGATTACTTAAAGGATTTGCATTTACAACAATAATTGGAATAACTATAGGTGTTTTAATCAGTAGGCCAGCCTTCTCTGATATTGCAGAACAGCTGAAAGCTAACGATTAAATTTTGATACAAACTTTTTTAAACTGACTTTTTATTTTCTTAATAATGGAAATTAAGAAAGGAGATTTTATAGAAATAGATTTTACTGGAAGGATTAAAGATGGAAATATTTTTGATACTACAATTAAATCTGTAGCGGAAGAAGAAAAATTAGATTCGAAAAATGTAAAACCTTTTATTTTGTCTGTTGGTTCTGATATGTTGCCTAAAGGATTTGATGATGATTTAATTGGAAAAGATATTGAAAAAAAATATTCTGTCAATGTTTCTCCTGAAAAAGGGTTTGGATTAAGAAATAAAAGTTTAGTTAAAATGGTACCTACAAAATTATTTTATGAACAAAAAATTATGCCTCAGAGAGGAATGCAACTTGCTTTAGATGATCAAGTTGTTAAAATAATATCAGTTTCAGGCGGTAGAACTTTAGTTGATTTCAATGGACCTCTTGCAGGAAGAGAAATTATTTACGATTACAAAATTAATAGATTAATAAATGATGAAAAAGAAAAAATAAATTCATTACAAGATTTCTTTTTTAGAAAGAAGTTTGATTTTGAAATTAAAGATAATAAAATTTTATTTAATATAGATAAAGAGTATGAACCATATTTTAAAATATTTGCTGGAAAATTTAAAGAAATTCTTGGAAAAGATATAGAAATAAGTGTAAAAAATATTTAATTTTATGATTTTTTCAGTGTTTGAAAAGTTTTCTGTTTACAATATTTTTCTTTTTGTGTTATAATTAATTTATTCAGAAATACTTATGAGTGTAATTTTTATAATTAAAGTGTATTGTCTTAAGTATTATCAACTTTTTTATTTTATTTATTACGCCCTTGACAGGATTTGAACCTGCGACTCCTTCCTTAGGGGGGAAGTGCTCTATCCAAACTGAGCTACAAGAGCATAAATACAAATATAAAAAATACTATAAAAACTTTGAGATTACAAATGAATAAAAACTTTAAGTGTTTAGAAATAACATGGATCATGGGTTGGATGACAGACGGCGGAAATTAGTCGTCAGAAATCATATATCAACAATCAGAGTAAGTTTTCTAATAGAAAAGGTCAGATTGGAGTTGGAAAAATTCTTGCGATAGTTTTAGGCGTTATAGTTTTGGGTTTAGTTATTGTAGGAACGGCTACTGGTGTATTTCAGCCTGTAATTGAAAGAATTGGCGCGAAAGGAGACGAACTACTAATAAAATTAAATACTGAAAAAGATATTGAAGCTAATGAAGATTATTTTTGTTATTCAACAGTAAAAATGATAAAAGATCAAGAGGTTAATTGGACCATTTGTGAAGATGGTGAATATTTTAACGCAACGGAGGGAATTAACGGGTTGGTGATTGAAGGAAAGAAGGTTGTTAAATTATTTTATGGGAAAAAAGAAATAAAATATTATTTAGAAAAAGATGCAATAGAATATAGAGAATTAAACTCTAATTTAGAAAATTTATGGCAAAAAATTAGAGAAAATCGAGATTTGTTAAATATATTGTATCTACGTAATAATTTAACAGAAAAAGGTATTGATAAAATAGATTTTGGAGACTACAAAGATTTGGACGATTATTATTTTTTCTCTAATAATTGTTCATTAAATAAAGATAAATTATTATATTTGAATACTAATGTTCTTTTCGAATCAAAATGTGTAATAGCTATTCCTAACATTAATGGGAACATTGAAGATAGTGTGAAAGATTTAATTATTAACAATGAAGTATTTCAAACATATTTTCAGTTTGTAGATTTAAATAGTAATTCAAGAGAAATTTGTGAGGAAGTAAATAGAGATGTTAATAACAATGAATTTTTTATGTATTTTAAAGAAATAATAGAAGAATACTCTCTGAAAAATCAAGATGTTAATATCAAAGAAATAGTTTTTGATAGTGTAGTAAAAAGTTGTCAGACAATTTGTACTGAAGGTGATAGTTCTACCAGTAAACTTAGAGATTACGGAAATAAATGTTTAAATTTGTGTGATATGAATAGGGAAAAGTATAAAATTTTTCATTCACTTGGAGGAGATTGTTCTAATAGTATAGATTCAAATGAAGGAAATAATGAAGAAAGATATAATGGAATTGTAAATAATATTAAGTCAAAAAAAATTTGGTTGGGTATATCTGAGGATTCGTTTATTGATATTGATAGTAATATTCTGATAGATGAAAATAATCCCGATATTAATCAAGGTAATGTATTAAACAAAGCAGTTGAAGAATTCAAACAAAAAACTTCTGAAGAACAACAAAGAATATTTAGTGAAATGCAAAAACAATTTAATGATTTAAGAACCGATGATTTTAATGTTGAATATAAAATTAATCAAACAATAAATATTTCTGATTATTATTCTGAATGCGGAGGATGGCATTTAGAAACAGGGATAAATGTAATAACTTACGGGCGTGATTATGGAATTGTTTATAATAGTTTAGATAAGTTTGAAAGGAAAATAAAATCATTTTTAGGTAGATTAAAAGAATGTCCGAATGTAAATTTTATTACAAAAAATTATTTAATTGTTGAATATAATTCTACGACAAAAATATGGGATTTAAATTTATCAGCGCAAATTTTTAATTCGGATGATTTGAATAATTTAGAAAAAGAAATTAAGAGAGTTATAGAATTATTAAATTTATACAATTATAAATCTTTAAGAAATTAATTATCTATTTTGTATAATAATTCTTTTGGATAATTTTCTTCAGATATGCCAGATGATTTTAATAAAATGTAAGGATATTCATATTCTTTTTTGTTTTTTATATCCAAAATAGTATTTGTTTCTAGATTATAGGTAGGGGCTTCTTTTGTAAATTTTTTATTAACTGGACTATTTTCTATTAAGGAAAAAAAATCTCCAGAGTTAATTCCCTTGTTATATACTATTATATTATTATTTTTATAAGTAATAGCCACATAAGAATCTTCTATTGGAATATTATCACTATAATTCAAATTAAAATAATGTGTATCTCCTACAATAATATGTTCCGTTATTTCTGCATTAAATGAAATAATAGGCATAAAAGATTCTGAGATAACTTTCCCTGTTTTATCTATTTCCTTAAAATTAGAAACATCATAATAAATTAAAAAATCTTTTTCTTTATCAGAAATTATGTCATAACCAATTCTTGTACCTTTTGGAGCAACCTTAATTCCATCTTCATTCATTTCTAATGCAATATTATTATTTTTTAATTTCTCGTAAAAATTAATCATTTCAGATTCCTCTTTTTGATTTTCTGAAATTGGAGATTCTTGAATTGATTCTATTTCTCTAGTGTATTTTTCTGTTTGAGGTTCAGTTTGAATGTAAGATTCTTGAGATGTTTTTATATCTTGGATAACAGGATTTTCTTGTTGTACTATTTGAGTTATAGAGGCCTGGCTTACTTTTTCGTCTAGTGTTTTTTTAGAATCTTTACAAGAAATAGAACCAAATAACAGACTAGCAACTAAAGCGGACACTCCTAATGCTTTTGCTATCCGGTTAGTTGTTTTATTCATAAAGTATGAATGTGTTTAATCTTTAAAAATGTTACGGGACAATAGTAACAGTTTACAATTAAACATCAGTTGTGAGTAGGCATATGTCAGTAATCTAAAGTTAGTTGTGAAAAATAGGAATAAATAAAAACATTTTCTTTTAATTATTATTATGAAACCGATTTGTCATATGATATATGCTGGTGTAATTTCTTTATTTATGTATTTTTTTTATAGTGTTTCAATATATTTTTTATTTATTTTTTGGATATCTTCTTGGTTAATTCCAGATTTAGATCATTATTTTTCTTTTGTTTTTAGGAATAAATCATTTAATTTTTCTAATTTTTTGAGTGTATCTTATAATAAAAGAAGTAGTTGGAAAAAAATGAGAAAAGAAGAAAAAAATAATTATAGATATACTCCGATGTTTTTTCATTCTATAGAATGTATTATTTTAATATTTCTAATTTCATTTATAAAAATTGATTTTCTTTATATTGCAATGGGAATTATTTTTCATGATTTTTTGGATATAATAGATTTTTATAATAGAAAAGAAAATATTTTTATAAAGATGTCATTTATATATACTCTAATATATAATAAAAATAAGAGGTTGTTTAAATGAATATTTTTAAAGAGGCAAAAAAAGATTCAGAAAAAATTATAGTTCGTTTTAGAAATAAAAATTTTTCAGGAGATGTTGGACAGGCTGTTAAAAATTCTAGTTGGCAATTTTCTACAAATATTATCGGGAAAATATGTTCTTTAATTTTTACAATTATTTTAGCAAGAATTTTAGTCCCCGAAGTTTATGGGTTATATGGATTGGCTTTATCTACTATTTTATTTATTGGAGTTTTCTCAGATTTGGGATTATCTTCTACCTTAATTACATTAATGTCAAAAACGATTGACAAAAATCCGGGAAAAGCAAAAAAATATTTTTATTATATTACTAAATTAAAAGTTTTTCTAGTTTTTTTGACATCTTTAATATTAATAATTTTAGCAAAATGGGTAGCTAATTCATATTATAATAAACCAATTTTTTATGCAATTTTAGCTGGGGCAGTATATATACCATTTTCATCTTTTTTTAGTTGGACTTCTTCTTTGTTCGTAATTAAAAATAAATTTAAACCAATATTTTTTAAAGAAATTATATTTCAAATATTAAGAATAATAATTATTCCTATATTAATAATTTTTGTTTTTAATAAATTTGTTTCTGGCGATATTTTATTATTTTGGATTTTTATAGCTATTTCCTTTTGTTATTTAATATCTATTTTTTATTCTTTGTTTAAAATAAAAAGTATGAAAATATTATCTTATGAAAAAAATGAAAAATTATCAAAAAAGGAAATTAAAGGAATTTATAAATTTGCCATTCCATTATCTATAACTGCTTTATCTGGTTCTTTTTTTGGTTTTATCGATACAATAATGTTGGGACATTATGTTGATTCTATATTTATTGCATATTATCAAGCGTCTTTTAATTTAATCAATTCTGCATCTGTAATATTGTCTTTCATGGGAATTGCTCTACTTCCAATTTTTGCTAGAAGCAATAAAAAAATCTCTATAAAATTATTCAGGAAAAGTAGAATATTTTTATTTTTGATTTCTTTAATTTCTTTAATTTTTACCTTATTAATTTCCAATTATTTAATTTTATTTACTTATGGAGAAAATTATCTTTCTTCTATATTTTATTTAAAAGTATTTAGTATTCTTCTTATACTTTCTCCTATGATTGAATTGTATACAAATTATTATACATCTAAAAAAAGAACTGGTGTTATAGCTGTAAGTTTGCTGATTTCTACTTTTTTAAATATTGTTTTTAATTATATATTTATAAATTTTGGTTTAAATTATGGAATGAATAAAGCTGTATTAGGTGCATGTATTGCTACAATAATAAGTAGATTTGTTTATTTAGGAATACTTGGATTTTTTAGGAAGACAATTCATTCTTAATTTTCTATCTATTTAATAATAATAATGATTATAAAGGATTTTGAGATTAATTTAATATGGAAAATATTGTAGGTGATAAATTTGACTTCAAAAATTCTAATGATGATATAGATAGGGAATTAGAGGAAATTTTAAAAAAACAATCAGCTAGAATAAAAGTTGTTGGTGTTGGTGGTGGTGGTGGGAATACAGCTACGAGAATGAAAGAAACAGGAATAAAAGGTGGAGAGGTTATTGCGATAAATACAGATGCTCAGGATTTGTTATATACGAAAGCAGATTTTAAAATATTAATAGGAAGAGAAATATCAAAGGGATTAGGTGCGGGAAGCAATCCAGCAATAGGAAGAGAGGCGGCTAGAGAACAAATTTCTGAAATAAAGAAAAAGCTTTCAGATTCAGATTTAGTATTTATTACATGTGGTATGGGTGGTGGAACTGGTACTGGAGCTGCTCCTGTTGTTGCTGAAGTTGCTAAACAACAAGGTGCTTTAGTTATTGGTGTTGTAACAATGCCGTTTAATTGTGAAGGTGCAAAAAGAATACAAAATGCTCAAGATGGTCTAGAGAGAATGCAAGGGGTTGTTGACACTTTAATTGTCATTCCTAATGATAGGCTATTAGATCTTGCCCCGAATTTACCTTTACCTACAGCATTTAAAGTTGCCGATGAAATATTAACGGGGGCGGTTAAAGGAATTACAGAATTAATTACAAGTAGTGGATTGGTTAATTTGGATTTTGCGGATGTTAAGGCGATTATGGGTGGTGGCGGAGTTTCATTAATCGGAACAGGGGAATCAGATTCTAATAATAGAGTTGTTGAGGCTGTTGAAAAAGCATTAAAGAATCCTTTGTTGGATGTAGATATAAGAGATGCTAAGGGTGCATTAATTAATGTCGTTGGTGGAAATGACTTATCTCTTGAAGAATATAAAGAAGTTGTTCAAATGATAGGAGAACAATTAAATCCAGATGCAAAAATAATAAGTGGTGCAAGAATACAACAAGATATGGAAAATTCTTTGAAGGTTATGGTTATTATAACAGGTGTTAAATCTTCTCAAATAAGTGGAGAATCAATTTCCGTTGAGAATGCAAGGCTTAAGGATATGGAAGGAGAATTGGGCATAGATTTCTTTGAAGAGTAAATTTAAAAACTGTTATAATATTAATTTTATATGAATGTTAAACAAAAAATATCTTCAGAATTTACAAAGTATAAAAGAATTTGGAGATTATTAAAGAAACCTACAAAACAAGAATTTTTTATGATTTCAAAAATATCTGGAATAGGACTTGGAATTATTGGAATTTTCGGATTTATTATAGCTTTAATTATGAATTTTATCAATTGGTAATTTGAAAAGTTTTAAATAGTGAGTTTTGTATTTTTTATTATGACTATTATTGATTTTATGACGGAAAATGCTGTTATTTCCATAATTATTATAGGTATTATTGTTACATTCATTTCAAGTTTAGTAATGAAAATATTTACTGATCAGAAAAAAATTAAGGAATTAAAAAATAGACAAAAAGAACTCAACTTAGAAGTTCGTGAATTACAAAAGAAAGGAAATTTTTCTAAAATAGAAGAATTAAACAAGGAAGTTATTGAAGTTGGAATGAGTCTCATGAAAGCATCTTTTAGCGGAAAACAATTCTTAATAACAACTATTCCTTTTCTTTTATTATTTAGTTGGTTAAGAGAAACATTTGTTCCAATATTAGGAAGTGGTTGGATTTGGATTTATTTGATATCTTCTATGGTATCTTCAATATTAGTTAGAAAAATATTAAATATGGCTTGATTTTTTTAAGAATTTTTTTGCATTATCTATTCCTAATTCAGAAATTATTCCAGTTATTAATTTCATTGGAGTTTTGTCAAATGCTGGATATATTGGATTAATATTTTTATTTCGCTCATCCCAAACTTCTTTTCCATTTCTTTTTTCTATTTCTATTTTTTTTGTAATTTTTAATGATAAACTACAAGAATATCTTGGAATTTTATAATCTTTTGCTATTTTACATAAGGTTTTTGTTCCTATTTTATTATATACAAATTTTTTTGTGATTGCATCTGCTCCGAATAAAAACAAATCACAATGTTTGAGAAGTTCTTCTGCTGCTAAATCTGGTCCGATTATAACTTTTATTCCAATTTTAGATAAATCTTTTGCAGTCATTCTTCCTTGTAATAAAGGTTCAACTTCTGTTGTGTATACTGTAAAATTTATTCCTTTTTTTTTAGCATTTTTTAATATATCAATAACAGAGGAAGAATGACAGTGAGTATATATTTTCATATTTTCCTTTATTATTTGAAATCCATTTTCTGCAATTTTTTTATGTGATTTTTCTATATTTTCTATAATTTCTTTTGCTGTTTTTTCTATATTTTTTGATTTTTTGATTTTTAATAAAGAATTTTGTAATAATGGTTCGGTTTTTCTAAGAGAAATAATTTTTTTATATGATTTTTCTGTAGGATTAAGCAAAAAAGCTTGTATTCCAGCTTTTGCAATATTTTCAGCGCCCTGTATTTTTATAGATTTTATTCTTTTTAAAATATCTTCATATTTTTTCACATTTCTTTTTTGCATATAGTTTTTTGTTTTCTAATATATAAAAGATTAACGGAATTTTTTATTTCCAAACTTTTATATACTTAAATTACGAAGGTCAATTAATATGATAGAGATGTTGTTTAAACCTAAAGATGTAGAGAGGCGTCCTTGGCAAATGTTCTTTGTTGGAATGTTATATTCTACGATTTCTTTTCTTTTTGTCGCTTTAATTTTTGGAGCAGATGATATTTTAAAAGAAGGTGCTGGAATTTTATTGGTTACTTTTACAGTTATTTGTTGTTTTCCTTTTTTTTATTATATTTTGAAGTCTGAAGAGAATAAAGATGTTGTTATCACGAATTCAGGTAAATTAATGAAAGAACACTATAAAGCAATTAGTATTCTTTTGTGGCTTTTTCTAGGAATATTAATAACTTTTTCTTTTTGGTATATTGTCTTACCTGGTTCTTCTGGACAACACTTCAATTTTCAAATAAGAAGTTTTTGTGCTATAAATAATCCAACAAATTATAATTTATGTGTTGAAAATAATGGTTCTATTGTTACAGGTGCTGCTACAAAAGTTGGTTCGTTTTTATCAATTTTCTCAAATAATATATCAGTTTTGATTTTTACTATAATATTTTCTTTGGCTTTTGGGGCGGGAGCTATTTTTATTCTTGTTTGGAATGCAAGTGTTATTTCTGCAGCTATTGGTATATTCGCAGAAGGAAGTTTGAAGAATCTTCCATTAGGTTTTTTAAGATATATGATTCATGGAATTCCTGAAATCGCGGCTTATTTTGTTGGGGCACTAGCTGGTGGTATAGTTTCAGTAGCTATTGTTAGAAAAGATTTAGAGGGGGAAAGAAAGTGGATAATTTTTGAAGATGCTCTTATATTATTAATAGTAGCAATTGTTATTCTTATTATTTCTGCCTTTATTGAAGTATTTTTCTCACATACAGTGTTTTAATTTTTTATAGTAGTGTTTTTAAATATTGATTATATTTTATTTTTATGAATTATATAATAATTTTTAGTATAATTATTAGTTTTTTGTTGTCAGTTATAATTTTACCTATTTGGATTAAAAAAGCCAAAAGTTTGGATATGACATGGGAAGATATGAATAAAGTTGGTCATCCTAAAAATGTCGCTTCTAGTGGTGGAATTGTCGTGCTTATTGCTTTTATTTTGGGCGTTTTATCTTATCTTTTTATAAAAACATTTTTTTTAGATATGAGTTCTTACAATTCTGAGATTTTTGCATTATTGACAGTTCTACTTTTTTTGGGTTTGGTTGGATTGACTGATGATTTATTGGGATGGAAAAGAGGAGGACTTAATACAAAAATAAGAATTATTTTGGCTATTATCGCTTCTATTCCATTAGTTGTTTTAAATGTAGGCACACATAGCGTAACTCTTCCATTTATTGGTTCTGTTTATTTTGGGATTTTATATCCGATATTAGTTATTCCTTTAGCTATTGGTTTTGTTTCAACAACTTATAATTTTTTAGCTGGATTTAATGGATTGGAAGCTGGTATGGGAATTTTAATGATAAGTTTTTTGAGTTTTATTAGTTTTATTACTGGTTCTTATTGGCTCAGTGTTATTGGACTTTGTATGGTAGCTTCTTTATGTGGTTTTTTAATTTTTAATAAATGCCCTGCAAAAGTTTTTCCTGGTGATATCTTAACATATTCAGTTGGTGCTTTAATGGTTTCTATGGCGATATTGGGAAATTTTGAAAAAATGTTATTAATTATTTATATTCCATATTTTATTGAAGTATTATTAAAATCTAGAGGAAAATTAAAAAAACATTCTTTTGGAAAAGTTAATAGCGATGGAAGTTTGTCTTTACCATATGATAAAATATATGGACTTACACATTTATCTATATTATTTTTATCGAAATTTAAGAAAAAAGTAAAAGAAAAAGATGTAGTTTATTTTTTATACATAGTTGAAATATTTTTTATTTTAATTGCAATGTCTATGTTTTTCTTATAAACGTTTATCGTAAAGTTTATAAATAATATTTTTCTGTATATTTCATCTAGTTCTTATTAATCTTAAGGGCTGGTTGGAACATTGTAAATGGTTATAGGATTTGGAGATGAATTTGGTTATCTTGATGATGAAGATTTTTCTAGTTTAGACGAGACTCCATTAATGAATATTAAAGGCTCTAAAACAGAAGAGGAAAAAGTTCATGTTCAAGAAATTATTCAAGCAGAGGAAGAAAAGAAAGTCGAGAGTAATTACAATTCTATTATATTCGTAGTTAAGGTTACAACTAATAAAGAGGACAAAGCTATGGAAATGATTGTAGATAAAGTTGTTAAAAAAGACGTTAATGTTTATGCTATTGCCAGACCACATGGTGTTAGAGGATATGTTTTTTTAGAATCTCCAGATAGAGAAAATGCCGAAGAAGCTGTTTATAATTTGCCTTATGTAAAAGGAATTTTACCAACACAAGTTAGTTATGAAGAAATTAGTCAAATGATGGAGCCAGTTGCTAGTGAAATAAAAGTAGAAAAAGGAGATATTATTGAAATTATAGGAGAAGCTTTCAAAAATGAAAAAGCTAAAGTTGTTAGAGTCGATAAACAAAAAGGAGAAGCTGTTGTTTCTTTATTGGGTGCTGCAGTTCCAATTCCTGTAACAGTTAAGTTAGATAATATAAGAGTTATTAGAAGGGAGGATTCTGAGGAATAACTTTTTAAATAAAGTTTATAAAAATATATTATGGTTAGTATAAAACTTTTAGTTGAAGGTGGAAATATGAAAACTGGTCCAGCTGTTGCTCAACA
The DNA here is from genome assembly GCA_964612895.1 of Candidatus Woesearchaeota archaeon. Lineage (GTDB taxonomy): Archaea > Nanobdellota > Nanobdellia > Pacearchaeales > GW2011-AR1 > JAGVXH01. The sequence continues at coordinate 613,641 of CAZTFL010000001.1, forward strand.
ATTAGGTCCTCTTGGAATAAATATTGGACAAGTTATTAATGATGTTAATGAGAAAACTAAAAATTTTAAAGGTATGAATGTTCCTATTGTTTTGGATATAAATTCATCAACTAAAGCTTATACTATTAATGTAAAAAGTCCACCAACAAGTGAATTGTTAAAAAAGGAAGTTTCTATTACTAAGGCTAGTGGTGCTCGTTTAAAATTAATCGTTGGAAATATCGCTTTTGAAAGAGTTCTGTCTGTTGCTTTACAAAAACATGAGAATATGTTATCTAATGATATTCTTGATAGTGTAAAAAGTGTTTTAGGAACTTGTCAAGCAATGGGTATTATTGTAGATAATAAAGAAATTAAAGATATATTGATTGATTTATCGCAAGGCAAATATGATGCTATAATAAAAGCTCAAAAAATTAATATTGATGAAGAAAAGATAAAAAGTTTAGGATTGTTTTTTAATGATTTAAATAAAAAACAAGTTGCTGAAAATGCTGTGGCTGCAACAGAAGCTGCTGCAAAAGAAAGTACTACTAAACCAAAAGAAGAAAAAACAAAATCAAAGAAATGATTAAATTTATTAATTAAAATTTATTAATTAATTGTTAAGGGGTTATGGTCTAGCCTGGTATGATTCGAGGTTTGGGACCTCGCGACCGCGGTTCAAATCCGCGTAGCCCCATAGAAATCAAAAAATGGCAGTAAAAAATAAGAAAATTGGCGCATCGGGAAGATTTGGAGTCGGTTATGGTAAAATCAGACATAGATTGAATAGTGTAGAAGATAAACAAAGAAAAAAACAAGAGTGTCCTTTTTGTTCTGGTGTTGCTAAAAGAAAGTCTAAAGGAATTTGGATTTGTAAGAAATGTGGAAAAGAATTTGCGGGAGGTGTTTTTTATTTAAATTAACTTTAAAAAGTTAGTTTAATATCAAAAAATATGGCTGCTTACAAATGTTTTAATTGTGGTACAAAGATAAAATCAGATGATTTAAATAAAAGATTTGTTTGTCCGGAATGTAATTCTAGAATCTTTTTCAAACCAAGAAATAAAATGAAAACAGTTAAGGCTATTTAATTATGGAAGAAGATTTAGATAATTGTGATTGTTGTGATCATTCTCATACACCTTCAAATCCATTTGAAAATTTAGATGAAGAAACACAATCTCAAATACAGGAATTACAAATTCTTGAACAGAACTTCCAACAATTATTAATGCAAAAAAATGCATTTTCTATTGAACGTAATGAAGTTGATTTGATTATTGAAGAAGTATCAAAGACTGATGGTGATTTAATGAAAATAGTTGGAGGACAGGTTGTAATTAAAACTACAAAAGATAAAATTATAGATGAAATGGTTCACAAAAAAGAATTAATATCTACTAGATTAAAAAACATTGATTCTCAAGAAACCGAATTTAGTGAAAAAATAGAAAATCTTAGAGATGAAATAATGAAGAAAATTCAAGGATAATATATAAAATTAAATAATATAAATATTTAAATACTAAACTAATAAAACATATAATATGGCTTTCGGATTTATGAAAAAAAGAGATGCTCAACAGGATGAGGTTGCCGAGTTTATCGAGATAGATTTAAATCAAGAAAAAACCGGCGATAAGATATCTGTTAAAACATTTACATTGTCTACTTATGAAGATATAAATCCTATTTTGGATGCTCTGAGAAGCGGTTATAATATTGCTGTTATTGATATTAGTCCTTTAAAACATAAAGATGTTATAGAATTGAAGAGATCAGTTTCTAAGATAAAAAAAACAGTTGAAGCATTAGAAGGAAAGATTGTTGGTTTTACTTCCAATATAATTATAGCTACACCTTCGAAGGTTTTTGATATTAGTAAGGGTAATAATGTTGTTGAAAAACCTAAAAATGATGTTGATTATTTTTAATGATAGTTTTAAAAAATAGTTTTTGTTTATTTGTGCATGAATGATGTTTTATTCGTTGAAGTAAGAAAGTTTTTTGATAAAAGTTGTGTTAATTTTAATGTTTTAAATGAAATTCCTAGTGGAAGTGTATCTATTGGTGCGACGGTTCAATATTTAAATCTATTACCACTTGTTAAAAAAGAATTAGAGAAATCAGGAAGAAAAGTTTTTGTTCAGAATGGAGCTTATTACGATGGACATGTTATAGGGTGTCAATCGCATGCTTTTAATTTAGATGCTGATAATTTATTATTATTGTCAGATGGGATGTTTCATGCATTAAATAATTCAATAGCTATTAATAGAGAAATGTTTATTTTTAATGGGGATAGTATATTTAAAATTACCAAGAAAGATCTTGAAAAATATTTCACTGAAATAACATTAAAGAAAACAAAATTTTTGGTAAATAATAAAATAGGTTTATTGATTTCTAATAAAATAGGTCAAAATTCATTATCTTATAACAAAGTAAAAAATAATATAGAAAAATTAGGAAAAAAGGTTTATATTTTTGAATCTGATAATATAAATCTAAAAGAATTTGAAAATTTTAAATGTATAAATATTTTTGTTAATACAGCTTGTTTTGGACTGGGTTTGGATGATTCTCGTATAATTAATCTTTTGGATATCGTGGAATTTTTTAATAGCAAAAAAATATAGAAAAGCTTATAAAGTATTAATTATAAAGTTACAACATGAGAAAAAACATTGAATTACTTGGAATTTTTATGTTATTATTTTTTATTGGGTTTTCTAGTGCTACAATTAGTTTTTCTGGAGTCCCAACAACATTAAGCCAAAATACAACAAGTTTTAGTTTTAATGTAAGTTCTGATTTGAATGAAACAGTTAATCTATCAATTAGTGGAATTTCAAATCTTATTGATTCTGCTTCTTCTATAGTTTTTGGATTAAGTAATTTTCAAGTTGTTCTTAATGATTCAAATAATAGAATTGCTAATATTGTTGTTTCTATTTCAAAAGTAGGAAATTTTGATTTTAGATATGATCAATATTCTACATCTTTAACTGCTATAGGAAATGCATCAGTTAATACATTAAATTCCAATATTAAATTTCAAAGATCAAATTATAGATGTATTACTAATGATTGTAATGATAATTTTTTAGATGTTGTAGATTTTGAATTTGATCTTTTTGAAGGTATTGGAGATGAAGATGATGGTTTTTATCCATTAGATGTTATGAAAATAGAATTTACTGTTGAAAATGAAGGGTCGGATGATGTTGAAAATATTGATTTATTTGTTTGTGTTTATGATAAATCTACCTCAAAGTGTATTTTTGATGAAGATGATTTTGAATTTTCGGATGATGGATTTGATATAGATGAAGATGATGATTTAGATATTATTGGAACTTTGTTTTTAAATCCTGATAATTTGAAGGCTGGGAATGAAAATTATATATTATTTGTTACAGCTAAAGGAGAAATAAATTCTGATGGTTCTTTGGATGGAGTTTCTACTTATGGTTATTTATTGAAAGAATTTAAAATTATTACAAAAGATGAGTTTGTTATTCTTGGAGAAGTTGAATTATTAAATCCTGTTGTTAATTGTGGGGAGAATGTTAAGATAAGTTCTAGTATTTGGAATGTTGGAGATAAAGATATAGATTCAGATGAATTATTTTTATATATTTATAGTAAAGATTTGAAAATTGATGATATTGTAGAATTTTCTTCAGATTTAGATGCAATGGATTTTTTAGATTTTGAATATTCTTTTAATGTTCCTAGCGGATTAACCGAAGGAAAAGATTATTTAATTACATTTGAAATTTTTAGTGATGATAGTATTGCTGATAAATATTTGTATGAAAATGGTCAAGATACTAAAGCTAAATATGTTTATTATTTGAAGGTTAATGGAAAATGTGTTGTAATGGAACCAGTTATTAATGCTAGACTGACTGGGAATGCTGTTGTCGGTGAGGAAATGTCTATAAATGTTAATATTGTTAATCCAGAAAAGTATAGTGTTAATTACAAAGCTTCTATTTCTGATTATGATAGTTCTTTAGCTAGTTTATTATCACTTAATCCAGAAACTTTTACTCTTTTAGCAGGTGCTAGTACATCTTTAAATGTGAAGTTTGAACCAATTGGAAGTGGGCAATTTGATTTTAATATAAAATTAACAGACTCAGAAGGAAATGTTTATACTCAACCTGTTTCCGTAGATATTTCTGGGACATCTAATGGATTCGATTTTAGTTTTGATAATGAATTATTCTTATATGGTTTAGTTGGTTTATTAGTAATTTTTGTATTGCTTTTATTAGTTTTAGTTATTGTTGCCTCAAAAAAGCATAAACCATTAAAAACAAGTGAGATTATTTAAAAAATAACTTAAATTTTTATATTGGTTCGTTTTATTATTATTTATGAAGAAGATAATTTTTTGGATATATTTTAGATATTTGTTAATTTTTGTTTTAGGAATTGGAAATTTATATTTATTTTATTCTATATTTACGCCTATTACAACATTTTTAACTAAAATAGTTTTATCTTTATTTGGAAGTATTAATTATTCTAACGGAATTTTTTATTTTGATAATTTTCAATTTATTTTATCGAAACCTTGTATTGCGGGAGCAGCTTATTATCTTTTATTTATTATAATAATGTCTTGTTCTGATATTAATTTAAAAAAAAGAATATTTATGATTGTTTCTGGTTTTTTGATGATTTTATTTTTTAATTTATTTAGAATAGTATTGTTGGCAAATATTTATTGGACGAATTATTATCATTTCTTTCATTTGATTTTTTGGTATATATTATCTATTCTTTTTGTTATATTTTCTTGGTTTATTCTTGCGAAAATATTTAAAATAAAAGAAATTCCGTTTATTTCAGATTTTTATTATATAAAAAAATACATAAAAAATAAAAAGGGTAAAAATGTTTATTTATAATGAGGAAAATAAAAAGTCAAAAAGATATAGAAAAGATTGAAAAAAAGAAACAGATGATTTTAACAATTATTCTTGGTTTTATATTACTAGTATCAACCATAGGATTTGCATTTTCTAATAAACAATTTAATGAAAATACTCAAGAGGTAAGATATTATAATGGATTAAGTTTTGTTAAAGGAAGTTCTTATTGGGAATTAAGAAACTCAGATAATGTTTTTTATTTTAATTATTTACCTGAAGAATTAATGGATTTGGAATGTGATTTAAATAAATCTATAAATGATTATTCAGGGAACGTTTTTTATTATGTAGGTAATTATAATAACAGATTATTTAGTAATATTAGTCCATTTGTTTTAAGAATTCAGGAGGCAAAAATTACAGAATCTGAGTTAAATGTTCCTCAAAAAAACTGTTCGGTAGATAATATTTTAATTTTTGAACAATCCAATAATAGTTCTATTTATATGAAAGATAATTGCGTTTATTTAATAGGCGATAGTTCAAAATTATCAGATTTGTTTTTCTATAAATTATTAGGTATAATGTAGAATTTTATAATAAATCTTAAAAACTTATATTTTTATGTAGTTATATGGTTTCAAAAAAAAGAAAATCAATTAAGAAAAAAATGGATATTCAAACTAAACAGTTAGTAATAGTTGTGTCGTTTATATTATTTGTTTTTTTATTATTTTTTGGAATTTATTTTGGAATAAAATTTTCTAATAATTTTAGTTATCTTAATTTAAAGTGGGATATTCAAAAAGACAAAATCGTTTCTTCAAAAGGCGTTACTTTTTATCATACTATATTCCCTAAGATTTATAATAAACAATATTACGGAGATCATAACTTGTATTTAAGATATAATCCTAGAGAAAATGATATTTTAGTTGATGTAGAGGGATTTTCTTTTTCAAAAAATATAATATATACATCTGATCCTAGTATTAGAAAGTGTTCAAGAGCAAATCTTGCGTTTTATGCCTTAGGAGATATAACTGTTGGCTTACCTTTTATTAAAAGCGTTAGAGATGGTTCTATAGATAAAGATAATATTCCAGAAGGTATGATTTATGCTGATTGTTTAAATTCGAGTATTAATACAACAATAGTTAAAATTATTTATGGAAATGAAACAAAGATATATCAGGATAGTTTGTTTGCGAATTGTTATATAATAGAATTATCTGATTGTTCTGAAAATTTGAAAGCTTCAGAAAGATTTGTTTTAAAGATTTTAGAGGATTTAAATTTTTAATATGAATTTACAATTACTTATTGGTTTTCTATTATCAGTTTTGCCTATTAGTGAATTAAGAGGGGGTTTGCCTGTTGTTCTTGATTATGTTATAAAAAATAATTTACCTATAATTCCATTTTTTATTTTAGTTGTGTTTTTGAATATATTAGTTATTTTTTTTGTGTTCATTTTTTTGAATTTTTTTCATAATTTTTTCTTAAAATTTAATTTGTATAATAATTTCTTCAATAAGAGAGTTGTAAAACTACAAAAAAAATCTCTTAAACTTCAAAATAAATTTAATGACTTAGGATATTTAGCATTAGTTTTGTTCGTTGCTGTTCCTCTTCCTATTACTGGAGCATGGACAGGTAGTTTACTTGCTTGGTTATTAAAATTTAATCAGAAAAAAAGTATTTTTGCTATTTCTGTTGGAGTTTTTATTTCTGGATTAATTGTTTTAGTTTCTTATATGAGTTTGTTGAATATAATACTATAATTCTAGAAATATTTATAAACTAAATATGCATTGTTTTTTTAATGGATAAAAGACAAGTTCTAATAATTGCTTTACTTATCGTTGCTATTACGATGTCCGCTGTTTCAATAGTTTTGAATTTAAATGTAAATGCACCTATTTTACAATTTTCTACAGGTAATGCCGTTAGTCCTTTAGGGAATGTCGCTATAACTGTTAATAATGATGATTTCGAGGTATTAAATGATGAATCAAGATAATTTATTGCTTATAGTTGCTATTGTTGCTGTTGGTATAACAATAATTGGTTTGAGTGTTACTTATAATTCTTTAAGTGTTTTTAATAATTTTCTAACTGGATTTGCTTTTACAGAAAATGGTACCGTTGTTTTAACTATAGACACTCGTGCAGAAATAAATATAACATCTGCTAATGGAACCGCTGGTTCTAAGTCTCTAGATTGGGGAAGTGGTGTTTTTGATGCTGGTGCTCCATATGCTTTATTGGTTTCTAATGGAAGTGTTGTTGGTGGAACTTGGCCAAATGTAACAAGTGGTTTTGTTGTTGAAAATGTTGGAAATTTAAATGTTACCTTAAGTATTAGCTCTTTAGATGATGCATCAACATTTTTAGGTGGAACAGAACCTTTATTTCAATATAACATAACTGACTCTGAAGATTCTAGCTGTGTTTTCGAAAGTGGTGTTGATGGAGAGTGGAAAAATTTTACAACAGTTTCCACAAGTGTATGTACTAATTTTAAATTTGTTGATACTAATGATGAAATAAATTTGAATATTCTTGTTAAAATTCCAAATGATGGAAAGACTGGAGAATTAACTAATACAATTGTATTAGCATATGAGGGTATTATATAATTTAGAAGGAGAGAATGGTATATAAAAGACAAATTTTAATTATTGCTTTGCTTATCGTTGCTATAACGATATCTGCTGTTTCTATAGCTTTAAATTTTAATGTAAGTACTCCTATCCTACAATTCTCAACTGGAAATGTTGTTAGTCCTACAGGAAATATAGCCATAACTGTTAATAATGAAAATTTTGAGGTTTTAAACGATGAATCAAGATAATCTTTTACTTATTGTTGCTGTTGTTGCCGTTGCTATAACAATAATTGGTTTGGGTGTTACTTATAATTCTTTAAGCGTTTTTAATAATTTTCTAACTGGATTTGCAACAGAAAATGGTACAGTTAGTGTTAATATTCAAACAATAGCCAGCATCAATATAACTTCTGCTAATAATGCTCCTGGGAAAACTTTAAACTGGGGAAGTGGTACTTTTAATGCTGGTGCATCTCATGCATTATTAGTTTCTAATGGTACTGTTGTTAATGGAACCTGGACTTCAATCGCGAAGGGTTTTGTTGTTGAAAATGTTGGGAACTTGAATGTTACTTTGAATATTAGTGCTGTCTCTGCGGCTTCTACATTTTTAGGTGGAACTAGTCCCTTATTTCAATATAAATTTTCAAATAATGAATCTGGAAGTTGTACTTTTTCAGCAGGTGTAGAAAATACTTGGAAAGAGTTTACAACAACTTCTACAGCTGCTTGTTCTAAATTTCATTTTGTAGATACTAGCGATAGAATAAATTTAGATATTTTAGTAAAAATTCCTAATAATGGAAAGACGGGTGCATTAACTAATACGGTTGTGTTGACTTACGAATCAGTTTAAGTAGGAATGTTTAAATAATATTTATTTTTGGATTGATTGTTTTAATTTCATATTTTGGGTTTGTAAAAATATTCTCTATAAAGTAGGAATATTTATAAAGGAGAATTTCATATCTTTTTTTAATGGATAAAAGACAAATTTTAATTATTGCTTTGCTTGTCGTCGCTATAACGATGTCTGCTGTTTCTATAGTTTTAAATTTTAATGTAAGCACTCCTATCCTACAATTCTCAACTGGAAATGTTGTTAGTCCTACAGGAAATATAGCCATAACTGTTAATAATGAAAATTTTGAGGTTTTAAACGATGAATCAAGATAATCTTTTACTCATCGTTGCTGTTGTTGCTGTTGCTGTAACTATAGTTGGTTTAGGTGTAACTTACAATTCTCTTAGTGTTTTTAATAATTTTATAACTGGTTTTGCAACAGAAAATGGTACAGTTAGTGTTAATATTCAAACAATATCAAGTATTAATATAACTTCTGCGAATAATGCTCCTGGTAAGACTTTAGATTGGGGAAGTGGTGTTTTTGACGCTGGCGCATCTCACGCATTATTAGTTTCTAATGGTACTGTTGTTAATGGAACCTGGAATTCAATAGCAAAAGGTTTTATTGTTGAGAACGTTGGTAACTTAAACGTTACTTTGAATATTAGTGCTGCCTCTGCAGCTTCTACATTTTTAGGTGGAACTGATCCTTTATTTCAGTATAAATTTTCAAATAATGAATCTGGAAGTTGTACTTTTGCATCAGGTGTTGACAATCTTTGGAAAGAATTTACAACAACTTCTACAAGTGCCTGTACTAAATTTCATTTTGTAGATACTAGCGATAAAATAAATTTAGATATTTTACTTAAAATTCCTAATAATGGAAAGACGGGTGCATTAACTAATACGGTTGTGTTGACTTACGAATCAGTTTAAGTAGGAATGTTTAAATAATATTTATTTTTTTATCTTACTATGGGGTTGAAAAGTTTTATTTTTGTATTTTTCTTATTTTTTATGTCCAATTTTGTATTTGCCGTTACTGGTGTTATTCCTGCAAAATACGAAATAGATTTTGCTCCTGATTTTGAAAAAGATTTTTCTTTTAATTTTGTTAATGATTTTGAAGAGAGTTTAATTTATATTGAGGGGGATTTGTCTGAATTTTTTACGATTAAGTCAGATAATAAAATTGGTTCAAATAGGATGGTTGTTGTGACTATGAAACTCCCGAACGTTGTCCAAAAAGCTGGTAAAAATAGAGTAAGGGTCGGTTGTAGAGAAATTAATTCATTAGATGGTGTTAGTGTAACAATGGATGTTAGAGGTGTTATCGATATAAATGTTCCTTATCCAAATAAATATGCCGATATAGAATTTAATATTAATTATGCAAATAAAGGCGATGATGCATTATATAATTTGACTATTTACAATAGGGGAGAAGATAATGTTTCTGTTAGACCAAGACTTGAATTAAAATCTTCAGGGAAATTAATTGATGTAATATATTTAGAAGAAAAAGAAATCAAATCTCTTTTAAAGGAAAATTATATAGGGAAGATAAGTACCGATGATTATTTAGCGGGAGATTATAATATAACTGCAGTTGTTGATTATGGTGGAGATTTACCAAGAAGTGAAACAAAAATATTTAGATTAGGCGAATTAAATATGAAAATTCTTAATTATACAACTGATTATAAAAGAAATGGTTTAAATCGTATTAATGTAATAGTTGAAAGTTCCTGGAATAATGAAATATCTGATGTTTATGTCAATGGAAGTATTGTTGGATATCCTCATATAAATTTTAAATCTCCTAGTTTTTCGATTGACGCTTGGGGAAGTAGAGTTTTTCAAACCTATTTTGATACAACAGGTATATATGAAGAAAATTTTCAAATAGATATTAATGTTGTTTATGAAGGAATAGTTACTACTCAAAGAGTTAATGTTGGTTTTGTAAAAGAAACTAATTGGTTATTAATAATATTAATTAGTATTTCTGTAATTATAATATTGTTAATAGTTTCTGTTTTATTAATAATTGGAGAAAAAAAAAGTGAAAAAAAATGAAAAAAAAATAAATAAGACAAATTTTTTAATAATAATTTTAATTTTTTTGTTAATATTTAGTTTTTGTATAAAATTATATTTAATAATTAATGCTCCAATATCTCAAAGTGTTATTGAGGTGAAATGTATTGCTGGGGATAGGATAGGTATGGCAATAAATGATAGTATTGTTGATTTTGGAATAATTCCTGTAGGACTTAGTGCTAATAAAAAAATTAATTTAGAAAATACTTATAACTTTCCAATAAATGTTAGTATATACATAAATGGTAATATTTCAAAATATTTATATGGCGAAAATTATTTTATTTTACAAATTGGAGAAAGAAAAGAATATGATATTAATTTAATTCTTCCAAATAATTTAGATTATGGTCAGTATTCCGGACAAATAATTTTCGAATTTAGAAAATAAATTCGTCGATAATTTGAATTAAGGAAGGTTTTTATATTTAATATTTCTTTTTATTTAATGAATAAAAGAGGGTATTTGAAAGTTGTTTTATTATTGATTTTATTAATAACAGGTATATTTAATTTATTACTTATATTTGTGGATTTTGATACATTATCTACTGGATTTGTATCTACTGTTGGTGGTATAAAATTATTTATAGAATCTCCTCCAAATGTTACAATACATTCTCCTCAAAATATAACTTATGAATTTAATTTAAGTGATGGAGAGTATAATTCATTCGACTTTAATTATTATTTTTTTATTGATTTAAATGTTAGTTCAGATAAACCAATTTCTTCTTGGGCATATTCAATATATAATGAAAATTTTATGTATGTTGATAATATTGACTTTACTCCGAATAGTTCAATTTCTGTAAAACAAGGAGTTAATGAATTAGTTGTTTTTTTTCAAAGTAATAGAGGAATTTGGTATAATAAAAGTGTTTTTTTTACAGTTAAAATAGATAAGAGCGCTCCAATTTTAAATGTGTCAAGTGAATATTATGGATGTGAAGGTCAGAAATTTAATGTTACTTTTAATATTACAGATTATGATGGTGATTTAAATAGAATAGATGTTTATCCTATAGATTTTTTATTTGGAAGAATAAAATATAATAATAATATTCCGTTTTATATTGGAGAATTATATTCAAATGGAATTTTGAAAAAAGCAAGTATTGGTTTAAACAAAAAAACTATTTATGCAATAGATGATAGTGGTTTAATAGATTCTTCAAATATTGACTTTATAGTTTTAGATACTAATGTTGTTCCAACATATGAGAATTTGGATGTCTTTAAAATTTGGATGAAAGGACAGAATAGAACGTTTAATAAAACATGGAATGTTATTGATAGTGAAGATGGAAATTCTATCCAAGGAAGTATGAATTTTAATATAAGTTATTCAAATGGAGATTTTTTCCCATTATTTAATATTAATAATTTTGGAGGAATGTCATATGAAGCTAATTCCGATTCTTATTTTGGGACTTATTTCTTGAAAGTTTGTGCAACTGATAATCCAATTTTAGATATTCACCCAGAACTATTTGATTTTTGTGGTGTTGACGGAAGCAGTAATACGGTTTGTGATAATTTCACTTTTACAATTAGTTCTGACAATAGAAATCCTAAAATAGTAAATGTCAGTCCGAGTAATAATACTATAAATTTTGTTGGTTTAAAACAATATTTTTTTGATGTTAATTTTTCTGACGAAGATGGCGATCCTCTTTCTGTAAAATGGCTTGTGGATAATAAAGAAATACAATCAAATTTATATTATGAAGAGGATAAATACAATTTTTCAGATAATTTTAATTATAGTTTTGGTTGTGGAGTTTCGGGTTTGCATTTTATAAAAACAATAGTTTCGGATGGTGGGAATAATAATCCTTTTTATACATGGAATGTTAGTGTTCAAGAAATTCCTTGTGAAAAACCTTCTTCAGGAGGAGGTGGTGGAGCTTTGCCTGCTTGTATAGAGAATTGGGCCTGTTTTGATTGGAGTACTTGTCAGAGTGCTGAAGATTCTTTTAAATTAGGATTATTAACAACTGATGATTATTATTCTTATAAAGATAAATGTAGCCAATTAGGTTATGTCGAAAATTTTTGTGGTTTTCATATAAGAAGTTGTGAAGATAGTAATAATTGTTCTAATCAAAAAATAAAAAATAAAAAACCTGAAGAGTTTGAGTTATGTTATTATACAAAAAATCCTGGTTGTAATGATGGAATAAAAAATTGTCATAATGGATTTTGTGAAATTGGAATTGATTGTGGTGGAGACTGTGGATCATGTCCAACATGTAGCGATGGAAGAAAAAATCAAGAAGAAGATGGAATTGATTGCGGTGGTCCTTGTCCAAATAAATGTGAATTAGAAACTCCAAAACTAATCAATAGATTTATTTTATTATTGTCAATTTTATTCTTATTCTTATTTGTTTTTATAATTAGAATGATTTTTATAATATTTAAGAGAAGAAAAGATAAAAAAGAGGAGGATAAAATGAACCGTTTAAGAAAGGTTATGGGAAGATGAAGAGAGGATATTATTTAATAATTTTAATAATTTTAAATGTTAGTTTTGCTTTTGCGACTGTAAGTTTAATAGGTAATTATAATTATTCGTTAAACGAAGAAGATTTGTATTATTTTAATTTTAGTTCTAAAGCTATTTATAATCCAGTGGAAGATAATATCTCATTCTATTCGATACAAGAAGTTCCTACAGAAAATAAATTAATTAAACATAACAATGTAAGGTTGGATAAGGAAAATGTATCATGGATATATATGAATAATATCTCTGGAAATTTATCTATAAATCCTTTTTATGATAATCAAACAGGACTTTTAACGCTTCCTTTAGCCGTAACTGGTTCACAAAATGGATCAGCAATTACGATGAGTGAGAATTATAATTTTTTTATTAATGCTACAAATGATGCTCCGGTTTGGATAAATTCGACATCGTCCGTTGACTTTCCTTTAGAAAATGGAACAAAAATGTTTTATATAAATATTACAGATGAAGAGAATAATTTCCCAATTAATTTTAGTATAAATTGGTCTGGTAGTTGTTATCATGCACCGTGGACAGGTTTAGGAGAGACGGAAAATTGTAGTTTATTTATAATAGAAACCCTTAATAATAATACAGGAAAAGTAAATTTTACACCTACGAACAATTTAGTTGGAGAGTATAATGCAACTATTAACATTACAGAGGGAGGAAGTCATCCATGTCCTTTTTCTCCGTATTGTGATGAAAATTATTCTAAAAATATATCAATCATATATAATATAACTGTTAATGTTTTAACTCAACTTTTTGTTAATACAACGAATTGTTCTAATTCTGTTTTTTACGAGGGAGGAGAAAGTAATTGTACTATAATTATTAGAACTCGTGGAAGAACAGATTTGTTAAATTTAAGTAGTGTTATTTCTTTTGCAAATTTAAGTTCTGGCCTGAGAGTTCCAAATAATAGAAGTTGGTTTATTCCAAATAATACACAAGTTAGTTCTTTTAATAATGAATATTTTTATAATATTAGTATAATTCCAGAAAAATTTCAGATAGGAAATTGGTCAGTTAATTTAAATGTTAAAGATATTACAAGTACAGAGCCAGAGGATATTTCAAACTTTTATATTTATGTAAATAGAAATTCTTCTTTAAATTCTATACCTAATGTTAGTATAAATTCATCAAATTTATTAGACAAAAAAGAAACGATTGCGGCAGAAATACAAAATATATTTTCTTTTGATGTTAGAGACGATGACTTTTTAATAGAAGATAAATGGAGTGGGTATAATGAAACAATTGATCTTAATTTAACTTTTGAGAAAGATGGAAGTGTTATACCTGTAAGTTTTTGGTCATATAACATACAATATCCAAATCCTGTTGGTCCTGTTTATCAAAGAAATTTAACAAAAATTAATGTTAGTTTTTCTCCCACATCTGAAGATACAGGTAATTATACAATTTATGCGAATTTTTCGGACAAACAGGGAGATTTTGATATGCTGGAGTTTAATTTAACTATTATTAATGATACTGCTCCAAATTGGGCTAGCTCAAAATATAATTTTAGTTGGATGATTAATTCTACTAAAGAAACCACTACTAATAATTTATCTTCTATTGATTTAAATGATAGTGGTGTTTTTTATGCAAAGGATATTGATTTAAATGATAATTTACATTTTTCTTTAGTTGGGAATGTTCCTACACATATTAATTTGAGCGAAGAAGGAATTTTAAATTTCTTTCCATGGAAAGAAGATGTTGGGAATTGGAATTTTATAATTAAAGCTTGTGATGATTATGGAAAGTGTACAGATAGTCAATGGAACTTTGAAATAAATAATACAAATTCTCCCCCTATTATGAAAAAAATTGCTCCAGGATTTATTATAACAAATTCAAGTTTTCCAGGAGGTGGCGTAAATTATTTTGTTAATCAGAGTGATACAATAAACATAACTGTGAGAATATATGATGAGGATTTGGCTGTTGTTCAAAAAAGTTTTGTAAATGAGAATTTAACTTTAAATCGTGATATAATTAATCTAACAAATTCTACAAAAATTTTAGATTTTAATTTTTCTGTATTAGAAGAAGGAACTAATTATACTGATTTTTTAGCTTCTTTTTATGCAAATTATACTAATTTAGGAAATTATACAATAAATGTTAATGTTAGCGATTATGTTAATGCTCAAGATAATTTTACATTCAATTTAACAATTTTAAAAAGAAATGAAGATCCTATTTTGATAAATATAACAAATATTTCAGTTAGTATATTGGATGATAATTTTACGTATGATTTTAATGCAATAGATATAGAAGATAGTGAAGAGGACGGAGATTTTATTTATTCTATAGAAATACCAACAGGAATGGAAAATCCAAAAACTCCTCCTCTAAATAATTTTCTTAATTCAACAACAGGTATTCTTAATTTTAATTTTAGTAATATGAATTATTCTGGAATATGGAATTATGAAATTAAAGTTCAAGATAGAGATAATGGACACGGAGTTGAACCATTTGTACTTTTTGTTTATGGATATCCAAATGTAACCTCTCCTATACCAAACGAAATTTTTAATTTACAAGAAGGAAATTTTAGTGAAATTAATTTTACATTAGATTATGCAGTAAATAATAGTAATTTAACTTACGAATTATATATGAATAAGATTTTTATTGAAGAAAATGGTAGCATTTTTTATTTTTTAGAAAATTTTTCTTTAAGAGATATTAAAAATATCAGTATGGATAATATTACAAAAATAATAAATATTTCTATACCCGTAGATTATTCTGATGAAAGTTATTTCGGGAATGGAAATGAAACAAAATTAAAATTGTTAGTATACAATCCAGAATATGAAGATATTGTTTCAGAATTTAATTGGACTACCAATATAACTCATGTAAATCAAAATATTAGTTTTTCTGGACAGGTAGGTTTAGTTCCAATTTTTAGTAATATAAAAACACTTTTTCAATTAAACTTATCTGAATATTTTAGTGATTATGATTATTTTGATAATTATTATAAACAAGATGTTAATTTTTCGATAATAAGTGGATTATTAACAGGTGGTGCGAATAAATATATTTCATTAAATGACTATAATATAGATGAAGATTGGATAGTTAATTTTAATTTTGAAAACACAGGAGTTTATAATGTAAGTATTATAGGAAATGAATGGGATAATTTTTCTCGTCTCAATGATTCTACACGAGTAAAAGATAAAGGTTATTATAAAAATGATGGAAGTTTAATGAGTACAGCTCAAAGTAATTATTTTATTATAACTATTTTGGATCCAACAGAAGTTCCGAAACCTTCAAAAGGTGGTAGTGGTGGAACTTCAAGAAGTCAGTTAGCTCAACATTATGGACTTAAAATAATTACTCCGGAAGATATTCTTATTAGTGAAGAAAAATTTGTGGAATTAAATTTTAGTGTTATGAATACTGGAAATGTTGATTTGTTTGGTATAAATCTAAGTGGTATTATTGAATTAAATTCTATGTTTACTTCTGATTTAACTTTACAATTGAGTGAGAATTGGATAGATTCTTTAAAAGTTAATGAAATTAAAAATTATTCTTTAAGGGTAGATGTTGATACAGGAGCTATTGGAAAATATCTAATTACAATTTTTGGAAATGTTACAAATCCTAAATTTTCTGATTGGGGAGAGTTCTATATTGAGGTTTTAGCAATGGATGAAAGTGAAATTGCTCAATTATTAGTTTTTACAGAAAAACTTATTAGCGAAAATCCTGAATGTTTAGAATTAACTGAATTTGTTAAGGAAGCAAAAGGTTTTTTTGATAGTGGAGATTTGGTTAAATCTCAAAAATTAGTTGCAAAAATAATAGAAGCTTGTGAAGAATCTATTTCTTCAAATGAACAACATCGTTATAATATTAAAAATATAAATCCAATTATTTGGTATATATTAATTGGTGTTTGTTTAGGAATTGTTATAGTGTCTATCGTCTATTTGAATAATAGGATTAAATTTAAGAAGTATAATGACGAGGAATATTTATGAAAGAGGAAAATAGGTTGACTAGTGAGGATCATAAAAGAGTAAAGAAAATAGTTGAAGATATAGAAAAAGAAGTGGGCCGAGTTGTTGTTGGTCAAGAAGAAGTTATTCGTGGTATTATTCGTGGCATTTTTTGTAACGGACATGTTCTTGTAGAGGGAGTTCCAGGCGTTGCTAAGACTTTAATGATTATGGCAATAGCAAAGGTAACCGGTTGTGAGATGAAAAGAATTCAATTTACTGTTGATTTACTGCCTACAGATATTACGGGGATTCAAAGTTACACACCCGGAAAAGGATTTGAGATTATGAAAGGACCTATCTTTGCTAATTTTATTGTTGCTGATGAGATAAATAGAAGTCCACCGAAAACTCAATCTGCTTTACTTGAGGCAATGCAAGAAAAAAAAGTAACTATTGCTAAAGAAACTTATGATTTACCTTTGCCATTTTTTGTAATGGCGACAGAAAATCCTTTAGAAAATAGTGGTGTTTATCAGCTTCCTGAGGCACAGGTTGATAGATTTTTGTTTAAATTATTAGTTGGTTATCCAAAAAAGAAAGATGAAGAAAATATTTTAGATCAAAATATGACAACTCGTAGTTTTGATTCTTATGGTTTAAAGCCAGTTCTTTCTTCAAAGGAGATATTGTCTTTTCAAGATATGACAAAAAAAGTTTTTGCATCAGATGCTGTAAAAAAGTTTATAGTTGATATTGTAAGTATTAGCAGAAGAAAAGATTTAGATTTCTCAAAATATGTTTCTTATGGAGGGAGTCCTAGGGCTTCTATTTCTTTATATATAGCATCTAAAGCAGAAGCTTTAATTAATGGAAGAGATTATGTAACTCCAGAAGATGTTTTAGAAGTCGTTTATCCTGTATTAAGACATCGTTTAATTTTAAATTATCAGGCAGAAGCAGATAAGATAACTAGTGATGACGTTATTGTAAAAATTTTAAAGCATGTTAACGCACCGTAATTATATTTAAGGGATAAAATTATAATATTTAATATAACTAGTCGCAGAGTTTATAAGTTATAATGGTTTATTTTTTTTATGATTAGAAGAGGTGGAGATAGAAAGTTAGAGATGGATTATGCTGGTGCTGTAAGTGGTTTTGCTAATGCTATGCAAAAATTTCCTTTAAAATTAATTTTATATAGAACTATTTTTAGAGGAAAAGGGTTAGAATTTGATTCTTATAGAAATTTTGCACAAGATGATGATGCTTCTATGATAGATTGGAAAGCTTCTTTACGTTCTAATAGTATTTTAGCAAAAAAATATATTGAAGAAAGGGAACTTAATGTTTATTTTATTGTTGATTGTGGTAATAGTGTTTTATTTGGAAGTGGAAATAAATTAAAAGCTGAGTTTAATGCGGAATTTATTGTATCACTTTCTCATTTGGTGTTGGAGGGTGGAGATAAAGTAGGTCTTGTTATGGCTAATAATGATGTTGTTAAATTTTTATCAGCTTCTAAAGGTAAAAATCAATTTTTCTTAATTAAAGATTTTTTAAGTGATTCAAATTATTATAATGGAGAATTCGATTTAAGAAAAGCAATTGATTTTTCATTAGATACAATAAAATCCGATTATACTGTTTTTATAATAGTTTCTGACTTTATTGGATTAAAAAGAAATACTGTTAAGGGTTTAAAATTTATAGGAAATAGATTTGAAACGATTGCTATTATGAGTAGAGATGAAATGGATAATAAATTACCTAATTTCAGTCATCAATTAGCTGTTATTGACCCAGTGAGTGGTAGAAGCATTGTTTTAGATCCTAAATCAGTTCAAAAAACATATTCAAAAATAGTCGATTATCAAAAGAAAAAAATTAAGAAAATTCTTTTTGATTCTAATATAGATCTTTTAGAATTAGATTCTAATAAATCTTTTTTTATGCCTGTGTCTCATTTTTTAAGAAGTAGATCAAGGGGGGACAGAATATAATGGTTGTTTTTAGTTTTGTTTATCCACAATTTTTATGGTTTTTGGTTTTAATTCCGTTTTTTATTTTAGTTTATCTATTCAGTTTATCTATAAACAAAAAGAAAGGAATGGTCTTTGGAAATTTCAAAGCTTTGGAAAGATTTTATGGAATAGAATTTTTCTCTAAGAATTTTTTTTATTTATATTTTAATTTGTTTTTACTTATTATTTTAGTTTTAGGACTTTCTGGAATGATGGTAGAATTTGAGACAGATACCAGTTTATCTTCTTTTGTTATAGCGATAGATAGTTCGTCTTCTATGTTAACAAATGATATTTCTCCGAATAGATTTGAATTTTCAAAAGATATTGCAGGAAAATTTATAGCAAGTTTACCAATAGGAGTAAATGTTGGTATTATTGGATTTAGTGGAGCAAGTATAGTATATCAAGATATGACAACTAATAAAATGTTTTCGAAAATGGGGATTGACAATATTGAAATAGGAGAAATTGAAGGAACTAATATTTATGATGCTTTGCTTTCAGCTGATAAAATGTTTGATTTCTTGAGTGATGGTAAAAAAAGAACAGTTATTCTCTTTAGTGATGGACAATTAAATGTTGGAGATGCGCCATTAATTATTGATTTTGCAAATAGAAATAATATAATAATTTACACTATTGGTGTGGGAACAGAAAGTGGTGGAGATTCTGTTTTTAATATGATATCAAAGGCAGATATAGATTTTCTAAAAAGTTTATCATTTAATACCGAAGGTCAATTCTATAAAGTGAATAATGAAGAGTTCTTGGAATTGTTAAATAAATTTGGTGTTAATGGAAAATATAATATAAAAATAGATTTATCAATGTATTTAATAATTTTAGTGGTTTTATTATTTTTTATAAATTGGGTTTTATATAATTTTAGATTTAGAATTTATCCATAATTAAAGTTTAGATTTTTAATATTATATATCGGATGAATGAATTCCTATTAGTACTTTATAGTTATTGTTCATCATTTTAAATTCTGGTACTTTTAATATTTTATGTAATGCATTTTGTGTTAAGTGTCTTATCCATTCAGATTCTAATCCGATTTGAAATGTATATTCTTGATCTTTAATTTTAATATCATTGAAATTCAACATTAATGTTGTGGAACGGTAAGGATAACTTTCTTCTTCTACTATTTTATTTTTATAATATTCACCATATTCTCCAAAATAAGGTTCTTGTATTGTATTTTTGTCATAATTTAACCTCGTTGTTCTTTTTCCTGTAAATATATTAAGATTTATGGAGAAGTTTTTGTGTCCAATTCCTAATGTTGCAGTTCTAAAACTATCATAACCGTCTGCTAATTTTATCCAATAAAAAGGTAGGTTATCATTCTCGTATGAAATAAAAAAATCATTTATATTTAATTTTATAATTCCTGTCTGTTGTTTAAATTCTTTCAATTCTCCAGAACCATTCCAAAATGTTGTTCCAAATTCAACTCCAATTTCATTTAATTCATATTTTAATTTACCAGATATTTTGCTTTCTAGCCCTTTTTTTTCTATCCCGTTAAAGTTTGAGTGATATATTAATGATGTTTCAAGTGAAGGTGTAAAATTATTTATCGTGCAAAATGTATCAAAATTAATTCCATATGAAATTTCTTTGGAATTCGGATAAATTAAATTAATATTATATTGTATTGGATTAATTTCCTCTCTTGTTATAGGAATTGTATTTATTGGAGAATAGTTTAAACACAATAATATTGCAATAGTAGTTAATGCTTTTTGAATTTTTTTCATTTTAAATAAAATTATTTTGTTGTATAAAAATATTATTGTAATAATATAATATTGTTGCAAAGATTTTATCTAATTAGATTAATCATTTTTTCATTTCTTTAATTAATAAAAATAAATATTCCGATATACATGCTATTGTCGATGTATTATTTTTATTTTTGTCGTCTTGCAAAATATTATCTTTTAGTATACTTATTTATGGTATGGTATACTTTGTTTATATGTTTTTATTACCCCATATTTTTATATTTAAATCTTGTTATTTTTAATGTAGAATAACTATTATTTTTTGTGGAACAACTGTTGTTTTTTGTGCGATAATGTTTATAAATATTAAATATTTCTTGAAAATAGGTGAATAATGGCTTATAAGGGAACAGTTAAGAAAGATGGAAAAAACTATGGTCCATATATCTATGAAAGTTATAGAGATGAAAATGGAATTGTAAAAAAACGATATCTTGGGAAAGCAAATATTAAACCAAAATTTAGTTTAAGTAATATTTTAATTTCTAGTTTATTTTTAGTTGTTTTTTTGTTAGGAATACTTTTTTTATTAAATAATGATTTTAATAATTATGTAAGTGATAAAGTTGCCTTGGTTGGATTTGTTATTAATAATCAAACGACAGAAATTGAAAATTATACATTGAATGATGAAAATCAGGGGATAGATGATAGTAATCAAGTTTTAGTTAATGACGTGAGTTATTCTTCAGATAATAAAATTTCTATTGATGAAAAAGAGGATTCTATTTTAAATATTAGTATTTTTGATTTTGGGGCAGAAAACGAGACCTTAGAATTGAATGAAACCTTAGAATTGAATGAAACCTTAGAATTGAATGAGACCTTAGAATTGAATGAGACCTTAGAATTGAATGAGACCTTAGAATTGAATGAGACTTTAGAATTAAACGAAACCTTAGAATTGAATGAGACCTTAGAATTGAACGAGACCTTAGAATTAAACGAGACTTTAGAATTGAATGAGACCTTAGAATTAAACGAGACATTAGGATTAAATGAAACCTTAGAATTGAACGAGACCTTAGAATTGAATGAGACCTTAGAATTGAATGAGACCTTAGAATTGAATG
>CAZTFL010000002.1:0-9610 GCA_964612895.1 Candidatus Woesearchaeota archaeon
AACGTTTGCGACTCGTCTGACGTCGAAGATGTGCAGATAGTCGCTGTTGTCTGTTCGTATCCCTTAATTGTCTAAAATTGCTTAAATGGAGGGGCTTTTTCTAAATTAAAATAAAAAAATCTAAGTTAAATATTGTGAAAATGTTGTTTTTGATTGGCATTTCTGTCTATAAAATTGCTGTATAAATTAATAAGATCGTATAAAATACAGTTATAAAGCCATATCTTATTTTATTAATTTTATGATAGGGTAAATAGGTTCTCCTGTCCTGTTGTATTTGAAGAGGCAGTTAGTTTATATTTAACTCATTTTCTAACATTTGGATCTTCGGGAATTCTTATGAGAAGTCACTTTTTTGTCCAAGATTTTAATTTTTCGGACATTTTAGTTAGTTGAGTGGTTTTTGTTACACTTCTTGCTGTTTCATTATCTATAAAAGGGTTACTTTTTAGATAATGAACAACCTTATCCCAATCTGAAGGCGTTGATTCATTAAACAAAACAACTCTAACTGAGTCCTGGAGATGTGGATATGTTAAGAATATTGGTGGATAGAGCTTGTTTGATAACATCTCGCTTCTCATTGCGCGGACTCACTCATTGCTATCTAAATTAGGAGGAGTGGGGAATTCTCTCAAATGTTTAACAATAAGATCGTTACGATATCATTCGGAACGAACAGAACCTATGTTTTGAGACGTAATATTGTATGGAAAAAGTCATGGACTTTCTACTTCAACTCTATCTTCAAATATTCTGACTTCTATATCTCTTTTGATGTAATAATCTCTATGAATTACGGCATTAGTAATGGCTTCTTTGACTGCTCTTTCAGGGATTAAATATTTTGTAGTAAATCAAGAAGGAATTTTTATGCCTGATCTTAATAATGTTAACACATATTCATGAGCATCTTTTATAAGTTTAACTGTTGGTCATTCTATAGTTTTTGGCACCCCTATCAGATTCGGTGTTTCTCCTATTTTTTCTAATGTTCATGTATATTGGAATACGCGAATTGTACATTTAGTGTCCATTAAATTAGTAGGATAGAGAGCAAATAATAGAATTGCAGCTCTTGTAGGAAGCAATATTCATTCTTCGTTTTTTCTGGCAAGTCATGTATGAAATAAAACGTCTTTTATGTCATTGTATGATATATTACGACTTTCTTTCCATGCTTTGTAATATTCGGTATTTAACAATTCAAAATCCACCTTAACTAATTCTTTATCAGCCTTTTCAAATCCTTTAGCATATGAGTATTTTGTAATTTCTGGCGGAGATAGTTTTTTATTGCTTTTCTTTCCTCTGATGAAAACTTCGTTATTTATATATCTTACTTGGTCTGTGCTTTTCTCAATACTCAAAATTGCTATAGTTTTAGACGTTTTTTCGTCTTTTATGAGTAAAGGGTCTTTAAGTATGATTGGAGGAATAATGCGTTGCACCTCTCTCATTAAAGAATCATAATTATCCTGATTTTCTTCAATACCAAAAACTCTATTGTGTCATTTTTCGATACTTTTCTCTGGATCGCCAATACCAATAATGATTTTCCCTCCTTCGGTATTTGTCATAGCTACCATAGTTTCAAGTATTTTTTTGACTGTTCACTCTCAATCAACTCTTTTAAACTCTAGAGTTTCTGTTTCTTCGGGAATTGAGAGTATGGCTTCAATGAGCTTTTGATTATTGTCCATGACTGTTTTTATATATTTAAAATAAATTATTTTAATATGTCTTCTAATATTGTCTCGTTCATCTGCAATAAGGAAATTTAGAGCAACCATAGAATTTTCAATATCTTCAAGTTCTTAATACCATTTTTGATCAACATCTTGGACAATTAATGTTGTCAATTAATATAACTTCTCTTTTCTCTTTTTCAATTGTTGTTTTTGTTTTGTGGCTTGGTCCCTTGCAATGTATACAGAATCTTCAGTATTTAGTTCTTAATGTATCATCTCTAAAATCGGCTAACTCTCTCACTTCTTTACACTTTGGACATTCTTTTATTTCTCAATTTTGAAGTCCATTGATGGTTTCGTGAATTTGGTTAATTACAAAATTTCCATCTCTATTTGTTCCTTTGATTAGTTCAAAGATTCTTGTATTAAGTGTCGTTATTGGGTTTTCTCCAACGTTGAATCTATTAATACGTAAAAATTTATATCAGTAACTTTCTAATACTTTTTCACGATAAATATCATCCTCACTATAATAACTTTGATAATTATATTGGTCAACTCATTCAACCTCTTTAAAATGTTCTTTGAATCAGTCGTATTCAATGATTATTTTATGTTCTTTGCTGACGTCATCTTTATAAATAAGTAAAAAGTCTACTCTATATTTTGGGTGAGAATATGTTTTGTCTAATTGTTTTAGATATTTTCATAGTTCAAATTGTGGTTTAAACTCTATTCTATCTTTGTTTTTATCCCGAAATTCTGTTTGATAGAACCGATTCAATACTTCTTGTTCTTTAGGTGAATTTTTATCTACTTCACTTATACTTGCTTCTTTTTTGGCATCTTCTAAAACACAGTAGTAATGTCTTAGTGCTTCTCAAATAGAGCCGTTATATTCTTCAATAGACTTACTTAATATGAAATGCATACATTCTTTTGCACGACTAAATCAGACATTAAGTCTTTGTGCTTTTATTTGTCAATCTTCTTCAATATCAACATTACTTAGGTCTTTGATAAAAACACCCCAAAGGTGATCTTCCGTATTTGTCGCAACCATAGAATAAAATATTATATCTCTTTCTTCTCATTGGCACGTATCAAATGTCATTATTTTTAATTTGAAAATTTCGTAGTAATGATCCTTTTCTGGTAGCTTATTTATCGTTTCAACCAATAATTTTTGCTGATTGGTATGTGGCGTAATTATGCCAACTGTCTGGACAGAACCGCTTTCTTTTATTTTTTTTAATTCGGATATGATAAATTCTACTTCCATTTTATTAGTGTTTGGTATTATTTCACTTTTTCAATCGTGTTTTAATATTGAAAATTTTAGGACTTCATCAATAAGTTTCCCTCTGATTTTCATTACCTGTAAGCTATCTTGATAGAAATACTTGTTGGAATATGAGATAATCTCTTTATATCACCTGAAATATTTAAGTAATTGTGTATTGTAGTTACTTATATATTCAAAAAAATCCAATATAGATGCTTTGATATCGAACTTTTCTAATTTCTGTAATTTTATTGATTCGTTTGAAACTGTTTTGGTAAAGCAATCCTTTAATTGGGCAAGATATTTCTTGTTTTCTTCTGAACGAGCTTGAGCTGTTTTTACGTTGCTAAACTGTTTCTTATCTCAAAGAATCAAAACCTTTTTTGCTCTTAATAGTGCTGGGAATGCTTGTGATATACTAACTTGTGATGCTTCATCAATTATAACTAAATCAAAAATCTCAGCTTCTAATGGTATGTATTCTGCATAATCTCTTATCCCTGCTAAAATACATGGAAAAGCTTCTTTTAATTTCAAAAATTCTTCTCTAGGAAATTTCATCTTACTCTGGATTATTTTTTTTAACGCTGTTGCGGTTGACTGATGATTGTTCCGAAAATTAACTAATCTGCCATCCATTATGTGTGTCATCTGTACGGTTAGTAGGTTTTCTATATTTTTCTTTTCTTCTCAATAATTAAAGTTAGGGATCGTCTGAAATTGTTTATTTATTTTGTCTCTTATTCAGATATATCTCATTAACTTGTTAAATTCTTCACTGCTGATTTTAGTGAAATCATTTTCACATAATGTTTTGAAATAATTTAAGTCGATGTGTGCTTTTTTAATTGTTTTAGGATATTTTTTAAGGTTTTCTTCTAGAAACTCTAAATCATCTACTAATTTTAAAATTTCATTTAATGATATTACAAGATTTTCATCAATTATTGCTTCGTAAATGAATGCTAAATAATCAAAATTAATCATACTTTTCTCTTTCAAATCCTCTTTTAAATTATTTGCAAAATCGAATATATCAAAGATAGTTTGTAGTTTTTTTAGGTTTTCGTTAGGATTCTCTGATGAAATGAATCAGAATTTTTTCTGTAATTCTTTATTTAACTGTGTTATTTTTTCTTTTTTAAATAGATATCAAAAAATGAAGCTTTTCTCCTTCTCATATTCATCTCATAGTGATGACAGTTCATTTAAATCTTTGTCTCAAAATTTCTTAAACTCACCTATTATTTCTAAATTATTTTGATATTGATTTTTTAATTTTTGTATTACAGAAGTGAGGAATTTAAGCAATCATAAATACTTCTGAAAGTTTACTATATCTTGGAATTCTTCAATAGAAAAATTAAGTAATTCTAATAACTTTTCTCTGTCTGGATTTTTGTTTTTTGGTTTTAAAAAGTTTTCCTTAAAAGATATGAATATTTTTCTGAATTCTTCTAGTTCTATTGCTGAATCCATGCCATTTGCTGTTTCGCTAAGATTTACAAAATGTTTATTAGTTTCATAATATTTGTCTAAGCTGAAGAATTCTTGTATCTCCCAAATATCTATCTCTTTATATGTTAAGCTTTCTAACTCAATATCTTCTTTTAATGAGTTCTCTGATTTTTGAATATCGATTTCTAGATTGCTATGCTGTTTTTTTACTGCTAAATAACTATTTGTAATTGAGTTTATTGAAGCATTACTTAATATCTTAGCATAAGCATTCCCTGTTTTTCAAAGTCTTAAAACTGGATTTTGAAAGTTTTCTTCTGCCCTAACTTTATCCATTGTTTCTGTTATTTTATCTTCTACTACATCTAATGCTTCTTTTTTATCTGATAGGACTAAAACAGACTGATTTTTAAGTATTGCATTAAAGACAACTGCCGTGATGGTATGACTTTTACCTGTTCATGGAGGTCATTGAACGATAATGTATTTACAATCATCTTTTTTTATTGCGGATAAGATTTGTAACTGCTCTTGGTTGAGCGGTATGGGACTTTGAAATACTAGTTTATCTTGTACTTCTTGTTCATCCCAATCCTCGTGAACTTCCATAGCAAAAGCCTTGGGCTCATTATAGATGAAGTCATCTATTAATTTATTAAATGCATCAGCCAGCATATTGTCTCATTCTGTAAGTAATTGTAATATTTCTTCGTAATCATTAACTAATGCCTCATCTGATTTATCAAATAATGTTATGTAACATGAGTTTGAAACTCTTACGGTCGCACTTTTAGCTACTTGGTTATCCGCATTTTCTATATCAATTGTTTTATCAAGCTCAAAGAAGTTTGTTGTTTCTTGTAAAATATTGTTTATTAAACTTTTAAAGTTATCTTGATTTTGGGCTAAATAAATTATTCTTTCTGTTATAATGTTTATATTACCTCTTCTATTGTTTTCCATGTTATACTCTTGAGTTATATATTCTATAGCCTTTTTATTAATGTACACTTGTGCGTCAAATTCTATTTCTAATTGGTTGTTTTGCTTTTGGATGGAAATCGGGATATAAAAAATTGGATATTTTGCTTTATTAAATGTAATATCGCAAAAATATAAATAAAAATCTTGTTTATCTAATATTGTTTTGTTCCTTTCTATTTCGTAAAGTTCTGTAAAGAGATCTCCAACTTGAAAATTATCAAAAAATCCGCTAATACTTGACTTAATGATATTAATTTCAAAAACGTCTTTAAGCTGTTTTTTTGTATCTATCTTCCCTTCTGATAAAAGTGTTTTTAATATCTTTGAGACCTCATTTTCAAGTAAATTTACTAAGATTGACGATAATTCTTCTTCCATTAAATAAATGTCATTTTCATCTCATATTTTTAGATTTTCTAATGGCTTTTCTAGACTCTCTACGAATATAGAGATGAAGTTTTCTTTTAATATTGATTTAATCGATTCTAATGAATTATTCAATGCTTGGTCATATTCTTTTTTATATAAAACAGCGTTACTAGTTATAATGTCAGCTATTTTATCTATTAAATCTACTATTTGTTTGTTATTTATTTTATCTAATTGTAATTTGATTAATTCTAATAAGTTGTCTGGAATACTTGTACGGTAAACGCCTTTTGTTACATTATTTAATATGTTTTTATCAAATCCATGTGTTATACTCTTTAATACTAAGCTGTTAAATAAATGGTATTTATTCAAATTTAGTCATAGTAACAAATTATTTGGATTCCTTAATATAATTGATCTTTTTGGTGTTTTTCTTTTATGAAAATCTGTTTCTAAAAAATCCATAAAGTATTTTGCTACTTCTTTGATAAAGATTAAAGGATTATGAGGTTTTATCATTAAAATGTTTTTTAAATAAATCTATTATCTCTATATCCATTTTCTCTCCTATTTCCACCAATTTCTTCTAAAAAAATCTAAATTAAAATAAAAAAGCCCCTCCATTTTTTTCTTCTTATTACCTTCTTAATCAGGGATATGACAGACAACGTTTCATCTATGTCTGACGTCGCAAACAACCGCTGAAATAGAAAGGTTGCGATGTTCAGACTAGATGTGTTGTCTGACCGAGCCGAAGGCGAGGGTATGTGTGTTTTTATCATTCCTTTTTGTTATCACTCCGCCTTTTCTTTTTTTAATTTGTGAGAAGAAGAGATGTTAGTGGTGAATGTCTTAAATCTTTAATAAAGCTAGAATTTAGTTGTTAATTAATAAATTAATCTATTTTATTAATTATTCATTAATAGAAATAATTTGTTCATCGTCACATATTAATGTAATTTCTCAGTTATGGATCTTATAACATTTCCCATGAATAATATTATCAAGAATATAAGCTCCGTCTTCAATGCCATAAATATTCCTATTATATGATTCCTTTAGTATAGCACTCATTTTTATTTCATTATTGTTCTCTATATCAAAATGTGGTTCTATATTAATATTTGTTAAATCAAGTCCATCTAATATAAATTGCTTATTTAGTTCTTCTTCTTTTTCTGGACTATTAAAAACAACCTTTGCACTATTAATAGCACCAGCACTTATTCCAACAATACAACAATCTAAATCTTTTAAATATTTCTTTAAATTAATATCATTAAAAAACAAATTTTGTTGATAAGTATTTCCACCACATAATAATATAAGAGAAGAATTATCTAATATATTTTTAATGTTATCCTTATTGCGATAATCTAAAGTTAAATATTCTTTGAATTTAAGACCTGAAAGTTCTAAAGCTTTAATATCTAAATTTAAAAACTCATCATTTTGTTCATAATTATTTGGATTGCTTGCTACCAAAACAAATTTGTTATAAGTGTTTAAACTTTTCTTTAAATTATATAAAAACTTATTATTTTGTAAAAAGCTTGCTGGTATTTTTTCCCCATTGACTTTTTTTATCCCCCCAATATTACTTGTTAAAAATACTTTCATATTTTTTCTTATTATTTACTAAAAAACTTATATTAAATCTTTTCTTTATTTATAACAACCAAAATCAACAACATCATATTTGTTATTATATAGTTTTATAACACAATAATCAATATTTTCATATTTAGAGTTTGATATATATGCCTTTAAATTACTAATTGCGGCACCATGTGAAATTATTGTAACTTTGTCATAAGTATAATTATTATATATTATTTCTATTCCTTCAATAAATCTTTTTATTAATTCATTAATACTTTCTCATCATGGTATTTTAACGTTATAATTGAAAAATGCTTTTTTAACATTTTTATTAGATAAAAATTCCTTCATTTTTTTACCTTGAAAGTTTCACATATTTAAACCTCTAAAATTTTCAGAATAATATAATGGTAATTTTAATGATTCATTAATTATTTCTGATGTCTCACGAGCTCTATTTAAATCTGAAAAAAAAACTGCTTCAATCTTATTGTTTCTAATCATTTCTTTTAATCCGTTTATTTGTATTAATCAACATTCTGTAAATTTAGTATCAATTGTTTCTAATTGTCATTTTATTCTATTTTCAACATTCCAATTGGTTTCTCCATGTCTATAAATATAAAAATATTTTTTATTGTTCTCGTTTTTTATTTTTTTTCTTTTCATCATTCTTTTTGTTAACCTTCTTTCAGTATTAATCCCATCATTTGAAACAATATCTTCAATTCCTTTTAAATTTTCCTTATAAATTGAATTATAATAATTTATCGCTTTTTTTATCTTATTTTTAGAAATATTATAATGGCCCAACTTTATAAGTTCTAATAAATCATAAAACTCGTTTTTATTTATGGGCATTTTAAATTCTTGATCTAAAATTGAATATGTAGATTTATTATATAACTTTTTCAGTTCATTTTTACTCATATTAATTGCGTCAAATAATTCTTTTGGTAATTTCTTTAAGTATTTTTTATTTATTTTTTTTTCTATTAAATAATCTTGAATCACTCTGATTGTATAATATAATCTTACTTTCTCTTCATAGAATAGGAGTGTTCATGCGTAATCGCGAATATTTACCGACTTCATTAATAATACGCTTTTGGGAGATACTTCATTTACTATATTATTTCTGTAAATACCTCATTTATCAATATAAGAATAAGTTAGAACATCATGGTATGTTTTATACAAAACATCCTTATAACTATCTTCATATATATTTAATAAATTATCTTGAACTCTATTTTGCCAAATACATACATTACCATTATATTCAACTATCCAATCTAATCCATTATTCCCATTAGAATTATAGACAATAGAAGAATTGTTTCTTTGAGATAAAAATAAATCATTATCGTAAACTTCAATGTTCTTTTTAATTTCTTGTTTATTATTTATATTTGGTCTTAAATTAGAATAAAATACTCTTGATTTTCCAACTATAACACTGTATCCTGATTTTAATGTTAAATTATATTTCCATGGTATAATCTTAATGTGAAGGTTATCATCAGTACTATTGTTTGATATTAATTTTAGTTTATAACCATCAAAATAATTATCCAAGGCATTCACAAGTGCATTATCGTTTTCAAATGTTTTTAATTGTAAAGTAAAATTTTTATCGTTTTTGTATTTTTTGTTAAAAATATTTAATAAATTAATAAGATGTCGATCTTTTAGTTTTTTATTATGATGTTCACTAATACTAACTCTTATTGTAACTCTTGCAGGATGTTTTCTTTTTAATGTGGCTTCATATAAATCTTCTAAATATTTCTCACCATTTTTTTCATTACAAGCCCAAAATCCACTTGTAATTAAAATTATTCTATCTGCATTTATTCCTTTTATGCATTCAATAATGGCATTCTTTTCTAAAAAAGGTTCGCCTCCACCTGAAATTTGAAGATATCCAACATTTGCATCATTTGCAAATTTAATAAATTTTTTTACAGCCTTTTTATTAAAACGATTTTCTAATTCATCGGCTAATTTAATATTATTTTTATAATTAGGAGAACGAAAAAAACAAAATGGACATCCAATGCCACAAAAAGCTGTAAAAAATACGCAAATTAAGGATTTACCATTATTTTTACTTAAATCACATTTTAATAAAAATTGTTCGTTAAGAATTAATTTCCTATAATAATCAGGATTGTCAAAAATATTATTTTTTATAAAATTAATCATTCCTATTTAT
>CAZTFL010000003.1:0-4175 GCA_964612895.1 Candidatus Woesearchaeota archaeon
GATGTATTAGTATAAAAGTTATAATCTTTCTAAATTAGATATATTTGATAATAATTTTTTTTACGTAAAATACTGGTTAAACAACCAAACACATAGATTATTTTTAGTTTGGAAAGCTAAAAATAAATACTTTTTTATAACATTAGACAAACATACCAGAAAAGACACAATTATTTTCTAAGATTGCGTAGTATATATATAAGGAGTAGCAAATCGTGTCTTTTTTGTCATGTTTGTTCAAATTAATAAAAGAATAGTTTTAGTAGCTATTCTTTAATTTTTTTAAAAATTCTAATATATTGAAATTAGAATTTTGATTAGATCTTTCTTTTTTAGAATCTGATCTATATCTTTTTTTTTCAGTAAGTTTATTACTATTAATAATGAACTTTCTATTCATATCCACTTTATTATAATAAGGTTTCTTTTTTAATGTTGGATATTTAGTATCTGGCGAGTATACTATATCTCCAGTATACTCTTTATATTTATCCAGCATAAGTGCAAGATAAGCTATAGCTTCTTGCTTTTTGCTGAAACTTACAGGCAAAACTCTTTTATAAGCACCAGTGCCTGTTCTAATTGTGTATAGTCCAGACTCTTTGTTTATATTTTTTGGGTTCATAAAGTTAGTTATTACTGGTGGTTTTTTTGTTTTGCTGTAATTATATGGTAAATAGTTTATATATTCATATGGTGTATAATCATATGGTGTATAATCATATGGTTTATATTCATATGGTTTATATTCATATGGTGTATATTCATATGGTTTATATTCATATGGTGTATATTCATATGGTGTATAATCATATTGTTTATAATCAAGTTGTTTGTAATCATATGGGTTATATTCATATGTATTATATTTTTTATTAGATGGATAATAAGTATTATAATACTCATTTTCATTTATTGGATAATATCCTTTATCATCATATTTTATTTGTTGATATTCATTAGAGTAATATTTTTGTTTTTGTTTTTCTAATTCTATTATTTTTTTTAAGTCTTTACTATTTAGTTTTTTTTCTTTAATAAGTTTATCTATTTTATTTTTATCCAATAATCCATTTTTATTTAGTAATGATTTGAATAAATGTTCTTCTTTAACTTTTCCGAATCTACTCATGTCTAGTCTATCTGCATTAGCCAACATTTTTTGTTGTTTTGTAGCTAGTAATCCTTTTATTATGCTTTCTGGTTTTGTATTTGCATTTATAAATGCCATTCTAAATGGTTCTATTACGGTGTGTGTACTTATATTATTTGCAATTAGATTAATTTCTTTTTTGTTTAGACTTTGTCCTTTATATGGGTTTAATCTAGATCCTTTTAATATATTTATATTAATTAATCCTTTTTTTAATGCTTTAGCTATTCCTTCTGCATGTTTAGGATTACTTTCATTAGCTATTACTTTTGATATATCATGTAAATGTGCAGTATACCACGCAATTTTTGGATCCATTCCTTGTTTTATTAGTTTTTCATATACTTTGTTTGCATGTTTTAGATAGTGTTTTGAGCTTTCATAGCCACCTGGTTGTCTTTGCATTAATATTTTAGCATATGTTTGTCTTATTTTTGTGTTTGCCCAGTCTGCTATTTGGTTTATTCCTATTTTTTCAGATTTTAAGTTTAATCCAAGATAATTACTTGGTGCTTTAATAGTACCTTTATTATAACTTGGTTTGAAGTTTACTTCATATATTGGTGTTGATTGTTTATCAAATCCAACCCATTTAGGTTTAAACTCTTTTGGATAATCAACAGTTGTTATTTCTCCATAGCTATTTTTTATACTTTTTAACCATTTTTTCGGAAATATTATTCCTTCTTCTCCTTCTGCTTCTTTCCATGCTTTTGTTGTTTTTGGTGTTATTATTTTTACTGGTTCTCCAAATTTATCTGCTTGTTCTTGTGCAAGTTTAGTATATGCTCTTTCTATTTTTGGGTTTAATGGATTTTTTCCATTCCATTTCTTTAATTCATCTTTTATCCACTGCGTTTTTTTATTAAATATTACATTTCTTACATTTCTATATGATGTTATTCTTGTTATACTTGGTCTTAGTATTTGGTCTATTATTTTATATATTCCACTTTTTTTATTTGTGTTTTTAAATGCTTCAGCTACTGGGTCTGCTCCCCATCCTTCTTTTCTTGCTTTGTTCTGTGTTGTTGTTGATGCAAATGCGAATTTAGTTTTATCTTCAAATCCAGGTTCTCCAAATTCTCCTGCTGCTTTTCCTTTTCTTGGTTTTCCAGAATCCGCAACTATTGTTTGATCTCCTTTATAATCTTTTGATACTCTGTTTACATCCCCTCTTCTTTCATTTAGATTTCTATTTTTAACTCTGATTCTTTCTTCTGCTGTTATGCTTGGTTGTATCAGTTTTCTTGGATCATATGTTAATGATCCATATGTTTTTTCATATATCTTTTTTGCAGCTCCACTTCCAAATATCATAGCTCCATATCTAGCATTTGCTGCTCTTATATATTCATCTCCTGCTTCTTTTCCATATTTTTCATATATTTTTTGTGCTTTTATATTATCATATAAAAATAACGCCGTCATTCCATGTTTTGCTGCTTCTTCTCCTGCAGCAATTGCACCCATTGTAATATTACCAATTATTGGTTTTTTTGACAATGTTACTCCTATTAATCCCTTAGTATTTTTAAGTGCTGCTCCTGCTAGTCCAAATGCAGCTGCAATAGCCAAATTCTTTTTAAGCTCTGCATAATCTTTAGATTCTGCTACATTTGCAGTGCTAGTTGCAATAGGTACATATTTCATACCTACTAGGTTTACATATAAGTTACCTATTGCTTTCCATTTACCATATTTTTCTGCTTTTATTTGTTCTAATTCATTTTCATTTAGATATTTATATGCATTTTCAATTGCATGTATATCATTATTATATTCATTTTGCAATCTTTTTCTAATTATTTCATTATATAATTCTTTATTTAATGGATTAGCTTCCCACATTGCTAATTTTATTAATTTTTCAGTTGTTAAGTTTTTAACTTTATTTTCTATAAATTCATTTGTATGTATTTTATATCCTAGTTTAATTGCATTATCTCTTGCTTTTTTTATATCTTCTTTAGAGCTTTTAATCATATCAAATAGATATTTGCTTTCTTCTTTTTTTAATGTTAATGCTATTTTTTCTCCAGATTCTCCAATTAAGTTAATTGGTGTATTTTTACTTGATGTCATTCCAAGTCTAACTACATTTCCTATATCTATTGGATCAATCTTTCCAGTTTCTTTATATTTTTTTATGGTTTTTTTCCATGCATCCATCATTCTTTTTGTAGCACTATCAAATGCTTTTTCTACAACATCTTTTTTAGAATTAAAGCTATATTCTTGTATATTAAACTCTCTTTTTTTATAGTCTGGACTAGTAATTTCCATTTTGGATAATTTTATATCATTTAATCTATTTGCTATTGCCTCTGGATTATTTTGTGCTTGTTCCACATAATGATTAGCTGCGTTTATTTTTTCAATATCACTTAATGGTTTACCTTTATTAAATTGGTTTTCATATGCTTTTATTAATTTTTTAATATCTGGGTGTATATTATTTATTATTTCTTTCAATTTATTTTCATTTAGTTTATCTAGTCCTTTATTCCAGTTATCTATATAGCTTTTATTTATATTATAATCTATAAATTCTTTTGTATTTTTTGTTTTTTGTTTATTTTCTTCAGTTTTTATATAATTTTCAAATTTTAAACTATTATTTTTTGCGATTTCTTCATTTTTATTTATTATATCTTTTATTTGATGAATATTATTAGTTTCGTTTAATCTTTGTATTATTCCTTTATTTATCAATTCTTTATTATTTTCATTATATTCTTTTATTTGTTTATTATGTTCTATTATATCATTTACTTTAATTCTACCTAAATCTGTATTTATTATTCTATCTTTAATTCTATCTAGTTCATTTTTTTCATTTTTATCTATATTTGTATTTATCATATTTATTAACATTTCATCTGAAATGTTTTGGTTACCAGTTATCTTTATTGTTTTTCCTGTTATTGTTTGTCCTGTTGCTATTTTTTGTCCGTTTCTATCTCTGTTAATTCTTATTTGTCTTATTTGTTGTTGTCTTTGTAGTTCTGCTTGTCTTTGT
>CAZTFL010000003.1:4275-5874 GCA_964612895.1 Candidatus Woesearchaeota archaeon
CCTCTTTATTAAATTTAATTAAGCCTATTATTCCTAGTATTCCATCAACTAATACTAATGATCCTAATATAAACATTGCGAAATCTGACTTTAAGTCTGTTATTAGAATTAGTAGTATTATTATATTAAATGTAAAAATTAGATTAATAAATATTAAATCTTTTTTATTAATATTTGTTTTCATGTTATTTAGAGTTTTTGCGAATAGAAAAAATACAGAGAGTAAACATACTCTCCTATCGTGCATTTATTTTAGATTTTTGATTTATCTCCTAAATCTGAATCTTTTTTTGCCATTAGATCCACCTGACACAGCGAATATGATTAGTGATACTAATGCCATTATAATACCGATTACTACAACTGCAGGTATTATTCCATTAGTGTCACTATCTGATTGTGCCCCAATCAAATTCCATGCTGATTGTAAAAATGAGTTTTCATCTCTTTGAGCAGCTGGAATAGCTGTAGTCATTGTACTAAATACGATCTGTATGACATATAAAAGCACGAAGATCATTATGATTGTAATCAACATGACCTTTAGTAACTTTGTTACATTTGCCATTCTTAACTTTTTCTCCTATTTTTTTCTATCTCTTTTTTGATTAAGCAGAGTTTAATTGAGATATCTCTGCTGTTAAGGAACATAAAGTCCAATAACTATTAATATATATAACCAAAACTAATTTAAACATATCGTTTATCTAGCTCTAGTTATTTTTTTTTCATAAGTATAATAATCTCTCAATATTTTTTTTGCAAGTATTCTTCTTACTTCTATTTCTCTTGCGAATTTATCAAATTCAACTATTTCTTTTCTATTTATTATTACAATTTCTTTTTCTGGTTTTTCTAAATAATTTTTATCTATTAGGTGTTTAATATATACTTTTATATTTATTCCATATCTAATTTTTTCTATATTATTTTGTATATCTTGTATTTCTTTTATGGATCTTCCTCTTTCGCTCATTTCTTCTTTTATATCATCTTCTATAATACACACTTCTTCATATGCTCTTTCAAGATCCATTTTCATTATTTCTTCAATGGTTATTTCTTCTTCTCTAGTTATCATTTTTTTCCACTTTTAATTTAATTAAATTTTATTTTATGAGATTATTAATGTAGTTGGCAGTTTATAATAAATGTACATTTTTAGTTTTGTTAGATTATATTTACGCACAACCACATTTAATCTCTGTTCAAATCCTTTATACTTTTTTTAATAGTCTATGGATTTTCTTTTTTAAAGCTTTTTTTGTTTTAACGCTTTTTGCTACTTTTGTTCTACTTTTTTTTTTGTATTTCATTCTTGCCATATTACTAACCCTCCAATTTTTGTTTATCAATAATTTGATAACTATTTATTATCTATATCCTTTTTTACTTCTATTATAATTATTCCATAAATTCATATATGGATTCATTCTAATTTTACCAGGTGTATTATCTTTATATAGCCTAATTTTTCCACCACTTATTAATTTTTTATTACCCATGCTTTTAAATTTTTTAGGTTTATCTTTATTAAACACTCCATACTTATTTTCATCTTTTATTACTTCTTTAGCATTAATTACATCTCCTACATAT
>CAZTFL010000004.1:0-5485 GCA_964612895.1 Candidatus Woesearchaeota archaeon
TATAAATATCATAAACATATTTTTGATAAATTGTTTTTGTTAAATCAGGATATTTTCTGATCATTTTAATCATTAGTTTAATGTTATCTTAGATAGCACTAATTCTATATTTATTACAATGTCCCTTTTTTGTCTATCTGTCTTTATCCCTTCAATATAATTAATCCCGGCAATTGTTATTTCTTTAATAAACCAATTAAGTATTCCCCCCATTTCGCCATCAGAAATACATTTTTTAAATACAACAAATTTTTCTTCAGAAATGCGTTTTAATGCAAAATTTAATCTTTCTATAGTGAATTTATGGTCATTATCTTTTAACAAATCAAATAAATAATCTAATTTTATATTTTTGTGCATTTTTACATAATATAAATAAATAAAAGTCATTACGATATTAATATCATCATTTAATTTAATATCTTTTGCAGTCATAAATAATCTCCCAATGTCCCTTTTATTCTTGCTTTAGTCATTATTGCATATTCTAGTAATTCTTTCGTATTTGCGCCATTCTTGGTTAATGAACCAAATGTTTCTTCTCCAAGTAATGCATATTTCCATTCTGCATTCATTCTATCTTCTGGTTTTAATTGATTTATTTTATCTATTGTATCAAAAGTAGCAATCCTTTTTTGTGTTACATCTATGTTCTCTAAATCTCTTTCTGCTTTTGTTTCTACAATATAAACACTATCTTTAATTTTTACTATAAAATCAGGATAATAATGTGCAAGTAGCCCATCGCTTCTAATATATTTTATTCCTGCAAAATCATTATAATTTTCATCAATTTTAATAAATGCATTTACTTCTGAATCTCTATCTATAAATTCAATAAATTTCTTTTCAAATCCCCCTTTATTTGATGGGAATTTTACTTTTGGATAAATGCATTTTGCAACATCTAAAGAAAATGAAGACCTAATTTTTAACTCAGAAATCTCTGAAAAATATTTTTTATTTACTTCCGCATCTGTTATGTCTTTATTAGATTGAAGCTCATAAACTTTTTGACTTATATTTTTTATTATGTGCTTTACAATTTTATCTTCGGTTGTTACTAATATCTTCCAATGATTCCCTGTTAATGGGTCAAATTCGGCATTAAATAATTTGTGTCTTATATATTCGTCTATTATTTTTGCGATTTCTGAATTTCTTACTTGCATTGTAGGGTATATTCTTGTGCCTTTCCTTTTTCCTGTATCTACAATTACATTTGTTACACAATTTACTAATTTTGAAATAAATTCATTATAGTTATCTACTGAAAATATATCTGTTTTAACTAAATATTCCCCAAATCTAGTTTTTACCATGATTTCCTCAGAATAAAATTTATCATCTTTATCCGGAATAATTTTTTTCAAATTGTCTAAGGATATTGGATAAGCTTCTAAATCATTATAATTTAATTTGTCTAATACCAAATCCTCTTCGCTTTCTTTTACAATTATAGGAATATATAAATCATATTTTTGATAGTCTTCTTTTAATGAAACTTTAATAATGTCCCCAAAGACATCTTCTTTTGTTTTTATCTCTTTAGTAATAACCCCTACTTCTCCATTTTTGATATATTCGTCATAAAATTGAATAAATGCAGGGTGTTCAACAATACTTAATATATCTAAATAATTATTTGGTTCTTCTTTTTTATTTAATATCTTTATTCTATTGTCAGTTTTTATTTCTTGGTATTCTGGTTCTCTCCACATTTGTCTTAATCCTCTACCAATTGTTTGTTCTAATAGGATTAATGAAGTACTTGACCTTAAAGGTACAATTACACATATATTATTTACGTCGAATCCTTCTCTTAACATTAAAACAGATATTATTACTTTAGGTTTAATGTGTTTATCTATATTGAATAATTTTTGTTTATCTTTCTTCCAATCATCTTGAGTTATTTCTCCAATTCTATTTGAATGGATTTGTAGAACGTCATCTTCTAACAACCCTTCACTTTTAGTTAGAAAATCGTAAACTAATGGGACAACTCCAGTATCCTCACACATTATCATCATTTTCGGAACTTTATCTGTCATTCCATTTTTATCAGCAGTAAATTCTACAAAGTTTTTCTCAAGAATCTTTAATTTTTGTAATCCTGCTCTAATCATTACTCTTTGACCTTCTGATAAAGATAATATCTTTTTTCCATCTCTCTCAACCTTATATTCTAATGGATAAGCGCCTAATTCTTTTCTTTTATCTAAAACTATTGTCTTAACCAATCCGTCTCTTATAGCATCAGTTAAATCAAAATCACAAATAATGTGAGGAAAGAAATGTCTCGCTCTCTTTTGCCCGGACCCCGTTACTTCATAAGGCGTAGCAGAAAAATCAATTTGTACAAATTTATTTATTTTTGATTTTGCGATTTTAGAAATACTCTTTTGCCATTCTAAATCAATAACTTGGCCTTCTTCTTTTGTTTCGTGTAAATGATGTGCTTCATCATTAAAAACAACTAAATCAGGAAGATTAGATAAATATTCTAATTCTTTTCCTTTTGTATAATTATAATCTAATGAATTTAGTTCGTGTCCTTTTGAAGTACCTGGAAGTATTGGAATTATATCTCTCAATACTTGTCTGTGATTATCTAATGCATTGGTTTCTTCTGTTTCTGAAGAATAATCCGCTAATAAATGCCAGTTTGTAATTGCAATTAATCCATCTCCAGTTACTTTTCTACTAATTTCTTCTTTCTTAACAACGGAAGAATTTAGAAAACCAAATATCTCATCTCTATATATTGGCGGAACAAATAGTTCTTCGTATCTTTTAAAATCAGACTGCTCAATATCTCTTGTACCATCTTCTCTTTCTTTTCCTAAATATGCATCTAATAATCTTTCATAAACAATTAGCCCTGGAGCAATTAGTAAAAAATTTTTAGAATATAAATTTTCTGAATTATTTGAGTATTTTGCATTTAAATATTGCCAAATCAATATTGCATTAAGAACCCAAGTCTTTCCTGTCCCTGTTGCCATCT
Source organism: Candidatus Woesearchaeota archaeon (assembly GCA_964612895.1). GTDB lineage: Archaea > Nanobdellota > Nanobdellia > Pacearchaeales > GW2011-AR1 > JAGVXH01. Next base: position 3,011 of record CAZTFL010000004.1, read on the forward strand.
TAATACAATATTTTTTATGAGAATATTTTTCTTTTTTTAAATCAATATCTCCAATTTCAGAAAGTAGTTCTGGTTGAACAGACATATACATATCAAATACATTCTTTGCTTTCAAAACTTCGTGAATATAAATTGTATTTAATATTGCTTGTTTTTGCCCATCGTGAAAATTTATTTTTCTTTCTTCTGATAATCTTGAATCAAACCAGTGCATCAATAAATCTTTTGTTATAGGAGTAACTTTATCAAAAAGAGTTCCGTTCTTCAATTCGGTATTAACTAATTTATTTACTTTTTTTGCAAATTCTAAAGGGACATCTCTTGTGCCACTTGCTTTCACATTTGTCATTTAGTCCACCTCTAAAACAACAGCACTTTCAAATCCAAAGATATCAACAGCTTTTATACACACTTTCCGTTTTCCTTTTTTAGGAACTAGTATCTTTGTTTTTTTTGCAACTTTATATGGATTTTTATCATTAATTACATTTTCTCTATAATCTTGCCATTTACTTCTAAATGTTTCTCCATCATAATCAGGATCAATACTCCAGTATTCAATTACATTTAATGGATCTTTAGACATCACTTTTGTTAATGCCTCTTTATCCTTTTCATCTAATGGTAAAACTTCTGGAGATAATAGAACGTAATTATCTAATTCTATAATTAATTCGTCTTCTGTTTGATTATATTCTTTTTTTATTATTGGTTTAACTGTTAAATATTGTAATGACGAAAATCTTATTTTTTTAGATTTTACTAAATCTTCATAATTTTTATTTTTCATTAATTTTTCAAGTAAATCTGCAGGAATAACTAAGACTTCTAATGCAGAATCATTTTTTTCTTGAATTACTTGCCCAATATTTGTTACAAAGTTCCATCCAAGCACAATTATTTTTTTCCAACCGCCACCCATAAAAGTATTTCTTAATTCTTGAGCTTTTCTCAAGGTGTTTTCTCCAGTTAATTTATTTGGAGAATCTACATATATCAATACTTTTTCTTCCTTAATATGCCCTATATTATTTGGCGTGCCTTCTTTTTGATTAAATGGGATTGCGCCATATAATCCAATAACAATATGAGATAAATCTCCAATTCTCTTAAATGAAGACCTTTCAAATTGTTCTTTTTGATAATCTCCTATAGACATATACAAGAAGGGATTTGCATCTTGGTCGATTAATCTTTTTCTCATAACCATACAAGATGGTTTCCCTAAATCAGACATAATCCATTTTCTACCGAGTTTTTCTGCAACAGCTCCTGTTGTTCCTGAACCTCCAAAGAAATCTGCTACAATGCCATTTTCTGGACAAGATGATTCAATTATTCTTTGCAATAATTGCGATGGCTTTTGAGTATCATAATTTAAAAACTCCTTGGCCATATTAAAAACTCCTGAAATATCCCACACATCATCTTGTTTAACTGTACTTTTCCAAACTCCACTTCCTTTATTACAATTAGGACATATAATCTCCCACAACCCTTTATCACTTTTCATAGATGGTTTATAAGGAAGTATTCTTTCAGTAGTAATTTCTTTAAAAAATCTATCGTTGGGAGATTTAGAATATACAAAAATACAATCATGTTTTCGAGAAAAAACGCTTACTGCTTTTCCCCCCATAAAATAATGCCAAATAATTTCATTCAAGAATTTGTCTTTACCAAAAATTTCATCTAATATTACTTTCATATAATGCCCGACATGCCAATCTATATGAACATATATTGAACCTTGATCTGAAAGTAATTCTTTCATCAAATATAATCTAGGTATCATCATCTTTAGATAAGATGCCGTGCCATCTTTCCAAGTATCAGAATATGCAAATTGTTCAATAATTGTTGGTTTTTGTTCTATTTCTACATTCGGGAGAGTAATTTTTGTTCGATAATCTGCTTTAGAATCGAATGGTGGGTCAATATATATTAAATCTATCTTTCCTTTCATTGAAGGGGTATTTTCATCTCCTTCTAAAAGTGCTTGCATTGTGAGAAGATTATCGCCATAAATTAATCTATTGAACCAATCTTCATTTTTAAAATTTTTAACCGTCTGCCCAAAATAGCCACCTTTTGCTTTTGTTGGAAGAACCATCTCATTTATCTGTAAATTTACTTTATTTCCTTTAGAAAGATTATCAAGTATTTTTTGAGCTTCTTTTTTACCTTCATCCATTAGTTTTGGAAGTTGATATAATAATGTATCAGTCATTTTATTCACCAATATAATCTATATTGTATCTTAGAGGCGTAGTTTATTTAAACCGGCTTATCTTTTTCTATTAAAATTGTTTATATCTGTCTCTATGTAGACGGTTGTGCTCTTCTTCTGTTATTTCTATCAAATTTTCTTTTTTATTATTATATTTGTTAAAATCTTTGTGATGAATTTTATATCCTATTTTAGGATATCTTCTGTGTGCTTGTTTCCACACAGACAAATGAACTAAATCTCCT
>CAZTFL010000005.1:0-4975 GCA_964612895.1 Candidatus Woesearchaeota archaeon
GATATTTGCCCCATTTTCTATCATTTGCAAATTTCATTGCAGAATTTTCTAAATCCTTTATAGTTTTAACCATATTTCCACCAATATATTATTTAAATATCAAAATTGTCTTCATCTTCCAATTTATCTAATCTATCATTGTAAATACTTACAATATTATTTACTGTTTCTTTTAATTTCTTTTCATCTTTTATTAAGCTATTTGGAATTCTAATTGTATAATATTCTTTCTTAAGAGAATGTGCTGTTCTTTTAAGATCACTTAGTGCTTGTTCAGATTCAAAATTATGATGGGCTCCATCAACTTCAATGTTTAATTTTACTTTTGGAATTGCCAAATCTATATGCTTATAACCATCCCATTTTTCCAGAGTAACAGGTATCCCTTTTTTTTTTAAGTTCAAGATATAATTTTTCAGCTTCTGGTGTTGATTTTGGTTTAATATTAGTTGTTGGATTTACTTTTATTTCATCATAATCTTCTTGGCAATCTATACAAAGATATTTCCCAAAATGTAGTTTGGAATATTTTGCTTCTTTTTCGGTTATATCATCTTCACAATCATAACAATAATAATTCATTTCTACCACATTGTATTTATTAAATTTATAGTTTAAAAGTCTTTAAATATCTTCCTTTTACTACAGAAGAATTACTACTTACTTTAGGTTATCAATAAAATGTTTAATTGCTTCTCGAAAGGTGGGGGCAAAGGATTCTGGGTTTTTATTAATTTCTTCTTTGATTTCTTCTAAACTGAAATCTTTAAAGTATTGAATTTCTTCTGGATTTGGAGTAAGCTTACTTGGAGAGATTTCTTCTTTTGTGGTGTATACTTTAAAAAAAGCTTTATAGTGGTCTTGATAATAAAAGAAAGAACATATTTCTTCTAGTTCTAAACTTATCCCTACTTCTTCTATTGATTCTCTTATTGCAGCTTCTAGATATGATTCTCCTGCTAAGGCTTTTCCACCAATACAACAAATCCAAGTGTCTGGAAATGGTTCTTGTGTTTTTGACCTTTTAGAAAGAATAAACCTATTATTCATAGTTCTTGGTATAACTAGAGAGCACTTATGTAGAAACATTCTTTTTTTTAATACATCTTTAGGAAGAATAGAAACAATGTTACCATTAATATCCAATTCTTCTATTAGTTCATCAGTTGTCATATTAATATCTTAAGATATTTAGATTTATAAACAGTTATTATATTTACAAATAAAATTAAAGTAGATGTTTCAGTTGTTAATGAAATTGAAGTAGAGAAGATTATTCTGTGGTTAATTAGTTTTGTTTTTTATTTTCAAGTAAGATTTCATTAAAATAAATTAATGCTCGATTTTGATATTTATAAAATTTAGGATAGGTTTTTATAAAAAAATCTTTAGAAACAAATTTCTTTTGAGGATTATAATTTTCTTTAAAATTAGGGTATCTTGTATTATTATTAAAGTATAGTGTAAAAATGCCCATTGCAAATTCACACATAAATATGTATATAAATTTAAATAAAACTTTTATTAATTCTAGAATTTCTTTTGGTAAATTTTTATTTTTCTTATTCAAAATTTTAACATAATCACGAGTTACATTTTTATCAATTTCAGTTAATTGCTTAAGATAGTCTTTTACAACATTTTCGGTTACTTCCGATACTAATAAAATTTTAGATAAATCTTGCTTTAACGAATCCAGTTTATCTACTCCTTTTAGAAAATGTGTTGATAAATTCCATTGACTAGTGCCCAATTTGGCGTCTTTTGGCAATTGTGATGGATAATCTGCAACTAATTTCAATATTTTTTTATGAACGAATAATAAAGTGTGTTTCATATCTTTTGTTTCGTTTGGGGTAATTACTTTATAATATAGCCCTGTTGATTTTATTAGTTTTTCAACACTCTGTGTAAAGTAAAAAGCACATTGCATATATTGTTTATTTTTATAAAGGAGTTCTGATGATTGTAAATCAGAAGAACTTATACTCAAATATATCGAACTATGCTCTATATCAAAATCATTTTCCAATTAATCACCATTAGACTTTAAATAAAATTAATTTAACATTTGTTGCGATATTTGTTATAAGATATAATATAAACAAAATAATTGCAGCAATAAAAATCAATTTAACAATGAACTTAACCCATCCGGGGGCATTATCAAAAAAATCTTCAACTTTTTCAACTATCATAGAACATTGGATTTTAAATAATGCAGGTTTTACAACCACCACTATCATAAATATTAAAATTATCGCTCCAACTATATCCAAAATTAGTCGATCTTTAGGCAAATCGGCTATTACTTGCTTTATTTCTGAATTATCAGTTAATGCTTTTTGACAGTATTCATATTTTTGATTTAAATCGCTATTCGCTGAGATTGCATTATTAAGATCAGTTTTGCAATTACTTAAATCTATCTCTAATTTATTAATTTTTGATTGTTGGGAAAGTAATGAGAAAAGACCACCTACAACCGATAATATAATTGTGGCCACAAGAATTAGATAAAGTATTTCCAACTGTCCTTTATTAAACTTAATAATCCCAAATTTCATATATACTTTAAGTTACAGAAGTTTATATAAGTTTCTAGACCACCTGTCCAGTGCGAATTTTCGTATTTATTTGCAAAAACTCAACTTTTTCTCAAAAATTGTCAATTTCACAAAATTTGAGGGTTTTAAAACTATAGATTAATTATTTTTCAGTTTTACCTACATTAAATTTAATTACTGCTAAATTGATTTCAAACCCAAACGTAGTTATAAATTTAGATTTATTTTCAATCATTTCTATTCCAATTGGCGTAAGTCCAGATATAAAGAAGTTTTGTAATCCATTTACATTACCTAAAAAAAGATTAATTTTAATTGCCCCAACATCTCTCAAATATTTAACAGCAATATCTGCTCTCGTACCATCCCATTTAGTTTCATTTAATACGTCTTCTGCTTTAATCGTATTGCCCTTTATATATTCATTATAAATATACCCTAATAATTTTCCTGCATCTTCTTTTATACTCATAAATTAATCACCACGCTTATTTTATCTAATAAACTAATAATAGAAATAAGTAATGCTAAAATTGAAATACCTATGGAAATCCAAAAATTCCTTAAATTAAATTTTATATTATCTAAATTCCTTAATATCTCTAATCCTTTTTCGGTAATAACATATGAACCATTAGATATTTTATTGTCCCCAATATAAATATAGTTGTTTAGTATAGAATATTCTATTATTTTCCATTCAAACATTTCTTTATTATGCTTCAATTTATACGACTGCATATCTGCATATAGTTCTTTAGCAGTACCATTCGAAAAAAATTTTAGAAATGCATATAATTCTGTATCAATTTTATTCAAATTAATTGTCACCTTTATGATTTCAATTTATTAAGAGTTAACTCCTATACTTAATATTTATTGCCCCTTATATTCTTCAACAGTAATTATAGTATCAAATCCACCAACATCCTTATCCTTTTCGTGTTTATTTATTCCAGTATAAGATAAACTAGCATCTTCATATCTCCTAAATTTAAATATTGCATCATTCATTAAATTACTATTAAATACACCTAAACTGACTAATAATTCAAAATCATCTATATTTAACCCAGTTACTTTCTTAAACAGTTCTGGTTCTAATTTAGTTATAACATCTTTCAATGTTCTTTCTCTAAAGTCAGTTAAATACATAAAAATCGGTATTCTTGTCGCAAATTTAATTAATTTTTTTTGGATATCTTTTCTTTTACTCATATATTCTTTTTCTTCTTCAGATATTTTCTTCTTTTCTTCTTTAGAAATATCTTCTTTATCAGCTAATTTTTTCTTTAACTTTTTTACCGACTCTGATTTATTGATAATTGTTTCTATATCTTTATTTAAACTTCTAAATCCCTCTATATTCATTAATGCATTTAGTGCTTTAGGGTTTTTTAAAATTTTGTCTAATGTATAGTTATCTACATTCACAAGTAATGCACTTTCCCACCTTCTTGCAAGTAAAGTAGAGGTCGTTCCACTCATTGCCATATCTAAAATACCGGCGGCATCTATTTGCTTCATTGAACTACCATCATATGCTAAAACCGGCAAAAAATCGATAAATTCACTTATTTTTTTTTCAGAATCTGTTTCTTTTAAATTTAATTGACAACTATAATCTGCAATTTGCTTTAATGCTCTATTTGGTGCAAAATCAAAAATATAACATTCTTGTTTAATTATCTCTTCTTTGTTTGGGGATTTGCCATCTATATTTTTTATTACCCACGGAGATTGAACTCTAAATGCTGCTTGGAAATAGGTTTCTGGACTAACCAAATTTCTTAACATAAATATTCCAGTCCATGGCTTTACAGTTACTCCAGTCGTTAATTTGCCACAAGATAAAGTTATAGATCTTTCTTTTAATGGTTCCCCCATTTCTTTTTGAACTTTCTTAAGTGCTTGTAATCCTACTCCTGCACTAGCTCCTGCCGCAACAATAATGTTGTAATCATGATAATATTTATTTTGTTTTTGTAAAAGTAAATTCTTCATGGCGTGACAAGAAGATACGGATGGCAAAAACCAGAATGTATGAGATAAAATATTTAATAATCGGGTGTCAGAGAACGGCAATGGTGGTTTTTTTGCACCTAATTTTAAATTATCAACTGTTGTTTCTAAATAATTTCCTCTAATTAAATCCAGCCATTTTTGAACTTCATTTTCATAGACAAATTTGGCATTTTCACCATTACCCTTTGCAGAAAAGAAAACATTCAAATCAAAAGAGTCAAATTCACCGCCACCGGCTATATTTGCAATAGAATCTGGAAGTTGATAAGTTAATAATACCATTCTTGGGAGAGACGCATAAGGATTGTCTTTTCCTTTCCAATTATTCTTTGCTTTCTGCTCATCTGTATATGTCCAATGATAAATTTGTTCCTCAATAAATT
>CAZTFL010000006.1:0-4481 GCA_964612895.1 Candidatus Woesearchaeota archaeon
TCTTCTTAGCCATATATAACTATATTAAATTAATCTGCGGTAAATACAAGTACTTAATATTTTAGTGGTATAATAATGATGGCTTAGACACCACTAGCTCCCCGCAAGGGGAGCTTTTTATTGTGCTATAATTATTTATATGTCTAAGCAAAATAGAAAACCAATATACTGTCCCGATACAAAAGAAACCGTAACCTCATATCGTAAATATCTGTCTACTGTTCATTGGTCTATTGTAAGAGCCAAAAAGCTCCTATTAAACCCAAAATGTGAGAAATGTAAAACACCAATTCTATTAAATATTCACCATAAAACTTATAAAAGACTTGGGAGAGAATTACTAACTGATTTAATTACCCTATGTGAAGATTGTCATTGTAAACTACATAAAGAGTTAAAAAAGAAAAAGACTATTGCTAGAAAAACTAAAAGAAACTCTTACCTTATTGGTAGTAAAATTTATAAATTAACACCTTACAGATTATTAAAACTAATAGAAAGAAATAGAAGAAATGGAATACACATTGAACCAATCAAGTTGCTACCAGCAACAAACACTTACAAAGAAACCTCTCCCCTTATTAGTCTCAAATGCAAACTTGGGATGGGTCAGCTACCTACAATAAAACCCAAAAGGTCTTACTTGGCTTTCAAGTAAGTGGTAAAAAATGCTGAACGGTTTTTAGTAACCGTTAAATGGGCTGAAACCATTATCTAACTAGTTTTGAAATGAAGAAAAAACCATAGTGGGTTAATACGGCAAAAAACAATCAATCAACAACTATCCAAAAAGCTTGACACAGAAAATATACAAAAAATTTGGGAGGAGGGTATATATTATATACATATACTCCACCCTCCTGTACGCTAGTGTTTGGACTAGGTGGGGGGGTGGTAGAGGGTGCTGTCCTTTTAGGGTGATGTCGTTTGATTGTGTGCTTGTCTGGCTGATAACATATATCTACATTAAAACACTTATACATTATAGGACTATTAAGACTTATAAGGTAGAAGAGGGAAGAGGGAAGAGACAAAGGCAGAAACGCTACCAACACAGCCACCAACACACAGCCACCAACAAAGACCAATTAAAACATTTATTGATAACATAGGGAGATTATATTATTCTATTAATCAAATATAGCGGTATTATACGATATAATTAATAGTATGTTATTTTATCCCTAAGAATAGGCAAAAAGATATTTTAAAACTATTCAATTAATCCCCAAAGATACAGTATATTTTAATTAGATAATACTTGACAAGTTATATAATACTATGATATTATATTATCAAGATAGAAAACAATTAAACATTATCTATCAACAATGAAACAATATGAAGACCAAAACCAAAAAGCCACAGTTATTGAAGACCACCAAAAAGGTTGAAAACTATGTCAAAAATGAATGGCTTGACATAATGAAAAAAGAAACCAAATCAAATTTTCTTTTCTATTAATAATTAAACAATGAAACAATATGAAAAACTATATTTTAGATAAAATAACAGACGGTATAATCAAAGACTTAGAAAATGGGATTATAGCGTGGGATAGACCATTCAATAATCCCGAGCCAAAGAATTACATCACAAATAAAAATTATAATGGCTTCAATCGTCTTATACTAGGTATAAGCCCATTTAAATCAAGCTACTGGCTAACCTATAATCAAGCCCGACAGCTAGGCGGAAGCATTAAAACAGGAAGCAAAGGCACGCCAATAGTATTTTATAAAATATCAGAATACGCCACAGAAGACAGTAAAGGGGAGTTAACAGTTAAGATAATCCCATTTATTCAATACTCAACCGTCTTCAATTTTGACCAAACCAACGGATTACAAAGCAAAGATATTGTAAACAATAATATCAAACCAATAGAAAAAGCGGAAGAAATAGTCAAAAACTACAAAACAAAGCCCGAAATTAAAGAGGGAAAACAGCCTTGCTATATACCAAACAGAGATATTATTGAAATACCAAAAACAAACAGCTTCAAAAGTGAAGCGGGATATTATTCAACACTTTTCCACGAACTAGCACACAGCACAGGACACAGCACCCGATTAAATAGGGAAGAACTAACAAAAGTGGCAAGTTTTGGAAGTGAAGACTACAGCAAAGAGGAATTAATAGCGGAATTTTCAAGCTCATTTTTATGCTCAAAGGCTGGAATTTTAAAAGAAACTAGAAAAAATAACACCGCCTATATTCAAAGTTGGCTCAAAGCATTAAAGAACGACAAAAGCCAATTAATTACAGCTTCAAGCAAAGCCCAAAAAGTTTACAATTATATTTTAAATTTAGAATAACCAAAACAGGGGGGAGAAATCCCCCCTATAATAAAACTATGAGAGAAACAATAACAAAAGACCAATTAATTAAAAGAATTAGAAACAATAACGACCAGTTAGAAATTTTATTGAATTTAGAGGAAAATATAATCCAATTAAACCCGACAAGATACGAGCAAATGGTAGATTTATGTATAGCCAATAAAACCGCCTACAATAAAATGTTATTGAAATTAACTTGACTACTTGACAGATTATATAATAAGAGTATAATTTAGTTATAAAAACAATTAATAATTAAACAATAAAACAATATGAGCAACAAACAAAACGATATTTTGGTAGATAATTTAATTGATAGAATGGAGAATTTAGGAATTTTTGAATTACTGGTATCAAATGATAAAGGATTTAAAATTAAAGATTTAGAATTATTAGAAAAATATACATCATTTTTTGAAGATTTAAATCCATTAGAAAATGAAGACGGAGAGGGAAACAGCTATTATTTTTGGTGTATTGATAAACTTAAAAACAAAGTCCGAATAGATAGACAAGCACCAATTATCAAAAAAGCATTAGAGCAAATGATAGACACCGCCACCGAATACGGAACAGTCAAGGCGGAAGACAACAAAAAGCAAAGCATTATATTATAAATTTAAAATAATAAAACAATATGGAAATCATAACAGAAATTTATTTATCAGATTTAAAAGATGATTTAAAAGATAGTTTAATTGAAGCTATAATTGACAGATTAAAAAGTGATGATGATGAAATGGAACTTATTAAAACTGAAGTTATGGCAGGAATAGAAGACGACAAAGAATTTATAGAAGACTTAGAAAAAACCAAAGAAGACAGGATAGAAACAGCCTTAGAAGATAAAGCCAAAAAGATTTTAGAAAATACATTTTATGGAGAGTGTAATATAGGGGGAGAAATATAATGAAAAGATTTATATTAAAATATAGAAATCAATTCGGAATGATATTGACTAGCGAATATAAAACTAAAGAAGAATTAAAATTTTGGCAAGATATTAGACTGGCTCAAGGTTATAAATTAATTAAAAAATAATATGAAATCAACAGACGAACTTTATAAAGAAAGTTTAAAAAGACAATTAGAGCAACAAGCCAAAAAAGAGGGGATAACACTTGAAGAATTAATGGCTAGAATTGAAGAAGAAAAAGCAGAAGAGCAAAGAGAAAGGGAGAGAGAAAAAGCAGACCGATATTATGAAAGTCTATTGAAAGACGAAGATTAATTATTAATTAAAAATAAAACAATGGCACAGCCAACAATAGTAAAATTACAAACCTATAAATACAATAGAAAAAACTATTTTGTAGATTATAGATTAAGACAATTTAGAAGCGACACACCATTTATTGATTTTGTAGATTTTGAAACTGATTTAGGAGATAAAATTCTATGTAAAATGATAAAAGAAGATAAATTAGATTTAGAACAATATTATTAATTAAAAATAAAACAATGAAGAAAATAACGATAAAACCTAAAAAATATCCACAAATTTATTATAAAATGACCACAAGCACAAATCCTAAAAAATATAAATTTATAAAATATGAAGATTTAGGCAAAGAATATAAAGAATACTGTTTTTCATTTAGCTTGTTCCACAAAAAAACAGAAAAATTAAAGACAGCATTACAATGGTTAGAAAGTACAATAGAATAAAATTATGAACCAAAAATCACTAAATAAAAAGTTAAAGAGTTGGCTTGGATGTAGATTTGAAAGCAAAATATACAAAGAGGATATTGACGATATTAAAGAAATTCTATCTTCCGTGTCGAAAAAGACACGTTTAGACTGGGAGAAAGAGTTTCAAAAATTGTTTCTTGATGACCCTTATGAAAAAGGAATAGTCTATGCAAGTGGTGATAATGTCAAAGACTTTATTCAATCTCTTCTCTCTACCCAAAGACAAGAGATATTAGAGGAGATAATGAAACTAGAAATAGGTGAGTTTGAGGGTTGGGACTTGGCTAAGAAGTTTAATTGTTGTCCTGGTGATGATATGGCTGATGCTTACAATCAAGCACTAAAAGACGTAATTAAAAGTTTAAAACAAAAATGAAATCACAAACAGAGGGAAAGAAAGAATTTAATGTAGGAGATAAGGTATGGTGGGCAAAATACCAAAGA
>CAZTFL010000007.1:0-3787 GCA_964612895.1 Candidatus Woesearchaeota archaeon
ATTTAATCATTTTATTGCAACCCACAATTCAATAAGATTACTTTTTGATGGTATCACTAAAAAATGTGTTGCTTTTTTACTTTTAATTAATTCCACTCCAACTTTGATTGCATATTTTTTATTTTTAAAATTTTTATAAAAATGATGTAATCTTCCTTTTGAATATATCACTTGCATATTATTAACCTCATATAATTGATCCTATATCTATTTTCAATAAAATAAATGATGGTAAAAACAACATTACTATTAACCCAATCCATGTAAATATTGCAGCTCCTAGATAGAACCCAGTTCCAGTTGTCATATTTTCAATGATTGTGGTTATAATCATAAGTATAAATGGCGATATAAATGCCATTATAAACAAAAACATTGCAGATATCAACGCATTTCCCAGTTTTATATCTGGCATTGCAAAAACTAGTATTGGCATTCCAATAATCATTAAAAACAAAGAACTCCAAATTACTATACTAAGAATAAGTTTTACAGATCCAGTTGCTTGAAGTTGTTCAGTAAGCAATTTTATGGTGGGTAATAAAAAGTAGCTTACTATACACATTAATGTAAATACTATAATGGCTTTAACTGATTTTAATGTATTTATATTTTTCACTCCAAATCCAACTGAGCAAACTGTAAAACCCAGCATACAAGTTATTATTGCAAATAACTATATACATTAAACACCAAAACATATATAAATCCTATCTATTCTCATTTTTTCACATCTTTTTCATTATTTTTTTTAATATCTTTTAACGATTCTTTTATTAGTTCTTCTTCATCATCTTTAGGTTTTATTCCTACTGTTGAGAAATAATTATCTTTAACATTTCTATTTACTAGTGTTAGATATTTAATATCATTATACAATAATTCTTTAATTTTTAGTGCTTCTATAATCCCTTTTTGTTTAATGTTCGCCACTTTTTGAAAAAACTCTAATTCTAATTTTTCTTTATTATATTCATTTTGTCCTTTTAGTTCTATTTCTTTTTTATTTATATTATAGGTAAGATAATTAATTTTAATATTATCTATTATTGCATCATCACTAGGCACTAATGCATAGTATATTTGTCCACCTAGTCTAAATTGTCTGAACACGAAATCCACTTTTTTTGGATTATTTTCCATGTATGACATCAGCACATTATTTTCTAATTTTTCATGGTCTGAGAATATATGTAATATTATATCTTTATTATCTCCAAATATCAGTTTATCTTTTTTAGCTTCTTCTTTTTGTTTCTTGGTTATTGAATCCCACACATCTTTAAATCCTATTATTCCCATTTTTCTTCATCTCTTTTTCATTTTTAGTATCTTCAAACAATTTATATAATTGTTCTTTAAATTGTTCTTTATTATTACTTAATGATTCAGCAATTTCAATATTTTTCATAACTTCATCTGCATATATCAGATATCCTGCATCATAGTCTGCTAGTACTTTTTCAATACTATACATTTTTTTTTGTAATATCAAATGTTCTTTTGTTTTTTTCAATTGCAGACTCCATATTTTCAATCCAATAAATGTAAGTATGAATATAATGACTGGTGCAAATATGAACATTAATGCAATTTTAATATCCATATTTATTTCCCTCCGATTCTAGCTGTTATTCCTATGTTTGCCACATATCCTTTTACATGCAACACGTTTACATTATTAGTCCCATATATATTTCTAAGTATATCTTCTTGTTCTAGCTTTAAAGCATAATCAAAGTAATACCCTATCATTTTATGTTTACTAAGCATAGCTTTTAAATCTTCTATAGACGTATTATGTAGGTTCACAGTTGCAAGTACAGCATTTTCTATTTTATTTAGTTTATCTTCTCCTCTAAACACTATTTCTATATCAATTAAATCTTTTACATATTGTCTTTTTTGCATTAATTGTTTGATATTTCCTTTTTCATTTATTACTTGTTTAAGCAATCCTTTTGTCAATGCAATATCATCTATATAATCTCCTTTATAATTAATATTAATTCTACCTGTTTTTCTGGTATCAATCAGATTTCTTGCTGATTCCATGCTTTTTATTTGTTTAGGTGTATATATTTTTTTTTCATATATTTCTTCTTTTCTTTTTCTTCTTATTTCTCCTTCTTTTAATATCATTTCTTCTAAAAATTTACTAGTTTTAATTTTTCTTTTATTTAGATTATTTAGGTATAATGCTTCATAATGCAAGTTAGTTGCAAATGGTAATTCTTTGTAATATCTACCTGTTTTTTTATCAGTATCATATACATACACTTTTCCATTTTTTCTAGATGTTCTTAGAACCATATTTTTTTTCACCATTTTTTAAATTTATTTAAGTTATATATTTCTGTTGATAATATATTATATATCAAAAAATTTATAAGTACTATTAAAAATAATAAAATAGCTGTTTGAATATTAATGTACGTTAGATCAAATGCAATTCCTATAAACATTAATATCAAAACAAACAATAGTATAATTACTCCTCTATTTATTTCAATTTTCATTTATTTTTCAGCCTCATTTATATTTTAATTGACTTAATTAAACCTATTGATGCACCAATAGGCATTGTATTCGCATCTACATTTGCAACTACTGGTGCTGCTGCTTTAGCCATATTTGGAAATATTGCAGGTAATATATAATTAAATAGTATAACAATTCCTATTATTGCTGCTATTGCTATTCCAATGTACAAGAACCATTTTTCTACTTTTATGTTTTTATTTAGATCTTTAGTTTTTTCAATTTGTGCCATCATTTCAGTAATATGTGCAGTCACTGTTGACGCATCATACATAGGCATCACAGGATATGGCAATAATGACTTTGCATGTATTATATATGTATTATATTTATCTCCCCCAATTTTCCAAGACCTCATTTTTTTAGGATCTAATATATGATAATTTCCATATATTGGATCTTTGAACAATCCTTCTTTAACATTTTCTAATGTGTATATCTGTTCATCATCTATCATTAACACTAATGGTGGATTCAATTCTCTTAATGGATAAATTTCTTTATTCTTCATTTCTATTCTTTTAATCCAATCAATTTCTATATGCTCTAGTTTTTTATTTATCACTTTAAACTTTTTTAAGAATTCTTTTTCATAATTAGTTTTTTCTAGGTTCCATTTTTTTTGTATTTCTGTAAGTTTAAATAACAATTGATCATACTCATTTTCTTTTTTTGTAATTTCTTTTATTTTTCTTCTAAACTTCCAGTTTTTTATTGAATCTCCAATTCTCTTAAAAAAGTCTGCTCCTGCATCATTAAATTCTCCTTCTGGAAATATTGTCAGTCTTGCATTTTGTATTTCTTCTTTATTCTTATTTTTTTCCAGTTCTAGTTTATTTTGTATTTCATTTGCATATTCTTCAATTGAATTATACATTTTACTTGCAAATTCTTTAACATCTTTATCCATTTTCACACACCATCCATCATTTTAATTTTATAGGTCTTCATAGAATTCATTTTTAACAGATTCTTTTTCAGTTTCATCATCATTTTTGTTATTTATATTTTCATTTTCATTTTCATCTTCATCTATTTCAATTGTAGACTCCATATTTTCATAACCCAATTCTTTTTCAATATTTTCAATTTTTTCATTAAGTTTAATAATCAATTCTTCTATTAACTCTAATCTTTCATTAAACTTACTTAATTCTATATATGTTAAGTGATCCATTTTATTTCATTCTCCTTTTATTTTATTTATTTAAATTTATTGTTTCTAATATACAATATATTTTATATC
>CAZTFL010000008.1:0-3245 GCA_964612895.1 Candidatus Woesearchaeota archaeon
AATCTGGATATTCAGGATATTTATTATATTCTGGATATTCAGGGTATTTTGGATATTTTGTTGGGTATTCTATATCCACTGGATATTTTACAGGATATTTTATGTCTGTTGGATATTTTGCAGGGTATTCTACATTTGTAGGATACTTTGCAGGATACTTTGTTTCTATTGGATATTCTACAGGATATTTTATATTTGTTGGATATTCCTTAATATGTTTATATCCTTCAGGACTATTGTATTTATAATATCCATTTTTTATATAGTTCATTACATCTGTATATGCATCTGCTTGTTTTAAGTATTTTTTTGCTTTTCTATTCAAATATTCGCTATAAGCCTTTTCTTTATATTTATTATAAGCTTTAAGTTTATTATAATAATAAGGATCAATTTTTAAATGATCCATTGCTATATCTTTTATTATCTTTTCTTTATTTAACTTTATATTATTTTTACTTTCTATATCCTTTAAAATATCCGTATATTTCTTTGTTTCTGTTTTAATCGCTATTCTTTTTTTTATATCTGTTACTTTACTTCTTTTATATGTGTCTGTTTTTACTTTTAATGAATTATTTATTAATTCTATAATGTTTTCTTTTTTTGGTTTTATAACTCCTTGTTGTATTATATCAATTATCTGTTCTTTATTTAGCTTTTCATTATTTATTTGTTTCTTAATTATATCTAAATCCATTCTTTTATAGTCTATTTTTCCTCTAAAATTAGGATATCTCCATAAAGCTAATCTATCTTTTGTTGCCTTTTCTCTTAATATTGGATTCATCTTTCCTTCAAAATACGCAGCTATTTTTTTCTTTGTTGGCATACTTATCTTATTATTGTTCGCCCCCTTGATTATTTGCATGAATCTAGGTTGCCATTGTTCATGATACCTTTCTGCTAACATCTCCTGCTTTTGCATTTCAAATGGCAGATCTCCAAACTTTTTACCATTTGGTAATATTATATTATTTAAATGCCCCTTTTTCCAAGCTTGATATACTATCTCTCCATGATCTTTTTCTGGTATGATATCTCGTCTATATGGCTTACCCGTATCATGTAACAAATACTTAGGATCTACCTCTTTGGTATGAGATAATCCGTGTTTATTTCCTACCTTTATAGATTCCATTGCAATTCTATCAGCTTTTGCAAGTTTATTTTTACTTAGCATAATTGCTCTTTTATCTTTAACCCAATTTTCTGCAAGGTATTTATTTAATCTCTTATCAAATGTTAGATTATCTTTGATTCTATTATATGGGCTTTTTAAAGTTTCTATTATTGCATCTTTTAATGATGCTTGTCTTTTATATACTGGCTCAAAATTAGAAGTTATTCCTTCAAATGATCTATATTTTTTCAATCCTTTCTTTGGTTCTATTATTGCCCATTCTTCTTCTAATGTCTTTAATTTTCCTCTTCCTGGTGTTTCAAATGCTACAGGTTTCCCAGTTTCATCCGCCTGTTTTTGCATCGCCTCTCCTATTTTATTTATTGTTTCCTTTTTAGCCAACCCGTTATTATCTGCCTTCTCTTTATAATATTGATTTATTAATTTCTTATCATTCAATATATCTGCTTTAAACATCTCATATTTTCCTCTTATTATATCTCTCAATGGACTTCCTGGTTTTTGTTTAGCAAATATATCATAACTCAGTGCAATATTATCTTTCAATTTTGTTGCATAAAGGAATGGAAACATTTTTTTCTGTCCAGGCAACATAAATGTTTTTGACTCTGCTCTTCCAAACTTAGCATACATTTTTGGTTCTACTGGTGTATCATGACTTGTAAATACTGGCTTATCTGTTGCTCTCACAAACTCTGCAGTCTTTCCAGTATTTCCTTTAACAAACCTTTCTGATTGTATATTAAATTCTATAGGATAGTGTCCTTTTGTCTTTACTATTGATGTGTTCTTAAATGGATTTAATTTACCAATTTTATCAGCATTTTGTACCATTGAAAAGGCCATATCATCCCCAAAATTAGTTCCTATATCATATCCTATTCCTTTTCCTGATGGATTAAATATTACTTGTTCTGCAGAATATGCGTTCATAGCATTTGGTACTATTGATCTTAATATTGGTATTTTACTAATCCCTTTCATAGCATATAGTGTTGCTAATCTATGATTATCTTTATCACTTATAATATCTTTAGCATTTGTACCTTCTGGTATTACTGTTTGTATCAATCTTAACCAATCTTTTGCATAAAATGTAGCATTTCCTTTATTTATTCTAGCTTTAGGATTTTTTTCAATTAGTTTTAATAGATATTCTTTTTCATTATTCATATCTTTTATAAATTTATCAGTAACTTTTATTTTTTTGAAATCTGTCATTTTATTAAAATGATCATATTGTTTTTGTATAGCATTATCTATTAATTTTATCCCTGTTTTATTTTTATTAATTCCTATTCCAATTATTTTTTTTCCTAAATTATATAAATCTATTACTGTATTTTGTCCTTTTTCAGTTATTAGAGTTAATGTCGTTGGTATTTTTGTTATTGCTCTCATTCCTCCAGTAAATAAACCAGTATTCCAATCTGTTAATAATTCATGTGCGCCTATTGTAACTCCTTTTGCTTGTTTCCATATCCATTGTCTAGTTTTTGGATCAAATACAAAATCAGTATATATATTTCCTATATCTCTTGGTGTCCCTAAATATGGAGTTTTTCTATTTCCAAATTCTTTAAACAACTCATCTCTATATGCTATATTTTCTGGAGTTGGTATAAACATCTCGTTTAATACTTTATTTCTCTCTTTTTCTAACATCTCTCTATATTTTTTTTCTTGATCAGCCATTAATATTTTATTTTCTATATTTTTATAATCAGTTATATTAAATGAACTTTTTATCGGATTTATCAGATCATTTGCTATCAGATCATTTGTATTCCAGTTAATAGTATTCGTACTTCCAAACGCTATATTCAACATATTATAATGATCTTTTTGTGCTTTACTTATTTTATCATTCCAAGTTTGCACCATTTCATTATATTTCTGTGCATTTAGCTCATCCCAGTTTTTATATTCTAGATATTGCATATTCTTTGGCAAATCTCTATTTATTTCTCTAATATTTTTATTTATATCATTAATTTGTATCTTTGATTCTTCTTTTTTCTTTTTATTATATTCATTTATTTTTTCATTATATTCATTTATCGTTTTATTATCTTCTGCATATATCTTATCTTGTTGTTTT
>CAZTFL010000009.1:0-3038 GCA_964612895.1 Candidatus Woesearchaeota archaeon
GAACAAGAACTAAGAGAAAGATGTAAGGAGTGTAAATTTTAAAATGGATAAAAAAGAAATGATTATATTAATAAAAAAGATTATTAAGAGTTATAATATTGAATGGGATCTAATTGATTTAGAATCAGAGATAGATTCAAAATTAACGTTTGAAGAAAACTGGAATTATTTAAAACAAAAATTTGAATTAACACAATTAGAAGAATTAAAGGAGAGAATTGAAAATGCAAGATAACAAAATACCGGATGTTCAAGGAAGAGATATCGGAGGAAGAAAGATTGATAAAGTTGGAATTAGAGAAACATATGGAGAAGTAATTTTTAACAATAAAATTATTCCTGGAAACTTTAGTTTATATGTAAGCTTGATAGGAGGAAAAGGAATTCACATGTCAAGGCTTCCTCAAGTGTTACTAGAACATTCTCCTTTAAATATAGATAAACATTCAATACAAAATGTCTTAGATGTTTTAGAAAATAGAAGTGGTGAATTCTGCAAAGATTATTACATTAAAACAAGTTTTGATTATGCAAGAGAAATATTATCTCCTGTTACAAAATTGAAAAACATAATGATAATTCCAATAAAGATAAAAGTCGAAAAGGTAAATGGAATTTATAAACATTTGTTAGAGATAAAAGTTCCTTATACTTCTTTATGTCCATGTTCAAAAGAGATTAGTAAATACTCCGCACATAATCAAAGGAGCTTTGCTGATGTCACGGTTGAATTAGGGCAACATGATTATTTTGATACTGTACAGAATTTGATATTAGCCGTCGAGAGATGTGTGTCTTGTCCAATTTATAATATCTTAAAAAGAGAGGATGAAAAATACGTTACAGAGAGAGCATATGAAAATCCTAGATTTGTAGAAGATGTTAGTAGAAGAATTGGAAATGAGTTAGATGAGTTTATTCAAAACAATAATATAAAAGATTATTCGGTTGTAATTGAACATGAAGAATCGATTCACACCCATTCTGCAGTTAGTATTTTAAATTATGGAGGAAGTTTGAAATGAAGAAAATAATAGCTGTAGATTTTGATGGTGTATTATGTAATAAGAAAAATCAAGTTATAAAAAGAGGAAAGAACGAAGTCCAAAGACTATATGACTCTAATATAAATTTTATAATAATATATACATCACGAGCTAATACAGAAAAGCAATATTTTTTTATATCAGATTTTCTAAAAAAAAATAGAATACCTTATCATTGTATTTCATTAGGTAAATTAAAATATGATCTTTTAATAGATGATCACGTATTAAAATTTTAAGATGAAATATAAAATTTTATTTCGAGATTTTGAGAAATATTTTAAGCTATTATCGGAAATTAGATCTTATGTAACACCTCCGGAGATATATTCTTTTTTAAGAAGACAAACAAAAAAAGAAAAAATTGCACTTTATCGATTTACTCAAGAAGAGATTATTTGCGTTACAGATCTAGTAAAGATTCTTAAATTATCTCATTATAAATTAAAATTACTAATGAAGGATCTACAAATATTCAATTATTATCAACTATCTCAATATTATGATATAAATATACAAAGATATGTAAATAGAAATGGAAAAAGATGGTCACTAGAAAGAAGAAAGAAACAAATATCTCCTATAGATTTATCACTCTTAAAAAAAAGAATTTTAAGAGCTCATTCATTAAACAAGATTAATAGTATCAAAGAACTTAGATTATTTTTCGTTACAAAAAATTCTATTAAACCTTTCGGAGAAGTAAAGTTTTATAGATGCCTAAGAGAGAACAATATTTCTGTTTATTCTTTATTAAAAGATCTGAAAATATTTTTTAATCATAGGCCTTCTATCGGAAGAAATGAAGATAGATTTATTAAAGAAATAGAATTGAGTAATAATATAAAAATAGAACGAGGGTATTTTGTAAGAGGTAAAGAGTCTTTTTATTACCTAGATGGATATGTTCCTAGTTTAAACTTAGCGATAGAGATAGATGAAGAACATCATTATAAGAATAATAAATTACGGGAGGTAGATAAACGAAGACAGAAAGATATAGAAAAAATTCTTCACTGCTCGTTTATAAGAATAAAAGATGAGAGCTGATGTTTATGTGGACGATAAAAATGTTGGAGGCTTGAAATGGAGCTAGATAAAAATAAAGTAAAAAAGATTATTGGATGGATCATGATGATTTGTGGAGGAATAGCGGGAATCTTAATGGAATATAGTGGAGACCGATTTTTAGTTATGTTAGGATTAATTACTATTGGAGCTTTTTTAGTAAATGGAGGGAAGTGGAAATGATTCTTAGAGAATCTCACATAGATGCTGAAGCTCAAATTGTAAGACCTTCAGTTATAACAAAGATTAGAAAATATGATAAATCAGGTAATAAAAAAAGTTATATGACTCATACCGAATGGAGTCAAGAAGATTTAAGAGTAAATAAAAGAATTTTGAATAATTATCATGGACCTATAATTAAATTAGCAAAATTATTACAAAATTTATTATATCCAAATAAAACAATTCCTTCTATACAAAGTAATTTATATGATTTAAAAAATGATAGGTATTTATATAAAAATGGTTGTTTTATGCATTGGGATATGATAGCAAGAGAAAATGGTAAATTACATAATAAAGATTTCAAATATGCAATGGGAAGAAATGATAAAGATGTTATATTATCACAATCACCTTTAATAAAATTAAGTCGTATAAAAAATAACCAATAGATTTAAATACTTGTTATGAGTATTACTATTGATGATAAATCAAATGAAGATAAAAATAAAAAAACAGTTGAAATGTAAAAGATGTGGACATGAATGGAATCCGAGACAAGAAGAAGTTTTTGTTTGTCCATATTGTAAGAGCGCTAAATGGCATATAGAAAAAGAAGAGGTGGAAGATGATTTGAGGGAGAGTGTTAAATAAAAATGGTTATAGAGAGTTCAGAGCAAGAAAAGAATGTACCAACAGGTAAAAAAGTTTTGTTATTTAGTGGAGGTGCCGATTCATTGATATTCAACTATTTATTAA
>CAZTFL010000010.1:0-2573 GCA_964612895.1 Candidatus Woesearchaeota archaeon
CTTCATCAAACCACATAATAAATTTTTTATCTTTTGCATTCATGTTTATTCAAGTCTCCATAAATATATTTTTAAATAAAAATAGTAAGTATAATGTATTTATAAATAATTTGGTTGGGTCTGTTATAACAATTTATTGCATCTTGTTGTAGTATACTCTTGTTCTGGTTGAATATTTATTTTATCTATCTTGTAAGTTTTCCAACTAATGTATTTTCTTTTTATATATCTTGAAAAACCTGCACGATTACTTATTCCTCCAAGACGAGAAGTAATTGCAATTCCTAAATCATTTTTTGCACAGAAGTCTTTTTGCCTTGCAATTAAAAGATCTATCAGTTCTTGCTTTTTCTTTTGACTTAAAGCATCTGCTAAAGACTCACTAACATCAATTCCAATAATTACAAGTGTTTTCTTGCCTTCAATTCTTCTAACTATATTTGTAATTCCACCAACAAACTCTCCATCTTTAAAGACCTTCTCAAGAAACAATTCTCTTCTAACCATGTCTTCAGGATGATCTCCAAAGCAAGTTCCTGAAAATTTCCCTGAAAAAACATCCAATAAATCTCTTTTATCACTAAATGTAATTTCAATATTTGAAGTAACGCTTTCTTGTTTTGTTTTTATTTCGCTAATTGCAGACCTTATCTCTTTTACTTTTGTGTAAGCACCACTGGCTTTAACTTTATTATAGATTGCAAATAAACCTTTACTTTTAAGATAATCCTCAAGAGGAATATCTAATTCTAAACATCTGTTCAAGAAAGTTGTTTTTTCTTGAGCATCAAGTTGCCCATTTACAAATTTTTGAAAGATACTCGCATCTTGGGATTCAAAAGATCTTTTAACTAATTCAGACATTACAATTTCTGGGATTTCTGTGTTCTTAAAAATTGCATTTAGAATATTTTCTTTAGAAACAGTTCCTTTTTGTATTGCTGAAAGCATAGATTGTACTTTTGGATTTTTTTGTAATAACGTATAATCTTTATTTTCAATTGCTTTTTCTATTTGAGCGATTTCGGTTTTTAGTTTTTCTAAATAAGAAACTACTTTTCTTTCATCACTTATCGCCAGTTGATTTCTCAAATCCAATAATTTATTTGTCGGCACATCAAGAGTTTGAGATTGCATTAAAAATTTATGATGGCTATATCTTGTAGAATTATCAATAATCTCAATTGGTGGGCTCATATCTACTAGTTTGTGATAATTCCGTGGTGAACGAAACGAACCCGTAAATCTGCTTAATGCTTGTTTAATTCTCACCATTGCCTGCTCATAATCCATTGGTTTATCGTACATTGGTTTAATTAAAAATTCAAAATACTTTTCTTGACTTTCTGGAATTTCTTTGCCTTTTGAAAGATTGTCTTTAAATCTATTATAATCATTTCTTAAAAATTCAAAACGTGCGTTTACTTTATTTAATTCTAATTTCGCTTCTTTAATAATACTATCTAATTCTCCAAGAATTTTTCTTTTTCCTTCTTTTGGAATTTTGTAAGCATCTAATAATTTAGAAATGTTAGCATAAAACTCAGGCAAATGAGTATAAGAAAAATCAGTAGTTCTTATAAATTCAAATTCTTTAGATTTTTCATCTAATTTTAATGTGTCGACGATATTTCTCTTTACCTCTACAAATTTTGAGTTTAAATGGAAATATTCGTTATATGCGTCTAGTCTTAAATGTGTGTTGGGATCGTCGAAGAAATCGGTCAGCAATCTGCTATTATAACTTTTTATTCTTTGATGGGACGCGGTTTCTAAAAACGAACCTAATAACTCAGGAGGGTAAGCACCTCGTTCCGTGTAATATCTAAAAATATCTCCTAAATTATCTACAATATTCATTTCTGAAAAACCATTCATTCTAGCAATATCTATAACATAATTTGTAATTGCGCATCTTGTTCTTAAACGTTCTAATGTAATTGCCCTTGGACGAATTTGATAACTTATATTTCTTAAAAATGGGAATCTATTTTCTGGTTCTATTCTGTTTAGCCAAGTGGTAATAACGTTTAGATGCTTTACACTTAATTCATTAAATACTATGTCGTCAATTGAAGTAAATATGAAATGATCTTTAATATCTACTTTTTTACTCCATTCATAAACTTCATTTATTGCTTCTAAATTATTTGGGAGAGTAAAATAATGATTTTCTTCTGCAAATTTTTTGAACTCTAATAATTTTGCTGTGTGTTCTTTAGAGTAAATTTGAGTATTAGGTGTTGCGTTTCTAGATTTCAAAGCACTAATACTTTTTTGTAATCTTAATTTTTGTGATTCTGATAATTGTAATTTTTGTTTTGTTTTTTTTAAGTTTAGAACTCTTTCTGATCTTCTTGTTCCCTTTGGCGTTATTGTGATTGGCATAGTTAATTCCAATAAATATATATTTTTGTTAGAGTAAATATATATAAATTAATATTAAAAGAAATAGAACTATTATTAACGAGCACCGGCACCACCGCCGCCTCCACCGCCGCCAAATCCCCCACCACCAGAATGGCCTCCTCCACCATAACTAGATGTACTCGCGGCTATAGAACTTTGAGTAA
>CAZTFL010000011.1:0-2447 GCA_964612895.1 Candidatus Woesearchaeota archaeon
ATAATATAGTAATATATATTTAAGAAACAATTAGTTTATAAAAGGAAATAATTCTGGCATTTTATTCTATTTGGAATATATATATAATTTTTTTCATAATAAAAAAAGGGGTTATTTTTTAGAGGGGGTTCTTCTTTTCCATGATTGTAAATTGCAATCCTTGATTCAATTATTTTTTCTAAAAGTAATTTTGAATTTTTATTATCAATTGCCTCATTTAAATCTATATAACTTTCTCTTTCAAGACAAGTTTTTATTTTAAAATCAGAAGTAATTTGAAGAAAATGCCATTTATAACAGCTTTTACATTCTCCACTAAAGCAAGGGCAAGATGCAACATCTATTTCTTGATTAAGATTACCATTAAAATAATATCTTTCCAATTGAGAATATTCATCTTGATTGTGCCATCTAACTTTATTTGGTGATTCATTAAGTTTTAATTCTTTTAGATATTCTTTATTTATTTCTTTATATTTATCAAACATATTTTCTGTATAAGGAAATAATTTAAATAATCTTAAATGGAAATTATTGTTTTTTGAAAATTCAAATAGAGGGAATAATTCTTCTGAACGGTCATTTATTCCGCGATGTATTACTACATTAATGTTATGTGTTTGTTCTTTTTTCATATTTTTTAGATTCTTTATAAGGTTGTTAAATTGTGGGATATTTCCTTGAGTTATTTTATTCCAAGATTGATAGTTTAAAGAATGTATAGATATCTGTGCTTTTTTTCTATCTGTAAAAAAATCATCATTAAATGGAATTGTTCCGTTTGTTATTACTTTCACTGTGTTTTTATTATTCTGTAAAATATAATCAATCAATTCATAAAAATAAGGATAAACCATTGGTTCTCCTCCAGAGAAAGTAATTTCTCCAAAATATCCAATTTCTGAAAGTAAATCTACTAGTATTTTTGCTTTTTTTACATTCATTTCTTTTGATTGCTTGCAATTAACTTTCCCTATTCCTAATCCATCGGCACTGCACATATGACATCTTAGATTGCATTTTTCAGTCAACATAAATCGAATTGGAATCTTTTCAAGAATATATTCTTTTGTAAAATGGTTGTCTTCTAACATAGATTTTTTAAGTGTTTTATTATTAATATTAATTGGTTTTATTTTATTAAAATCTATATTTAAATATTTCGTGACTAAATATTATTATGATATCACAAGAAAAAGCAAATAAAATTATTAAACTTGTAGAAGAAGAACCTAGAACAATTCAAGAAATATCTAAAGAACTAGGTATAAGTTGGGTAACTGCTGAGAAATATATAGAAGAGTTTAGAAAAAATACTGGGTTGATTGATATCAAAAACATAAAGGCAGGATATACTACTATAAAATTAGTTTATTCCACTAACAAGATTTCTTCAAATGACATAGAAAATAACTTATTTGTAAAAATAAAAAGCACAAATTATAAGAAAGATTTTAGTTTTATGGAGATATTTCAATATGTTCCTAAAGACTTATCTAATGGCTATTCTTTTAAAGGAGAAGATTTTGATCCAAAGCCAATTTTTGAATATTTAGATAAGTCTAATTTTGTTTATTTTTTATCAGGCAATCTTTCTTTTCTTAAAACAAAATATAAGAATGAAAGTCTTATAGACAAACTAGAAGCAAGAATAAAAAAAGGATTAAAGGTTAAGATTATTGCAAGGATTGATATAGACACTCTAAAGAACATAAATCTTCTTATGCCATTATTGAAAAAATATCCTGCATCAATAGAATTAAAACATCAATTACAACCACTAAGAGGAATTATATTTGATTGTGGACATTCTATTTTTAAAGAAAGCAAGGAAGAAAAGAATTTTAAGCTTCAAGAGCTAGAGAAAGATATCACTTTAATTTATGACATCTATGACGAGATTTGGATTAATTTCTTTATGAATGTCTTTTGGTATAATTACAAAACAGCAATAGATTATGAGAAGAAATTAGAAATAATTAGCCGAATATATAAAACAAAATAAAAAAAGAAAAAGCATAAATTATATGCTTTTGAATTTATATATTGCCCAAATTGCTGAAAGACCTACAAGTGTGTAGACTATTGTTACTAATATTGGAATACTTCCAAATAATGCAGTCACTAAATTAAACTTAAAAAGTCCAACAAGTAACCAGTTTAAACCACCCACAATAATCAAGATGAGTGCAATTAAACTTAATGTATCTCTTTTTCCTGCCATTTTTAAATTACCTCCATAATTTAATAATTAATATCTTATAGTAGAAAAGTTTAAAAAGGAAGACAAATGGGTTACAATTCCTATTAATTAGTTAATAATTGTTCTGTTCTATAAAAGACTAAGAAACTCAAGCCACAAAAAAATAGATTAATGATATTTAAAAAGTATTCCCTCCTCCCAGATTTGGACTGGGGATCTTCCGGTCACTGCCTTTTGATCCTGA
>CAZTFL010000012.1:0-2345 GCA_964612895.1 Candidatus Woesearchaeota archaeon
GTATCTACTCTGTTAATACGCCCCATTCTTTGCATTATTTTAATTGGATTCCAAGGAATATCATAATTAATTACTATATTTGATTGATGAAGATTAACACCTTCTGCAAGGATATCTGTTGTAATTAATATCTTATAATCGTTTTTCTTGTGCTTTGCTCTTGCATCAAAGTTGTTAATTAAACTCTCTTTACTGGTATTTTTTACATTACTATAAAACGATAATACCGTATTATTAAAATGATGATTCAAATGATCGGATAAATAATCAACAGTTTCTTTAGATTCTGAAAATACCACTATTTTATTGTCTTTTAATATTTTATCTTTTTTAAGGATGGAAACAAATTCGTCTAATTTTGGATCAATATTGATATATGCCCACTTGTCTCTTATTTCTTTTAATATTTTTAAGTCATCTTTCAAGTCTTTTATAAAATTACTATTAAAATCCTTAGAACTGTATTTCCTTACATCTTCTTTATCAATTAATTTTTGTATTTCTTCCAAATCATCTATTTCTAATAAATCAAATACTTTAGATACATTCTTGCTTATGTATACTTCACCTTTAGAATTATATAACTCTATGAATTTTTCATAAGATCGAATAAATCTATCAATTGATTTTTTAAAAGCATAAAAACTACTTTCTAATCTTTTTAACAATAACCCTTTCATGAAATTACCCATGTTTCTCTGGGATTGCAATTCTATTTGATCAATGGGTTTTATCAAATAGGTTAAAGCCATATATCTAGAATATTTGAATTGTTTTATTATTAAATTTAAAGTTTCATCAAATGCTTTGTCTGTTTTTGCATCAAATTTATAATAAACTGGAACAGGGGTTTCAATATCTGGAAATCTTATATTTTGTTTTTTCAGATCTTCAGCATAATATTTATTGATTCCTGTTCTTGTTCTTCTTACCATTAGATATTTTAATACATTTTCTCTAATATCGTTTGCATTCTCTTGAATTGTTTTTATATAGTCATCCCTATTTTCAGATCTATCCAAATCTTCAATTTTTTTTTGTAATCTTTTAAAATATGCTTCCAAATCCCTTACTTTTGGATTTGGCAAAGTTGAATGGTGTCTATTTTGGAATAATGCAATTTGGCTCAAAATATCCTTTGGACTATTATTTAGTGGAGTTGCTGTTACTAAAATTACTTTTTTGCCAGCACAAATTCTTGCAAGCATCTCATACATTTGAGTTGAATCTGTTCTAAATCTGTGAGCTTCATCAATAAACACATAATCATAATTATCTGTTCCTTGCTTAATTAAATGTTCTAATTTTCCTAAAGATTCTGTTTTGTATCCTGCAACCATATATTCTCTTAAAACATTTGGCCAAGATCCTGGTTTATCTTCATCTAATAAACTTGGAGGGGCTATAATTAGTGATTGGCCGCCTAATCTTTTTGCTAACATTGCAGAAATATAGGTCTTCCCAAGACCAACAACATCTGATAAGAAAACACCGCCATAAGATTCTAATATTTCTTTTGCTTGATTTACTGCATCTTTCTGATATTTTAATTTAAAGGCTTTATTTTTAGGAGCATCATCTATGTCCTCATTATCCTTGTTTATAATCTCTGAAAAATATTCGTACAAGAATTTAAGATATAACTCGTAAGGAGTTATATTTTGATTAATCCAAGTCTTTTGTTCAATAGTTGCGATATATGTCTCAGAAACATCAATTGCATCTTTCCATAAGTCATCAAATTTTTCTTTTGCAAATTGATAATCGGGAGAATCTTTTAATTCTACATTAAATTCTAGATTTTCTTTTAATCCGGCTTCTGTAAAATTACTAGAACCAGTTATTACTCTTCCTTTATCTGGAGATTGCTCGTCAAAGGTCATTACATATAATTTAGAATGTAAATTGTGCTCTTTGTATGCCTTTATTTCAATCTTTTTTGATTTTAACCATTCTAATAGTGTGTTTGCGCCTTTTTCTACATCTGCAGTATCTTGAGATTTACCAAACTCGTCCATTACTTTAGCACTTGTGCTTTCTTTTATTTGTTTTGACGATATTTGAAAATTCTCTAATCTTGATAATTTTATATCTTCATAAATGTGTTTGTCGATATTTAATCCAACAAGGACTCTTATTTTTTTAGTATTTTTTAAAGAATCAGCCATTAAATGAAATCCACTAGCAAAAAAGTAGCCTACTAGACAATCAAACAAAACGGTGTTTTTGATCAAAGTATTAAATCTATCATAAAGCGTTTTTCCGTCTTCATTTGTTATGAATTTGGTATCTGTAGAATTCATATTTTCACATTCTATAAAATATATTTTACTATATTATATTAG
>CAZTFL010000013.1:0-2001 GCA_964612895.1 Candidatus Woesearchaeota archaeon
ACTATATAAATTTTCAAGGAACGGCTCGCATCGGTCTAGCAGCGAACGTTGTCTGTCATATCCCCACTAACGAAAAAAAATAAGAAAGAGGGGCTTCTTTCTTTTAATTTAGTTTAATTTTTTTTAGAAAAAACTTATTTCTTACCTCAATTTTTCTTTTGCCAATCTAGCAATGCTTCTTTTGTTTCATCTCCTAAGATTCAATCGAAATCACCATCTTTCTTTGTGGATTTGAGGAATTTATAACCTCTGTTCGATAGCTCTCTTTGCAAAGCCAGAGCATCAAAATTCTTTTTATTAACATCTAATTTCAAAAGTTCTTTATCTGAAAAATATTGTCTAATATATTTTGGTGGTCTATCTGCTATAATTTTGTATAAATATTTTTCATAATCCATAGAATATATATATTCTTTTGGTAATTTAACTATATTTCAATTCTTGTCTTTATATATAGGGTTTCAGTTTTGATCATATTCAGAGCTACTTACTATTGATTTTAAGCGAGATATCTCATTTTCTATATTTTTATATCTTGGCAAATAATATAAAGGATTTTCCCTATAGTAAATTCTATCATAAATTTCAAAAGGTTTGCCAAAATCAGTCGTAATTTCTTTTCATGTAATTGGATTTTTAAAATTAATTACGTTTATATCCCGCTTATCATAATATGAAATGTATTTACCATTATCGTCTGAACCAATATCAAATAAGAATTTCCCCATTATATCACTATATGTATTATCTAAGGATAGTTCATTTTTCTGTAAAAGTTCTCTATATTTAATAGGATCGCCTTCTTTATTGATTATATTTAATAAATTACTTTTAAGATTATCATCCTGTATAGAATAATACAATATGTTCTTATCTTTAGATTTTGCAGGAGTATATTTAGAAATAGTGAAAGTATTATTTATTTGAGGAATGCCCATATATAATCTATAAGCATCCATTCTTCTCTCACTAACAGTATTTCTATATGAATCTGTTTTATTTTCTATTACTGCCTCTATAAATCTTTTTATTGGTTTATCATAACCAATAGGAGCTAAGTTCTTAGCTAATCTATCCTGGACAATATCCCTATTTTGAGTTTGTGAGTTAGTTATGCCACTCCATTTCAATTGATCCCCAGGAGTCCCTTTCATATTGGTGGAATATCTACACCCATTCCACATAAATTTTTGTTCTCCTGCTTTTCTTGCAGCAGAATAA
This sequence comes from Candidatus Woesearchaeota archaeon, assembly GCA_964612895.1. Taxonomy (GTDB): domain Archaea; phylum Nanobdellota; class Nanobdellia; order Pacearchaeales; family GW2011-AR1; genus JAGVXH01. The sequence goes on from CAZTFL010000013.1 coordinate 1,222, forward strand.
GCAGTATTAAAATCTCCTTTAGCTGTGTAGTCTTCAACTCACCGATTTGTAGGATTTGAATTGGTCACTATCCAATCCCAAACTCATCACAGATATTTATTTACAGTTTTTTCATTTGCATGAGAAAGTTTGGTCTTATCAAACGAAACATTTAAAGCATTATTTTCTTTATTCTGTAAAGTTTCAAAAACCATAAGAGAATTCTTTATATAAAAGATTTTTCTATATCTGCAAGCATTTTATTAATCTGATTTTGATCAACAGTTTCTGCGTCTTTAATTTTAGCTTTTAATGTATTTTCATGTTGTAAATCAAGTTGTTCTGTTTCGTATGCAATACTTCCGATAGCATCATAGATTTTATCTAAAACATCTTCATTCAAATCATTTCTTGTAGACAAAAGCTCATAAAATTTACTATAAATAGGATAAATTTCTTTTACGCTAAAAAATAGTTTTATTAAATACGTCTTTTTATTATCATAAGTAAGATATTGAAAATTTTGCATATTCGAAATATGAAATTAAAATGATAAATAATTGTATTTAAAATGTCAAAAAAAGCAAATTTTTAGCTTGATTTTAACCAAACTTTACTTTATCTTTATGTTAATTTAATTTAGAAAGAAGGAGAAGAAAGAAGCCCCAGTTTTTAAGTATTAAAATTAAGGGATACGAACAGACAACACGGCCTACACGACATATTTTATACATCGTACGAGGCCGAAACGTTAGAGGTCATAGTCCTATCAATAAGAAAAATTACAAAAACATGGAAGGG
>CAZTFL010000014.1:0-1814 GCA_964612895.1 Candidatus Woesearchaeota archaeon
TCCATAGACAATTTAGGAAACTTACAAAAACAAAAGGTGCCTTTCCAAATGATAATTCACTTTTAAAATTACTGTTTATGGGAATAAAAAATTCTGAAAAAAAATGGACAATGCCAGTTTGGAATTGGAGTTTAACACTTTCCCAACTGGCAATATTTTTCGAGGGTAGATTGGATAATGAACTTAAAATTTAAGTTCAGGTGTGATAGGATTTCTCCTATCAGAATTACTTTGACACGGAATATTTAACGGTCTCTTTTAAATAGTTATTTGAGAATATGAGAGAATAAAATATTATCTAATATTAAATCTATATCCAATTCCTTTTAGTGTTGTTATAGTTTCATCATTAAGTTTTTTTCTTAAATTTTTAATGTAAGTTCTAATTGTTGTAGATTCAGGCATTTCATCATAAAGCCAATTATTTACTGATATTTCATCTATAGAAATAGCTTTATTTTTATTTTTTAGAAAATATTCTAAAATTTTTGATTCTATTTTTGATAAATTAAACTCTTCATTATTTCTTATGATAACTTTCTTTTCATAATTATAAAAAGTGTCATTATCTATTTTTATTTGTCCATGATTATCAATTTGTCTTAATCTTTTTATATTTTCAATTCTGAGTTGTAATTCACTTAATTCAAATGGTTTTTTAATATAATCATCACAACCAGAGTTAAATCCTATCTTTACATCATCAGCTGTATGTCTTGATGTTATAAATATTATAGGGATATTAATATTATTTTGACGAATATTTTTTAACAGTTCAAATCCTGTAATATTAGGAATATTAACATCGAATAATAAAAGGTCAAAACTCTCTTCATAGATTAACTCTTCAGCAATATTCCCATCAAAAGCAGTAATTACATCATAATTTAAAGATAACAAAAATTCTTCAATTATCTCATTTAGAATAACATCATCTTCAAGTAAAAGTATTTTCATTTTATTAATATCCTATTTATTTTCTAATGAGATTCATACACACCTGTAGAACCATCTTTATTTACATACAATATATTATAAGCTTGTTTAGTATTTCCTTGCTCCATTCCAGGACTTCCTATTGGCATACCAGGAACAGTAATTCCTAAAATATTTGGTTTTTCAACAAGCATTTTTTTTATTGCATTATAGTCTACATGACCTTCAATTACATATCCATCAACAAATGCTGTATGACATGATGTTTGTCCAGCTTGTAAACCAGCTTTTTGTTTTATATTATTAACCTCATTTGTTTCTATAACATCTATTTTAAAACCTTTACTTTTCATAATATCAATCCATTCACTACAACAACCACAAGAAGGTGATTTATAAACTGTCATAGTTTTACCTTCCATTGCAAAAATTGAACTAGTAATTAACATTAATGATAAAATAGTTTTCTTCATATTTATATTTCCTCTTTTAATTTTAATGTAGCTTTTATTGATTCAAACTGTTCTTGAGTTATTTCACCTTTTGCTAATCGTTTTTTTAATATATCTAATAAAGATGGTTTTTCTTTTGTATCAATTGAAATTAATAAATAAAAAAATATTGCCCAAAAAATAAACATTGTAAAACCATGAAATAGTGTCATGTTCATATTCATAAACTCAAACATAATAAATCCTTTTTTTATTTTGATTGTATCAAAAGTGTGTGGAGTGTATGAGTAAAAACAAATTAGTTTAAAACTTTTATGATAAAATCTTTTAAAGGATTTTTATGAAAATACTCTTTCTTGAAGATGATATATTACTTAATGAAATTATACAAGAACACTTAGAAAACGAAGGTTACAGTGTTAAATC